>NZ_JAWPOR010000070.1:0-1569 GCF_033344395.1 Vibrio sp. 1874
AGCGCTATCCGTGACAAGATGGAAGATCTTGAGCGCATCGATAACCTGTACACCAATTTGGGTTACACATCGTCAACGGATAAGCCGGGTGACTTCTTATTGCGCCTTGCTTCAAACCCTCAATACTGTAGCGAAGGCAAAGCCGATAACTCATGGTTCTGTGATTACGCGAATGGGGCGAAAAAATCCGCGGCGTTCTTCCTTGATATCTTGCGCACACCAGAGCATCAATGTGTGATAGAAAATGCGGCAGGCAACCAAAAAGTGATTTCTTTTGGTCAACTGTTAGACAACAACTCACACCAAATTCCGGCTGATTACGATCTTTCAACAGCCAGCTGTTTTGATGATTTGGCAGCACGCTTTATCGAAGATTCAGATGAGGGCTATATAGCTGTTGCGGAAACTGCGAATGGACGCTTCCTAAACTCAATTGGTAGCTTTGACCCGGATTACCCTTGGTCAAATGCGGTGTCTGTGTTGGGTAACTGGCCAGACAAAGCGCTTGCGAGCCACTTCTTAGCACGTCGATTCTCGAACCGTTTTACCGATGAGGTGAGCTTTGCATCGCTGCTTGATATCCCTGGGGTGCAAGCTGAATACGAAGACATCATGGGCAACATCGTGGCAAATGACGCGTTAAATACGCCAGTTAAATTGGTGGGTAAAGACGGTAAGGAATACACCAATCTAAAAGGTGTTACCGTGAACCTACACATCACTGAGCAAATGGAGTCCCTACCACCAATGCCTCGTGGTATTGCAAGATTCCTTGATATTGGTGCAGAAGGCCGCGGACGTGTTGGCGATGTCATCTTGAGAATGGGAGTGCGCCAAATGAAGTCTTACGATTATACAGTGAAGACTCGTGGTCAATCTCAGTTTGATACGTTTACGAAGCAGCAAGACCGCTACGGTATCATCGCGGGTGACAAGGTTGAGTTTGTTATCGACGGCGAGAAGTTTGTGGCAACAAAAGCAAACAAGCTGGCTTACGACTACGCAAATCAACTGGTGACGTCCAAAGGTTACGATCTAAAAACGTACCTAGATAGCTATGAGCCTGCAACACTAAACAAGGTTGCAGAGAGCATCGATAGCGCTTGGGGGCCATTCCGAACAGCGATTGTCCCAGCGTTCCACGATCCTGTATTGCTGCTGGATGCGCAAATGGTCAACGCAATGAAGCGAACCATTGATGCGGATATCGCGGCAGGTGTGCTGTCGTTTAGCCAGTCTTTCATCAACTTTACGACAGCGAATGTGACTTCGGGTGATTTGGTTATCGATGTAACTTCGGGCACATTGGGCTACAAAGGTGGTAAAGCGCACGATGAGCTGAAAGCGTTCGAAGCTTACACTGATGCGATGCTTTTGATTTACAACGATCACACCGAAGACATGATGTTCGCGGTCGACAATGTGTACGCAGGGTACATGGCGTCTTCAGATGCTGACAAAGAACTTTGGCTGAAAGATCTCAATATGATTCAAGCGTATTTGCGTGGTGATATCGGCGCTGTGGCTGGTGATTACTACAAGATGCTTGATCGCCTACCAACTGCAGTG
>NZ_JAWPOR010000071.1:0-1555 GCF_033344395.1 Vibrio sp. 1874
TAAGGAGGTGATCCAGCGCCAGGTTCCCCTAGCGCTACCTTGTTACGACTTCACCCCAGTCATGAACCACAAAGTGGTAAGCGTCCCCCCGAAGGTTAAACTACCTACTTCTTTTGCAGCCCACTCCCATGGTGTGACGGGCGGTGTGTACAAGGCCCGGGAACGTATTCACCGTGGCATTCTGATCCACGATTACTAGCGATTCCGACTTCATGGAGTCGAGTTGCAGACTCCAATCCGGACTACGACGCACTTTTTGGGATTCGCTCACTTTCGCAAGTTGGCCGCCCTCTGTATGCGCCATTGTAGCACGTGTGTAGCCCTACTCGTAAGGGCCATGATGACTTGACGTCGTCCCCACCTTCCTCCGGTTTATCACCGGCAGTCTCCCTGGAGTTCCCGACATTACTCGCTGGCAAACAAGGATAAGGGTTGCGCTCGTTGCGGGACTTAACCCAACATTTCACAACACGAGCTGACGACAGCCATGCAGCACCTGTCTCAGAGTTCCCGAAGGCACCAATCCATCTCTGGAAAGTTCTCTGGATGTCAAGAGTAGGTAAGGTTCTTCGCGTTGCATCGAATTAAACCACATGCTCCACCGCTTGTGCGGGCCCCCGTCAATTCATTTGAGTTTTAATCTTGCGACCGTACTCCCCAGGCGGTCTACTTAACGCGTTAGCTCCGAAAGCCACGGCTCAAGGCCACAACCTCCAAGTAGACATCGTTTACGGCGTGGACTACCAGGGTATCTAATCCTGTTTGCTCCCCACGCTTTCGCATCTGAGTGTCAGTATCTGTCCAGGGGGCCGCCTTCGCCACCGGTATTCCTTCAGATCTCTACGCATTTCACCGCTACACCTGAAATTCTACCCCCCTCTACAGTACTCTAGTCTGCCAGTTTCAAATGCTATTCCGAGGTTGAGCCCCGGGCTTTCACATCTGACTTAACAAACCACCTGCATGCGCTTTACGCCCAGTAATTCCGATTAACGCTCGCACCCTCCGTATTACCGCGGCTGCTGGCACGGAGTTAGCCGGTGCTTCTTCTGTCGCTAACGTCAAATAATGCAGCTATTAACTACACTACCTTCCTCACGACTGAAAGTGCTTTACAACCCGAAGGCCTTCTTCACACACGCGGCATGGCTGCATCAGGCTTGCGCCCATTGTGCAATATTCCCCACTGCTGCCTCCCGTAGGAGTCTGGACCGTGTCTCAGTTCCAGTGTGGCTGATCATCCTCTCAGACCAGCTAGGGATCGTCGCCTTGGTGAGCCCTTACCTCACCAACTAGCTAATCCCACCTAGGCATATCCTGACGCGAGAGGCCCGAAGGTCCCCCTCTTTGGCCCGTAGGCATCATGCGGTATTAGCCATCGTTTCCAATGGTTATCCCCCACATCAGGGCAATTTCCTAGGCATTACTCACCCGTCCGCCGCTCGACGCCGTTATCGTTCCCCGAAGGTTCAGATAACTCGTTTCCGCTCGACTTGCATGTGTTAGGCCTGCCGCCAGCGTTCAATCTGAGCCATGATCAAACTCTTCAATTTAA
>NZ_JAWPOR010000072.1:0-1551 GCF_033344395.1 Vibrio sp. 1874
CTCTTCCGCTTCTTCTGGTTTCTCGAATTGGCGAGTTGCGGTCACCAATTCCTCCAAGTTCTCAATACGAGCCTTAGATTTTTCGCCCCTCTCTTGCTCATACATGGCAAACAAGCCAGAGTACTTGATCACATGGTCTGTTTGCTCGTGCAACGGCATCTCTAACGTGTCGTCTTCGAGTGCGGTAATAAGTTCGATAAAGCGACCTAATGCCCCAGCCGCTCGACCCGCGAGCACTTGTTCATCCAACATCGCAACGCTGGCTTCCCACATCGTGCAACCACGATCGCGCGCCGCACGGCGGATGGTTTCTAGTGTCTTGTCACCTAAACCACGAGTTGGCGTATTCACCACACGTTCAAATGCAGCATCGTCATTACGGTTGGCCATCAAACGCATGTAGGCCAGTGCGTCTTTGATTTCCTGACGCTCGAAGAATCGCATACCGCCATAAATACGGTATGGCAGACCAGCTTGAATCAACGCTTCTTCCAGTACACGAGACTGGGCGTTGTTGCGGTACAACATCGCTGCATCATTCAATGCTCCGCCTTTGTCTTGCCACTCTTTGATTTTGTTAACCGCAAAACGGGCTTCGTCCAACTCGTTGTAAGCACTGTAAACCGAAATCGGCTCACCAACAACGCCGTCAGTCCACAGCTCTTTACCCATACGCTCAGTGTTATTGGCGATCAAGGTATTGGAAGCTTCCAAAATGGTCTTGGTGGAACGGTAATTCTGCTCTAGGCGAATGGTGGTTACACTTGGGAATTCACGGGTGAATTTCTCAATGTTTTCGACTTTTGCTCCGCGCCAACCGTAAATCGATTGGTCATCGTCACCCACAATCATCACATGACACTCAGGCCCCGCCATCATGCGTAGCCAAGCGTATTGGATATTGTTGGTGTCTTGGAACTCGTCAACCAGAATGTGTTTAAAGCGTGCCTGGTAGTGCTCTCGGACAAACTTGTTATCGCGCAGTAGCTCATGAGCGCGAAGCAGAATTTCTGCAAAATCGACCAAACCTGCACGGTCACACGCTTCTTGATAAGCGGTGTATAGCTGCAAGTAGGTTTTGGTCACAGGATCGTGGTAAGCATCAATATGTGTTGGGCGCAGACCTTCGTCTTTTTTGCCGTTAATCCACCAAGCCACTTGGCGTGCAGGCCACTGCTTCTCATCCAAATTTTGTGCTTTGATCAGACGCTTCAGTAAACGCTGTTGATCGTCGCTGTCGATGATTTGAAAGTCTTCAGGTAGCTTGGCATCAAGATAGTGCGCGCGCAAAATGCGGTGACAAATACCGTGAAAGGTACCATTCCACATGCCTGACGCACTGCCCATCATCAACTCTTCAATACGGCCACGCATCTCCGCTGCCGCTTTGTTGGTAAAGGTTACCGACATGATTGAGAACGGAGACGCTTGTTCTACCGACATCAACCAAGCGATACGGTGAACAAGAACGCGAGTCTTACCACTTCCTGCGCCAGCAAGAACGAGCAAGTTTTCTAGAGGTGCTGCAACGGCTTCACGTTGTTTATCGTT
>NZ_JAWPOR010000073.1:0-1549 GCF_033344395.1 Vibrio sp. 1874
ATTGTCATAACTATCAATTCCGAGCAATTTATCTCGAACTGCGCCACCTACTAAATAAACTTGCACGAATTACCTCTGAATTTATGGATATGACGTTGGACATTGTAGCAAGCAATGGTACTTTTCTTTACTCCCAAGAACAGATGCAACTATGTTTACATCATATTTGATTCTTTTGGGATGGGTTTTTAGCTGGAGATCCTAATGTATAAGGACTTTTTTGGGTTTGTTGAACAGCCGTTTTCGATTGTTCCAAACTCACGTTATTTGTATTTAAGCCAACGTCATAAAGAAGCGATCACGCACCTCAATGCGGGATTGGGCGACGGCGGTGGTTTTGCCATGCTGACCGGTGAGGTAGGAACAGGCAAAACGACAGTGGCCAAAGCCATGCTCGCGAATTTAGATGAAAGCACCAAAGCGGGGCTGATTCTCAATCCGACTTTTTCGAGCCGAGATCTGCTAGAAGCGATTTGCGATGAATTTAAGATCTCTTATCCGCAGGATGCGACGTTAAAACAGCTAAACCAAGTCATACATCATTATTTGCTGCGTAACCACAAGGTGGGTTGGCAGACGTTGCTCGTCATTGATGAGGCTCAGCATCTTGCTGCCGATGTACTTGAGCAACTGCGCTTGTTAACGAACTTAGAAACCGATACCAGAAAGCTGCTTAAGGTGCTGTTGGTAGGGCAGCCAGAGTTGCAACGCTTGTTACAGACTACGCAGTTGCGTCAGCTCGCACAGCGTATCACTGGCCGTTATCATCTGTTACCTCTTGATGAGAAAGAGACTGCGGATTACATCGCGTTTCGTTTGCACACGGCTGGTGGTGATCAGCAACTGTTTCATCGCAGTTCCAGCAAGTTGATTGCGAAGTATAGCCATGGCATTCCGCGTCTCATCAACCTGATTTGTGATAAAGCATTGAATATGAGTTATCACCAGGGCAGTGTCGTTGTCGATAAACAGACGGTGCAACAAGCCTGCGAAGAAGTCATGCAGTTTCAGGCGGACATTTACCAGCAAGATAAACCTCGTCAGCCATTTACATGGCCAGCTTGGGGGTCGGCTGCTATTGGTGTAATGGCAGCGGTTGGTGTTGGCTGGGCTGCAATAAATTACATGCCAGTGAAGCCTAAGACTCCGATGTCGGAAGTCCCCGTTGCTGCGTCTTCGTCTACTCCTGCTCCTCTTATGGCAAGTGAGCAGCTAACTGATGCACAGCGCGATATGCTGTTGGCGCAGAAACAATCCAATCTTGCCGTGAATGATCTTTACCGCCTTTGGGGATATCGAGCATCAGTGCGCGATAATCTTTGCTTGTCTGAGCCTCAATCCACCATGCGTTGTGAAAGAAAAATGGCAACGTGGCCCTTGCTGATGCAGCAAAATCGACCGGTTATTTTAGAGCTGAATTATCAAGGCGATGTTGGTTACGTGATTTTGTATGCAGTTGGCAACGACCAAGTAGAAGTGCTCAATGGCAAACAGCGTCTACGTTTACCTGTTTCGTGGCTGAAACCAATGTGGCAGGGCAACATCATTA
>NZ_JAWPOR010000074.1:0-1534 GCF_033344395.1 Vibrio sp. 1874
ATCCGGGTAAAGGTAACTCGGGAGATCTGCCACCGAGAAAAGAGTGCGCTCCTACATGGCACAAAAAGATTCTCGAACAGCTCCCCAATATAGAGTTGACTCTGCTTATTGGTCAGTACTCTCAGCAGTACTACCTCACCAACAAGCCCAAAACTCTCACGCAAACCGTTCAGCAATGGCAAGATTGGGAACCTGAGTTTATTCCTCTACCACACCCTTCCCCACGCAATACGCTGTGGTTAAAGAAGAATCCATGGTTTGAGTCGGAAGTCGTTCCCTATCTCCAACAGCGCGTTCACTCGATGCTTTGAGTTACCGATGATCTAATTGCTGGTTAATCTGAACAAGAAAATTGAAACACAAACAACATAAATTTAAGTCATTGTTTATAATTGACTTTAATTTTTATTGTACAGCTTAGATAGTAATTAGATCATGACAGGCCAAATGCTTACTAAGCTGTACAATTCAAATTTCAGGTAAAAAAATACCGGCACTGATGGCCGGTATTGGATTTCAATAAATCGAGATTATTTGTGGTAAGGCTTAGATAGCTCATGTACCGCTTCAACAAACACACCCGCGTTTTCTGGCGGCACATCTAGGTGGATGCCATGACCTAGGTTGAATACGTGACCTGTACCAGCATCACCAAAACCTTCTAGGATACCCGCTACTTCTTCACGGATACGCTCAGGTGAAGCGTAAAGCATAGATGGATCCATGTTGCCTTGCAGTGCCACTTTATCGCCGATACGCGCTTTCGCATCAGCAATATTGATCGTCCAGTCTAGACCAACTGCATCACAACCCGTTGCTGCGATTTGCTCTAGCCACATACCGCCATTCTTAGTAAATAGCGTAACAGGTACGCGACGACCGTCATTTTCGCGAATCAGGCCATCCACAATCTTGTGCATGTATTGCAATGAGAACAGGTTGTAATCACGAGGAGTCAGAACGCCACCCCATGTATCAAATACCATAACTGACTGCGCGCCGGCTTTGATTTGTGCATTTAGGTATTCAATCACGCTATCTGCTAGCTTATCCAGCAGAAGATGCAGAGTTTGAGGTTCTGCGTACATCATCTTCTTGATCTTCGTGAAGGCCTTAGAGCTACCACCTTCAACCATGTAAGTCGCAAGCGTCCATGGGCTACCAGAGAAACCAAGTAGAGGTACATCACCATTCAAATCTTTGCGGATTTGACGCACGGCATTCATTACGTACTGCAGTTCACCTTCTGGATCTGGCAGACCGATTTTCTCTACGTCGGCTTTGCAAGTAATTGGGTTATCGAAGACCGGACCTTCACCAGCAGCAAAACGCAGACCCAGACCCATTGCATCTGGGATAGTTAGGATGTCAGAGAACAAGATCGCTGCATCAAGAGGAAAACGGCGTAGTGGTTGAAGAGTTACTTCAGACGCCAGCTCCGCATTCTTACACAAAGACATGAAATCGCCCGCTTGAGCACGCGTAGCTTTGTATTCTGGTAAGTAACGACCTGCCTGACGCATCATCCATACTG
>NZ_JAWPOR010000075.1:0-1533 GCF_033344395.1 Vibrio sp. 1874
TAAAACTGGAACCGTGATCAAATTATAAATTTTCCATCATAGACAAAAAATAGAAATAAATTTTACGGGTTTTGTGCGGATTTTCGTGTCTTGAACCTAAGCTCAATAGTCATTAAAAAGACACCACTCTCTTATATCTCACTAGTGAGATATAAAGAAAAAAATAATTAAAAAAGCGACTTTCTCATTCGGAAACGAAACAAGGACAAATAAATAATGAATAAGGTGAGTTTACTAGCAGCGTCAGTGGCTATCGCTCTTACAGGCTGTGGCGGTTCAGATGGTGGTTCAAACAGTGCTAACGACGGCGTTGTGATCACAGGTTTTGACGGCTACTTCAAAAATGCAGTTGTTTTTGAAGACACGAACAACAACGGTCAATGGGACACTCAAGAATCTATTCTTGGTCTGACCGATGAGAAAGGTCAGCTTACACTGGCCGCTAAACCAGAAAAAACCTTAGCACTGCAAACTCTCGTTCCAAACGGTGCGAAACAGAAACAACTTATCGCCTTGGATGCCAAGAAATACGCTGGCACCTACACCGTAGATATGGACCACCCAAGCCAAGCTATGGCGCACGAAATCGTATTCCGCGCACCATCATCGTCTAACGTGATTTCACCTATCACGGACCTTGTGGCGATTGAAATGGCAAAAGACCCTTCAATTACTGAAGAAGACGCGAAAGCAAACGTAAACAAAGCATTGGGAGGCTCAGAGGAAGCTCCGATTGATCTGTACAGTGACTTTGTTGAAGGTGCGACAAAAAACGCCGAACTACATAAAACCGCTCAGATTCTGACAGAATCTAAAGCGCAAAACCCAACAAATTACGAGAAGAAAGCGACTGAGTTTGCTCAAGCGGCAAACCAAGAAGTGGATCGTCTTGTCGCGTCTGGCGAAAACATCAATGACCCAAGCCTACGTCCAGTCATCACTGATAGCACGCCGAATAGCGACAACTTAGCGCCTGAAACGGTAGTCAACAACAAGCTAACCGTCAACGAAACCATAGAAGACGCAGCTGAAGATAAACTGGATAAGCTACCAGAAATCGTAAAAGGTGCCGCATTTGATGGCGTTGAGCTAAACATCGAAGGTCTTTTCAAAGACAAAGACCAAAGCCTTGTGAGCACAAAACTGACGCATAATTTAGCGGGCACAGGCATTGAAGTTGAGCAAGTTGGTAACCTAATTGTTCTACACCCAACCGCTATCGTAGAAAAATCCGGTGATTTTGAGATTGTTCTAACGGCGCAGGACAAAAACTCTAACGGGGATGTGCTATCAACTGTGAGCACAGTATTCGAAATCGAAATCGAATCTGCAAACTTACCACCAATGGTTGTTGAAGCAGAGCAAGCTCGCCTGCAATCCATTGTTGATGGCTGGTACCTACAACAGGGCGAACTGTTTGAACAAACGCGCGATGTTTCTGGTTTGTTCCAAGATAAATACGGTCAGATCACCGACTACTCAGCGGACTACGTAGACATTGAAGGCCTATCAGCAATTGAAGATGGCAATGCG
>NZ_JAWPOR010000076.1:0-1526 GCF_033344395.1 Vibrio sp. 1874
ATAGTCGAACAAATTGTTAATCGTGAAATTGACTCGGTCATCGTGTACGAATCTGACCAAGTTATAGCTTTTGCAGATCATGATCCAATCAACTTTGGGCATATTTTAATTTGTCCTAAGACTCAATACCGTACATTCATTGACCTGCCTGAGTCTGTGTTTTTTGAGATCACCGACGTTGCAAGAGATTTATATAAACGTATAGAAGCTAAGTTCAATCCCGATGGTATCGGCTTTATGCAAAACAATGGAGAAGCACCTCATTTCAACGAGCTCGATCACTACCATTTGCATATTTTCCCTAGGTTTCATGGAGACCAGTACGGTTGGGTTAGTAGTGAACTTGGAATTCAAACTATGGATAAACTAAGAGAATCACTTAAAGGTCTATGAGCATTGAAAAAGTATGCTAACAAATTGTTCAAGAGTGATTCGGCACGCGTGGCATTTTTACTATGCGTTGGTTTTGGTGGTTAAGGTGTTATGCGGAAGCATCGGTATTGCGTGCCTCACACCTTAACAAGGCGTTAGTATTCAGGAGGAAAATTAGTGCTTCATCAGATAGACAAATATCAGTGTTCTGCTTGCAACATTAAATCCAAACATATCACCGTATTGATTAGGAGCCCTAGTCCTTTTGCTGGTGTAAAACATCAAAAGTGTAAAGAGTTTATAGCAGGGTTAATCAAAGGTTGGGCAGTTGGCCCATTTTTAGCTTCTATGGATGAGTTTTCTCGACATACGATCTGTGAAAACTGTGGTATCAAGACGGTAGAGAACTGATAAGTAAGACTTCTTTCTAAGTTCGGTGTAACAGGTTGGGTCTGAATACTAACAAACTGTTCAAGAGTGATTCGCAACGCGTGGCATTTTCGTCATGCGTTGATGTAAGTGATTAAGGTGGTATGCGGCGGCATCGGTATTGCGTTGCTCACACCTTAACAGGGCGTTAGGTGCTTGAAGGAAAAGGTAAGTATGGAAATTACTTTTCGGCAGATAAACATTGATGATTTCGAATTATGCGTTGCTGCAAGAAAAGATGCATACTTTTGTAGTTTTGGGCATTACGATGGTTTCGATGACTTCATCAGTGGTTATCGTGAACGAGTATTAGACCGGGTAGCAACATCAGGATGGTTCTATATCCATATATTTGTGGATGGTCAGTTTGCAGGGCAGTTAGAGTTTCGTAGCTTTTCACCCGAGCCGGGGACTGGCTATGTACATCTCATTTACTTAAAGCCGAATTTTCGTGGTTCAGGACTCGCTGCAAAATTGCAGGATTATATTGTAAGCACTTTGAGTAAAGCGGGTTGTTTGCGTGCTGTACTTTCAGTAAGCCGAACTAACCATCGAGCTCTTACATTCTATAAGCGTCATGGTTGGGAGTTCGTGCGCAAGAATCCCAAGCACGATGAAACAGACTTTTACCAACTTTGGCTACGCACCTAACAAACTGTTCAAGAGGGATTCGCAACGCGTGGCATTTTCACTATGCGTTGATTTTAGTGATTAAGGTGGTTTGC
>NZ_JAWPOR010000077.1:0-1510 GCF_033344395.1 Vibrio sp. 1874
TTTGGGAGAGGAAGCTCACTTATGCGAGGTTCAGTTATTAAAAGGATGTATGCCGGCTTTGCACTGATCATCATCCTGTTTGCTGTCACAATTGCCATTATGATGGGGGGAATGCACGATATTCACGGTAAATTTGAAACCGTCTCTAAATCATCGTTGCCCCTTGTATCGTTATCTAACCAAACCAGTGTGGAACTGCTTTCAGCCGACAAGTCGTTTAAAGATTTTCTGACCACTGAGAATAAACAGCGCATGGAAGAAATGCGTCAGGAGTTTGCGAGATCTCAACAACGTTTTGAATCCACTTTGGCGCAGCTCGAATCAGCAAGCCAGATCTACCCTTCTCTTGCCGAACCTTTTTCTCAACTGAAGACGCTAGAGCAAAGCTACTTTACCGAAGCGCTCGAAGCAATGGACAACTATGAAGCAATGTTTTCAGCACAAGAAGAAGTGCAGAAGTCATCGCGCCGCTTTCAAAAACTCAACACTGAACTTTCTGTTGGCCTGAAAGAATACGTTGCAGACCAATCGAGTATTTCAGTGAAAGTTATGGCGAAAAGCTACTTCATCAAACTCAAAGATGCCGAAGTGATCACTTCGGATGCGCTGGCCAGCTCCAATCCTGAGTTTGTTACGCAAGCGGTAACGAAAAACCGTAAAGCAGTAACGCACTTGAACTACGCATTCCGTGGGTTGGTCACTCAGCTTCCTGAGTTAGAAAAAGCTTTTGGCGAATCCGTAGAACAATTTACCCGTGACGTAGGTATGCGTGGTGGTGTGCTAGACCAACACAACAACTACCTCAACGCTCGCGCAGCTCTGTACGACAACATTGCGAACTTAGCTAACAAAGTCGATTCTACGATGGCTATCCTTGAGCAATTCACAACGACAGCAACAGACAAACTAAACGAATCTCTTGATGATGCCGGTGACATTTACTCTGCTGGCGTGACGAAAGCGATTGTGATTGGTGTAGTTGTGGTTTTGTTTGCTGCGGCTATCGGCTATCACATCGCGCAAAGTGTGCGTGAGCCATTAACACGTATTCTCAATGCGCTAGAGAGCCTGACTAAAGGCGATATGACGCAACGTATTGATATTCGCTTTAACAACGAGTTCAGCCGCGTTAGTGGCCATATCAACACGTTAGCGGACAGCTTGCACGACATTCTAGTGAAGCTAAATGAAGCATCAGAAAACTTAGCCTCGACCGCGACAACCAACGAACGAACGTCTTCTCAAGCGCAATCTAAGTTGAATGCACAACGTGAGCAGACCGCCAACGTGGCAACGGCTATGACCGAGATGTCTCACTCGGTTCAAGAAGTTGCGCAAAGCGCTCAAGGCTCTTTGGAAATGGTTCAACGTGTTGAGTCTGCATCCGAAGAAGGCCGAAATGTCATGAGTAGTAACATTTCGACTATCAATCAGCTAGAAACGCGCCTTCACGAGTCTGTGTCTGCCGTTTCTGAACTGCAAAAGATGAGTGGTCAAATTGGCTCAATTT
>NZ_JAWPOR010000078.1:0-1507 GCF_033344395.1 Vibrio sp. 1874
CTTTTTGGCAAACGAACGCAATTGCTGGCTGATGTTTGCCATTCTGTCTGTGAGGGCTGAAATGCGAGTGAGATTGTCTTCCACTCGGTCATACTTTTCTTTCTGAAGGAACAATTTTCCATTCTCAGCAAAGCTACGAATGGCTGCCAACGGATTATTCAGCTCATGGCTGATGCTCGCTGACATTTGACCGAGAACTGCCAGCTTAGCCGCTTGAATCAACTCATCTTGGGTCAAACGCAGTGTTTGCTCCGTTTCGGTTCGCTGCGCAATTTCAGCCTGTAACTCTGCTGTTCTCGCCATGACTTGAAATTCTAACTTCTGATTCGCTTCTTGTTGGATTCGTTCTAACTGCAAATGGCGTTGTTGGCGGTGATAAATCAACTGGCCAATCAAGAACAAAACTGTAAAGGCCAACGTAAGCACAACGATATAGCCCATCGTAACCCAAACGATGGATTGTTTTGGCGAAAGCACACGAATCGTTAGCTTTAACTCAGGTAAAGGCAGTGAAGAGACAACCAGTGTCCCTTTATTGTAGGGGTAGCCTTGTTTCAGTTCAGAATTTGGTGCATTTAAGTTGCCGACAAAGCCCAATGTCGTAATCGATGTGTCGAGATATTGTCTACTCGTCCAAACTTGCTTTTTATCTGCATCACTTAACGGTTGTAGGCTTTTGAATAGCCAATCCTGCCGGCTGCTCATAAAGACAATATTGTGAGGGTCGCTGGCCACGAACACGCTGTCAGGTTGTTGCCAGTTATCTTCAATTTTACTCAAATCCATTTTTACGACCACGATGCCCAACACGCCGCCAGCATAAATTATTGGATATGAGTAGTAATAGCCACGTTGGCCGGATGTTGAGCCCAGAGCGTAATATTGGCTGCTTTCACCGCTGATGGCTTGTTTGAAGTAAGGTCTAAAAGCAAAGTTGCGTCCAATAAAAGAGCGCTTTTTACGCCAGTTACTTGCTGCAATGGTCGTGCCCCATTGATCAATCAAATAAGTATCTGCCGCTTCAATAACGTTGTTCACCGATTCTAGATAGCGATTGGTGATTTCGAGTTGAGCGCTATTTGAAGGATTCAGTAGAGCTTCAAAAAGAGGATCATCTTTGGCTAAAAGATTGGGTATATGGGCGTATTTATCGAGCTTATTTTTGATGTGGCTAGAAAATTGTTCGAGCTGTGATTGGTGTTTATCTAGCAAAGATTGATAGCTGTGTTGCCACACCCAGCGCCCGCCCACAATGGCGCACAGGAAATATAAGGCGAAAAAAATCAGTAAAATACGATTTCGTTGAGACATCCTTGCATTCCTATTACACGTCCTTTTTATGCCTTTAGAAATGTTAATGGGTTGTAGGGATGATGGGGGATTTAGTTTTCAACTCTGTGGAGTAAAACAAGAGCAAGATCTCTTTTTACGCTTTTCAATAAAAAAAGCAGTCGATTCTCTTGAAAAAGTCGCTATTGTCCCCATTCTAGATATGCTGAAGCGCTCA
>NZ_JAWPOR010000079.1:0-1468 GCF_033344395.1 Vibrio sp. 1874
CTCGGAGGCGGCGGTGGCTGGCGGGAAGATGAAACCGACCCAGGAGCGCGAGGAATAGACCAGCCTCTGGCTGACCCGACACAGTTGAACAAAGGCCTAGGAACAAGGCTTGTCCGCGCTCTCGTTGAACTACTGTTCTCGGACCCCACCGTGACGAAGATTCAGACCGACCCGACTCCGAACAACCATCGAGCCATACGCTGCTATGAGAAGGCAGGATTCGTGCGGGAGAAGATCATCACCACGCCTGACGGGCCGGCGGTTTACATGGTTCAAACACGACAAGCCTTCGAGAGAAAGCGCGGTGTTGCCTAACAACTCATTCAAGCCGACGCCGCTTCGCGGCGCGGCTTAATTCAGGTGTTAGCGGTAATTTAACCAGATAGGAGTACAGACATATGAAAATCGTAAAAAGGATATTATTAGTATTGTTAAGTTTATTTTTTACAATTGCGTATTCAAATGCTCAAACTGACAACTTAACTTTGAAAATTGAGAATGTTTTAAAGGCAAAAAATGCCAGAATAGGAGTAGCAATATTCAACAGCAATGAGAAGGATACTTTGAAGATTAATAACGACTTCCATTTCCCGATGCAAAGCGTTATGAAATTTCCGATTGCTTTAGCCGTTTTGTCTGAGATAGATAAAGGGAATCTTTCTTTTGAACAAAAAATAGAGATTACCCCTCAAGACCTTTTGCCTAAAATGTGGAGTCCGATTAAAGAGGAATTCCCTAATGGAACAACTTTGACGATTGAACAAATACTAAATTATACAGTATCAGAGAGCGACAATATTGGTTGTGATATTTTGCTAAAATTAATCGGAGGAACTGATTCTGTTCAAAAATTCTTGAATGCTAATCATTTCACTGATATTTCAATCAAAGCAAACGAAGAACAAATGCACAAGGATTGGAATACCCAATATCAAAATTGGGCAACCCCAACAGCGATGAACAAACTGTTAATAGATACTTATAATAATAAGAACCAATTACTTTCTAAAAAAAGTTATGATTTTATTTGGAAAATTATGAGAGAAACAACAACAGGAAGTAACCGATTAAAAGGACAATTACCAAAGAATACAATTGTTGCTCATAAAACAGGGACTTCCGGAATAAATAATGGAATTGCAGCAGCCACTAATGATGTTGGGGTAATTACTTTACCGAATGGACAATTAATTTTTATAAGCGTATTTGTTGCAGAGTCCAAAGAAACTTCGGAAATTAATGAAAAGATTATTTCAGACATTGCAAAAATAACGTGGGATTACTATTTGAATAAATAAAAAACTACCGCTAACACTGGCTCATAGGCAATGGCGGGTTGAAGTGCAATTTGCAAAGTCGGTAGCCCGCCCGAGCGTTTTCTCGGTTTGACAGGAAAGGCTCACGCAAACCGCCACTGCCCATAGCCCAAACCGTTAGGCCGCATGGACACAACGCAGGTCACATTGAT
>NZ_JAWPOR010000007.1:0-204010 GCF_033344395.1 Vibrio sp. 1874
AACCAGATAATCCGATGAGATGCCGGTCTGTCTCACTCTCATGCAAAGGTAAGATCAACCATTTAATCCGCTTACCCTAAAGAAAGTAACGAAAAAATTAGTTCTATTCATGTAGCTTGGCCAAAAATGACAGTTAAATTCATTTTAATGATTTTGATAGAAAATACAGCAAGATGAAGAGCCCCTTCGAGAGGGGCTGGTTGATGGGAGCCTAGTTGGCTAGTTGGCGGGGTTATCTGTTTCCTCTTCAGTGATATCGTCATCGGTTGAAGGCACCGCTTGCTCAACTTCTGCTTCTTTACCCTTAGCTTGGGCTGATTTTCGTGCTCGAATTTCGATATCAATAATGCGTCGTGCAAGTTTGATAATGCGCTGTTGCCATGCGTAGTTGCCATCAACGCGTTGCTTGTTGCTAAGCACGCTAGACAACCAGAGAGTGTCCATTGAGATCATTAACGCATCGAGTTTGCGCACTAAGCCGACAAACTGGCCAACCTGAGGCGAGCTTATTTTGGCGTTGAAGGTAATCGGGTCGGTGTAGTCAGGTACTTCATCGATACCGTTGGACTCCATCAATTTGTCTAAACGAGCTTGTTCGTTGTCTACCGCCTTAGCGCAATCCTCGATCAACTGGCTAATGATCTGTTCCACTTCATCAATTTCGTTCTCATCGCCGATGATGCGCAGGATGACATCGATTCCGTAAAGCGCACTGACCGTCCGTCTAAAAACACGGTCAACGACACGTTGCGCCTGTAAGCTATTAATTGTGAATGATTGTTCAAAGATGGGTTTTGAGTAATTGGGTCTTGCTTGGGCCATAAGTTTGCTCCTGATATGACAATAATCAGTCCCTAGCCTAATCCTCTGTGCGGTAATGGCCTTTCAGCTAGGTGGAAGAATTGAGCATCTTTCTAACTATCCTGTCTGGATAAGACGGTTACACTGACTATCAAATATTGCTGATCTGTTTCAGTGATATCTGCGCCTGAGAGCATGAGCTCAAAGGAAGCCCGCCGCTGAGTTTTCTCAGTGGTACTAAGAGGTAGCTAGCCTCCTTAAACAAATAGCCTGCATGTTTTTACATGCGCAACCATGCGTTCCTTACGGTTCGCCTTTTCACCACCCAACTGGGGGAGTTTTCCCCAGTTGGGGTGACTCCTTCACAACCAAATTAAGGAGTCACCAATGGAATATATCTTCGGATTTATTATCCAAATCGCAGGCATTATGTTGCTTGCAAAACTGAGCTGGTCGCTTTTGCGATTACTTGCTCGTCAAACCGTGCGCCCGTTTCGATTTGTACTTACTCAAATCAAGCGATTGCTCACACCAACATCAAAACGTCGTCCAATGGCAGTGCCTAAAGCTCCTGGTATGCCCCGTTTGACATCTGCGTTTTACAAAGAGCCACATCAGTACGACATGGCTTTACTCGAAATACCAACCTATCTGCGTCGTCAGTCTTCTTTGCCCAGTCGGGTAGAAGCAACTGTGTGCACAGAGTTCAACTAAGACGAGGAGAACATCATGAAAAACCAAGTAACACTCATAGGCTACGTTGGCTCTGAGCCAGAGACGCGAGCCTATCCATCAGGTGATTTAGTGACCAGCATTTCACTGGCCACTTCTGAGAAATGGCGCGACCGTCAATCCAATGAGCTCAAAGAGCATACGGAATGGCATCGGGTCGTTTTTCGAGATCGTGGTGGATTTAAGTTAGGGCTAAGAGCAAAAGATTTGATCCAAAAAGGAGCGAAGCTTTTTGTTCAAGGGCCTCAGCGCACGCGCTCATGGGAGAAAGATGGCATTAAGCATCGATTGACCGAAGTGGACGCGGATGAGTTTCTGCTTCTTGATAGTGTGAACAAAGCATCTGAGCCATCACCGGCGGATGATGCGAGCTCCCAAGCTAATTGGGCACAAACTTATCCTGAACCAGATTTTTAACCGAGCGATAACGCTTTAACCCAGCCGGGAGTACTTTCCCGTCAGGGGCAGACTCCCACTTTGATTGTCGGAGTCCATAATGGAAAAACCAAAGCTAATCCAACGCTTTGCTGAGCGCTTTAGTGTCGATCCAAACAAGTTGTTCGATACCCTAAAAGCAACAGCATTCAAGCAACGTGACGGTAGTGCACCGACCAATGAGCAGATGATGGCGCTCTTGGTGGTTGCAGATCAGTACGGTTTGAACCCTTTCACCAAAGAGATTTTTGCGTTCCCTGATAAACAAGCTGGGATTATCCCAGTGGTAGGTGTCGATGGATGGTCTCGCATCATCAATCAACACGACCAGTTTGATGGCATGGAGTTCAAGACTTCAGAAAACAAAGTCTCACTGGATGGCGCGAAAGAATGCCCTGAATGGATGGAATGCATCATCTATCGGCGCGACCGTTCGCACCCAGTCAAAATCACTGAGTATCTGGATGAAGTCTATCGACCGCCTTTTGAAGGTAATGGCAAAAATGGCCCTTACCGTGTAGATGGTCCATGGCAGACGCACACTAAGCGAATGCTAAGACATAAATCCATGATCCAGTGTTCCCGCATTGCGTTTGGCTTTGTGGGAATTTTCGATCAAGACGAAGCGGAGCGAATTATCGAAGGCCAAGCAACACACGTTGTTGAGCCATCTGTGATTCCACCCGAGCAAGTTGATGATCGAACCCGAGGGCTTGTTTACAAGCTTATCGAGCGGGCGGAAGCTTCAAACGCTTGGAATAGTGCATTGGAATATGCCAATGAACATTTTCAAGGTGTTGAGCTGACGTTTGCGAAGCAAGAAATCTTTAATGCTCAGCAACAAGCAGCCAAAGCGCTCACACAGCCTTTAGCTTCTTAGCGCCACGCATTCATTTTACTAACCCTGGCGGGATTATTCTCCCGTCAGGGGGAAGGTCTCGTCTTTTTTTTGGAGATCTTCCATGACTAAATCAGCCTCACTTTTTCGCTTGGTATTGGTTGTTGCCCTTGTCTTAGGTTCGATTCAAGCCGGTAAAGCGGCAATTGATTCGGTTCAAGCAAGTGTTGTTCAGCACCAAACAGCGTTAGCACAAGCTGCAAAGTAACCACTTAACCCTGAAGGGGAGTTCTCTCCTTCAGGGGAGTCTCCCTTCAAAGGAGGCAATATGAAGGTTATCGACCTATCACAACGTACTCCTGCATGGCACCAGTGGCGCATTGCAGGGGTTACGGCATCTGAAGCCCCAATTATTATGGGGCGTTCACCCTACAAAACACCTTGGCGATTATGGGCAGAAAAAACCGGATTCGTATTACCGGAAGACCTGTCGAATAATCCAAATGTGCTTCGTGGTATAAGGTTGGAGCCTCAAGCAAGGCGAGCATTTGAGAATGCGCATAATGACTTTCTTCTGCCGTCATGTGCAGAAGCCGATCATAACGCAATCTTTCGAGCCAGCTTTGATGGCATCAACGATGCGGGCGAACCCGTTGAACTGAAATGTCCTTGCCAGTCAGTTTTTGAGGATGTGCAAGCTCACCGAGAACAAAGCGAGGCGTACCAGTTGTATTGGGTGCAAGTACAGCATCAAATACTGGTCGCCAATAGCACGCGAGGTTGGTTGGTTTTCTATTTTGAGGATCAACTGATTGAGTTTGAAATACAGCGAGACGCGGCGTTCTTAACTGAGTTGCAAGAAACAGCGCTTCAGTTTTGGGAGTTAGTACAGACCAAAAAAGAGCCGTCAAAATGCCCTGAGCAAGATTGTTTTGTTCCCAAGGGTGAAGCCCAATACCG
Organism: Vibrio sp. 1874; assembly: GCF_033344395.1. Lineage (NCBI taxonomy): Bacteria > Pseudomonadati > Pseudomonadota > Gammaproteobacteria > Vibrionales > Vibrionaceae > Vibrio > Vibrio sp. 1874. Next base: position 3,767 of record NZ_JAWPOR010000007.1, read on the forward strand.
TTGGACATCGCTGTCTCGACAGTATTGCTCAGCACATGCCGAAGTGGTCCGACTGGAAAATCACATTAAATCTTTGAAAGAGGAAATGCGAGACGCCCAGTCAAAATTGGTCGCCATGATGGGTAACTACGCTCATGCCGACTATGCTGGGGTCAAACTCAGCCGCTACATGATGGCGGGCACGGTGGACTATAAGCAATTGGCCACCGATAAGTTAGGCGAGCTGGATGAACAGGTTTTAGCCGCTTACCGAAAAGCGCCACAAGAGCGGTTGCGCATTAGCACCAATAAGCCAGAGCAGCCCGTTGAAACACCAATCAAAATCAGTCTTGAGCAAGATAACTTGGTTCTGCCAGGTGACTCGCCGAGCTCATTTTACTTTTAACGTTCACTTGGAGCCGATTTCGGCTCCTTTCTCATGCGCTTACATCGAGTGCATCAGAAAGCAGTTTCACTCGTAGCCAATGCTGGGTACGAATGATAGAGCGAGCTGAACTCTTACATACACAGCCATACCACAATCAACACACCACCCGACGGGGACTTCATTCCCTGTTGGGGCATGGGGCCTCGTTAAAACTAATGAGGTTTACCATGACAGAACAATCCCCATTTTTGGTTCAAGTGAATCAAGCGTTTAATGTCCCGGCTCCTGATGCTTTCGTTCTGGAAGGATTTAGTGCCGACACTACCCATCCAAACATTCCCGTTCGCAAGGACGAGTATGTTTTTAGAAAAGAAGACTTACGTGACGTATTGGCGTTCTTGTCTCACCCAGACGGTGACGGTTTGTATATTACAGGCCCCACTGGATGCGGTAAGACCTCGCTAATTTGCCAAGTTGCTTCTCGATTGAATTGGCCTGTTCAGCAAATTACTGCGCACGGTCGATTGGAGTTGTCCGATCTTATCGGTCACCACACACTGGTTAATGGCAACATGACCTTTGTGTATGGGCCGCTGGCACTGGCTGTCAAGCATGGCCATTTGCTGATCATTAATGAAATGGATCTTGCTGAGCCTGCTGAACTGGCTGGGCTCAATGACATTTTGGAAGGTGCCCCGTTGGTCATCGCACAAAATGGCGGTGAGATCATCATGCCACATACCAAGTTTCGTTTTATCGCTACCGGCAACAGTGCGGGCAGCGGTGACCAAACGGGCTTGTATCAAGGTGTGCTCCAACAGAATTTGGCTTTTCTTGATCGCTTTAGAATCATCGAAGCGACCTATGCAGAGCCTTCTGTAGAGGAAGCCATTCTGGAGAACGTTGCGCCGGGCTTGCCAGAAGTCTTTCGCCAAAAAATGGTGAAAGTGGCTGGTGACATTCGTCGTCTCTTTATTGGGGGCGCGGATGGTGGTGCTGAGCTTAGTATCACTATGTCCACTCGGACCTTGGTGCGCTGGGCAAAGTTAACACTTGCTTTTAAAGGCGCTCCTAACGCAGTGGAGTATGCACTGGTTCGGTCTTTGACGGCTCGTGCTGAGTTGGAGCAACGAGAAGCCATTCACCGTATTGCCGCTGATGTCTTCGGTGACCATTGGGAGGATTGATGATGGATAAGTGCTTTGCTCTTTACCGTTACCGTCATTCTGATGGGACAGCCAAAGAATGGGCCATTTACGTTGGATCGGATACCCAGGAGATTGAAGTTCGGTTTGGAAAAGCCGGTCAATTGTCGCAGCAGCGATTGATTGATTCGACTGATCCTAACGCTGAAGCAGACCGACGAATCAATGAGAAAATCAACAAGGGTTATCGATTGGTTGGACAAGTCGGCATTGATCATCAAGGGCGGCCATTTGAACTCTCAAATGCGCTAGATAGTGTCGCGTGCGTCAATAACGTCAGTTGGGAGTTTCGTACTCGCAAGGACGTCAATGGCCAAATATCGCTGGCGAAAAAAGCGTTGTTCGATATGGCAAAGCTGCTTGAAGCCTATGGCTTGGCTGTTATTGATGATAACCAGGTCAGGATTGGAGAATGGTCATTAGGGTTTTGCAAAAGCGGATTACCTAGTACCAATCAAATCAGCATGGTGTCAGGTGAAGGCGCTGGCATTGTTAACACTGATGATGGCCCGTGGCCATTGTTGCTGTTACTGGCTTTTAAGCGTCAATTACCACCACTGTGTTCACTCACAGTAGCGAGTCCTGAAGGGATAGAAGTATCCGACCAACTGAAGTTGGAAAAAGATGTATTGCGGTTGCTAGGCAGTGATTTAGAGCGGGTTCGCCCGATAGCTGAAGCACTGGACTTAATGCCTGTGAAAATCGATCTCAACCGATCGTCGCCTGATTCGCAAAATTACTATTTCTGATAGTGGTATTGCCATTAGCGCGTCAACTACTACCACCCAAACGGGGGCCATTGCTCCTGCTGGGAGTGGTGCGTCCCCATCTCGCATGAGGATGCACTATGAGTATTCAAACCCTCGACAAACTTTTGATTTGTCACATCGACTGTTCCATCTGGAGCGGTAGAAAAAAACTAAGGCCTGAAGATTTCAGATTAGCCAATGGCAGCCAACTTCCACCGAAGGATGTTGCCAGCTTAGGGAGTAAAAAAATTTGCGACCCAGAGGCATTGGCGAACTTTGAAAGGCTTAAGAAAGAAGCGCAGCGCTTGTGTGAGCAAGTCGGTGTGCGGTTTTTAGGTGGCTATGCCGTCCCTGAAGACCGAATTGATCAGATTGTTCCAGAGCTTGACCGGATCGGTCAGGAGTTTGCGCAGTGCAAGCAGTTGTTCTTGGACAACTATGATCAGGTGACGTTTGACTGGGTTGCAAAACACCCGGAATTTGCAGATGCAATCCGGCGTGCATTATCACCCATCGAAGACGTGGAACAACGGCTTCAGTTCGATTATGCCATCTATCGAATGCAACCAGCTGAACAAGCTGGTGGCTTAGATGACAAGGTCAATGGTATGGGACACACCCTCTTTAGGGAAGTGGCTCGTGATGCCAATGAACTGTTTGAGCGTTCTGTTGCAGGTAAGAATCAAATCAGTCAGCGAGCCCTTAACCCTCTCAAACGGTTAAGAGACAAGTTGGATGGTTTGTCATTCCTGGATCATCGAGTTCAGCCGATGGTCGAAGCGATGGACAATTTATTTGTTCGTCTGCCGAAGACCGGCCCTGTGACAGACAATCTCTATCACGAACTGATGGCGACCATTTTAATTTTGTCTGATCCAGACAAGATGAGAATGCACGGTGAAGGTCAATTGGATATCAGACAACTGATGCCCAAACCTGAACCTAAACCCGCACAGCCAGTATCTGCTCAGGCAGATAACTTACGTGCAATACCACAACCAACCGTCAGACCAAACCTTGGTTCGACTGTACCAAACTCATTTTATTTCTAACGTCCTTGAGGGCATGTTGCCCTTAAGGGCGCATGTCCTCTGAACTATGTAAGAGGAAATTATGCAATCAACCATCCATAACCCCAGCCAACTGAACCAGTTTGAAGCACATTTTCGTGGTGTGACTGATGCGGTTGAAAGTGAATCGATACCAGAAGTGGCGTGTTGTCGAACGTTAGTACAACGGTCGTACTCAACACATAGTGTCGTGATCCCCAAGAACCCTGTTTTGATCGCAGATGCGGACGCACAAGGAGCTTGGGTAACGGCCATGGTATTTGTTCCAAACATGGCATTGCAGCAAACCGCTTTTGAGCGGGCCTGGCTGCAATATCAACACGAGGTGTCTACTCAGTTACAAGACCAGTACGGTCTGACATTGGATGACATCCTGAGTTTAGACCAGCTTAAAACGTCATTTGAGCAGCACGAGAGTCCAGCTCAATTGGTGGCTTGGTTAGGTCAAAAATACGATCTGGATAAGCTAAAAGCACAGGTTTAAACACTCACATTCCCAGCGGGGAAACGCTCCCGCTGAGGGAGTATTCCCCCTAATGATTAGGAGACTCCCATGAATCATCCATTAAAAAACGCACTGCCAATCGTTGCCGCCGCTTATGGCGAAAAGTTTGGTGTGAAGGTGCTTATTCAAGGACAAGATGCGTTTACCGATGGTGAGCGGATTGTGATCCCAACAGCAAACCCAGACGACCCACACTATCAACAGATAGCTTGGGGTTATCTGGCTCATGAAGCGGCGCATATTCGGCATACCAATTTTGACATGGTGCAGAAGGCGTCGTCCAAGCCGATCCGTAAGGCACTTCTCAATATCATTGAGGACGTTCGCATTGAAAACGAATTGGCAAAGGATTACCCCGGAACCCGGCGCAGTATTTCGCAAGTGATTGAGTACATGGTGGACACACAGCAAATGAGTGTACCTGAACAGCTTGAGCCTGCATCTAACTTGCAAGCATGGTTGTTGTTCCGCTTGAGATGCCATTTTCTGGGTCAGAAAGCGCTGACACCTCTGTATCAAGCGGTTGATGAAAGAGTGAGACAACTCTTTCCTGCCGCAGCGATGAGCCGGTTAAGCGCCATGCTTACAGCAGTGCCTAGCCTGGCATCTACAGGTGAAGTGCTGAAACTTGTCGATGCCATCGTTGCCATGTTGGAAGAAGAATCTCGTCCACCACAGGATGAGTCGGATGCTGATAGCGGTAATGACATTGGACAAGATGCGAGTAATGACAGCAATAACAGTAGTGACAGTCAAATCCCTGAAACAGACTCGTCTGCAACGGCGGATGTTGCTGAAACGGGGGATTCAGATAACTCTGATCAAGCTGACAATTTGCGACAAGCCTTAGAGGCCAGTGCCGCTCAGTTTGAACCCGATACCTTTGCCCAAGTGGCAGAAGTGTTGTCGGAACAAGCTGAAGGACATCAGGGCGTCACACCTCTCAGTTTGCCCCAAGCAGAGCAAGCTATGTTGGGTGATGAGGCCATCTTGACCTTATCGGCGTCGGAGTCTGCTCAAATTCGAGCCCGACTTAGGGGCATGGTTCAGTCCAGTCAGGACAATCGGAATCATGCCAAAAGGCACGGTCTTCGAGTGGCAACCCATCGTCTTGCCGCTTCACAAGCCGGTGAGTCGAGATTGTTTATTCAAAGGCAACCTCGCATTGCCCCCAATGCCGCTGTGCACTTGCTTGTCGATATATCGGGTTCAATGGGTAAACCCATTGGCGAAGGTAATCGAAAGTACTTTCATGTTGCCAATGAAGCTGCTTTGGCTTTGGCCATGGCACTGGAAGGCATACCGGGTGTTGTACCTGCGGTCAGTTATTTTCCTGGTATTCATCAGGAAGTTTCTATCGCGTTATTGCCCAAGCAATCGGTTCGACATCGGGCCGCCTGTTTTGACCAAAAACCACGAGGTTGTACGCCTATGGCACAAGCGATGTGGTTTGCGGCAAACAGTTTGTTAGCGCAAAAACAGAAGCGAAAGCTAATGATAGTGCTAACGGATGGTGACCCAGATGATTGGGCTGCCACGCATGACATTGTTGACCGGTGCAGACGCAGTGGCTTTGAGCTGCTGGGGATAGGGATTCAAACACGCAGTGTTGAGAAATTCTTTCCTCAAAGCATTATGATTAATGACGTCAAAGATCTAAAGCGTGAGTTATTCGAAGTAACACAACAACTGTTAATTCAGTAACCACATCAATTTTACCACCCTGCGGGGACGATTCCGTCCCCTTCAGGGCATGGGTTCGTCTCCGCTTTTTTTTGGAGACTCCTATGAAAAACAAAAAGTTCTTAGCTGGCGAAGAAGCCGGTACTTACATCGTTCCTGAGCAAGTGACTGAAGCGGATATCTTAGATATGGCGCTCAAGCTTGCCCGTGGTCGATTGAGTAAAGGTCGAAAAATTGAACAGCCATCGTCGGCGTTCTCATACCTGCAAACACTGATGCACGAGTATGAGCACGAAGTCTTTGGCGTACTGTTTCTTGATACAAAGCATCGCGTTATTCGATTTGAAGAGCTGTTCAAAGGCACTTTAGATGCAGCGAGCGTTTATCCAAGGGAAGTAACAAAACGAGCGCTAGAACTTAATGCGGCAGCAGTGATACTGGTTCATAACCATCCATCGGGTGATCCTGAGCCAAGTGAAGCTGATAAACGCATCACTCATCGACTCCGTGACGCCTTGTCACTTGTTGATATTCGAACGCTTGACCATGTCGTGGTCGCATCCGAGGGCTGCGTTTCGCTTGCCGAACGCGGTTATCTGTAATGAATGGGCGTATTGCCCATTCTCCTACATCACAAAAGCAGTCCCATCAGCACACATCATCACAGCTCGAATTTCTATTTGAGTTTGATGATGCCCCAGTCACTTGGTCTGACACGGAAATCTGGCAGTTACGCGAAGGCATTCTTTTGGATGCGATCCGTGTATTGCTGGACGGTCGTGTCAGTACTCGGTTGCGCAAGGATGTGTTGTCGTGGATTCAAAATGACGAAATAGCGCCATTTTGCTTTCGTGTTTGCGCAATGGCTGCCGTTGTCGATCCTGATGTGCTTCGTGAGTCCATCATGTGGCTATTAAGACGACATGGTATCCAGCTTGACTAACGCTCCTGTATTAACCGAACGGCTAATGCTGGACCTAAGCTGACTTTTACCACCTGGGGTAGGAGTCGGCATTTTATTTAAGGAGGTTATATGGCGTTACCTTTACAAATTGACACAGTAAGGCCATATCTCAATGGCCAATGGCTTCAAGTCTTGGCGGCATTGGTGCCAGAACTTGATGCCGCTATTGCTCGAAAAGGGCGTCATGTGGCTTGTCCTGTTCATGGCGGTCGTGATGGCTTTAGGCTGTTCAAAGATGCTGAATATACCGGTGGCGGCGTTTGTAATACCTGCGGTATCTTTCATGATGGTTTTGAACTGTTGTCTTGGATCAATGGATGGAACTTTGCTCAGTCTATTGAAGCAATCGGCCAGGTTCTTGGTATTCAACCCGGACAAGTACCAACTCGGGCAATACCGAGTAACGCTGTTGACCGGAAGACTAAAAAGCAGGTAGAGGACAAAGCGATTATCCAACGTTTGAATCAAACGTGGGGAGAAACGTTATCTCTTGCAGATACTCGTGCGCAACCTGTTTGGAACTACTTGCATCGTCGTGGCATTGTGACGCGGCTTCGTCCTGAATGGGATTCGGTGCTGAGGTTTCATCCAAACTTGCCTTACCATGATGAAGATGGCCTGTTTATCGATAGCTACCCAGCGCTGCTAGGTAAAATCGTTACTCAGCAAGGGCGTTCGGCCACGTTTCATCGGATCTACCTAAGTGAAGATGGATTCAAAGCGCCGGTTGAAAAGCCAAAAAAGATGATGCCCATACCAAGTGACAGAACAATCACTGGTGGTGCCATTCCGATAGGTGAGCCTGGTGAGGTACTAGGTGTTTCTGAAGGTATAGAAACGGCCCTAGCGGTAACCAGAGCAACGGGGCAAACATGTTGGTCGGTTGTGAATGCAACACTACTGGCTAGGTTTGAACCACCAAGTAATGTGAAAATGCTGTACATCTGGGCAGATCACGATCTCTCTGAGACCGGCCTGAATGCAGCGAATGAACTCAAGAAAAAAGCCTGGCAAAAAGGCATTCTGACACAAGTGTTGATCCCTCCGATACCAACGTCACTTGGCGTGAAAAGTTGGGATTGGAATGATGTGTTGAATGTTTACGGTGCCATGGGCTTTCCTAAAGTTCATATCTGATCCAAGGGGCTTCGGCCCCTTTTTTTTGCGCCTTGCATAATTGAAAAAACATGGAGAATGAAAAATAGATAACTAATAGGAGAAACAAACATGATGGTTTTAACCCTGTTAACAAAGCAGATTGATGGTGAGTTTACGGTTTACTGGAAGACCGGCCTTCGAAGAGGTGGTGAGCTAAAGGTCGATTTAGGTGAGCAATACGACAAGCTACCTGAGCAGCAAAAGCCAATTGCAGCTGAGCTTTATGCTATTCATCACCTACTGTCAGTGAAAGAGGTGATGGGGAGTAACCGAAGCGGTAATGGGCTTCAAATCCGGGTCAGTAAAGGAGCTATCAAAAAGTTACAGAAACAACGCTCAACTCAGCATTCACTTTACAGCCTGACTAGGTTTTTGCTTACTCGATACCAGGAAGCACAGATCTCGGTAGAGAAGCGGGACGATTGGCTCTCACATTCCTTCGAAGAATACAGCGTCGATAATGCTACAGTGAGAGAAATCGATGAGGTCATCAACGTTCCGAACATTGGACCTGTCGTGGTGACTCGTCATGCACTGGAACGGTTTGTGGAACGGCTTTCAGACGGTGCTCCTAAGCATCCTTGGAAGGCTTTGTGCACAAAGCTGCTATGCTCTGGGCTAACTAAAGCCCAGTTACCAGAAAGCGTCGCTATCCAAAAAACAAAAAAATATGCACAAGAGGCCGAGTTCTGGCAGCATGTTGGTAGCAAAATGAACTTTGTTATGGTTCCGGGTGACTCAATTAAAACGTTGGTTACGGTTTTTGCAGTAAATTGAGTTAATGTAGTATTCAAAATTTCTGAATATTACTTACGTGCCGATAGCAGAACTTCAGTAACTAATCATACTAACTAGTTGAATCTAAATTGCTTGACGTTATTACTTAGAAAGGCTCTTCTTCTTCAAGAGCATATGTTCCTTCTGCTTATCGGGCATAAAGAGTACACGATTGTCCTTTAATGACTCGGGATACTTGTTTAAACCTGTCGAAATGATAACTTGAAAGTCAGCTCCATAATTTTTCAATTCTTCCAACTGACGAATACAGTTAATCAGATACTCTAATTCGATTCCGGCAGTTTCAGGTGTGTCAATAAGTAAAAAGCGCGGGAATGTCACTGATTCATCAGACAAAGCTAAATGCATGAGAGTGATAAAGTACATCATTCGAATTGAAACAAGTGAACTTGTTTCTCGATAGAGACCATCATTAATTGAAGGCAAATAGTTATCAAGCGCAATCTTTGCCGATCTGCAATCAGGCAAAGTATTTTTCATCAGCTCATCATACTTTTTACTAAACGCATTTACCTTCGAAGTTACATCCTGTTGAGCTTTAATCTCAAGCCCTTTCCTCTTTAACTCAGCGTCTTTTGCTTTAGAGCTAACCAGATCAAAATCTTTTTGGATACGTTCCAGCTTTGATTCAATCTCCAACAATCGATTCAAATTCGCAACATCTTCTCTAAGCTGCAATATTTTATCGTCAATATCATTTAGGCTTTCAATGTCAACAATTTCATCGACCCGCCCAAGCATTTCTTGTAGCTTTTCACGGAAAGTCACCGACTTTTTCTCTATCAACTCAATTTCTTTTTTAATCTCTTGAACTTCAGAGTCACAATCATCATATGCGGTTTTAATTGTTGACAGTGCCTTAAGTTTCGTTTTCAGAATATCTTTATACTCTTTTGATGTGTAGAAAAACCTCTCATATTGTTCTTCTTCTATCGAAGCGCCACAAACACAATGCCCTTCCACACGATCCACGTGACTTAAGCAGTATGGACAAGTATCAGATGTAAAAAGGTTTAGATGATCGTGTGAAAAAATAACTTTTTCAATGCGTCTAATTTCTGAAGCAGATTCATTTCTAACTACGTTTAATTTGTACCGTTCATCAAGAGCTGAAACCAGATTTTCTTTTAATCGGCTTAATCTAAGTTCACAATCAATTAATTCTGATTTGCACGACTCAATATCTTGATTAATTGTATTTGATCCAGTTCGATTTCGCTTGAATGCCTGTCTGGCATCATGCAACTTGTCAATTTGCTGCTCTTTATCAGAGATTTCTTTCTGTAAAAAACTGACATTTTTAGCCCCGCCATTTTTTCGCATTTTGTCGGCTAAAAGCGTGTACTCATTCACAACCGCTTTAGCCAAGCTTTTCTCTCTCGACAGCTTCTTTTCCTCGACAATAGAGTCGTAGTAATCAGAATAGGCTTTACCAACTAAGAGTTCAAAAATAGCTTTTCGAACCAACTCAGAATCAGAAACATACGTTGAATTAGTATCTGGCTTTTTATAAATACCCTCTGGGTTCGGCTGTTGATCGTGATAAATCAGCCGCATCAAGTCTGATATATTAATTTTAAATGTATTATATCCATGAAAAAGCTCGACCACAGATATTTCCAATTTCTCGAGAATCCAGTCAGAAAAAACGTATGAATCTTTGCTTCTGTTTACGGGATATATTTCAGTCTTATCTTCCGAAAGAGAAAATCTTACCTTCTCTTTAATTAAAGTATTTTTATCTTCTGAATATATCTTCTCAACCACCCGCTCATAGGGGATTACTGTTACTTCATTATCTCCAAAGTAGCGCCTTAGTAAATAACTGCCATCATTGATTGAGATATAAAGATCAACATAGTTATCACTATCAGAAGTTATTTCATCGTGGCGCTTATCATTATTTCTTCGAAATATTGGAACCTCTCCACCCAATGCAAAATAAATCAAATTACAGAAGGTGCTTTTCCCTGTTCCATTATCGCCCTCAATTAGGATGATATTTTCGTCGAACTCTTTAGACTCGAAAAAATACTTGCTTCCTTCATAAATAAGCTTATTAACTCGCATCAGACCCATGTTCGAACTCCATTTTCAACATAAATTTTACCTAACATGGTATCCAGAGTTAGCGATGCCAACCGTCCCACTTTCTTTGATATATTTATTATATTCTTAGATTCCGACTCGAAAACATTGCTGTTCAAAAAGTCATTGGGAAGGTTATCCTTAGTCAAAGTAACATCAATTTCTTGTGCTTTACCTCGATTCAAAGTCACATAGCCTCTCTTCTCAAGAACAAACAACAACTTAAGAATTTCACTTCTTCTAGTTAATCCATTCGAATAGCTGTCAAGTAAACACTCATAATCTTTCGGGTTCAGTTTTTCTCCTGAAGAATGAGAAACCACATAGACTGTTTTATCATTACTGATAATGTCAGTTAAAAAAGCCAACTTCCTGTAGTCTCTAAAAAATTTCCCATCACGACAACCTAAAGAATCCAAAATAACAAGAACGGAATAGCAATAAAGATAGAAATCTTCACCGCTTAAGTACATTAGCCTTTTCTTTGTACTTACATCACTCATCACTACACTCATCAAAAGCTAAAAAACACCCATCAAATAAATTCCAAATAATTCCTTCTATTGTTTTATCATTAGAAATCGTATATTTGTAATCGGTCTTTAACTTAGAAATATCTTCTACTGCTTTTGATAAGAGCGTTTGAAGAACAGCATCCAAGTCGTTGCCGCTTTCAGGGGCTACATATCCATCATCTGAAAAATATTCTTCACAAGCTTCAAAAACACGATACTTCAAAGACAAAAAAGACTTGTCTGCTTCACGCTCTTCATACTTAGAGCCACTTGCTTTTCTAGCTAACAGTCTAATTCGACGATCTGAAATATCCTCAATTACTGAAAGTACTTTTTCCTTCAGATTTCGCTTGTCGGTCACATCCTTTTCAAGCTCGGCGATATAGCGCCAAGTAGGGTCTATACTCTCGTCTGGAATTTGAGACTCTGCTTCTTTAAAAATCAGTTTTACATCTGAACTATGAACCAACTTATCGACTAAGTTTTTACTATTTTGCTTTTCACTCAGCTTATCCATTAACAAACAAAATATTATTTTTTCTTTGCCTATATGCGCATTGTTGTGAAGTGGTGAATTTTCAATATCCGTTAAAACTGTCTGCTTGAGTGCATCCTCATCTTCCTGACCGAAATGCCATAAAATTTTCCTCAAAAACTCTTTAAACATATCAGCATTTAGACCCCGAAGCGTTTCTAAGTTTCCTGACTTAGGCTTTTCTTTATATTGGGAAGCGTACTCTTCAACAAGAATTTCTTTTACTAAATTAATTGTATCGTCTGAAACATCATCAAACGATTGAAGAATTTCTAAAATTGGTTTTTCTGGTAGAGCTATTTCTTTACCGCTATTGAGCTTGGATTTTCTTTCCTTACCGACATCCCTCGTCGTGTAAAAGCCCAAATATACGCTGTTGCTGGTGCGAAATTGATCTACATAGATGTCATAAAAACTGACCAACGTATTTATAACCGGAGGACTAAAAATTGTGAAATTGCCATTCAAGTCATAATTCTTGTCTTCTTCGAAGTAATTACTGACTTCTCCATCTACAATAGTCTGATGGGAAACATCTTCGAGATTTTCCACCGCAGTAAAAAATACAGTACTTCTATCCTGCTGAATCGTTTGCAGCATGAGCTTAATCGCCCTTATGAGCTGTAATCTAAAGCCTTTGCCAGAGTCTCCAGCTTCCCTATTGATAGTCTCTACTGCCATAAAAAAGTGTCATCTTGATTTAATCTGGCCAATGTACACGATCACTCTTTAAAAGTTAACCCACAGCTATATTTCCTCTGCAAAGTTTGATAGTTCGATGTCCGCTCCTAGCTCAAAACGGAAAACCATATTTTTGGCTCATTAAAGTTAGCTGTTACTGGTCAAGACAGCTAGTCAGAAACACACACGATTCATTCATCTATCTGGCTAATCGCCCTGACGGGGATCTTTAGCATGTTAGCTCTATGAAATTTTCTGGAGCTGACAATGAGAACCCCCTTGTTCCCTTGGTTCATCCTATGGGTGACCATCCCAATCATTATTTTCTTGCTATTCATCTTGCCCGCCCATGCCAGTGATGGACCATTCTATCAGCGTGGTCAGGAAGGCTGGTTTTGGTATCAGGTTATTCCTGAACCTGAGCAGCCTGATGAGCTGATAGAGCCGGAAACTGGTGTCGTGGAGTCCAGTCAGAGCGAACTAAAGCCCTTCAGTGCCGCATGGTTCCGAGAGCATATGCAATCGTTCATGGACAAGGCAATTGATGAGCCGACGAATGAGAACGTCAGAGCCTATCTGTATCTCCAGCGCGTCATGATGGATAAGGGCTCACAGTTTGCTGATGTTAGTCAGCAGGTGGTCATGGGCGATCCTGTTTTGGATGAAATCAGTCGCAGACCCTTGGCGACCTATGCTGCCAATCGGATGGATCGAGAAGCTGGCGCTCAACGTGATGTAGCTTTAGGTGAAGTAGCGAAGCGGGCTGGTTTGTTCTTTTTCTATCGTTCGGATTGCCCTTATTGCCATGCTCAAGCGCCTATCATCGAATCTATGGCCTTGAACTATGGGTTCGAGGTGTTTGCTATTGCTGTCGATGGCTTGCCTTTACCCGGTGGAGAGTTTCCCAATTACAAAGTCGATTCAGGACAAGCCCAATCCTTGTCCGTTACGACTGTCCCTGCCGTGTTCTTAGTTGACCCGCCTAACGTTATTACTCCGATTGGACAAGGCGCAATGAGCCTTGATGAGCTCAATAATCGAATCATTCTCGCAGCCCATCAAGCCGGTTGGATTGACGATCAAACTTACTATGCCACCAGACCTGTTCAACCCGGCGTGTCACTCGCGATGTCAGCCCAAGAGCTTAACGAAAAGATATTACAGGACCCTGAGTTCCTTGTTCGCTATCTGCGTGCACAAGGAGGGTTATAACAATGAAAAAAGTAATCCGAGTATCGCTAATCGCCTGTGCGATTGGTTTTTCATCTATGAGCCAAGCAAGCTTGCAACAGGAGATGAACCAGTTGTTTGGTTCAATGACCAACACCACTGCGCCTGGTGTATTCGAGAGTCAGCGGCGTGGCGTTATATCTGGAGGAAGCGTTGTTGTTCGTAACAGGATCATGAACGAGAACCTCGTCTCTATGGTGCCACCGTCATTCCAAGCCGGTTGTGGCGGCATTGATATGTTCGCGGGAAGTTTGTCATTTGTTAACGCGGATCAGTTTGTTCAATTACTTCGCTCTGTTGCTGCAAACGCCAAAGGATATGCATTCCAATTGGCGCTCAGTGCTATGTGTGAGAAATGCTCCCAGCACATGGAGACACTGCAAAAGAAAATCCAGCAGTTGAACGAATATTTTGGCAATTCCTGTCAAATGGCTCAGGGAGTCGTGAACGATACCCTAGCTGCTTTTGGTAAGAAGGGGCAAACAGAGGCCAGCATGTTGAGCTCACTTAAAGGGGCTGGAGACATTTTTACCAGTTGGAGTGAATCCAATGGTAAGAACCCATATGAGAACGCTTCGAGTGTCGCGGCATCTGATGTGAACAAAACGATTAAAGGTAATTTGGTTTGGCGAGCATTGAAACGTCACTCGGCATCAAGCTGGTTTGCATCTGGGGATGACCGTTTTCTTGAAGCGGTTATGTCCGTGACGGGCTCGATCATCGTTGGTGATTTAGCGAATGCGGCTGATGGTCAAGGTAAAGCCCCAAAACTGACCAGACTGAATGGCAATAAAGTGACTATTGAACATCTAATTCATGGCGGTAACGTCGCTATGTACCGATGTGACACAGTGACGCAAGACGGTTGTCTGAACCCAATAATCACTAACGTGACTCTTACCGGGTTATCAACTCAGGTAGAAAATTTACTTCTTGGTACAGGTTCTAGTAACGGCATTATTTTTAAGTTTGCTCGAAATACAGGGGCTGCTAGCGCCACCGAAAAGGCTTTTATGACCTCGGCTCCTGCCAGCATTGGGGGCATGATTCGAACTCTTTCTGCATTAAATGAAGGGGCCGCTAGGTCGTTTGCTTCACGAGCGGCACCATTTATTGCTGTTGAGATGGCCCGAGCATTAGTTGAAGACATGCTCAATGCAGCTAGAAGTACCTCCGGTGTGGAAGATCATGCCTATGCGAAGTTATTAACGGAAGACCTTGAACGTGCACGTCGCCAAATCAATGAGGAGTACGCCGCGTTGCAGCGAAGATACGGCTCAGAGCAAGAGTTGCTGGCACATTTTAACCAGGTGATACAGACCATTCGCAAACAGCGTTATTACACCGTTAAATCTACGGCGCTGGGGGAATAGGTCATGTGGGAAATCTATTCCATCGGGGATTCGGCTTTTTTAGAGCAGGTCCTGAACGCTGTCGCGATGATCACTGGTACAGGCGATTTTACTTCAATGGTTCGCATTGGCTTGCTCATTGGGGTATTGATGGTCTCTGTCCAGGCCTTAATGCAAGGCGGTCGTGGGATTAACTTTCAACACGTTTTAGTCTCATGGCTAGTCTTTGCAACCATGTTTGGACCCAGTACCCGAGTGAGCATTGAGGATGCGTACACCGGACAAGTTCGAGTGGTTGATAATGTGCCCATCGGTGTTGCTGCCGCAGGTAGTACGATTTCGACTGTTGGCTTTCAAATCACGCGATTGTTTGAAACCGCCTTCTCAACTCCCGCGATGACGGAATACGGCTTTGCATCCAGTTTACAGTCACTGATTAAAGTGAGAAAACAGGTGATGGATCGCTCTGGGTTGGGTGATGCAAATCGTGTCGGCGGCTCGGACATCGAGCAATCGTGGTTTAACTACATCAAAGAGTGCACCTTGATTGGTATCGACATCGGCCAAAAGAACCTCGATCAGGTGCTGAGTGATCCTAACCCGATGACAGCGATTAGGTTTGATTCGCGCATTTATGGCACTCGAATCATGCTCAGTGGTAGCAGTAGCGATCTGGACTGCACCGATGCCTATAGCCAACTGAAACTCATGACAGAATCAACCTTCATTCCAAGGCTTAAACAGGTTCTGTCAGCCTCATTGGGGACTTCGTCAGCAACGGACACTGATGACGTGATCCGAAATGCACTGAATAACCTTGGTTTGGCTTCGGTTAACACCCAAGAGTATATGACCGCGTCAGTGCTTTTGCCTATTTATGAGCAAAGCGTGACGGGCAAGTATATGGATGATCAAGCTTTCACCGCAGCCGTTATGGTTAACCAAGCGATTGAGCAGCGTAATACGCAATGGGCGGCGGAGCAGACCCTGTTCCAGAGTATCGTTCGTCCGATGATGACGTTTTTTGAGGGGTTCATTTACGCCATCACCCCATTGATGGCCTTTGTGATAGCCCTTGGCCAAATCGGGATGCGAATGGCTGGGAAGTACTTGTTAATCCTGCTTTGGATTCAACTTTGGATGCCTGTCATGGCCATCATTAACCTGTATATTCATTTAACCGTTGCAGGGAAAATGTCTGCTCTTGATGCCTTTGCAGGTACAGAAGTGCCATCTTTTGCTGGGATGATGCAGATGGATTCAGTGCTGCAAACCTGGATAGCTACTGGCGGCATGTTGGCGTCGAGTGTTCCGGCGATTTCGCTCATGCTCGTTTATGGCTCAGCAATAACCGCTACCCACTTGGCTGGGCGTCTACAAAACGGTGATGCCATTGATGAAAAGCTGGCAAGTCCAGATGTCGCGAAAAATGCCCCGGTAATGCAATCACAGTCAATGTTCCAAAATTCAGCCCTCACTGGTTCTGCTATGACCGGCGCGTCAAACCTACTAAGCAGTTTCTCTGTCGGAAACGCAGTGGGTTCAATGGTCGGCTCTGCAAAAGAATCCATGACTCAGGCAACTCAAGCCTTTAGCCGTCAGGTTGGCAATACCATGAGTCGAACCTTTGGTGAAAAGCTAAGTTACGACAACCTTTCTTCGGTTGGACGTCAGATTGGTTCTTCTAACTCCGCATCTAGCGCCGTTGTTAATCAGGTTACTGATGACCTGCAAACTCGGTATGGTTTTGGAGACGATAAAAAAGATGCTGTACGTGGCTTGGTATCGGGCGTGCTATCGGGAGGCCTAAGGGTCGGTGGCGATGGAACCATTACTAATCCCGGTGAGAAAGAAGTTGCTGATAAGGGCTTTCTTGGAAGGCTTCTTGGTACTGGCGGCAATGATTCTCCACAGGGCAACTTGCCAGGAGTCGATAAGCCAGACTCATCTCGTGTACCAAAACTATCAAGGGTACGAGCAGGGCTGGATTTAGGTGGTAACTTTAGTGGCCAAGTTGAGTCGTCAGAAGGCAGTTCTCGATCTACGACCGCAAATACGCTCACTGGGGAGATGCAAAGCTTGGCATTAAGTGATTCACGACGTGCTGAGTATCGCGATGCGATGGTTAAGGACCTTTCAGATTCAAGACGTTCTGGCGTTGAAATGTCGTTGTCTAACCAAGACTATCAGTCACTTCAGAGTTCAGCACAAGACGTTGTCACGGCATCAAATCGCTTTAGTGAGCTTGATCAGGCCAGCTACAGTCTATCAGGACAAAGAAATACTGATGGTGCGACGTTAACCCGATTAGCGGCGGACAATCCTGAAGTCATGGATTATTTAGGTCGCTATATGAACCAGCATGTTGAAGCAGGTAACCGTTTACGTGAAAACCTTCCAATGTATCAGCGCTTGCTACCTGATGATAATCAGGCGTATGTAGCGGCAGCTATGGAGTCTTTAACCTATAGCAACTCTTCAACGCCCGCTGAACGCGACAATGATTATCAAGCTGCAATGACGGTTATGGCCATGGCTACCGGAGCCGATTTACGATCAATTCAGCCGCGCTCAAATGAAGGCTTGTCATCAACTGCACCTACTTTTGGTGGTACTCAAAGCCAAGTTGAATCGGGTGTATTGGGCGGCTACGAGGATGCAGCAACAGTTCAAACTCAGTTCAACGCAGCTCAATCGGCTTACCAAACCAATCTGTCTGGTATAGATGGACAGTTGAATGCGCATCAGCAGCAAGCTCAGCAGGCCGTAGCTACTGACACAAGTACCTATCAATCTGGACTAAACAGTGAAGCTGGATCTCAGTGGCGATCACGCATTATGGCTGATGATAGCGGAGTTTCTGGTGCTGAAATGTTCTTCAACAGCGCCAGTGCTATTGGTGATTTCAGTGGCAAGCATACTGATGCAGCTCTGCATACCTTGAATCACTTTGGCGAAGACTATGAGAGTTACAAAGAACAAGCGCTTGAAGATCCTGGCTCACGAGGTTTCTTGCACAACGCAACGGTGGCCAGCAAATCAACCTGGGATGGGTTAAAAGCCGCCGTTGATGCCGGAACCTCTTTGGAAAATCCATTGACGGCGTTTAATGATGCATACAGTGGATCGAGTTCGCAGTATGCCTCCGAAGTAAACTGGGGCACTAAGTCTGAAGCCATGTTGGCGGGGGCATTTGGTGCGGCAGTTAACAATCGATATGGTGAGTTCTTAGAACAGTATGCCGATGATTTCAAACAGGAAGCATACAGCGAAGGGCAGAGAATGGGATTGACCCCGATTCAAAGTCAAGTGTTCGCTCAAGCTTTCAATGAAGGTTTGGCGGGACGCGTATTCAACTCTGAAGACTCATCGAGTTGGTCGCCTGAAATGCTAGGTCTAAGGGAGCAAATGCTAAATGAGTATCGTCAAAAGGATGAGAGTGGCGCTTACATCCCTGACAGTGTGTCTGAAGAAGATAAAGCATTTGTGGATAAGCAGATAGCGGTGATCTCAAATGCATCGCTTGCGGGAGATTATGCTCAGAACAACTTGATCGATATTAGGGCTTATAACCAGGCATCAGGAAGGAACTGAAAATAGAAGGTAGCCAGCTTGTGGTTGGCTGGCTATTTTTTTGGCTTTTTGGGATACCTTGGATAAAAGCCATCAAAAAACGAATGGAGCTTATACCAATACCATTTTTCTTCAATGCTCAAAGTTCTACCCGAATCTTTAACTTGGCTACTCAAGAATCTAATTCCAGTACAAATAGCTAAGAAAGAGAGTCCCAAACCAACAATTGTCCAACTCGCTTGCCAATATGCGATTGCTACAAGCATAGTGATTATGGCTATAAGTCCGATGGGATTACAGGTCGCTTTGAAACCCAAGTAGCTGAAAAAAACGACGGTGCAGAACAGAAATGGCAAAGCCGCTAACTTGGCAGATGCCGTTAATATTTCTGAAGGAAAGAAATGAGCCGCAGCCAAAGTCGCCAGAAAAAGCCCCAGTGATATAAACCAGCAGCGTGCTGGTAAAGATTTAAGTAAGTTTGTCATCTTCTTAGTACTCTCAAAGTGCACGGGAGGTGCACAATCAAATCATGCATCTGCATGTTAGTTCTCAAAAAGTGCTCTAGTGGTTTGCTCGGCCATAATCTCACACACAGGACATTTAAGCTGAATGCGCTGTTGTGATACCGTCAAATACAGACTGCCGCATCGACACCGGTGTAAGGATGCAAGCTGTGATCTTAAATCACGAGCTAGAACCCAACCTTCATTGATGGTCAGTTTTTTCCAGGGGATCTCAGCTGGAAGATCTGCTTCTTTTCTTGCAACCAAATACGCATCGTAAGCCTTCATCAAAGCATCGATATTTAATTGCTTGTAGACATTATCACCACCAATATTGACATAAAGCGCCATAAGCAGGGAGCCTTCAACTAATGCTCTTCTGCTTTTGACGATGGCATCAGATTCTGGCAATTGACCAGGACAAGGTGACTTGCCAGTCACTTCTTTGTGGAGCCTTCTGATAATGTGGATTGGCAAACCTGTATCGAGCGCGATAATGGTTGTTCGAAATCCGTATTTAATAAGCAGCGAGGCTCGGGTAAATAGCTCACTTTTGGACAGGTTATCAATCATGCATCCCCCTTGTTGTTTAGGGTTGATAATAAATAAGCGATTCTTGGGATACCTGTGCCTTTGCTCTTCACCATCTCAATCAGTTGGCTTTGGTTACCCCTTGGTTGAAACAGCATGAATGATGAGGTCGCCACTCGTTGCAGGTCGTCAACACCAGCATTAATCAGAGCATCAACCACGTCGCGTGTAAGTCCAAAGCGCAAGACGGCCTCTTGCGGATCAATTCGCGCCAATTCTCGTGCTGCGTGTAGGTACGCCAAATTTAATTGATAGAAGTCTTGTTGATTGGTTGTCATTGACGGACCTCCAGTTCATGTAAAATATTGCGATAGATAGAAAGCACTCTTTGCCCATACCAGCGTGCACGCTCTTCGTTCCAACTGTGATAGCGGCCTATGCCAAGCTCTAAATCATTTGGTGAAGACTTGATTGCTTCGGCCAAAATACTTGAGCCGACCGTAAGGTTGGTGATGGGGTCTAGCAGTTCCGCTGCTGAGCTCACCCGATGCCCATGCCAATGCAAATTGATTTGCATAAGGCCAATATCGAGCTGATATTTTTCAGTCTCTTGCAGTGCCTGGTTTAACAGTTGCTCTGCTTCTGTCTTAGATTTGGCGTAGGTTGCGTTTGAACCATTGCGAATTGCGTATGGCCATGGACTGGTCATGTTGAGACCACGATGTGAGGCCGACTCAGCCAAGGCAACGGCGTAGAGCATGACTGGATCAATACCAACGCTATGTGCTGCTTTTTCCCACTGATAGCCCGGAAACGCATAGACTGAAGTGCTTGCGGACATGGCTATCACTAGGGCAATGGTTTTTGCTTTAATCGTTTTCATTTTTGTCCTCTAATTGATTTCCGAGAAGCGCCTGAATGGCTTTCGGGCTTATTCTTTTTAATGGCACTGCGCTAAAGTCGGCGATGCCTCTCGTATAAACTTGTGCCGCTTTTGACCAGTCGCCTACGGCAACCGGCGCTTGCATATCAAATCCTTTTTGCTGGTTCTGATGGTCTGCAATACCCTGTAATAGCCTTGGGTATTCACCCACTTCGTCCCGCAGCAAGTAAGCCTGGTAGCGTGTTAAAAACTCTTTTTGCTTAAAGGGGTATTCCCTGTCATCAACCTTGCAGAGTTCAACCCATCCACCCATGTCTGAAATCACGCGGTGGATAAGCGCATCGTCAAACATCACGGATGTCCAAGCGCCAACCTGACGAACAGCCTTGTCAACTTTGTTCCAAGCAACCATGGCTCTTGAACCTGAGTTGCCGTCGATATGCTTGATGACGTCAGCGGGCTTTGGAAAAAATTGCCCAGTATCCGGTGATTGAATATGCCGAGTCAGACCGATTCGCACTTCTTCAATGCTATAAGCACGAAGGGCTTCAAATGCGATGGATAGCAATTGCGGTGATACGCTTTTGCCATACATGGCCCAAGCTGCTCCCCAAATTTCAGCAAACTCGCGTTTATCAACCTCCTGCACTTGAACGAACCTCCCGAATACCTGGTCCGGCCCAGCTTTCAGCAATGCGGCGATTGCTTTCTTCAATATTCAATTGGTGATTGCTGCCCTTTAGGCTCGTCGATGATTGCTGTACTTCATCAATGCGAACGTACTCGTCTTCCCATTGCCGGTTTAAAAGCCAGTTATGTGGCATAGGGGTCTTAGTCCGATCTTGATACTGCAATCGGTTGTCTCGTTGCTCTTTCCAGCGTGTTAGCACTTCCAAGGCGAGTTCATGGTCTTCATTGAGGCCCATGCGTAGCCATTCTTCTTTGGCTTTCGCTTTTTTTTCTTTGCGTATTTGTACATCCCAGAAGTCTTCAAACTGTATCTGGTCAACAGTTTTAACTGTTGGTTTATTGCTTCTCTCAGAGTCATCCGACCGTTGAGAGTCCCTTACCGGGTTGCCATCAGGCATAAACAATGATGAAAATTCTTCTGGAAGCCGAGCTTGAAAAGCGGCAAGAGATTTCAAAAGCGATGCCATACCAACGAAGTCGGCAGGTACATCTTTAAGCAACCGAAAGGCTGCCTTACCTTGGTTTGGGTTTTCGATTGGGTTGTGCTTCAGAAAGCTTCGAATCAAAGTCCAACCAGATCCCTCGCAACGAATCAGGAACTGATCTTGTTCTAACTCACTTAACGCCTTGGCAACCTGTTGCTCATCCCAGTTCAAGTCAGAAGCAACGTAACCAATCGGCAGTCGAAAGCAGCCAAGCAAATTACAATGTGGGCATGTAAGCAAATACAGTCCTAGCAACTTCGCAGAGTCACTCCAGGACAAAACGTTTTGCTTTAGCCAAAAGCGGGTATAGACCTTGCCATAATCACGCATGGAGGTACTCGCTTCTGTGTTTACGTAAAATGCTGACCATTACTTGCCCTTAATCCTACTGGTTACTGGCTTTCAGCTCGCTTGGGCATTCGGGATAGATGTCCGGTCTTAACTGAGATCGGGTTACCTGTCCTTGCGTAGCTTGTTCGATGGGTAAAACGAATTCAGCGGGAACACGCCCTGATTTATTCAACCAAAACCAGACGTTTTGCTGTTTTGAGTTGATGGCTCTTGCTAATGCTGATTGCCCGCCGACCAAGTCAATGGCACGGCGGAGATGTTTTTGTGTCGTTTTGAACACTTCCATACCGTCTCCTATTACAATAATAACTGTTACAAGATTGAATGTTACAGTTTAAACTGTAGATAAGTCAACAGTTAAAATTGTTGAAAGACTACAGTTTTATTTGTAGAATGCGGGCTTATGAAAACTTTATCCGAACGACTAAACCATGCCTTGCAGCTTACTGGGGTAACTCAGTCTGAGTTGGCTCGTCGCATTGGTATCAAACAGCAGTCGATCAGCCAGATTTGCTCTGGTAAATCGGCTAGGTCTCGTTACACCATGCAGATCGCGGAGGCGCTTCGCGTGAATGCTCATTGGCTCGCCACAGGTGATGGCGAGATTGGCTTGGGGGTCGGTAATGTAGAAGTCGGGCCTGATATTAAGGGAAGAATTCCTCTCATTAACTGGGTTCAGGCCGGTGATTGGACTGAAATAGCGGAGGGATTTGCCCATGAAGATGCTGAGGAGTGGCGTGAAGTCACTGGGAAAGCACATGAGGGTTGTTTCGCACTTCGCGTAAAAGGCGACAGTATGGAAAATCCAAGCGGAAAAAAATCCATACCTGAGGGGGCAGTGATCGTTGTTGATCCTGAGTTACCTTACTCTTCAGGTTCATTGGTTGTTGCGCGTTTGGATGATTCGAAAGAAGCAACCTTTAAGCAGTTGGTTATTGATGGTGAACAGAAGTATCTAAAACCTTTGAACCCGCAATACCCTGCAATACCGATCAACGGCAACTGCACCATCATCGGTGTAGTACGACAAGCTATCATCGATTTCTGGTAGCGAAGGAATTTGTGGTTTAGCCACAGTTGTTCATGAGCTGAAGAAGCAACGATTGCAAACAGCTACAACTGAGCATTGGCGCGCGCTGAGAATAAATGGTAACCGATTAGATAACCATTGATTGTTTATAAAGTCAAGATCAGCGAAAATAGCGGCCAATTACGATTAACACGACGGATTTGACAAGCGAAGAACTGAAAAGAGAGTACTTCCAAAAGTGTGTACAAATCCGTGTACAAACTAAAAGAATTTATACATGGCAAACCAAGATTTTCTCAATGAAATCAATAAGCGAAGGACCTTTGCTATCATCTCGCACCCGGATGCGGGTAAAACCACCATTACTGAAAAAGTCCTTTTATTCGGAAACGCGATCCAAAAAGCAGGTACGGTTAAAGGTCGTGGTAACGCACAGCACGCAAAATCAGACTGGATGGAAATGGAAAAAGAACGTGGTATCTCGGTAACCACTTCTGTAATGCAGTTCCCTTACAATGACTGTCTGGTAAACCTACTTGATACGCCTGGACACGAAGACTTCTCGGAAGATACATACCGTACGTTAACGGCAGTAGACTCGTGTTTGATGGTTATCGATGCGGCGAAAGGTGTCGAGGATCGTACACGTAAGCTGATGGAAGTAACGCGTCTGCGTGACACGCCAATCGTAACCTTCATGAACAAACTTGACCGTGACGTTCGTGATCCAATGGAAGTATTGGACGAGGTAGAAAACGAGTTGGGCATGATGTGTGCGCCAATTACATGGCCAATCGGCTGTGGTAAAGAATTTAAAGGTGTGTACCACATTCACCGTGATGAAACGATTTTATACGAATCAGGTCACGGTCATGAGATTCAAGAAGTTCGAATCATCAAAGGTCTCGATAACCCAGAGCTTGATGAAAAAGTTGGTGCAGGCCTTGCGGAAAGTGTTCGAGAAGAGCTTGAGCTTGTTATGGGTGCTTGCCCTGAGTTTGATTTGGAAATGTTCCTAACAGGTGATCTGACGCCAGTTTACTTCGGTACTGCATTAGGTAACTTTGGTGTGGATCATATGCTAGACGGTCTAACTGAATGGGCTCCAGCGCCGAAAACTCGTCAAGCGGTTGAACGTGAAGTTGAAGCGACTGAAGAGAAGTTCTCTGGTTTCGTATTTAAGATCCAAGCGAACATGGACCCAAAACACCGCGACCGTATCGCATTCATGCGTATTGTATCTGGCACTTACACGCAAGGTATGAAGATGAACCACGTTCGTCTTGGCAAGCAAGTGAGTATCTCTGATGCAGTAACCTTTATGGCTGGTGACCGTGCACGTGCAGAACACGCTTACGCCGGTGACATCATTGGTCTACATAACCACGGCACTATTCAGATTGGTGATACCTTTACTCAAGGTGAATCACTGAAGTTCTCTGGTATTCCGAACTTCGCTCCGGAACTATTCCGTCGTATTCGCCTGAAAGATCCACTAAAGCAGAAGCAGCTTCTCAAAGGTTTGGTTCAGCTATCAGAAGAAGGTGCGGTACAGGTATTCCGTCCTCTACAGAACAACGATCTGATCGTTGGTGCCGTTGGTGTACTTCAGTTTGATGTTGTTGTGGCTCGTTTGAAGTCTGAGTATAACGTTGAAGCGATTTATGAAGGCATTAACGTTGCAACTGCGCGTTGGGTTGAGTGTGGTGATGCGAAGAAACTGGATGAGTTCCAACGCAAGAATCAAGCGAACTTAGCATTGGATGGTGGTGATAACCTAACGTATATCGCTCCAACAATGGTTAACTTAAACTTAGCGAAAGAGCGTTTCCCTGACGTTGATTTCCGTGCGACGCGCGAGCACTAATTTGCGCGGTTAGGGTAAGCCTTAACGCAAACTAGATTTTAAAACGCCCTTGGCTATAAACTTAGCCAAGGGCGTTTTTATATAAGGATAAGATATGAATTGGTTTAAACGTGGGCTAAAGCGTTACGACAACTGGTGTAAAGATATGGGGTTAACTCCCGATCAGAAACGCAGTTGTGTCCCATATCGAAAAGACCCTGCCCATCAAACTGAAGAGAAGAGTGAAGCCCAACCATCCTCTGATTTTCTGCCCGCAGATACAGATAAAAAGCGTCAAGATGAAGCTCTTTGATACGCACTGCCACTTTGATTTTGATGTGTTTCAAGATGACTTTGCGCATCAACTTGAGCTTGCTCAAACGCAAGGCGTCGCAAGAATTTTGATTCCTTCCGTCGGTCCGCAAAACTGGGCTCGTATTCAAACTTTGGCAGAGCAACATGCCAATTTGTATTATGCGCTCGGCTTTCATCCGTATTTTCTTGAAGATAACGTTGAGCAGCACCTTACAGAGCTAGAAGGCTATCTAAATCAAAAAGGGCCACAGTGCGTGGCAATAGGAGAGTGTGGTTTAGATTTTGCCATTGATGTTGATCCACAGTTGCAAGAAAAGATACTTGAAGTTCAATTTGAGCTGGCTAGACGCTTCGAACTCCCAGTTATTTTACATAGCCGAAAAGCGCACAATCGCCTCATTCAAATGGTGAAAGCGGCGAATCTCCCTAGAGGTGGTGTGCTACACGCTTTTTCTGGGAGTTATCAGCAAGCCATGGAGTGGGTCAAATTAGGTTTTTTTATCGGTGTAGGAGGAACGATTACCTACCCAAGAGCCAAGAAAACACGCGACGCAATTCAAAAATTACCACTCGAAAACCTAGTAATCGAAACAGACGCACCAGATATGCCTATACTTGGATATCAAGGGGAGTCAAACCACCCAGCCAAACTCATTCACGTCTTTAATGAGCTCGTAGAGTTGCATAACGGCCGAAAGCAATCGATTGCCTCTCAACTGTGGAAAAATAGCAATTTTGCTTTCTCGATATGTGAATAAAATCTAAAGATGTGGTTTGAAATCGAAAACGTTTTCCTGCTTATTGTGAATTAACTCACAAAGCTGGTTGAATCAATCATGAATCTTATAGGAAAGTGTGAGGCTGGCATTACTTTAATTGATTCTGCATGAGTATAATTGCCCCCGCTTTATAGCTCCATTTTGTAACACGCCAATAAATAACTTATAAGGAAGTCATAAACTATGAGCCTGTTTATGAGCCTAATCGGTATGGTAGTGCTTCTTGCGATTGCAGTGGCATTTTCTAACAACCGAAAAGCTATCAACTTTAGAACTGTGGGTGGCGCATTCGCTATCCAATTCGCATTAGGTGCATTTGTTCTGTATGTACCTTGGGGCCGTGATCTACTAAACGGTTTCTCTTCAGGTGTTTCTAACGTTATCAACTACGGTAACGATGGTTCATCATTCCTGTTCGGTGGTCTTGTTTCTGACAAGATGTTCGAAGTATTCGGCGGCGGCGGTTTCATCTTCGCATTCCGTGTTCTTCCTACACTGATCTTCTTCTCTGCACTGATTTCAGTTCTTTACTACATTGGCGTTATGCAATGGGTTATCAAGATTCTTGGTGGCGCACTACAAAAAGCGCTAGGCACTTCGCGTGCGGAATCAATGTCAGCTGCAGCTAACATCTTCGTAGGTCAAACTGAGGCACCTCTAGTTGTTCGTCCATTCGTTCCAAAAATGACTCAATCAGAGCTATTCGCGGTAATGTGTGGTGGTCTAGCTTCTGTTGCTGGTGGTGTACTAGCTGGTTACGCATCTATGGGTGTTCCACTAGAGTACCTAGTTGCGGCATCATTCATGGCAGCACCAGGTGGTCTACTGTTCGCTAAAATCCTTCACCCTGAGACTGACCAGCCTCACGAAAGTATCGAAGAAGCGATGGACGGCGGTGACGACAAACCAGTTAACGTAATCGACGCAGCTGCGGGCGGTGCGGCTTCTGGTCTACAACTTGCGCTTAACGTAGGTGCAATGCTAATCGCATTCGTTGGTCTAATCGCGCTAATCAACGGTATGCTAGGTGGCATCGGTGGTTGGTTCGGCATGCCAGAACTAACACTAGAGCTAATTCTAGGTTACGCGTTCTCTCCACTAGCATTCCTAATCGGTGTTCCATGGGCAGAAGCTGTAACAGCTGGTTCATTCATTGGTCAGAAAATCGTAGTGAACGAATTCGTTGCTTACTTGAACTTCACACCATACCTAGGTGAAAACGCTCAAGTAATCGCGGCAACTGGTGAAGTAATGTCTGAGAAGACAACAGCTATCATCTCATTCGCACTATGTGGTTTCGCGAACCTTTCTTCTATTGCGATTCTACTTGGTGGTCTAGGTAGCCTTGCACCAAACCGTCGTAGTGACATCGCTCGCATGGGTGTTAAAGCAGTTCTTGCAGGTACGTTGTCTAACCTTATGGCAGCGACAATTGCAGGCTTCTGCTTAAGCCTTGCAGCACTATAATTAGAATCGGTTCTTAATATATAGACGCCGTTTTACATCATGCCCTGTAGCAAGAGATTGCTGCGGGGCATTTTTCGTTTTTCGGGCTCCAAAATTTCATCGGGTGTTTGCCTTAGTCGAGGTATTACGCAGTCAATGGAATAGGGGCTAGGAAATTTTGAGATACAAACCGTTTGCGCTCCATTTGGTGCTACAGTTTTGCGGTGAAACTCTATAATGTATTAATCACAGGATAGTGGTTAAGCTTGATTCTTAATCACGTAATGAATATTACATAATCGATGGGCAAATGAATTGCCCTGCAATATCAGATCTAATAGGCGTTTTGCTTTGTGATGTGATATTAAAGACACCGCAATCATAGATTGTTGTGCCATAGGCCAAACTGGTACTGTGCGGTGACAAGGATAGCAATTGGCATATGATAAATTTTCGCTGTATATGCCGAGTCTTCAGGGAACCAAGTCCGTTCATTAATAGACTGTTTAGCCATTTACTCACATTGTCTCGACTTGTTGATTATAGTTAAAGAAGTGATGTAAGGCTGAGTAGTGAATTTTTTGAATATTGATCGGAGATAGAAATGAGCGATTTAAAAGCAGCAGCGCTACGTGCACTTAAACTTATGGACCTAACTACGTTGAATGACGATGACACTGATGCAAAAGTGATCTCACTATGTCATGACGCGAAAACAGCAGTAGGCAACACAGCTGCAATTTGTATTTACCCTCGCTTTATTCCTATTGCTAAGAAGACACTTCGTGAGCAAGGTACGCCAGAGGTTCGTATTGCAACAGTAACGAACTTCCCACATGGTAATGACGACATTGAAATCGCAGTTGCTGAAACAAAAGCGGCGGTTGCTTATGGTGCAGACGAAGTTGACGTAGTTTTTCCTTACCGCGCGCTAATGGCGGGTGATGAGAAAGTAGGCTTCGAACTAGTTAAGCAATGTAAAGAAGCTTGTGGTGACATTCTTCTTAAAGTGATCATCGAAACAGGTGAACTAAAAGAAGAAGCACTAATCAAGAAAGCATCTCAAATCTGTATTGAAGCAGGTGCTGACTTCATTAAAACTTCAACTGGTAAAGTGCCAGTAAACGCAACACCAGAATACGCTCGCATGATGCTTGAAGTTATTCGCGACATGGGTGTTGCAGAAACTGTTGGTTTCAAACCAGCAGGTGGTGTGCGCACTGCTGAAGACGCAGCAGCATACCTAGCAATGGCTGACGAAATCCTAGGTGACAACTGGGTTGATGCTCGTCACTACCGTTTTGGTGCGTCTAGCCTGCTAACCAACCTACTAAATACATTAGAAGTATCGGACGACGTCGCTGATCCAACAGCGTACTAATTCCAATAATACGTCTGAACGGTAGCACCTAAACGGGTGCTACCAAACCTCTTCTATCCTACTACAACCATGGCTCAAAAGAGCTTGGGAGGCACTAATGTATTTACCACAAGAAATCATTCGTAAAAAACGTGACGGCGAAGTCCTAACCGCCGACGAAATCAACTTCTTTATTCAAGGCGTAGCGAACAACACGGTATCTGAAGGTCAGATTGCGGCGTTTGCTATGACGATTTTCTTTAATGAAATGACCATGGATGAGCGCATCGCCTTAACGTGTGCAATGCGTGATTCGGGCATGGTTATCGACTGGAGCCACATGAACTTCGGTGGTCCAATTGTCGACAAACACTCAACCGGTGGTGTGGGTGACGTAACTTCTTTAATGCTTGGCCCAATGGTGGCAGCGTGTGGCGGTTTCGTACCTATGATCTCTGGCCGCGGTCTTGGTCATACAGGCGGTACGCTGGATAAACTTGAATCTATCCCTGGTTACAACATTACGCCGAGCAACGATGTTTTTGGTCAAGTAACCAAAGACGCTGGTGTGGCGATCATCGGTCAAACTGGTGACCTTGCTCCTGCGGATAAGCGTGTTTACGCGACTCGTGATATTACCGCAACGGTAGACAATATCTCCCTGATTACGGCGTCGATCCTTTCTAAGAAACTGGCGGCGGGTCTGGAATCGCTAGTGATGGACGTAAAAGTGGGTTCAGGTGCATTTATGCCAACTTACGAAGCGTCTGAAGAGCTAGCAAAATCAATCGTTGCGGTAGCAAACGGTGCTGGCACTAAGACTACGGCAATTCTTACGGACATGAATCAAGTATTGGCGTCTTCAGCGGGTAACGCGGTAGAAGTTCGTGAAGCGGTTCGTTTCTTAACAGGTGAATACCGTAACCCTCGTCTACTTGAAGTGACCATGGCTTCATGTGCTGAAATGTTAGTACTTGGCAAGCTTGCTGAGGACACAGAAGACGCACGCGCAAAACTGATGGATGTGCTGGATAACGGCAAAGCGGCTGAGTGCTTCGGCAAGATGGTTGCTGGCTTAGGCGGCCCTGCGGACTTCGTAGAAAACTACGACAACTACTTAGAAAAAGCAGAAATCATCAAGCCAGTTTACGCAACAGAAACGGGCATTGTCTCTGCAATGGATACACGTGCTATCGGCATGGCTGTGGTTGCTATGGGTGGTGGTCGTCGAGTTGCTACTGATGAAATCGACTACGCAGTTGGTTTCGACGAGTTCATCCGCCTAGGTGAGGTCGCAGACAGTGATAAACCTCTTGCGGTCATCCACGCTCGCACTGAAGAGCAATGGGAAGAAGCGGCAAAAGCACTGCGCAGTGCAATCAAAGTAGGTGGTGAATATACACCAACTCCAGAGGTTTACCGCCAAATTCGTGCAGAAGATATCTAATAGAACAAGTAATTACACAAGGCCTACTCAACCATAATAAAAAGCCGAGTGGGCCTAAGGAACGAGCAATGAAAAGAGCATTTATTTTAGTACTAGACTCATTCGGTATCGGTGCAACTGCCGACGCTAAAGAATTTGGTGATGTAGGTTCAGACACACTAGGTCACATCGCTGACCAATGTGAAAAAGGCTTAGCAGATAACGACAATCGCCAAGGTGCACTTCGCCTTCCAAATCTATCGAAACTTGGTTTGGCAATGGCGCATAAAGAATCGACAGGTCGCTTCGCACCTGGACTAGACGCAGACGCTGAAATCATTGGCGCATACGGTCATGCAGCAGAGCTTTCTTCAGGTAAAGACACGCCGTCTGGTCACTGGGAAATCGCAGGTGTACCTGTTCTGTTTGACTGGGGTTACTTCACTGACAAAGCAAACAGCTTCCCGAAAGAATTGACTGACCGCATTCTTGAGCGTGCAGGTCTTGACGGTTTCCTAGGTAACTGCCACGCATCTGGTACTCAAGTTCTTGACGATCTTGGTGAAGAGCACATGAAGACTGGCAAACCAATCTTCTACACCTCTGCGGACTCTGTATTCCAAATCGCATGTCACGAAGAGACTTTCGGTCTAGACCGTCTACTAGAGCTTTGCCAAATCGCACGTGAAGAGCTAGAAGATTACAACATTGGTCGTGTTATCGCGCGTCCATTTGTTGGTGCTGGTAAAGGTCAATTTGAGCGTACCGGTAACCGTCGTGACCTTTCTGTTGAGCCACCATCAGCAACGGTTCTACAGAAACTTGTTGAAGAGAAGCAAGGCAACGTGGTTTCTATTGGTAAGATTGCTGATATCTACGCAAACTGCGGCATCACTAAGAAAGTGAAAGCGACAGGTATCCCTGCATTGTTCGAAGCAACGCTAGAGCAAATCAAAGAAGCGGGCGACAACACGATCGTATTCACTAACTTTGTAGACTTCGACTCAGCTTACGGTCACCGTCGTGACGTAGCGGGTTACGCAGCGGCACTTGAGTACTTCGATGGTCGTATCAATGAAGTGCTAGAGATTATGGAAGAAGACGATGTGCTTATCCTAACGGCAGACCACGGCTGTGACCCAACATGGCCAGGTACTGACCATACTCGTGAGCACATCCCAGTATTGGTTTATGGTCAAAAAGTACCAGCTGGTTCTCTTGGCCGCCGCGAAACATTCGCAGATATCGGTCAAACATTGGCAAGTTACTTCGGTACTTCTCCAATGGATTACGGTAAGAACTTCCTATAATTAGTTAGGTTTTTGAAAACTAGGAGCTTGATTGCTCCTAGTTTTATGTTTGCAGTATGTAAATGCTGCTTGTCGGAAATGAGAATACTCTGGCTTATATCGCCTTAAGCGCGGAGCGCTAGAGAAAGGTTAAGGAAAAGAAAATGGCAACTCCACATATCAATGCTGAAATGGGTGCATTTGCAGACGTCGTACTGATGCCTGGCGATCCACTACGTGCAAAATACATCGCAGAGACTTTCCTTGAAGATGTCGTTCAAGTGTGTGACGTTCGTAATATGTTTGGTTACACAGGCACATACAAAGGCCGTAAGATCTCGGTCATGGGCCATGGTATGGGTATCCCATCATGCTCGATTTACGCGACTGAACTAATCAAAGACTTCGGCGTGAAGAAAATCATCCGTGTTGGCAGCTGTGGCGCAGTGAATGAAGACATCAAAGTGCGTGATGTTGTGATCGGCATGGGTGCATGTACTGACTCTAAAGTGAACCGTATCCGCTTTAAAGGTCATGACTTCGCGGCAATCGCAGACTACAACATGGTTCGTGCGGCAGAAGACGCTGCAAAAGCTCGCGGTATTGACGTTAAAGTTGGTAACCTATTCTCAGCAGAGCTTTTCTACACGCCAGATCCAGAAATGTTCGATGTAATGGACAAGTACGGCATTGTTGGTGTTGAAATGGAAGCTGCTGGTATTTACGGTGTTGCGGCAGAATACGGTGCAAAAGCTCTGACAATCTGTACGGTTTCTGATCATATCAAGACTGGCGAACAGACTACATCTGACGAGCGTCAAACGACATTCAACGACATGATGCTAATCGCACTAGATTCAGTATTGCTTGGTGACGAAGAGTAAGCGACGAAGAGTCATTCTATTTTTCGCTCTCAAGAGCTAAAAAAACAGCCCGCACATTGCGGGCTGTTTTTATATGAGTTGTTAGCGCTACCTAGTTACTTGGTTAGCAGCAGGTTTGGCGCTTTTTTACGACGTATCGGTTGTCGACGTAAAATCAAGATGAACAACATACCACAGACAAAGCTCATTAAGACCATCATGTACATATAACGATCGCTCTTGCGATAGTGGTGGTCAGAAATAGCCGTCACCCGGCCCGTCTCAAAGGTCACGCGAACAAAACCGATAAGCGCACCATCTGCAAAAACTGGTTCAACCAACTGCTGGCGACCAATGGAAGCTGTTGCCAAAGGCGTATCTAGGCCAAGAACTTCGCGTACCGATAATGCCTCTTCACTAGACGCTAAACGTACACCCTGTGCATCGTAGATTGTTGCATCAAACACTAAACGGTCTTGTGCTAGCTGGTTTGTTAGCTGAAGTAATCGTTCTTGATCTTTAGTTAAAATCATCTCACTGGCAGAAAGAGACGCCTGTGAAATCAAAACTTTGGTGAGTGTTTCAAGCTGTTGTGCTTGAATTTTCTCATTACCCTTACTGATCACAACACTGTTTTTTATTGTGATAAACAACATCACACACAGTAGGATTAGTGCCAGAATTCTTAGGGCATTCCTTACTGAGAACAAAGATTCACTCATGCTCTTTACTCATCCATTTAAAATAAAACAAAGACTTGCCTTTTTAGTTTGTTGAGGTAACGTTTTAGCAAAGTCATAAGGGATTATATACATGGACGCGTCAAAAAGCTTGCCTATCAGAAAACATACGACACTTTTAAAACGATTACCCGAGACTCGATTTGCCTCCCAATTAGATAAAGCAAAAGCAAACTGGATCGTATTTGCTGAGTACCTTTCGCCAAGTCACTTCGAAGACATTGATTTCTTCACCGGCTTTTACAACCCGATACTAGAAACGTGGAAAGTTGGCCAATATGAAGTAGCCCTGATGGCCGGAGAGTTGACTCCTCAACATGAAACGATCTTACAAAGTCTCAACCTAGATTACGCCTCGCTTAATGAAGTGCCCGATCTATCAACCCAAGGGTTGATTGTATTTGATATGGATTCAACGGCGATCCAGATAGAGTGTATTGATGAAATCGCGAAACTGGCAGGAGTAGGGGATGAAGTCGCTGAAGTCACTGAACGTGCCATGCAAGGTGAGCTGGATTTTGAGCAAAGTTTACGTCAGCGAGTTGGTAAGCTCAAAGGTGCCGATGAATCAATTCTTGAACAAGTTCGTTCCCAGTTACCATTCATGCCGGACTTTGAAGCGCTAATTGCGACGTTGAAAGCCTTGGGCTGGAAAACAGCGATTGCTTCCGGTGGTTTTACTTACTTCTCTGATTACATCAAAGATAAAGTCGACTTAGATTTTGCTCGCTCCAATCAATTAGAAATTATTGACGGCAAACTCACGGGTAACGTACTTGGTGATGTGGTAACGGCGCAGATGAAGTCTGACATTCTAGTGGAACTGGCGGATGAATATGAAATTGAGCAGCACAACACGGTTGCTGTCGGTGATGGCGCTAATGATCTTGTGATGATGTCGGTGGCAGGATTAGGGATTGCGTATCACGCAAAACCAAAAGTGGAAGCTCAAGCGCAATCAGCGATTCGCTTTGCAGGGTTGGGCGGTGTGCTCTGTATTTTATCTGGCGCATTGGTGAAGCAGCAAAAGGTCAGCTGGAAAGCTAAACCTTAACCATCCATTCAAAAACACCGCCAGAAAGGCGGTGTTTTTTTTCAATTTGGTATGACTTTGAATTTACTCGGTTAACTCCAATCTAATTACTACCTCTTCAGTAATGTCTTCAAATTCACTGTAACCAACGAGCGCCGTCAACTCTTTTTCTAACTTGCTTGCTTGATGTACACCAAATTGGGTTAAGTCACTTAAATCTTGTTGCAGTAATGATGTCATCGGATCGAAAATTGGCGCAGTAGAAAGGCGAATCACGTAAAAGTCACCCATCATTCGCGCTTTCTTTATAAATTGAATCCGCTCTTTTACGCTGTTGAACTCTTGATGAAGCTTTGACTCAATGCCTGTAATTTTATTGCCTACTTTTGCGGCGCTTATGTAGATATCCTGATGTCTGGCTTGAGCACCTTCTACACGTTTTATTGGCTCTGCGATTAATGTGCTTGTCCGGCCTTTAAAGATAGGTTCAAGTGACAACAGTTGATCATGCCCAAGACGGGCAAAAAGCTCAATGTGTTTAGGTAGCGGCAAGTTCACCCCGATAACGGGGGTTTTTATTGAAGATGACGTACTCTTACTGATAAAAATGGGCGTGCTCAGCGTACGCGAGAGCAACATGCAGTGCAGCCTTTCAAGTAGAGCATTACTTGGTAGCGTCTCTTTTTGCGGGATTAGCTTGTCTTGATTGTGCTCGATAATGCTGTTGAAAAAAGCGATTACCTTCATGGTTTGGCTGCTTTCATCAATAACTAGCTGCACGCTACAACCATCTGGGCTTACACGAATTACTCGATATGGCACCGACATTAACGGCAATTTTTTGTCGTAGAGTTGTAATTCTCGAAAGTTGATTCTTACCTCTTGCCCAGAACGTAACATCGTGGGCTCACTTAGCCTAATTCCGAGTCCTCGTTTGGAAAGGTCAACAGTACAACCGCCGGTTCTAGTTTGTCCTGAGTACAACTCTAAAGGTGTTTTAAAACGATAACGAGGCTCTTTACGACGAGACTTTGCATCAAAATAAATGCCCTTTGGATTGCCGATAACTCTTCTCGGATGGCGAAACGCGTTTAATGTATTAGCGGGTAAGCGCGGCTTTTCAGTTAGCAGGTAATCCTGCCCTGACTTTTCGTCAGCAATTTCTTGCAAAATACCAATATGAGTCAGTGATTGAGACGTTTCTGCCAACTCTGGAGAGAATGCTGCTAGGTCTTCCTGTTCTTGCTCTGATAGTTCAAAGATTGAAATTCTAAAGGCGCGCCAACTCTCTCGTTTGCCACCTAAATGCCAAAATAGCTGGCGCTGTTCGCGAGTTGCTTCAGGGCGAAACATCGAATAGAAATAGGTTCGATTCTCGTGCTCGTGAGTAAATGAATAAAGGACATTGGTTGTTCCTTTAACACCAGGCTTAATGAGTGACGCGATGCGTTGCTCGTTGAATAAGGAACCAAACATTTGCTGGTTTCTCTCATCGTGCCAGTATTGCCAAAGCTTTTGATTGTTTGGCGTTAACATTGCTAATTTTAGGTCACTACCATCAAAGAATAGAGGCAAGCTGCTGGTGTGCTTTAGTGCGATGTGCTCATAACCGCGAGTTCGAGCTCGAATAATCTTGTCTTGATTGTCGTGACGAGCCCTTTTAACAGCACTGTTGAGCGCTTCATCTATCACTCTGGTGACGACATTGGTATCAGTTAAGCGTATGGTTCTGAGGTATCGAACTGAGTCATTTTCGTAACAGTCATCAACCGCGAGTATGCGGTATGCAAGCGGTTTCTCTATACCTGCAACGTTAGATTTGCTGGCAAATTCAGTAAACGTGACCTGAATAATTTCCCCAAGGTTATATTTAAATGCGCTAGGGACTTTAAACTTTGCGCCAGAGCTAGATAAATCAATGCTTAATCCATGAAGAAGCTGTCCTTTAGAACGGCAAATTTCAACTTGAGATTGGACTTTCAAGCGTTTTTCTTGGCGCTTTAAATCGTAGCCTAGGTGAACGGGTTCTGCTAAGAACGGGCTTTTAGGATCCGTTAACGATTGCGTTTTTTGCTGAGTAAGGCGCTTGCTCATTACGCGAAAGTTATTTCGCGTGTTGACCAATGCTTCCCACATTCCTTCCGTGTAGCAGCCAAACTTTTTGATGTTTTTATGGTAAGCGTTGAAAGCAACATCATCCAACCAATGTGGAATGCCATCCAAAATATACTCGCGACATTCGCCTTGAACGCGACCTCGCAAATCAATGCTTTTTTTGCATGGAGCCATTAAGCGGTTAAGTTCCATTTTAACCAAAATTTTGGCCGAAGGCGGCTCTTCCTCGGTCAGTTGGCCAAGGACAAAGTCAAAGTCATTCGTACCGTAAACGGGAATGAGTCGTTCTGCGAGCGAGAGAATTTCAGATTGCTGCATTATTTCTGTTAGAGTATGTCGTTACTTTAAATTGTATCGGCTAAGCGAAGTAATACTTAAGTATATCAATAGTTCATTTCAGTTCAGGTCTGACTTGGCTGTGCTTAGTCACATTTGTAGAAAAAATTGAGGCATCATGGCGAAAGCAAAACGAGCGTATGTTTGTAATGATTGTGGCGCGGACTTTCCCCGTTGGCAGGGGCAGTGTAACGCATGTGGTGCATGGAATACGATAACAGAAGTACGTATCGCAGCATCGCCAACCGTTGCTCGCAATGAACGCTTAAGCGGCTACGCTGGTTCCGCAACAGAAGCTACGGTTCAAACGCTATCCGAAATTGATCTGCAAGAAGTACCTCGCTTCACCAGTGGGTTTAAAGAGCTTGACCGCGTGTTGGGTGGTGGTGTTGTGCCAGGTGCCGCAATTTTGATTGGTGGTAACCCTGGTGCAGGTAAATCAACCCTTCTGTTGCAAACCATGTGTAGTTTATCTGCGCAAATGCCAACGCTTTACGTAACCGGTGAAGAGTCATTACAGCAGGTGGCAATGCGTGCTTCCCGATTGGGCTTGCCGAAAGATCATTTAAAAATGCTATCGGAAACGAACGTCGACAAAATTTGCCAAATCGCCGAAAAAGAGCAGCCTCGTATAATGGTAATAGACTCGATTCAGGTGATGCACGTTTCTGATGTTCAATCGTCGCCTGGCAGTGTTGCTCAGGTACGTGAATCTGCGACGGCTCTGACACGATACGCAAAACAGAATAATGTTGCGGTATTTATTGTTGGTCACGTAACAAAAGATGGTACCCTTGCGGGCCCCAAAGTTCTTGAACACATTATCGACTGTTCGGTACTACTCGATGGTGGAACGGATAGCCGATTCCGCACTTTGCGTAGTCATAAAAACCGTTTTGGCGCTGTGAATGAGCTTGGTGTCTTTGCAATGACAGGCCAAGGATTGAAAGAAGTGAGTAACCCATCAGCGATCTTCCTTTCTCGTGGTGAAGAAGAAACATCAGGCTCTTCCGTCATGGTGGTTTGGGAAGGCACGCGCCCTCTGCTAGTAGAGATTCAAGCGCTGGTGGATTACTCGCAGTTAGCCAACCCTCGTCGTGTTGCGGTCGGCTTGGAGCAGAACCGCCTATCACTTTTGCTCGCTGTGTTGCATAAGCATGGTGGCTTACAAATGGCAGACCAAGATGTCTTTGTTAATGTGGTTGGCGGTGTTAAGGTGACGGAGACGAGCGCTGATCTTGCTTTAGTTATGGCGCTTTTATCGAGTTTTCGTGACCGTCCACTCCCTAAAGATGTGGTGATTTTTGGTGAGGTAGGGCTTGCGGGCGAAATCCGTCCAGTGCCAAGTGGGCAAGAGCGTTTGAATGAAGCGTTCAAACATGGTTTCAAGAAAGCCATCGTGCCAGCAGCCAACATGCCGAAAGGTGGCATCCCTGGCATGCAAATTCACGGCGTTAAGAAATTGTCGGAAGCTATAGAGGCTTTTGACGAGCTGTAATGCTCATAAGAATGGTATTTGTGCAATCACAAACTGTTCTATTCGTCCTCAATAAAATGCGAATAAAGTACATAAATTGCTGTGTTTGACTATGCTTTGGGGACGGAAATTTCACGTTAAAATTTTTTTTCTTCCATCCGCACGCAAGGGTATCAGTATTGACAGAATGTGATATACTCTGCGCGCACTTTATACCTTATTAACAGAGTAAGACAATGACTGATTTATCAAAATACAGAAACATTGGTATTTTTGCTCACGTAGACGCGGGTAAAACTACCTCTACAGAGCGTATCCTAAAGCTAACTGGTAAGATCCATAAGATCGGTGACACTCACGACGGTTCAACTACTACTGACTTCATGGAGCAGGAAGCTGAGCGTGGTATCACAATCCAGTCTGCAGCAACAACTTGTTTCTGGAACGATCACCGTCTAAACATCATCGATACTCCTGGACACGTTGACTTCACTATCGAAGTTTACCGTTCTCTAAAAGTACTTGACGGTGGTATCGGTGTATTCTGTGGTTCTGGTGGTGTTGAGCCTCAGTCAGAAACTAACTGGCGTTACGCTGACGAATCACACGTATCACGTCTGATCTTCGTTAACAAACTAGACCGTATGGGCGCAGATTTCTACAAAGTTGTAGATCAAGTACAGAACGTACTAGGTGCTACACCTCTAGTTATGACTCTACCTATCGGTATCGAAGAAGATTTCGTAGGTGTTGTAGACGTACTAAGCCAACAAGCTTACGTATGGGATGAGTCTGGCCAACCAGAGAACTACGAAGTTCAAGATATTCCAGCAGACATGGTAGAGAAAGCTGCTGAATACCGTGAAATGCTAATCGAAACTGCTCTAGAGCAAGACGAAGATCTAATGATGGCTTACCTAGAAGAAGGCGAAGAGCCATCTCTAGAAGACATCAAACGTTGTATCCGTAAAGGTACTCGTGATCTAGCATTCTTCCCAACTTACTGTGGTTCAGCGTACAAGAACAAAGGTATCCAACTTATTCTTGACGCGGTAATTGATTACCTACCATCTCCAACAGAAGTTGATCCACAGCCTCTAACTGATTCAGAGACTGGTGAGCCAACTGGTGAAGTTGCGACTGTATCTGCAGACGAGCCACTACGTGCTCTTGCATTTAAGATTATGGATGACCGCTTCGGTGCTCTAACCTTTATCCGCATCTACTCTGGTAAGATGAAGAAAGGTGATACAATCCTTAACTCTGCAACTGGTAAAACAGAGCGTATCGGCCGTATGGTTGAGATGCACGCGGACGAGCGTAACGAGATCGATTCAGCACAAGCTGGTGACATCATCGCTGTAGTTGGTATGAAGAACGTTCAAACTGGTCACACTCTATGTGATCCTAAGCACGAATGTACTCTTGAGCCAATGATCTTCCCAGATCCAGTAATCTCTATCGCAGTTAAGCCTAAAGATAAAGGCGGTTCTGAGAAGATGGGTATCGCGATCGGTAAAATGGTTGCAGAAGATCCATCATTCCAAGTTGAGACTGATGAAGATTCAGGCGAAACTATCCTGAAAGGTATGGGTGAACTTCACCTAGACATTAAGGTAGATATCCTTAAGCGTACTTACGGCGTTGAGCTAGAAGTTGGTGCTCCACAGGTTGCTTACCGTGAAACTATCACTCAAGCAATCGAAGATAGCTACACGCACAAGAAACAGTCTGGTGGTTCTGGTCAGTTCGGTAAGATCGATTACCGCATCAAACCAGGTGAGCCAAACTCTGGCTTCACGTTCAAATCAACAGTTGTTGGTGGTAACGTACCTAAAGAATTCTGGCCTGCAGTTGAGAAAGGCTTTGCGTCAATGATGGAGCACGGTGTTCTAGCTGGCTTCCCTACTCTAGACGTTGAAGTTGAACTATTCGACGGTGGTTTCCACGCAGTTGACTCTTCAGCTATCGCTTACGAAATCGCAGCGAAAGGTGCATTCCGTCAGTCTATGCCTAAAGCTGGCGCGCAACTTCTTGAGCCAATCATGAAAGTTGACGTGTTCACTCCAGAAGATCACGTTGGTGACGTAATCGGTGACCTTAACCGTCGTCGTGGTATGATCAAAGACCAACAAGCAGCGTCTACTGGCGTACGTATCAAGGGTGATGTACCTCTATCAGAAATGTTTGGTTACATCGGTACTCTACGTACTATGACTTCTGGTCGTGGTCAGTTCTCTATGGAGTTCTCACACTACGCACCATGTCCAACAAACGTTGCAGAGCAAGTAATTGCTGACGTTAAAGAGCGTAACGCTAAGAAGTAATTCTTAAGTTAACTCTATAACTTGAAAGCCCCGCTTAGTGCGGGGCTTTTTGTATTTAGCAGTCTTATACGCAGAGCGTGTTTGTTTTATTCCTATTTAGCGTTTGTTTTGACGATTGTTATGATGCCGTTCTAGTACTGTTGCCTTTTAGGTCAATGGTCTTAAAGTCTGGTACCACTGACTTTTCAAATATTTCTATTTCTTCCTTCAACCATTGCGCAAACAATTGAGCTTTAGGTCTTTTTAAGTAGCCTTTTGGCGCACACAAGTAATACGCAAAGTTGGGCTTGATAGCGATATCTCCAATTCGGACCAATTTGCCAGAACGAAAATATTGATGAGCTAAACTGTGTTTTACTAATGCCACGCCTTGAAGTGATAGTGCAGCCTCAAGCACGAGATGTGATCCACTGTATTTTAAGGTAGGCTTTGCTGCGCAGTGACCCAAGGTTGCTAACCACATATTCCAATCAAGATCAGGCCAAACATCTTCAATCAGCTCAGCTTTGCTTAAATCCTCGATGTTATAGATCCCGTGCTCTTTCTGGTACACCGGATGACAAGCTGGATAAAAAGCTTCGTCCATTAGCCATTGTGATTCTAAATTGGGGTACTTTCCTAAACCGTAACGAACACATAAATCTATCTGGCTATCTTGAAAAGACACCAAATCATTGGTTGGTTCTAATAGCAAGGCGATATCAGGGTGACGCTGACGAAAAGCCGTAATTTTCGGGACTAACCAATGATGAGCGAAAGAGGGGAGTGTTGATATCGAAAGGTGGTTCG
This sequence comes from Vibrio sp. 1874, assembly GCF_033344395.1. NCBI lineage: Bacteria > Pseudomonadati > Pseudomonadota > Gammaproteobacteria > Vibrionales > Vibrionaceae > Vibrio > Vibrio sp. 1874. The sequence continues at coordinate 44,854 of NZ_JAWPOR010000007.1, forward strand.
GGTTTGGATCTTGATTGACTAATCTTACCCCTTGCTGCAAATGAGCAAACCCTCTTTCTGCCTGACTAAACAGTAGCTCTCCCTCTGGTGTGAGCACGATTTTTCTGTGCTGACGAACAAATAGGTCCGTGCCTAAGAACTCTTCTAAATGACGAATTTGCTGACTAATGGCCGCTGGCGTAACAAACAGTTCTTTTGCTGCCGTTTTAAAGCTTCCTTCCTTTGCTGCAACGAAAAAGTAATACAAGCTTTGTAAGGGAGGCATTCGATCTTTCACATTAGTTTTCCTTAACTCTATGGCAGATTCTATCGTTTGAGGTTATCAGCGTAGTCGCTGATTATTAAGTGGTCAACATTGTATAGGGATCTTTGAAATGGAAAACATGACACACACTTGTGAGCGTACTATACCTACTGCCCATCAGAGCGGGTTACAGTTAATTTATTCTAAACTGGCGGCTTGGAGAAGGAACTATAAGACACGTCGTCACTTGAGAGAGTTACCAAAGCACCTTTGGGACGATATTGGATTAGGTGAAAGGGAGATTAGTTGTGAAGTGAGTAAGCCATTCTGGAGAGAGTAGTCTATGAGTTTGATTCAAGCTCAAAGTTAAGTTGCACTCCCCAATGGTGTTGAGGAGTGCAAGCAAAATTACAAGTCTTCTTCCCACACGACCAATTCATCTTTTGGCCAATTGTGGCCTATCTCATGATACTTTTGTTCGAGCACATGACGTTTAATTTTAAGCGTTGGCGTCAGTACGCCATTTTCTATACTCCAAGGTTCTTTAATCATTAACACACCTTTGATTTGCTCATGAGAGGCGAGTTCTTGATTCATCCTGGCAATAACTTTACGTGTGGTACGTGCGTATCGCTCTCGATCAAAGTTAGGGAAGTCATGTGGCACAACCAAAAGAATCGGAGCGGGTAGCCCTAAACCGATGAGACACATCATCTCTACGCGACTGTACTCGAAAAGCTTTTTCTCGATAGGAACCGGAGAGACAAATTTACCTTTGGCGGTTTTGAAGTTATCTTTTTTACGGCCTTGAATCGTTAGATAACCATCTGAGTCGATAGCGCCGATATCGCCTGTGTGTAGCCAGCCCTCTGAATCAAAAGACTCTTGGGTGGCAATATCATTTTTGTAGTAGCCAGAAAATAGCCCTTTGCCACGCACCATGATTTCATCATCGGCTGCGATTTTTAACTCAATGCCTGGCCCTGCATTACCGACACTACCAATTTTGTCAGCTCTAAATGGGTAGTTGAGCGTGCTGTAGGCAAATGATTCCGTCATCCCCCAAGCCTCTGTGATATCAAGGCCCACTGAGTGGTACCATTCCAACAGCGCTGGCGAGACAGGTGCAGAGCCACAGCCTAATACTCGAGCCTGATCTAAACCTAGACCATCTGCTAGCTTTTTCTTGATCAAAGAATTGACGAATGGGATTTTCAACAGAATATTGAGCTTCTTCTGTGGAAGTTTGTCTTGAATACGTTGCTGGAATAGCGTCCATAATCGTGGGACGGAGATAAACAGAGTTGGTCGGTGCATCTTCACATCTTCGATAAAAGTGTCCAGTGACTCTGGAAATGCTGTTGGCACGCCACCCATAATCGATGAACCGAAGATATAAACACGCTCTGTAATATGAGCGAGCGGTAAATAAGAGAACAATCGGTCGTTTTCTTGGATACCAATATGATTGATCAGTTGCTGAACAGACCAACTGAATGCGCCGTAAGTTAGCATCGCGCCTTTCGGTAACCCTGATGTACCTGAGGTATACACCAACGACATTAGCTTGTCATCGTAATGCTGCGGACGCTCTTCACTTGGCATTGCATCTGCAATGAGCGCTTGGTATTCGTGCTTACACTTTGGTGCCGTGTCATAAGGTAGAGCGATGCTAATGAGTTCAGGCATAGCATCAATGACTTGCTGAGTTGCTTTGGGATCATCGAGTTTTCCGCCAATGATCGCTTTACTTTCACTATGAGTCACACAGTATTCGATGGTGTCTGCACCGGCGGTAGGAAAGATTGGCACACTGACATAGTCACCAAGCATCATAGCAAGATCGCAAATAAACCATTCTGCACAGTTTTTAGATACTAACGCGACTTTGTCGCCAGGCTTTACACCAAGCGAGCGTAGTGCGCTGACAAGTTTTAAGGCTTGATCTGCAACATCAGAGAATGTGTACTCAACAAACTGTCGGTTAATAATTTGTTTTAGGTAGACCTCATTTGGACGCTCTTGAGCCCATTTGAGGATCATTTCATTTGGTGGTGGGAGAGCGCAACCAGCAGCGCTATTTAGATTCGGCTGATTCATTTTAAGTGACTCCATGTCTTCTCATTGTATTTATAATTGTTAACGCATTGTTAACTTTAGCATGTTAAATCGCGACACGGGAATGCATTTTGATGAAATATGTGGGGAAGATAGCGTTAGTTATGGTTGAAGTCGGAGCGACTCGATCTAAAAAGCAATGTGATTGATGCTACGCAAAAGAGAACAGGCTTTTCAGCTGTTATGTCATACCGACTTCATACTAAGAGCACAGGTAAGCAATTTATTTTATTAATAATATTGCGAAAACATAGAATCTATCCTAATTATTTATTAACTAGTGGCTTAGTGTTGAAGATAAGTATAAATGTCTCCTAATTTCTTCAAAGCGCCAAACTTAAAGGTATGTCGTGGTTTTGAAGTAGCTATACTAATCTTACTTTGGAAAGTTAGGAGCTTCACCTCAAGCTATTGCCTGAGATTACTTGGGTACGATCATCAGCAAAAGGAAAGATGTGATGTTACGGAAGACTTTACTGGGTACCTATCTTTGTAGTTTATTCATTGCGGGGAATGCATATGGTGCTGAAGGAGATGATATTCCTCAGCGTGCCCAAACGGTTGGTGATGTTATTGAGCGCCCAGGCGTTCTCACACCTAAAGGTAAATGGTCATTTGATTCGTCTTTAAGCTATACACAAAACTCTTCAAACAAAGTATCTGTTGTTGGGTATACAGTCTTACCAACTCTGATTGTTGGGCGAATTGAAGTGAGTGATTCGGATAGGACTACAGTAACCGTTGGATTAACTGCTCGGTACGGTTTAACAAACGCCACAGAGTTAGAAGTTAGAGTGCCGTATGTGTATCGTAATGACCAAGTTTCTACGCGCCCCATTCAAGATGGTTCAAACAGTGAAGTAGTAAACACAACGGTGGATGGCGGAGGGCTTGGTGATGTAGAGTTCGCATTGAGGCACCAGTTTAACTTTGAGTCTGCGCCATACTGGGTAGGTGGCCTTAGAGTAAAGTCGGATACAGGACGATCGCCTTATGATGTTTCTATTGAAGATGGAAGCAACTCATTTAGTGATGTCCCTACAGGTTCGGGTTTTTGGAGTTTTGAGCCTAATTTATCTCTTATTCACCCTGTTGATCCTGCGGTCTTGTTCGCTAGTCTAAGTTATATTTATAACTTAGAGGATACTGTTACAGTTGGCGACACAAAAGCTGATGTTGAACTTGGAGACACTATTTCTCTTTCAGGGGGAATGGGGTTTGCGGTGAATCCTGATCTTTCATTCTCTTTAGGACTTAGCCATAAAACTATTTTAAAAAGCAAAGTAAATGGCAGATCGGCAGATGATGCTAAGTTGCTTCAATTAGATGCATTAACTTTTGGTATAAACTATGCCTTTAGTGAACGCTCATCTATCAATGTTAGTGCTCAAGCTGGTCTTACAGAAGATACTCCCGACTTTCAATTAACAGTACGAGTACCTTTTAATTTGTAAAATGGATATTAGGCCCTTGAGTCTTGGGCCTAATTTATCGTTAGCGCCTAGTGTTCGCATTATAAATTGATTGGATTATATTGGATAAAGTAGGTATATATTCTTAAAATGATGGTGGCCGATTGATATATCGAACTTTCTTTTGGTATGTAATCATAGATATCAGTCGTTTCTAATATCAAAGAAGCTTAACGTGACAATTTTTCAGATAAAAATGGAAATGCTCATTGAAGGTGGTTCAATAAGGCGTCTTCTAATTGTTGGTTTGCTTTGATTTCCCGTATTACCCCATTTACTTGAGCATCAATGTCTACGAGCGTGCTAAGTCCAATAATACTGTTATCTTTCGTGTTTTGAATAATATTGATAATACTTGAATTTATAAAGTCTGAACTTATTATATTAGGATTTTGAGACGAAGGCATTTTGGGTGAATCTATAGAATCATCTCCAATAATATTGCCTTCACCAAATTGTATGATGTTAACAATACCCTGGTTGAAAACATCTCCACTTTGATTTTCACTATTTGCGCTAATGTTTTTTAAATTACCATTTTCAATTACTAAGTTGGCAATATTTGTGTTCAAAATATCATCGCCATTTATAGTCGTAGTAATGCTTAATCCAATATTAATAATATACTCGTCCGTAATTTGGAAACCACCTCGATATTCTTCTAAAGATAAATTTGAAAGAGGAGTAAGTTCTTTCAGGCCAACATCTTTAGCATTCACATTAAAATGAGGTATTAGCATACAAAGCACTAACAAAAATTTATTGTAGTTCATAATGTAGGCCTTTCAGGTTGTTAAGTTCTTAAAGTTATTTAAAACAATGTTATATTAATTTTCACCGGAAACTGGGAGAGTAATGCTAAATACCCCTAAGGAATCTCTAGACACTCCTGTTTTTAATGGTGATCTTTGATATACGGTGAAATTATCATTGGTTATAAAGCTAGACCGTCCCATTTCCGCTTCGTTACGGACCAGTAACACAATTCCTTGGTAATATTTTTCAAACTCATCCAGTTTCATTATCATGGTTCCTCTAGAAGGGTCTCCTAGAATAACTGAGTGATTGTTTATACCTCTGATGACAACAAAATGCATATACCCGTCGAAATTAACGAGAGTAATCCCAGGGACGCCGACTTCTTTAATTTTCTCCAGTCCTACTTGAAAGCCGTCAGAACGTAACCCTATGGAATCCAAGTAAAACTTCATATCCAACAAAGAAAAACCTTTCTCTTTGATTTTTTCTTTATCACCTTTTTCAAACATGCTTTTGAAGATATCTTGTTCAGATGACTCTGTTGCATAATGAAAAGTGAGAAGAGAAGCCAGGGCGGCAGAGCCACAGCTGAAGTCATACTGTTGGCGAAAAACATCACCGAACACTATTTCTTTGTAGCTTTTAACAGGAACAGAGTAATGTGCTCGGTAAGGTAGCAGTTCTAATGAAATGGCTGATGCTGAATAAACGAGCATCAGCCAAATTAAGTTATTTAATACTTTCATATTGTTTACTTGAGTGTCAGGTTAACGACGGTAGAGTTCTGGATTAAAACGTTGTTTCCGCTGTTCTGAATTACGTTGGATATACCCGAACTGTCTGCGAACGCTCCACTTGATAGTATATTGTTACCACTCACGGTGTTTGACGCGACATTATCTGACGAAATACCATTGATATCTGATTCTGCATAAACCAAGTCGAGTTCAACATTTTGTCCACCTCTTGATTCATTCATGATATCCAAGCTAACTTCTCCGCCAGATAATGCAATGTCATCAGCGAGTGCAGTGCAGGCAACTATCATACTCAAAGTACAGATTGCCAAACGCATCGCTTTCTCCTACTAGTCGGTTACTCACCCCCAGTAAACACACTTGCATTAGTTGTAACAGATTGTTGTACAAGTGAATTTGAACCAGCATTCTGACCAACGGTAGTAATACCAGCTGCACCACCAAGACCACCAAGGGTGTTCATGTTTTCAACTCGAACTCGAGTATCATCCGCGTTAGTTGCATAAATAACTGATGCACCTGTAACACCACCCATTAGGCTTGAGCTCGCAACAACCATATCTGTATCCATATGGACTTGATTGAAGCTATCAACATTTGTTGAGCTCGAGTCACTTTGATAGTTACTATTGTCGTTAAAGCTGTTCGAGTTTGTTGTGCTTGAATCAGCGTAGCTACGGTTATCACTCTGGTTACGGTTGTCGCTTTGATTACGATTATCGCTGTTATCGTTAAAGCTACTGTTGATACTAGAGTCACTGTTGTCGTTGTTGCTACGTCTTACAGTAGTACTAGAGTCGCTGTTGTCGTTGTGGCTTCTATTTGTGTTAGTACTTGAATCACTACTATCACTATTTAGGCTCACATCAAGATCAGCACTGGTACTGTTGTCGTTAGCGTTAGACGTACTATTGTCGTTGTGGCTTTGAGCTGTGTTAGTGCTCGAGTTTGAGTTGTCGCTGTTGTTATTAAAGCTGTCATCAACACCAAGAGTTGCACTGTTGTCAGTGTCGCTGTTGTCGTTGAAGCTATGACCAATACCTAGTGACGCACTATTATCGCTGTTGTCGTTGAAGCTATCACCAACACCGAGAGATGCGCTATTGTCACTGTTATCATTGAAGCTGCCAGATAAACCGATATCGGTATTAGCGCTGTCAGTCCATTGCATGTTGTCGTCTCCATCATCGATCTCATTCGCGATTAGAGAGCCACTAAATAAAATTGCTGACATTGCTAAAGCAAGCCCTGTTTTGTTTAGAGTCATAACGATTACTCCATTTCCTGTTATTCCTGATTAAAAATGACTGCACTTAACTTCTTGCTGCTTCCTTCAAATGTTGTGGGAAGCGATGAAATTATAAGAAAGGATCAGTGAAAGCTGTTCTCATTATTGAGAATGATTCAGGCTGGAAGGGAGTATTTAGGTGCGTCTCTTTAAGGTGTTAAAGAAAAAAATAACATAATCATAATGTTATTTTTTGTATTTACTTTAAGTACTCATCAAGTATGAAATGAAGCCAATATAAAGAAGTAATTCGTTCTATTGCACTGAGCGGAGCAGTCATCCATTTTTTATAAATGGTATTTTATCCAATTATTATCTTTATTATTTAATATTATAAATCATATCTTTATGCTAACACAGGTTGAAAAGTATGGATAAAAACACAACAGGTTCATACTTTTTAAGTCTTTTTCGGTGCTGAAAAGCAATGCGATATCATTCTGAAGTGCTATATTTTCTACTTAAAATGAAGATAAATTCTCTTTGCTATCCCCAATTAATTTTCTAACGGGGGTTGGTGAAACAGGTAAGTTAATGTGGTGGGACTATGGAAAAGAAGCACTTGATACTGCTAGCTGAGAGTAATTTACAAAGTAACTTAATAAAAAAACAGCTGTCTTCCATTCATGATGTCGATGTAAAGATAATGCAACCAGATGAAGTGGTGTTCAGAAGTCACTCACTCAGTATCGATTTGATGTTTATTGATTACGATTTTATGCGTCAGCTTGAAGTACAAGGAAAGTTACCAGATTTTGATCTATTTGGGTGGTCCTTTATGCTTCACAACGTCCCTTGTGAAAAAGTACAAACGGACTTACTGCATTGGAAGTTGTTAAAAGGAATTTTGCTCCGAAGTGCATCAGTGACACATATATGTGATGGCGCGGAATACGTACTGAAAGGTGGGTTGTGGCTACCAAGAATGTACCTAGAGAAGTTAGTCCTCAATTATCGGCATGCAAATTTGTCCGAAGAACAGCAGCATGATGAGTTAACATGCAGAGAAAAACAGATTCTAGAGCTACTTGTGTACGGCATTTCAAATCAACAAATTGCTTCAAGACTTTTTTTATCTGAAAGTACAGTGAAAAGCCATATATACAAGTTGTACAAAAAACTCGATGTCCATTCTCGTCATGATGCAGTTAAGTTGGTAAGAATGAACAATGGCTTAACCGAGAGAAGTTAAGTCATAATTTGTGATGCTCTTTTTATCGGGGTCTGTTCCGTTTTCACTATCTAATCTAAGCAAGGGCACTCGTATTTGAGTGCCCGTGGTTTATCTAGATTCAATAGTTGGCGTATCAGCAGGCTAAATCATGCCCGTGACAAGGCCTGCTGCCACAAAAAACACGATCATCCATAGTACCGAAAGGTTGAGCTTTTTGTGTAGATAGAAACCCGCAATCACTAACGCCATGTCGATGGGAGCAACAACTGCGCTGCTAAATACTGGCTGGTAAAGTGCCGCGAGTAGTAACCCTACTACCGAGGCATTTACACCGTTGATGGCGCCGGAGACCAGCGGTTTGCCTGTCAGTGCTTGCCAGTTCTTAAGAACGCCAAGTAGTAAAAGAAACCCAGGGAGGAATACGCCAAGCGTTGCGATCAGAGCGCCTAAAATTGGCGTATCCGAAAGCTCATAACCGATAAAAGTAGCAAAGGTGAACATTGGCCCCGGTACAGCTTGTGCAGCGGCGTAGCCTGTTAAAAATGCATCTTGGCTGAGCTGGTCGCCAACAATGTTTTGCAGAAGCGGCAGAACCACATGACCGCCACCAAACACTAAGCTACCAGCTTGGAAAAAATCACTAAACAGCCCAAGCAAAGGTAACGTATGAGCCACTAACGGTAAGCCGAGTAAAAGCATCGCAAATAGAGCTAATGGCGCGATAGACGGTTTAAACGACTCGGCTGATGGCGCGGAGTCTTTCTTCAGATATCGCATTCCGACAAAACCTGCTGCGATCAACACGAACATTTGCGTCATGATGCTTGGTGCCACCAGCAACGCAATCGCAGTCGCGACGCACAAACCCGCGGTCAGTTTACTTTGGCAGAAGTTTTTGTACATGCCCCAAGTCGCATCCGCCACGACGACGACTGCGAGCAGTTTTAGGCCGTGAACGATGTTTTGGAACACTGCGGTGTCGGTGATTTGGCTGCTCACCATCGCCAGCGCCAACATGATGACCACTGAAGGAAGCGTGAATCCGACAAATGCTGCGCATGCGCCACCTAAACCGCCACGTTTATAGCCTAAAGCAAAGCCAACTTGGCTTGAGCCCGGTCCCGGCAAAAACTGACTGAGCGCGACAATTTGCGCGTACTCGCTGTCATCAAGCCATTTCAGTTTCTCAACAAAGGTTTGGCGAAAATAACCAATATGAGCCGCCGGGCCGCCGAAGCTGAACCAACCCAGCCAGAAAAAAGTTTTGAATATGGTGAACATGTCGAGCCTGTTTATCTAAAAAGCATTGTTGCTAATTTATCGAATGCTCTAAAATGACTCAAATTGATGATTTTAATTTCATCTATGAATGAAATGGGATGAGGATGTTGGAGTGAAAGAGGACATTCAGTGGCGCAACATTGACTTGAACTTATTGGTGACGTTTTCCTACTTGTATCGCTATCGAAGCGTTAGCGTCGCGGCAGAGAAAAGTTACGTTAGCCAGTCGGCGATGAGTCATAGTTTGTCTCGTTTAAGGTTGTTGTTTGACGACCCGCTTTTTGAGCGAAAAGGGCACAAGATGGAGCCCACCGAGCACGCTCACCACATCGCGCCAACTGTGCATCACTTGTTGGATTCTATCGCCAAAGACTTGCTCACTAAGTCTGCCTTCCAACCTGAAAATTACGCGGGTGTATGTCGCATCGGGTTAACGGATTATGCCGAGTTTATCTTTGCTCCTCGGCTTTATGACGAAATACGCCAGCGCGCCCCAGAGGCGCAGATCAGTTTTATTAACGTCAATCGTAGCAACTACGTGGCATTAACTGAGCACGAAAAGCTCGATGTCATTATTGGCAGCATGCCGGTGTTGGATGACAACTTTGAGAGCTTGTACTTGTACACCGAAAAACACGTATGCATGTGTGATAAACAGGTGTTGAAAGGGGAAACACAGCTGTCTCTGGAAGCGTTCGCGAACATCGAGCAAGCTCTGGTAAGTCCCGATGGGAGCTTAAAGACACAAGTAGACCAAAAGCTCGCAGAACATGGCTTGAGCCGCAAAGTCACCGTGGCGTCGCGCAACTTTCTCACTATTCGGCATCTATTGAAAAAGCGCGATCTCATTGCCATCGTGCCAGAAAAAATGGCGTTGGCGGAGGGCTTTTCGGACGATCTCATTACTGTTAAGCCGCCGATCGCCGTTGCGGATTTTGATATTGCCATGCTGTGGCATTCCAGCCGAAACAATGAAGACAAAGGCATTTGGCTACGCGAGTTGGTTTCTTCGACCATCACCTCTAAATGATAAACATTTGGGGCACTCATGGTGCTTAGAGTGATTTGTTGTTGAACTTCTTACTACCCGCTGAGTTATCGGCGTTACGCCGAAACAGTACTGATTGTGCAAAATGAATATCTTGGGTTAGGGGGGATGTTCCAGATTTAATTCATAAAAGAGATTAATGGAAAAGGTATCATTGAGTTGTACCACGTAGTTTAAGCTCTGTTTGAACGTATACATGAAGAGGGAGTAAGCGTCCATCTCGGTATTTTTCCACTAGTAAGTTCACTCCCTGAGTTCCCATCAACTCAGAGTGAATACGAATTGTAGACAACGGCGGAAAGGTAAAGCGAGCAGTAGGAATATCATTCATACTAATCAGCGTAATATCCTCTGGTATCTTTAAGCCAAATTCATGGATTGCACGTACTATGCCAATCGCGATGGAGTCTGAATCAATGAATACTGCTTTCGGGAAGTCACCTTTGGCTAGCATCTCTTTCGCTAAGTTATAACCGGACAAACTAGAGCAGGCACAATAGTGTATATCTTGTTCTGCGACCACGCCTTTTAGATAGCCATAGTCCAAAAACACATTTTCACGAGTGTCAGCTGCGTCGGGCTTGTTTTGACCGCCAATATAACCGATGCGGCGGTAGCCTCGTTGTACAAAGAAATCAACCACTTGCCTACTGATTCGAATAAGGTCGACATCAACGCAATCATAAGGGCAGGTTGGATCTGAAAAGTTTATGTAGCAGATGCTATCGGCTAGACGTTTAGGTAATTTATCTACTACCTTTTGGTCGACATTTCCGACTAAAAGGACACCTGTTATCTTTTTCGTTTCAACATCAATTTCACTGTTATAGCAATTGGTTAGCGTAATACCTAAATTGTCGCATTGCGTTTCAATCCCATGACGAATTGATAAGTAGTAAGGGTCATTCACCTCTGTTTCTTGTTTGTAGTTATATAAGGCTAAAAAGTGATGTTTTTGCTTAGCTTCTTTGATGCCTTTCTTCGAGCTACTGGTGCGGTACTCCAGTTTTTCTGCAATTTCCAAAATGCGGTATTTGGTTTCTTCTTTAACGCTCAACGTTGGGTCGTTGTTCAAAACCCGCGATACGGTTGCAAGTGAGACGCCCGCTTCAATGGCGATATCTTTTAGCTTTGCCATGTAAATTTCCCGTCGGCACTGCTCACTGCCCAAGTGTGAGCTCAATAATCTGACTATTTTAAACAGCTACTTAGAGATGCACAAACCTTTAGTAAGACAGTCCTAAACACTTTAAATCATCATATCAAGCCAACTTGTTTTCATGAAATAGACTCTATTGAGTAATAAATAAAGCCGTAAACGTAAGGATTATATTGCTGTAAAAATACTGAAAAACGCGACTGGTTTGGAGACTTGCTACTTGTGGTAACTCTAGTACTTAATAGAAGTCGAGCTGTTTAGAGTTTAAACAAGCAAACGTTTTATTGTTCATGTTTATGTTTTGTGTCTCATTTTATAAATAAATCAATAGGAAAGTATTCAACTCTATTTATAATCACCGCGCTTTTAAAAGCTGTCTAACAGTATGAAAAATTAGGAAATTATAATGAAAAAAGTATTGCCATTATTGGCTTTAGGTGCAGTGGTTGCTTCAGCATCAGTTCAAGCAAAAGGTAACTGGTATGTTGGTGCTGATTTGGTAAATTCAGATCTTAAAGTTAAAAGCTTGTCAAAAGATTTTTCTGCGACAGGTCTTAGCCTTGCTGTAGGTAAAGAGCTGCAATATTCAGAAAACTTCAAACTAGCTTTTGAAGGTGAGTACATATACTTTGGCGACTTTGAAGAAACATTTTCTTACATGGGGTGGCCGGTTAAATTTAGTGTTGATGCTTCTGCGTTCAATTTCAATGCGAAGCCTAAATACCAATTTGCAGGTACAGGCTTCTATGTTGGTGCGATTGCTGGCCTTGGTGTAATGAGTGTTTCTTATGAAGTGAAATCATCTAGCACTGTTACCGATGATGGTCGTGATGTAGGCTTTAACTACGGTGTTGAGGCTGGTTATGAGTTCGCTTCAGGTTTGGTTGTATCTGGTGGCTACCGTGCTTCTTCGGTAAGTATTGATGCCGAAAACGGTGGCAGCGAAGATTTTGATTTTGACAGCCTGTACGTTGGTGTTGATTACAAGTTTTAAGATCGTGTAAGCAAAAATATAGATACTAAAAAGGAGCCGTTAAGCTCCTTTTTTGATCAGATTATCAATCAACTCATAATGGTGATCTTGTACGCCTGCAAGGTTGCCATATTTGGGTTGATGGCGGTCATTTTCTTTCGCGTGTTGCCAGCCAATGGTGTGACGCACAAAATGCTCTGCAAACGCGTGGGAAACTTCCAAGCAACCTGCCAGCACGGTATCAACATAACTTTGCATGATTGGGCTCTTTGCGCATGGTGGTAGTGGCTCGTCTTTTACGTAAACCCAAATGTCATGTTCTTGGTTAAAACTCGCATCTGTTTCGATTTGATCTGGCTGAAGTTGAATACGATGATAACCTCGCTCACGGCGGTCGAATTCTGCGAGCGCTTCTTTATTCACTTCGAGTAAAACGCCATTAACCTGTCCATCGCCTTGGTTCACCACTAATGGAGAGAGGCTGTAGCTGTCGTCAATCTTCCCCCAGTAGCGAACCAACCCATGTGCTATGACGGGAATGGCTTCTCCCGTTTGTCCGGTTAATTTACGTGACGCAGAATTAATCAAACTGCCATAGCCAAATATGTACATTGTCGTTGCATCCCTTAACTGATAGTTGTGCCTCTCATGTTTATACCTAACCCGCATCTGAAGCACAACTTTACCTCTTAAGTATAATCTTAATTATAAACATGTATTTTTTATACATGTTTATGGTAGCATCAATATGTAGTTGAGTTAACCAGCATCGAGAGACGCTTGAGGGCAAGATAATGCTGAATATCACCGATAAAAAAGTAGAAGAAAAAATCCCCGCATGGCTGCGATTAGGCTTTCGGCCGTTTTTTCTGTTTGGGTCGATTTACGCCATTGTTGCGATTGCGTTGTGGGTGTGGATGTTCCAAGGCGGACAGCCAAACGCATTAGCCGTGCCTGCATTGTGGTGGCACGTACATGAAATGTTGTTCGGTTTTTCGATGGCCATTGTAGTTGGCTTTGTACTGACCGCGGTACAAAACTGGACTGGCATTAATGGTACCAAGCATTACATGCTTCTGGCTTTATTTGGCTTGTGGTTAGTGCCCCGCATATTGCTTTGGACACAAGCACCGTTATGGTTAACCAGCAGTATCGAAGCGGTATTTTTACTGTTTGTCGCCTATGAGGTGGGCATTCGTGTGTATCGAGCCAAAGGTTGGCGTAATTTGTTTTTCGTTCCACTGTTTCTTTTAGCCATCTTTGCGAACTTTGCAAGCTACGCAACGATAAAAGGTATGCCGCCGTTTAGCTCTTCAGCGGTGTGGCAAGCAATGCTGTGGTGGTTTACCTTGCTGTTGTCAGTGATGGGCGGACGTGTGATTCCATTTTTTACTGCGCGTCGATTTAATTTCGAAAAAGCGCAACCATTGGCTTGGTTAGAGTGGTTCGCGAACTTGCCATTGGTAATGCTATTTGTGCTGAGCTTTTTCCCTGTGACGTTTGCAGAACTAGGTAGTCCTTTGATGCTATTTGCAGGTGTTGCTCAGTTGGTGCGTTTCGTTCGCTGGAAACCTTGGTTAACCCTGAGCGAGCCTTTAGTGTGGTCGCTGCATGCTGCGTATTTGTGTTTACCACTAAGCTTAATTTTGCGAGGCGTCTGGGGAGATGCATTTGCCAGCCATAACCTCATTCACCTGTTTGCGATAGGTGCGTTAGGCGGTTTGATTTTAGCGATGATTACACGGGTGACGATGGGACATACTGGTCGCATGATCTACAAAGGGCCAAACATGAGCCTTGCGTTTGCAGCGATTACCGCGGCAGCTTTGGTTCGCAGTTTCGCCGTGATCTTTGATCCAGCGAACATGATACTGTGGATTGATATCAGCGGCGGATTATGGATTGTTGCGTTTGGGCTATTTGTGTGGCGCTTTGGTGTGATGCTTGTGACCCCTCGTGTGGATGGTCACCCCGGATAAGATTCTAATGTGAGTAGAGAAAAGAGGAGCCGCGTGCTCCTCTTTTGGTTTTTGTTCTTTATAGGTTTAGTGTTTATTCGTCTTCGTCGTCCGCTTTATTCGTGAGTCCCAAGCGTTTAAATAGCCACCACTCTAGACCAAAAATGACAATTAAGGCGATGCAGAACCAGGTGAATGCCATGGTGGAATCCACGCCTGGCATTCCACCAACATTGATACCGAGTAAACCTGTTAAGAAGCTGGTTGGTAGAAAAATCGTTGCTACCAAAGTAAACAGGTAACTGTTTTTATTGGTTTTCTCATCACGATGATGTTTGATCTCTTCTTGGAAAAGTGCCACTTCTCCAAGATAAAACTCAAGTGTTTCATTTATGCGCGTAATATTATTGTGTGCGAAGCGATATTGATGAGGTCTCAAAGCAATCAATTCTGATTCTGACTCCACAAGATCACGGATAGCGTACTGCTGAGGGCGAATAAAACGCTTGATAGAAATCAGTGCTTTTTGAGTCGCCATATGTTTGTACGTCGACTCATCATTCACGTCGAACTGGTTTAGTGTTTCTTCAATTGTATCAAGGTAAATGTCTATTTTACTGTTTAATCCTTCAATGATCTGATGAAGTAAACTGGCAAGACTTTTTGGGCCTTTGTGTTCCGCTAATGCTTGGCGAATCTCCATGATCGCGCGTGATGGAATTTTACGAGTTGAAATGAGTGCGCCTTGAAAGTAGAGAATTCGAATACTAAGCATATCTTCTGGTGATGCATTGCCGTTCATATTGACGCCTCGTAAAATCAACATGAAGTTCTCGTCATCTAAAGGATGGAAAGATGGTCGGCTTTCGTCGGCTAATAGATGATCAACCGTTGCACGAGGCACTTGGTTCTGCTCCAGCCAACCACGAATATCAGGATGCAGCCGTTCGCAATGGTACCAATGCTTAGCTTGAATTTGCTCTGCCGTGGTGGATTGTTGAGTTGCTTCTGGGGTTGAGAAGTCCCAATGTTCAATCATAAAACCCATTTTCTTTTCCTTGTTTGAGCCGATACCAAAATAACCTCAAGATACTTCTTTCGCGAGAATTGCATTGCCATACAGAGGCAATACTCTGAGTACGGTACTCTGAAGTCATTGATGCATTATTTTTCAAATGAGTATGATTGTATTTAACGCCAAA
Source organism: Vibrio sp. 1874 (assembly GCF_033344395.1). Lineage (NCBI taxonomy): Bacteria > Pseudomonadati > Pseudomonadota > Gammaproteobacteria > Vibrionales > Vibrionaceae > Vibrio > Vibrio sp. 1874. Next base: position 60,288 of record NZ_JAWPOR010000007.1, read on the forward strand.
TGTCTATGAATAGTTGTTCTTATTTGCAATCGAGTGGAGCGCACCAAGGTGTTGTGCTTAAACAACAAAACAAAAAGCCTGCAACTAAGCAGGCTTTATTGTGGGGGAAGGAGGGAGGGGAGCTGTTAGCCAACTTGAGAAAGATTAACCACTTTCTGTTGTAGCTTTTTCTTTAAATAGTCCGTTAAGGCCTGTTTTTCTTCCTCGTTCATGTAAAGACCAAGCTTAGTACGGCGCCATAAAATGTCTTCATCGGTCATTGCCATTTCATGGTTCATTAAGTAATCGATCTCACGTTGGTAAACACCACCTGCTTGTGCCGAGAACGTTTGTCCTAAGTCAGCTTCACTTGTTGTGCCTTCCATTAAGTTCCAGGTTTGGGTACCAAACTGTGTGACATAACGAAGAATCAATGCTTCTGGCGCCCAAGTGTATTTAGCGTGAATTTGCTTAGCTAATTGTTCACGACTACAGCTGAAGTTACCACCAGGAAGGGTTTGGTTGGCCGTCCAGTCTTTACCCATTTCAGGTAGGAACGGAGCAAGTTTCTTCATTGCTGCTTCACCTAACTTACGGTAGGTCGTTAACTTACCACCAAAAACAGAAAGCAGAGGTGCATGGTCGTATTCCGCATCGAGCTCTAGCGTGTAGTCTCGTGTGATTGCTTGCGGAGAGTCAGATTCATCGTCACATAAAGGACGAACACCGCTGTATGTCCAAACTACATCTTCGCGAGTCAACTGGTGGACAAAGTGTTGGTTTACGATATCAATGAGGTAATCGACTTCGTCATCTGAGATCGACACTTCACGTGGGTCACCTTTGTATTCCACATCTGTTGTACCAATGATTGAGAACTTATCTAAGTAAGGAATCATAAATACGATGCGATTGTCTTTGTTTTGAAGAATGTAGGCTTGCGGTTCGTTGTGGATACGAGGAACAACGATGTGCGAGCCTTTGATTAAGCGAATGTTACGAGGAGAGGCTTGCTCTAATCCATCATCAAAGAACTGTTTTACCCAAGGCCCCGCAGCATTGACTAACGCTTTCGCTTTACGTTCGAAACGTTGGTCTGTCATCACATCGTGAATAGTAACATGCCAGATACCACCTTCACGGTGTGCTTTTTCCACGCGGCAGTAGTTACGCACTTCAGCATGGTTTTCGCGAGCCGCAAGAACGTTCAGTAATACTAAACGTGCATCATCAACCCAACAGTCAGAGTATTCGAAACCCGTTTTCATTTCTGGTTTTAGCAAGCCAGATTTCGCAAGGTTGACGGTTTTACTGCCTTGCAGCGTCGTACGTTTACCCAAGTTATCGTAAAGGAAAAGGCCACAACGAATCATCCAAGCTGGGCGTAGGAATGGGCGATGCGGTAAACGGAAACGCATTGGTAGTGCGACGTGTGGTGCTTTACGAAGAATAACCTCACGCTCTGCGAGCGCTTCCGAAACTAAACGAAACTCGTAGTGTTCAAGGTAGCGTAAACCGCCGTGTATCAGTTTAGAACTTGCTGAAGAAGTCGCAGATGCGAAGTCATTTGCTTCGTATAAGCCAACACTCAAACCTCGGCCAGCTGCGTCTGCTGCAATACCAGCTCCGTTAATGCCGCCACCGATTACGATCAAGTCTAAGGTAGTGGATGAGCTAGTAGTGGAAGCATTATTTTGTATACTCATAAATTTGACCTCTTGGTGAGCGAACGAGCATTTTAGAACATAATGCAATCCTAGCTCAGGTTTCGTTTGTGATCATCTATTATTTTCGTTTGTGAGCGTTTTGTGTGATTTAGACACAAAAAAACCTCTGTCTAATTAAGACAGAGGTCATTTGAGGGGGAATTATACGATTGACGTTACTCGTTTTCGGAGTTTGATTCGTTAGCTTCAACCACTTCAAGTGGGATAGAAGCTTCCTTCAAAATTGACAAGATTTCTTCTGGTGGCTGCTTATTGGTAAAGATCATGTTGAGCTGTGCAATATTGCCTAGTTTCACCATAGCATTGCGCCCGAACTTGGTGTGGTCTACGGCAAGAAATACACTACGGCTATTGTCAATGATCGCTTGTTTGACCCGGACTTCGTGGTAATCAAAGTCTAATAGCGAGCCATCGAAGTCGATACCGCTAATGCCGAGAATACCAAAGTCGAGACGGAACTGTTTAACGAAATCGAGGGTAGCCTCGCCAACAATACCGCCGTCTCTGCTGCGGACTTCTCCACCCGCTAAGATGACTTTGATTTCAGGGTTAGGGAAAAGAATGGTCGCAACATTGATGTTGTTGGTGACAACACGCAACTGTTTATGATTTTTATTGAGCGCTCGCGCAACTGCTTCTGGTGTGGTGCCGATATCGATGAATAGTGTGGCACCATCTGGAATGTGTTTGACTACCTCGTCTGCAATGACATCTTTTTCATTGAAGTTGAGCGCTTTACGCGTGTTGTAAGATGTGTTTTCAGAACTGAGAGGAATAGTGGCTCCACCGTGATAACGACGAATTTTGTTGTCATCGGCGAGTTCATTGAGATCGCGTCGGATGGTTTGTGGGCTGACATTGAATCTTTCTACCAACTCATCCGTGCTGACATAGCCTTGTTTTTTCACCAGCTCAACAATCTGCTGGTGTCGAGGTATTTGCTTCACTTACCACTCCCTTGTGCATTGGTAACGGCCAATGCTTCAAATTCGAAGCTCTATTGTGCTCGAATTTGCTCGTTGTGAGAAGTAAGCGAGTTCAGGAATCGGGGATAAAGCGCAAAAAGAGCGCACAAATGGCGCTCTTTTTTTCTTATGGAGATGAGATTAATCTTCTTCGTCGTGAAGTTCAGACCAGGTTTGTGCACATTTCACTGCACGTTTCCAGCCCTTGTAACGACGATTGCGTTTTTCTTCATCATCGTGTGGCTCAAAGGTGCGATCAAGTACCGCTTTATTCTGCAACTCATCAATGTTATCCCAGTAACCAACTGCAAGGCCGGCAAGGTAGGCTGCACCAAGAGCGGTAACCTCAGTTACTTGAGGGCGGTGTACTTCTGTGTTCAATACATCGGATTGGAATTGCATGAGGAAGTTGTTCGCTACTGCACCACCATCGACGCGAAGGTTCGCAAGCTTAATGCCTGAGTCAGCTTGCATCGCATCCAGTACGTCACGAGTTTGATAAGCGATGCCTTCCAATGTTGCACGGATGATATGGTTTGAATTCACACCGCGAGTAAGGCCGACAATCGTGCCACGTGCGTAGGCATCCCAGTATGGAGCGCCTAAACCAGTAAATGCAGGCACGACATAAACGCCGTTTGATGTATCCACTTTTGTCGCGAAGTATTCAGAGTCTTCTGCACCGTTTAGGATTTTCAATTCATCGCGTAGCCATTGGATAGAAGCTCCACCCATGAATACGGCACCTTCAAGTGCATAAGCTGGTTCGCCTGCAGGACCACAAGCCAAAGTTGTTAGAAGACCATGTGTCGAAGTGACTTTTTCTTGGCCCGTATTCATTAGCAAGAAACAACCCGTACCGTAAGTGTTTTTCGCTTGACCCGCTTCAACACACATTTGGCCGTAAAGCGCCGCTTGTTGGTCACCTGCGATTCCAGAAATAGGAATACGAGTACCGCCTTTACCACCGATGTTGGTTTTACCGTAAATTTCCGATGAGCGCTTCACTTCTGGCATCATAGATGCTGGGATGCCAAGCTCATCTAACATTTTTTGATCCCAACATAGATCGTTGATGTTAAACAGCATGGTACGCGATGCGTTAGTGTAGTCGGTTACGTGAACGCGACCTTGAGTCATCTTCCAAACTAACCAAGTATCGACAGTACCAAACAACAGCTTACCTGCTTCTGCGTCTTCTCGTGCGCCTTCAACATTGTCCAGAATCCATTTAACTTTGGTACCTGAGAAGTAAGGGTCAAGCACCAAACCAGTGTTGTCACGTACATAGTTTTCGAGACCGCGTGCTTTTAAATCTTCACAGATATCAGCAGTACGGCGACATTGCCATACGATCGCATTGTAAACGGGTTTACCTGTTTCTTTATTCCAGACGATGGTCGTTTCACGCTGGTTAGTAATACCGATAGCCGCTAATTGGTCGCTACGGATACCAGACTTAGCTAGAGCTTCTACTAAGGTAGAGCTTTGTGTTGCCCAGATCTCCATTGGATCATGTTCAACCCAACCAGCTTCTGGATAAATCTGAGTAAATTCGCGTTGCGCGACGCTTACGATGTTCGCATCATGATCAAGAATCACTGCGCGAGAGCTTGTTGTACCTTGGTCTAGGGCAACAATGTATTTTTGCTCAGTCATGGTAAGAATCCTTTTGTTTCGTTATTTATATTTTAGTAAATGTTCGAGTTACGTCAGTTTTAAGCTCTAGCTTCTTCTGTTTCTTCTTCCGTCTCACATTGGTTTGGAATCGTACAACCGTGGCCTTGTTGTGGAAGGTAAGCTGCAATCGCTTTTGGATACAACCAACCACCAAAACACGCACCTGCAATCGGAGCAAGTAAAGGCACGATAAAGTAAGGAATGTCTTGAGCACCTGTCAGAGCGTAATCCCAACCTGCGAAGTAAGCGAACAGCTTCGGTCCAAAGTCACGAGCAGGGTTCATCGCAAAGCCTGTTAGTGGGCCAAGTGAACCACCGATGACGGCAATCAAAATACCGATCAATAGAGGGTTCATTGCGCCACGTGCCGCGCCGTTATTTTCATCGCCCAGAGCCAGAATCGCAAACATCAGCACAGCAGTGATAACGAATTCCACAGCAAAAGCACCAAAGAAAGAGAGGGAGGCATGCGGATAGGTTGAGAAGATACCAGCAGTTGCTAGTGCATCTTGGCTGCTGCGAACGAAGTTATGAGCGATTTCGTAGTCGGTGAAAAGGTTGCTGTATAAGCTGTATACCAATGCAGCAGAACAGAATGCCCCAAGCATTTGAGCGATAATGTATGGCACCACTTTCGCCTTATCAAAACCATGGAACATAGCAAGTGCGATGGTAACGGCAGGGTTGATGTGTGCACCAGAGACGCCAGCCGTACAGTAAATAGCGATGGCGACACCGAAGCCCCATACAATACTGATTTCCCATTGTCCAAATGATGCGCCTGTTAGAACTAAGGCTGCAACACAGCCTACGCCGAAGAAAATAAGTAGTCCTGTACCGATAAACTCGGCCAAACATTCTCCAAGCAGAGAGGGGTGTTTGTTCGTTGTCATGTTAAAAGTCCTTTGATCATTTTTGCCTGTCTAGCACGATACTATTGTGCATATATAAACGTTTGCGAAAACAAACGAGCGTTAAAAATGAGCGTTTGAGCATAAATTTGTTAATCAAAGTCTTCGTTTTTGTTAAATGGCGCATCTTTTAACCGGAAAAGAACACAACGAAAATAATTTATTTGTCACGAGGCCAGTGTTGAGAGCGCTCAAATTACCGATGTGAAAAAGAATGCACAACTGGTAAGAGGAGTTTTGTGAAGCTGCTACGTGCTTGGAGACTTATTGCACAGAACTTGTGTAGCAATTAACCCTAAAGGAGTAGCGGAATGTCAAATGTATCAAGGGATAGCAGTGATATAAAAAATACGCTGTCATGTTTGGACTTTTAGAAAAAATCGTCATCCCATTGGTACCAATAGGATGAGTTGAGAAGAGAATAAACGCTGTTAATGTCTTGTGTTTGTGAATCATTGCTTCGGCTTGTATTCAAATAAAAATTGTTTTTTTTATTTCGTTTGATGCTAAACGTGATCGTTTTTCAGCTTTTTAGTTATTAGTTGGTTCGGAGCGAGTAGGGCAGGCGTAAATCGCCCTTTTTACGGTTAGTTTATGTTCTAATTCGAGCCTTTGTTTCAAAGGTTTCGAATTGGAATGCTCAAGTGAGAGGTTTGAATATCAGTTTCATATTAACGAATCTTGAGTAAAGTTGAACGATGATCTAATTAATGCTCATATAATTTACTGTATTTACTTATATTTAATCCATGTGCAACATTTGTCACAGAAATAAAATCCTAACTCCATACAATTCATGAACTTTCGAACGAAGATTTATTTTGTTTCGTTCGCTCCTTTTGTGTTTTTACCATCGCATACAAAATAATGAGGTTCCTATGTTTGGAATATTCAAACCTAAGGCGCACATTGATCGTCTGTCCCCTGGCAGCATCGATAGCACCTACTCTCGCCTCCGTTGGCAACTCTTTATCGGTATCTTTGTTGGCTACGCCGGTTACTATCTAGTTCGTAAAAACTTCAGTTTGGCGATGCCTTATCTTATCGAGCAAGGCTTTAGCCGCGGAGACTTAGGTGTCGCCTTGGCAGCTGTTTCCATTGCATATGGTCTCTCTAAGTTTCTAATGGGCAGCGTTTCAGACCGCTCCAACCCTCGCTATTTCCTTAGTGGCGGCCTATTGATGTCTGCATTAGTGATGTTTTGCTTTGGCTTTATGCCATGGGCGACTGGTAGCGTCACTGCGATGTTCATTTTGCTTTTCTTAAACGGTTGGTTCCAAGGGATGGGGTGGCCTGCTTGTGGCCGAACCATGGTGCACTGGTGGTCACGTAAAGAGCGTGGTGAGATCGTTTCGGTTTGGAACGTGGCGCACAACGTGGGTGGCGGTTTGATTGGTCCACTATTTATTCTTGGCCTGTGGGCATTTAATGATGATTGGCGCACTGCATTTTATGTTCCTGCATTTTTCGCCACGTTGGTTGCTGTGTTTGTTTGGATGACGGTTCGCGATACCCCTCAGTCTTGTGGTCTGCCTCCTATTGAAGAATACAAAGACGATTACCCAGATGACTATGACAAGTCCCATGAACAAGAAATGACAGCGAAGGAAATCTTCTTCAAATACGTCTTCAACAACAAACTTCTTTGGTCGATTGCAATTGCAAACGCATTTGTTTACCTAATTCGTTACGGCGTACTGGACTGGGCACCTGTTTACCTAAAAGAAGCGAAGGATTTCTCGGTAGATAAATCGTCATGGGCTTATTTCTTATACGAATGGGCTGGCATTCCAGGAACACTATTGTGTGGTTGGATCTCTGACAAATTGTTCAAAGGTCGTCGTGCACCTGCTGGTATCTTATTTATGGTGTTAGTGACAGTTGCAGTGATGGTTTATTGGTTTAACCCTGCAGGCAACCCAACAGTAGATATGATGGCGCTTATTGCAATTGGCTTCCTAATCTATGGTCCGGTTATGCTGATCGGTTTGTACGCACTTGAACTCGCTCCGAAGAAAGCCGCAGGTACTGCCGCTGGTCTTACTGGTTTGTTTGGATACCTGGGTGGGGCAGTTGCCGCAAACGCGATTTTGGGCTACACCGTAGACCACTTTGGCTGGGATGGTGGCTTTATCATCTTAGTGGGTTCTTGTATTACTTCTATCGTGTGTTTGATGTACGCCTTCTTAGGTGAACGTGCGCACCACGAGCAAAAAGAGCGTGAGAAGGAAGCGCTAGCGTAATATTTATTTAAAGAGGCAGTGGAATACTGCCTCTTCGCTTTATCAAGGAAATAACAATGAAAACAAAGTCAGTATGTCTTACTTTTTTAGCACTTAGCCTCTCTGCTGGTGCGATTGCGAAGCCGCTTGTCATTGCGCATCGTGGTGCATCGGGCTACTTGCCTGAGCACACGCTAGAAGCCAAAGCACTTGCTTACGCAATGAAACCTGACTACATAGAGCAAGATGTGGTAATGACGAAAGATGACCAGTTGGTCGTGTTGCATGACCATTATCTCGATCGCGTAACGGATGTTGCGGAGCGTTTTCCTGATCGTGCACGTAAAGATGGTCGTTATTATGCGATTGATTTCACTCTGGCGGAAATCAAATCCTTGCGAGTAACTGAAGGCTTTAATATCGATGACAAAGGCAACAAAGTAGCGGGCTATCCAACCCGATTCCCTATGTGGAAATCTGATTTCACCGTGCCGACGTTTGCTGAAGAGATTGAGCTGATCCAAGGCTTAAACAAAACGCTGGGTTATGACATCGGTATTTACCCAGAAATTAAAGCGCCTTGGTTCCATCGTCATGAAGGTAAGGACATTTCTAAAGCAGTACTTAAAGTCTTGAAGCAGTACGGTTACGGCTCTCAAGACGACAAAGTCTACCTTCAGTGTTTTGATGCGAATGAACTTCAACGCATCAACAGTGAACTCATGCCTGCAATGGACATGGACTTAAAGCTCGTTCAGCTTATGGCTTACACGGACTGGAACGAAACTATGGTGTACAAAGGCGACAAGGCAACACCATACAGTTATGACTGGATGTTCGAAGCCGACGGAATGAAGAAAGTAGCGAGTTACGCGGAAGGAATTGGACCTTGGAAGCCGATGCTGGTGGATGATAAGTCAACCAAAGACAATATCATCATCAAGCCGTTGATGAAGGCTGCAAAAGACGCTGGCTTGCAAGTGCATCCATACACGTTCCGCGCCGATCCAGGACGCATTCCAGCGTACACTGACAGCTTTGAAGGCATGATGGATGTGTACTACAACCAAGTAAAAGTGGATGGTTTGTTTACTGATTTCCCAGATAAAGCGGTCAGCTTTTTAAATCAGTAATCACGCATTTTTCTTTAAGCTAAAAAATCCCCCAACAGTTTCCTGCTGGGGGATTTTTCTTAACTATTTATTAGTTGTTTTTATGCAGTTCGCTGTTCAGTTCAACCGCGCTCTTGTTAGCAAGACATTCGATTTGACCTGTTACAGAGTTACGACGGAACAGTAGGTCAGAAACTCCAGCAAGATCGCGTGCTTTCACCACTTCGACTTCTTGACCGTCAGAATCTAGCATGCGTACTTTAGAACCAGCAGTTACGTACAGACCTGATTCGATAGTACAACGGTCACCCATTGGGAAACCAAGACCTGCGTTCGCGCCTAGTAGCGAGTTTTCACCGATAGAAACCACAACTTTACCGCCGCCAGATAGCGTACCCATGATAGATGCGCCGCCGCCGATGTCAGAGCCGTTACCAACCACTACGCCAGCAGAGATACGACCTTCAACCATGCTTACGCCTGTTGTACCCGCGTTGAAGTTGATGAAGCCTTCGTGCATTACTGTTGTGCCTTCGCCAACGTGTGCGCCAAGACGTACGCGAGAAGTATCAGCGATACGAACGCCAGTTGGTACCACGTAGTCCACCATTTTAGGGAACTTGTCTACGCAATCTACGCTTAGTGCACGACCCGCTAGGCGAGCTTCGATTTGACGCTCTGCTAGTTCAGGTAGATCGATTGGACCTTCGTTAGTCCATGCGATGTTGTGCAGTAGACCGAAGATGCCGTCTAGTACCGTGCCGTGTGGTTGAACTAGGCGGTTAGAGATAAGTTGAAGCTTTAGGAAGCCTTCAGCAACGCTTTGTGGTTGTTCGTCAGTTGCAAGGATAACCAGTACAAGTGGTTGTGCTGATTCTGCTGCTTTTGCTGCGAAAGATGCGTTTGCCGCATCGCCGTTTGCTTCAAATGCTGCTGCCAGTTCTGCGCTTTGTGCTGCAGAGATCTCGATAGCTTGGTTGCCTTGCTCGTAACCTGCTACTGCTGCTAGTGCGTTAACAAGCGCTTCGCTTGGGTTAAGAACTGGGTTTGGGAAAAACGCTTCGATGATTTTGCCGTCGCGGTTTTTAGTTGCCGTACCAAAGGCTAGAGAGAAGAAAGCCATAGTTGATCTCCATGTGTTGAGTCTTGTGTCTCGTCTGTTCACTGACAAGAAATAATTAAGTTGTCAGTCATCATAAAGAGAGTGTTGGGGAGTTTAAAGAGGGGAAATGGAGAAAGTCCGTAGATGGATACCTTTTGTCTTTTTAGAGATATGTTTGTCTGATGAGAAATGTGGCTACGAGGTGGTCTATTGGGGGAGTTTTGCTGAAACGATAGAAGGCAGTTTCTTGTCTCGGCTCTAGAAAGAAAGGGCGTTTTCCTATTCTGGCGAGTTCTTTCGAGATACAGAGGTATGTTTTTAATTGTTTAGAACAAGGTGTCGTATAAGTTCAAATAAATTTGGCGCAAGCTTGAGGCGGCTCGGTTTTGAGATAAATAATTCTTTATATTCATATTGATTCATATTAAGGTTGATCTACGTTTTTAAGCATTTTCAATGAGATCAGTATGGGTAAAAAAGTCGTTACGGTTACAACGTCTGAGCTGGAAAGAGATTTGTTTAATGTGACTGGTGATAAGTTATTCGCTTCCAAGCAAGCTTCGCAATTTCAAATATTTTATGCAGGTTCAGTGATAGATTCTATTAAGTATAAGAGAGGGGTGATATCCAAAGATGATCTTTTACTTAATCAACATATAAGGTGGGAGCATAATAAGGCCCATAGTTATCGCTTGGCCAAAAACATCCTTAAAAAAACAGGGCAATGTCGTCCTAAGAATGTAGCTGCTCATCATATTGTATCATGGAAAGACATTAGAGCTGCAAAGTCCAGAATGAGGCTATCAGCATTTCGAATCGATATAGATAGTGCGGAAAATGGTGTATTTTTACCAAGATGGAATAAACATGTGCCCCATTCGCAAATGGTTGAAGCTTATTCTCACTCCTGTATCCATACTTCATTTTACTATTTGAACGTTGAACATTTACTTGAAAATACGATTGCTCAGGATGCAGATAGAGAAGATATCGTTGAGGTTTTAGAGGATATTGGAGACGACTTGAAAATGGGCATGTTTCCAATAACCAGAAAAATAAGGGCGAATGAAATTGCAGTTTAAAAAACAAACTTTTACTAAGGTATTTGGTATTCAGCCAGATGTGGATAAATATTTATATCTAGAGCACACGAGCCTATTGGGTTTAGACGACGTGAATAATGAAGTTTTACCAATATTCGATGGAGCTTCAAAAATATCAACTTGGCAACCATTGACACTTGATTGGCTCCGGCATGATGATTCCGATGACTTAATAAAACCAATGATTGCTGCCTGGGGTAGCTGTACGTACGTAGTTCGCCATGATATTGCTAGCTTGTTCAAAGATACGCTCGGAGATTGTTGTGAATTCCTACCTGTAAATGTGGATAACTCCATTTGGTATGCACTTAATGTGACTTCTAAATTGGATGCATTACATACTGAACTGTGCGAGATAAACTACAAGCCAAATGGCAGAGTTCATAGAACTAGACCATATAAGCGTTTTGTTATTGATCGTGCTAAAGTTTCAACCCCGAGGCTCTTCAAATTAAGTGGTTCTCCAATAAGCATCTATACTTCAAATACCGACAATAGCTTTTTAAATCTAGTGACTAAAAACGAGTTTACCGGGGTTAGTTTTTATGAAGTAGAGAGTGTTTAACTTCAGGAATAAAAAAACGCCGCATAATGCGACGTTTTTTCTAAACAAATGAGAGGCTTATGCAGCGTCTTCTTGGTCGCTATCTTCTTCAACAGCTTCAAGCTTCTTTGCTTTTTTTGGTGCAGGTTTACGTTTTGCACCAAGAGCGTAAAGCACTTCTTCTTTGTTTTGCGCAAGGAACATTGCAAGATCTTCTTGCTTACCTTCGTCTTCTAGAAGTTCACTTTTACCCAGCAGTGAGAATAACTCGTCTGCCATATCCAGCATTTTGTCGTATGCGTCAGCTTCCGCTTTAGAGGTAAAAGTCATTTTCTCTTCTCCATTGCGTTCTACCACGTACTTGACGATTACAGCCATGGTTGGTCCCCTAATTTGGTGTATTGATACTGGCTTTTTATACAGTTTTTGACCAATCAAGTCTAGCGACAAGCCTCAGAATGAGAGACACGTACAACTAACTGACTAGCATTTAAACTATCTTGGTTTCACTTTGCGGATTTGTCCGCCAAAGGAAGGTTTGTTGGTCGCTCCCAATCTTGGCAAAATTCGATAAACGTTTTGAGCAATGGGCTTTGATATTTCTCTTTATGAACCAGTAACCAGAAGCGACGTTTCATATCTAAAGGCATGTCGAGCAGTTTTACGCGGCCGTCACGAATAGCAGGTTCTGCAGACAAACGTGACAAACAGCCCAAGCCTAACCCTGCCGATACTGAGTTGATCAACGCTTCGGTGGTATTGAGCTGAAAAGCTTCATGCCAATGTTCCAAGCGCGGCGCGACAACGCGCATAAAAAATTCGCGTGAACCAGAGCCTGCCTCTCGCAATATCCATTCACTGTTTTCTAGCTCGGTTAAGTTTACTGGCCCTTCGTGCGCGGCTGGGGAATTGGGCGCGCAAATCACGCACATTTCATCTTCGCTAAACTGGGTAGACTGCAATTCAGGGTGAAGTGTTTTGCCTTCAATGAGGGCTATGTCTAACTCGTAATCGGTCAGCATGTCGCAGATTTGTGCGGAGTTAGAAATGAACAGACTTTGAGAACGATGGTTCGTTTGCTGACGAAATTCGCTAAGCAAATAGGGCGCGACTTGGTTGCCAATGGTGTCGCTGGCACCAATGCGAAGTTGGCCCGATAGCGCTTGGTCACCATCGAAAATGCTCTCGATGTCCTTGGCTCGGTTGAGTAATTCATCCGCCAGTGGCAGTAGTTTTTGACCTTCTTGGTTCAAAATCAGTCGGTTATTAACACGATCAAATAAGTGATGGCCGATCTGCTTTTCTAATTCTGAGAGTGCCATGCTCACTGCGGCTTTCGATAAAAAGAGACTATCAGAAGCCGCTGTGAGCGTTTTGTGCTGCGTGATCGTCGTAAACACTTTCAGTTGTTTAAGAGAAATGTGACTTGCCATACCCCACCGTTAAGTAATTCTGAACGTTTGTTTTAAATAATTAGATATATCGGAACGAAGTGCAAGCGTATTATACGTCTCATCAAGAGTGAGTCTGGTTGAGGTCATCATGATTCAAAGAACAAAAGCAAAAGTAATGGGAGCGCCAACTCCAATGGCGGGTTTGGCTCTTGGTATTGCAAGCTTGGGCTGGAGTTGGGAAAACTTCGCCGAATTACATGGCTACGGACAGTGGATTAGTGCGGGTATCGCGAGCATATTGTTGGCTATATTGGCAACCAAGTTTTTGCTACATAATCATCTATTGAGACAAGATCTTGCTCATCCGGTTGTGGGCAGCGTGGTTCCGACATTTGCGATGGGCACTATGGTGGTATCGAACTCTCTCGGCCATTTTTACCCATTAGCTGGCGATGCGCTTTGGCTGATTGCGGTGGTTTTGCACATCGTATTCTTGGTGAGCTTTGTTTACCATCGCGCCAAAGATTTTGAATTGCACCACATGGTTCCTAGTTGGTTTGTACCGCCTGTGGGTATCATCGTTGCGGATGTGTCTTTCTCTGGCAACCCGATGCTAGCACCAGTGGCACAAGGTGCATTGATGTTTGGTATGGTGGCGTACGCGATCATGTTGCCGATGATGATTTACCGTTTCATGTTCACCCATGAAATTCCGGATGCAGCGAAACCAACAATGGCAATCATGGCAGCGCCAGCAAGTCTATCATTGGCAGGGTACTTAACGGTCACTGCGACACCATCACCAGTGATCATCGCTATGCTATTTGGTATCGCGGTATTGATGACAGCCATCATATATCTCGCGTTCTTTAAATTGCTTAGACTGCCATTCAGCCCTGGCTATGCAGCGTTTACCTTCCCGATGGTGATCGGTGCGACGGCGCTGTTTAAAATGGCGAATTGGATGGAGTTGCAAGGATTGGCTGCGCACTATGTTCAACAAGTGCGAGGCTTAGCTGGTCTTGAGTTGATTGTGGCAACATTTGTTGTCTCTTATGTGGCTTTACAATACATCAACAACTTATTGATTCAGCCACGCTTGATGCACGCTCATCACGCTTAAATAGCAGAGAGGAAAAAGCCTCTTGGTCTTACAACCAAGAGGCTTTTTTATTTCAATCGGCGTCGATGTTGGACGCTAGCCTTTTTTGTAAAATCGCGACATCTCATCCAGAGAATGACGAATGATATCGACAGGAACTTTCTGTTCTTTCTCGACTTTTAACTGGCGATTCAGTTGCTGAGAGTGCCCGCCAGGGTTGACCACAAGCATCAGTTCTTTGCCGACCAATGCATAGTTGTAGTAGCTGCCTGCAATATACCAATCGCGAGAGGCAGAGCTATCAAACAAGTTATGACCAACGCTGTATGAACTCGTTGTGCCTTGAACGTCAAACAGCGTATTCATCATGGTTGGCACGACGTCAAAATGGGTCGTGCGGTAATCAACTTGCTCTGGCTGACGATTTGGCATGTACACGTAAAGAGGCACATGTACTTGAACGTCACTGTAGTTACCCGTGTGGCCCCAATAGTTCATCTTATGGTCATTAAACTCTTCACCATGATCTGATGAAATCACCACAATGGTATTGTCTAAGTCGACGTTTTTCAGCACATCACCAATCAAGCTATCGATGTAGTACAACGAGTTTTTGTATCGATTATGGTAAAGCGAAGCGTCAAAATCGTTGTTGAGCAAAATGTGGTCAACGCGTTCCCAGTATGGTTTGAATTTCGCAAATTCAGGCTCGGGAAACACCGTACCGTGGGCGGCATCGTAGAACAGAAAACCAAAGTACGGCTTGTCGCTATCCTGCTTTTGGAACTCGATGAACTTGTCTGTTATCTGCTGATCGCGCTCGACGGCTGTTTCCCCAGTTTGTTTCAGGGTCAAGTCCGACACTTTTTTGAATACCGTGCGAGAGAGTGGCGGGCTGGTGAGCGGTGCTGAGCCAAAAATGCCCATGCGGTAGCCTTCTGCTTGCAGCGTATCCATAAACACAGGAGGGCGTTGGCTTGCGTAAAAGCTTTCCCAGTAGGTTGCGGGCAAGCTGTAAAATAGGCTGAAAATACCCGCTTGAGTTGAGTTGCCGCCGCTCATATGTTGTGTGAAATTCACCGTTTTTTCGGCGAACTTGCTGACATTTGGCATGACTTCCGGCGTCGCATCACTGTAGCGCCACGCGTCAACCAAGATAAACAAAACATTGGGCTGTTTCTCTTTGCTTTGCACTTGAATCGGCGCAAGCGGGTAGTTGAGTGAGCTACGTTCAATGTTGGTTAACTCTACGCGGTTCTTCGATGCAATGTTCTCATCCACTAGGTCGTGTTTGTAAATAAATTTACGAGCCGTCAGCGGGTAGTAAAGTGGCCAGTTATTCGAAAACTGACTGACTTCATCGTCGTAAAGTGCGTTTTTGTACGCATGAATCATCTGCGTGCTAAGCAATACAGCAAACCAAACGCTGATCAAAACGAACTTAGCTCGGCTTTGTGCCAGTTTATTACTTACCCAAACGGTACAGGCGAGCCCGATCACCAGAACGGCAACTTCACTGACGAAGATAAGCCAACTCATCCAAGAAATATCGAAGACATCACCGCCACCTTCGAAAAACATACGGATTAATAGGGCGTTGATGTGAAGTTTGTATTGCTGAAAAACGAGGATATCGACTTTAAACATGATCAATAGACAGATCGCGATAGCGATCACGATACCTTTGAATGCTCGAGTCGGTAGAAAAGAGAGCAATAAACTCAACAACATAAATGGAAGAGCGATCAAGCCCAGCCAGCCATATTGAGTCGAAACCAAATAGTAACCTTGCAACAAGGTTAGCGGTTCATTCTGATTGTTAGACAACACAAAAGGATAACAAGCGATCGACAGGTACACTGCAAAGCAAGCAAAAAAAGCAATCAGCCAAGCGCTGTTGGAAGACAGTTTGCGAAACATACTTTTTGTTTGTTTATAAATTATGGGTAGAGGGAGTATAAAACAGTGTTTTTTATTATGGAATAGTTGCGACGAATGTCACATTTTGTATGGAAGTGTCAGACTTGATTGACATGTGAAAATTCAGAAGATTCATACTCTATTTGAGTGATATATAACCTTTTGTTTTTTCCGAACGCGAGATCACTGCGGGTTTAAATGGGGCTGTGCTAAGCTAGCTAACAGTTTCAATCGGCGCTCGGTATTCCCAATTTGTTTACTGTTTATCACTCCAACCAAGTTGACGTTCTTAAATCACTCCTTGTCGAACTGATTCGAATCAGTCCGCTGGAAAACCCGTTCGAAAAAGAACAAATTCTGGTTCAAAGTCCGGGCATGTCCCAGTGGCTAAAAATGGAATTGGCCAAAGAGTTTGGTGTTGCCGCGAACATTGATTTTCCGCTCCCTGCTACTTTCATTTGGGAAATGTTTACGCAGGTGTTGCCAGACGTGCCAAAACGCAGTGCGTTTAACAAAGAAGCGATGACGTGGAAGTTGATGCATCTGCTGCCGGGGCTTCTCAACCAAGAGGTGTTTTCGCCGTTAGCGCAGTACCTCAAAGATGACAGTGACCACTCTAAGCTGTATCAGCTGGCTGAGAAAATTGCCGATATTTTCGATGGTTACTTGGTGTATCGTCCGGAATGGATCGCAAGTTGGGAAGCTGGGCAGAGTGTGCCAGAGCTGGAAGATGAGCATCCGTGGCAGCCGATCTTATGGCAAGCGTTGTATGATCACACTGTGTCGTTAGGGCAGTCTCCATATCACCGTGCCAATCTTTATGAGCACTTTATCGACACGTTAGCGAGTTTTAACGGCAATTTTGACCATTTACCCAAGCGTTTGTTTGTTTTTGGTATTTCTTCGTTGCCGCCTCGCTATATGGATGCGCTAAAAGCAATTGGTGAGCATATCGACGTGCATCTGATGTTCACCAACCCGTGTCGTTATTACTGGGGTGAAGTTCGAGATCGCAAATATCTGGCTCGTTTGGCGGCGAAACATCGTCAGCACGTTGTGTGGCAGGACGATCACTCGGAAGTGCAAGGTGAAACTGAGCAACTGAAAGGATCACTGGAAGATAATGTGATCGATGAGCTGCACACCGATGTGGTCGGAAACAGTCTGTTGGCATCCATGGGTAAACTCGGGCGCGACAATATGTATCTGTTGTCTCAGCTGGAATCTCATGAAATTGAAGCCTTTGTTGATGTTGAGCGCGACAGTCTGCTCCATCAATTGCAAGCGGATATTCTCAATCTTGAAGAACATCAAGATGACCAACAGATTGAAAACAGTCATCACAAACAAGTGGTTAGCTTGGGTGATAAATCACTGAGCCTACACGCTTGTCACAGCCCGATGCGTGAAGTGGAAGTGCTGCATGATCAACTATTGGCGATGTTCGACGCTGACCCAACGTTAAAACCGCGCGATATTATCGTGATGGTCGCGGACATCAACGCTTACAGCCCTGCGATTCAGGCGGTCTTTGGTAACGCACCGGGTGAGCGTTTTATTCCCTATTCGATTTCTGACCGAACCGCCGATCAAGAGAGCCCAATTCTGGCCGCATTTATGCAGTTGGTGAACTTACCCAATACGCGCTGTTTGGCATCAGAACTACTCGAACTTCTGGAAACTCCAGCGATATTAAAGCGTTTTGAACTCAGCGAAGATGATTTCTTACAAGCCAAACAATGGGTTGAAGAATCGGGAATTCGCTGGGGGTTGGATGCCAATACCGGACGCGAATTTGAACTGCCGGAAACTCGTCAAAACACATGGCAATTTGGTATTCAACGAATGTTGCTTGGCTACGCGATGCCAGAATCCGCTGGTTTGTTTGAAACCGAGCAAGGCAGTTTGTCTCCGTACAACGAAGTGCAAGGCATGGGCGCAGAGCTGGCGGGCAAGTTGGCACACTTTATCCAACAAATTAGCACTTATCGAAGCAAACTTTCTCATGTTCAAACTATCGATGGTTGGCGAGAGACTTTGGTTTCACTGCTGGATGACTTCTTCTCTGTTGAGTTAGAAGGCGAAATGGCGCTCAAATCCATTCGCGATACGCTCAGCCAACTCAAAGAGCAATTAGCTGATGCCGCATTTGATGATGCGTTATCGCCGTCGATCATCAGCCAATACCTTCAAAACAAATTATCTGGCACACGAGTCAGCCAGCGCTTCCTTGCTGGTCAAGTGAACTTTTGTACTCTGATGCCGATGCGCTCTATTCCGTTTAGAACCGTTTGTCTACTGGGGATGAATGACGGCGTGTACCCACGCTCCATGCCGCCAGAAGGCTTTGACTTGATGACGGGAAGAACCAAGCCGGGCGACCGTTCGCGCCGAGATGATGACCGTTACCTATTCCTCGAAGCGATGTTGTCTGCACAGCAAACGCTCTACATCAGTTATGTTGGCCGTTCAATCCAAGACAACACCGAGCGAGTGCCTTCGGTTCTGGTTTCTGAGCTGATGGAATACTGTCACCAAAACTATTGTTTAAGTGGTGATGAAGCGTTGCCCGTTGATGAGTCTGGCGACAACTTATTAAATGCGTTGGTGAATACCCACGCCATGGTGCCGTTTAGCCCAAGGGCGTTCCAAGGCATGCACGCCAGCTACGCGAAAGAGTGGATTCCGGCGGCATTGACTCAAAGTAGTCAATCGCAAGGCTATGTTCGTCGTGATTTTAATCGGGCATTAGACGACTATCTGTTAGGAGCGACGTTCCCACTTGAGCTCGACTTAGTAGAGTTGCAACGTTTCTGGCGCTTACCTGTGCAGTATTTTTTCAATCGTCGTTTAAAAGTAATCTTTGAACCGCCGCTACCGGTGATGGAAGACGACGAACCCTTTGTTTTAGGTGGTTTGGAAAGCTATCAAATGCGTGATGAGCTGTTAGAAACCTTGCTTGAAACGACATTGATGCAGCCAGAGAAAAAAACAGAGGTGCTTAAACACTTTATGAGTCAACAGCGCGCGCAAGGCAAACTGCCGGTGGGGGCGTTTGGTGATATCGAGTTTGAAACCAACCGAGTTCAGGCGGAAGAGCTGGTGGATAAACTGGCGTTTTTATCTGGTGCGCCTCAAGACGATTTGGAAATCGACCTGACGTTTGATTCCTTGTTTGAGCGAAATGAAGGCGAAGAGAAAAACGTTCGCCTAACAGGTTGGCTAACTCAATGCTACCAATCCGGTTTGATTCGCTATCGAAGCGGTAAGATTCGCTCGCAGGATTACCTTGCTGCGTGGATCGATCACCTTGCCATGTCGGCGTCGGGTCATGCTAAGAAAACCCACATCATTGGTTACGATCGTAAAGAAGGCGCGCTGCATTTGATCTACCCAGAAATTGCCGATGCTCAGTATGCCAAACAGCTACTGACTGAATTAGTTCGCTTACTCTTCGAAGGCATGACTAAGCCTTTGCCTTATTTCCCGAAAACGGCGTTGGCTTGTGTTGAAGCGGGCTTTAGTCGCGGTCAGTGGGTAGATGACGAAGAGAAATCTTTGAAGAAAATGGCTGACGCATTCAATGATGGCTTCATGAGCCCGGGCGAAGGCAATAATGCGTACATCTCTCGAATTTGGCCTGCTTGGAATGATGAGTTGGCCTCAGAAGTTCGTTTGCTGACAGCATTAGTTTTGCAAGGTGCGCGCTTAGCGGTTCAAGACGCTGATGACGTAAAAGCGTAATAAAGACAGTTGGATAAAGAGAAGGAAGAGTAGGGTGGCCGCCAGAAAATCATTATTTTTTGTAGGGCGTTCGCTGTACGGCCACAAGGTCAGAGGGACCATGATACTTTTGTTTAATTCATTTGAGTTGTGCCGCCAAAAGGTTTGGCTTATCTCGTGGGGCGCATACTAACGGTATGTCTTATGGATAACCGTGAGAAAGATCTCACAAAGCTCTAAATTATCCAACTTGTTAAACATATTAATAGAATTTTTAACTATAGATCACATTTATTAGGTGATACGTCCTAGTAAATAATCCGGAGAGATTCAGCGTTATGGATCAAATGTCAGGTGCAGAGTGTCCTCTACATACATTAGACCGCACAGAGCAACCTCAACCAACGCCACTAGAACCGATGACGTTTCCTCTGCATGGTGCGAGGTTAATCGAGGCATCAGCAGGTACAGGTAAAACCTTCACTATTGCAGGTTTATATCTGCGCCTTTTGCTTGGTCACGGCAGCGCGGAAACTCGACATCGCGTACCGCTTACGGTCGACCAAATTCTGGTCGTAACCTTTACCGAAGCGGCAACTGCGGAATTACGCGATCGTATCAGGGCAAGAATCCATGATGCGCGAATCGCGTTTGCGCGTGGACAGAGTTCCGACCCGGTGATCCAACCTTTGCTTAATGAGTTTGACGATCACAAGCAAGCCGCAGAAATTTTATTGCAGGCAGAGCGTCAGATGGACGAGGCGGCGGTCTACACCATTCACGGTTTTTGCCAACGTATGCTAACGCAAAATGCGTTTGAATCTGGCAGCCGATTTAATAACGAGTTTGTGACCGATGAAAGTCACCTAAAAGCGCAAGTTGTAGCCGATTACTGGCGTCGCAATTTCTACCCGTTGCCATTTACGTTGGCTGGAGAAATTCGCCAGCTATGGGGCTCTCCATCTGCGTTGTTGTCTGACATCAGCAATTACTTAACTGGTGCGCCGTTAAGCCTTTCTGTTCCAGCAATGAAAGGCAGTTTGGCTGATCTTCATACTGAAAATTTGAAAAAAATTGATGAATTAAAAGCACAGTGGCGAGAAAGCCAAGATGACTTCTTAACGCTAATTTCAGATTCAGATATTAACAAACGTAGCTATACCAAAAAGTCTCTGCCGACGTGGTTGGAGGCGGTAAACGCTTGGGCGGCAACGGAAACTACAGGTTACGATTATCCAGACAAGCTGGAGAAATTCGCGCAAAACGTCTTGTTGGAAAAAACACCGAAAGGCAGTGCGCCGCAGCATGCGGTATTTGAAGTCATTGAAACATTTCTTGCCAACCCAATCAGCTTAAAAGCGCCACTGCTTGCTCATGCGATTGAACATTGTCGTGTGATGCTGGCTAACGCGAAAAATCAAAAACAGTGGCTCTCTTTCGATGATTTGCTGACACAACTTTCTGCTTCTATCGATACGGACGAAAGCAAGCTTTTAGCTGCGCGTATTCGTACTTTGTATCCTGTCGCAATGATTGACGAGTTCCAAGATACCGACCCGCTTCAATACAGTATTTTCAGCCGTATTTATCTGAACAACCCGGAATGTGGTTTGTTTATGATCGGGGACCCCAAGCAGGCGATTTATGGCTTTCGTGGCGCAGACATTTTCACTTATATCAAAGCGCGTAACCAAGTAAGTGCCCACTACACGTTAGGAACCAACTGGCGTTCTAGCGCAGATATGGTGCAGGCGGTAAACCAAGTATTTGCTTTGCCAGACAGTCCATTTATCTATGATTCGGATATTCCGTTCTTACCCGTTAGGTACAGTCCCAATGCCGAAAAACGCATTTGGACTATGGGTGGCCAAAAGCAACCCGCGCTGACCTATTGGTTGCAAGAAGCGGACGATAAACCGCTACCAAAAGGCGAGTATTTGACTCGAATGGCAGAGGCGACTGCAAGCCAAATCCAAACTATTTTGACGCAGGCTCAACAGGGGCAAGCGTGTCTGGTGAATGGCGAAAAACAGAAAGCGGTTCAAGCGGGCGATATCGCGGTGTTGGTTCGAACAGGTAGTGAAGGTCGAATGATCAAACAAGCGCTGGCTGAACAAGGCATTGCCAGCGTGTACCTGTCTAACCGAGACAGTGTGTTTACCAGTTCAGTGGCGCAGGATCTACAGCGTTTGCTGCAAGCGGTGCTGACTCCAGAAAATGACCGTGCGCTGCGTGCAAGTCTTGCTTCTGAGCTGTTTGCCCTCGACGCAGCAAGTTTGGATGCACTTAATAACGATGAAGTGGTGTGGGAAAACGCCGTAAACGAATTCAAAGAATATCGCAAACTTTGGATTCAACGTGGTGTGCTGCCGATGTTGCGCGCGGTGATCAGCAAACGCCATATTGCCGAGCGATTACTAGAAGAAGGTGCGAGTTCACAGGGTGAAAATGGTGAGCGAGTACTTACCGATTTAATGCACATTGGTGAACTGCTTCAACACGCCAGTAATGAACTGGATAGCGATCACGGTCTGCTGCGTTGGCTCGCTCAGTCTATCAGTGATGCGGAAAACGGTTTGGGTGGCAGTGATGACCAAATCCAACGTTTAGAATCGGAACGTAACTTAGTGCAGATCGTAACTATTCACAAATCAAAAGGCTTGGAGTATGACCTCGTATTTCTGCCGTTTGTGTTCAGCTATCGAGAAGCCAGTGAAGCCAAATATTACGATGCAGCCAATGACCGCACGGTACTGGATATCACTGGCAACGATGCGTCCATGAAGCAAGCGGACAAAGAGCGTTTGGCGGAAGACTTACGCTTGATATACGTGGCACTAACGCGTGCTGTTTATGCGTGTTTTATCGGTGCCTCACCGTTGCGCAATGGCCGTTCGACCAAAGAGCCAACTGGTGTACACCGCAGTGCGATTGGCTATTTGATTCAAAATGGTCAAGAAGGTGGCATTAACGATTTGCACCAAGGTTTAACAAAGCAACAAGACGAGCTTGATTGTGTCGTTGTGGCCGATCCGCCGCAGCAACTCGAAGATAAGTACGTAGCGCCACAAGAAGAAATACACGATCTTAGTGCGAAAGAACTGCAAAACCCTATCGACAGAAACTGGCGCATCACCAGTTATTCTGGCTTGGTCAAGCAAGGCTCTCATCACGCCGAGCATGATGCCACGATTGAGATTACGGGTTTTGATATCGACTCATCTGAAGAGCAAGACGAAGCGGATTTGGTGGAGCCAGAGCGCTCTATTTTTACCTTCCCTCGTGGTGCGCGTCCGGGTACGTTCCTGCACAGCTTGTTTGAGGAAGTTGAATTTACTCAGCCAGCCACTACGGAAGAGAATACACAAATCATCCTTGGCTTGATGGAAAGCGAACAGCTCGATGAAGAGTGGCTACCTATTTTACAGCAATTGATTGATACCGTACTCGCAACGCCGTTGGATGGTAAGTCTTTGCTGCTGAATCAAAAAGCACCGTCGCAACGTTTGGTGGAGATGGAATTTTTGCTGCCGATTGAAGTTTTGTCTGCACCGGCGTTAAACCGAGTCATTCAACGTCACGATCCGTTGTCGGCGAAAGCGGGGGATTTAGGTTTCCAAACCGTGCAAGGCATGCTCAAAGGTTTTATCGACTTGGTGTTTGAACATCAAGGTAAATACTACGTGCTTGACTGGAAATCGAATCATCTTGGCGACGATGTGACGCACTATCATGGTGAGGCTCTGAAATCGGCGATGGCAGATCACCGCTACGATTTGCAGTACCAGATTTATGCGTTAGCCCTGCATCGTTTCCTACGCAGCCGATTGGCCAATTATGATTATGAACAGCACTTTGGTGGCGTGTATTACTTGTTCTTGCGCGGCATGGATGGGCAGAGTGACCACGGCATTTTTGCCGCGAAACCAACTTTCGAGTTCTTACAAGAGATGGATCGTTTGATTGATGGTCAAGTACTTGAAACGCGCTCAACTCAAGCCGGGCAGATGGAGCTACTTTAATGACGACAAATCACAATCTTCATTCTGACCAAGATAGCCTATTGGTAGTGTTGGAACGCTTGGCGCACAAAGGTGCTATTCGTCAGCTCGACTACCAATTCGCCTGTTTTATTGATTCTCAAACGCATGATGAACAGTCGGACAGCCAAGCACTGGCGTTTATCGCTGGTGTTGTCAGTAGTGAGCTTGGTAAAGGACATATCTGTCTGTCTCTGTGCGATGCACAAGGGCAAACTACGGATTTAGCCAGTAAGCTAGGGCTGTTTGGTGAGTCGGCATTGGCGCTTAACACACAGTTGCAAGGCATAGACTGGATTCAAGTATTACAAAATTCCAGCGTGGTCGGCGCGCAAGGAGAAGCCTTGCCTTTAATGTTCGATGGTGAGCGTCTGTATCTGCATCGCTATTGGCATTATGAAGTGACACTGGCGGAAAAGCTCAATCAGCTGGGCGCCGCAGTTAACTTGCAACCACAAGAGTTTGCGCGATTATCGGAGTTGCTCAACCATCTGTTCGCACGCCAATACCATTTTCTGTTTAACGCGTTGGGCAAAGCAGTAGAAGCGGGAAGCAGCAACCAAGTGTTGCGTCAGCAATTGGTGTGTGACCACCTTGATGTGGTCGCAAGCGAATCGTTGGATTGGCACGCCATTGATTCCGTGCTTAGCAATGCGCGCAAGGTTCAAGATTTGCAAATACTGGATGAACTCGTGCCACTCTCAGCTTGTGTGAACTGGCAAAAAGTCGCGGCGGCGGTTGCGTTAACTCGTCGATTTGCTGTGATTTCTGGTGGCCCTGGTACGGGTAAAACGACGACAGTAACCAAATTGCTTGCTGCTTTGATTGAACAGGCGACGCAAGAGAAAAATCTAACCATCAAGCTGGTGGCCCCGACGGGGAAAGCGGCGGCGCGATTAACCGAGTCCATTGGTAAAGCGGTGCAAGAGCTGCCAGTTTCTCCGGAGCTAAAAGCCAAAATTCCGACTGAATCGAGTACCTTACATCGGTTGCTGGGTGCGATTCCTAATAGCGCAGAATTTCGTCACAACAAGCAAAATCCACTGCATTTGGATATTTTGGTTATCGACGAAGCGTCGATGGTCGATTTACCAATGATGTATAAAGTGGTCGATGCCTTACCGAAACATGCGCGGCTGATTTTGCTAGGTGATAAAGATCAACTTGCCTCAGTTGAAGCAGGGGCAGTGTTGGGTGATATCTGTTCGTTCCATGCGTTGGGTTATGGCAAAGAGCAGGCGTCAGCCATCGCAAAACTGACGGGCTTCGATACTTTAGCCCATACGGGTAACAGTGCATCTAGCATTGCTGATAGTTTATGTATGCTGCAAAAGAGCTACCGATTTGACGCTCGCTCAGGCATTGGTCAGTTGGCAAAAGCGGTTAACTCAGGTTCTGCTGCGAGCGTAGATAACGTCTTGGCGCGTGACTTTTCCGATATCGAACATTTCGCACTAAGTAGTCAACATTACAATCAAATGATGCAGACGTTGGTGCAGGAATACGGTCGTTACCTCAAACGCATTGGACAACAGGAAACTGATCCTAAAACCGGAGAGCCAGAGTCGCTAACGCACAAAGCCAAAGCGGTGTTAGATACCTTCAACCAATGCCGACTGCTGTGCGCGATCCGTGAAGGTGACTTCGGTGTGGCTGGGTTAAACCAACGCATCGAGAAAGCGCTCGCGGCGCGCAAGTTCATTCAGGTTCAGGATGAAATTTGGTATCACGGCAGACCCGTCATGGTTACGCGTAATGATCACGGTTTAGGTTTGTATAACGGTGATATTGGTATTTGCATGCGAGATGACAGTGAAGAAGAACCGCGTTTGAAAGTCTTTTTCGAGTTACCTGACGGCAGTGTGAAATCGGTCTTGCCAAGCCGAGTACCTGAACATGAAACGGCTTACGCCATGACTATCCATAAATCGCAAGGCAGTGAATTTGATTACACCATGATGATTTTACCACCAGACTTTAGTCCGATATTAACCCGTGAGTTGATTTACACAGGCATTACCCGCGCGAAAAAGCGTTTAGCTCTTTATGCCGAGCTCAATGTTCTGAAGCGAGGCATTAAGGTGAAAACGACTCGTGCGAGTGGATTAGTACAGCGGCTTACGAATTAGTTTTTACTTGTGATTGTGACATTTTCGAAGATGATTCTTTGTGGCGGGTCTTATATCCGCCATTTCGTTTTCATGAAAAATGGATTGCTATTGAGTAAGGTTCTTCCTTAAAGGTATATTTCTCCTTTCTCATTCGCATATAAAAGGCAACTGAATATGACTTTGCTCGACTCGTCCTTTCTAACCTTCTTTATCGCCGGAGGAGTAGCGTTTTTATGGTTCGTTATTATCGGAGCAATTTTTATATTTTTTATACCGCCAAAGGTGAAGCGGTTTGCTTTTAATCCGAAACATTATTCAGAAGTAGAGTTAGCTTTAGTCTCGGGTTTTCACTTTGGTGCTTTAGTACATGGTGTAGGCTTAGTAGCGGCGGTCGCTTTACCAACTTTAGCGAGGAGAAGGGGCTTTGCTGATATTCATCAAGTTTGCTCCGGTCTATTCATCGGACTTTGCCGTATTTATATAAGCGTTTTATTGCTGCTAGCTATGATCACTTTAGCCTCAATGGTGGTTTGGATGTCTATTACTTGAGAGCTGGAATAGAAGGTCGGTGAAGTTTGCAGTTATTAGAAGTTTCTTTTATTACATTTTTTGTTGCAGGTGCTTTGTTAGTTTTTTGGTACCTGATAGTAGGTATTTTGCTTATTGTTATCACGCCGCAAAAAGTAAAGCACTATGCGTATACTAGTGAGCACTATACAGATATTGAGCTTGCTTTAGTTTCTGGATTTCACTTTGGGGCCTTAATACATGGATTAGCTCTTGTTGCCGCAGTTGCATTTCCTAAGTTGGCCAAAAAAAGAAAGCTAACAGATATTCGTAGAGTTTGCCCAAAGTGGTTCATAAGTATTGGGCTAGTGTACTGGACTATTTTAATCTTTATCGTAGTCACTATTTTTGCATCTTTGTTAGCTATGATTTTGTTTTGAATTGATTACGTACGTAAAAGAAGACCGAGCTTATGGCTCGGTCTTCTTTTATGCATGTTTTGCAAACGCATTGGTAAAAGACACGCTGCGTATTTTGTATTGCTGTTGATAAGCAAGAATAAAATCTCGGATAGCGTCATTTACGGGGAAAACACAGTGGACGTCTAGGCCTTCTAAAAACTGATTGTCAGCCATATCCCAGAAGCTTTGAAGCGAATTACAAATGATTGTTCTCATAACAGTGCTCGTCTCGGCTTATTTAAAGTCAGATTAACAACTGTCCTTGGTGTGCAATACGGAGCTAACTAGTTTTTCAATTGCCCAGTATTTTAGGGTGAAGGCTACATTACATCACCTAGATCCATTCGTATTGGTTAAAAACCAATCACTAGCGAGCAGAGTATAGCCAACCAAATGTATATTTAAAAGATAAAATTGGAACAAAAATCAAGCAATGGTTTGCGCATATCTAAGTTGGGTTTACATGATGACCCGCTAGTCCGGAGTAGGGGTTATGTGTGGCCTTACTCCTAAACAAACTCGTTCCTAAACAAGCTCGATGTGCAGGGTTGAGCGTTAATGAACTAAATCCTGCCCTTTGAGGTTAGTTGGTATAGTGGAACGTTAAGTTTCGCTCCCTGATTTAAGGTTAAGCTATAAATCTAACGCTAAGATTTTGGACTTACGCTGGAAGTTATATAACCCTTGTTTGGCTCCAGGCAAATAGTCGACACTGACTTCGTAAAAACCTTGCTCTCTAAACCAATGCAAACTGTGTGTCGTGAGGACAAAAATCTGATCAATGGTTTCGGATTTAGAACGATGTTTCATGTAGTTGAGCAGTAACAAACCTCGGTTTCCATCACGATAGTCAGGGTGAATCGCTACGCAAGCCATCTCAGCTTTACGTTCCTCTGGGTATGGATAAAGGGCAGCACAGCCAATAATCAAGCCGTCTTTTTCGATGATGGTAAATTTTCCTATCTCTTGCTCTAGCTGCTCTCGAGAGCGCCTAACGAGTACACCTTGTTCTTCTAAAGGGCGAATGAGGTCTAAGATACCGCCAATATCGTCAATATTAGCTTGCCTCACTTGTTCAGCACTCGCCATAACAACTTGGGTACCGATACCGTCGAAAGAGAACAACTCCTGAATTAAGGCGCCATCTACTTTATAACTGATCAAGTGGCTACGAGGTACTCCGGCACGGCAAGCGGCAATAGAGCCTTTAAGAAAGCGCAGTGTCCCAGTGTTGTAATCTAGGTCAGGAGACGTATTTTCAGAAAGCGTTTTGATGACATGCTCCGCCTCAATTGGTAGTAACTCGGCGACAGCATTGCCGTTGTCATCAATGACACCTTGTTCGGAGCAAAAACCAATCAGCTTATCCGCACCCAGCTTTATCGCTAGTTGGGTGGCGACTTCTTCCGATAATAAATTGAAGCACTCGCCAGTCACAGAGCTAGCAATGGGACCTAGCAGAACAATTGAACCTTGATCAAGAGTGCGATTAATCGCGTCGGTGTCAATGCGGCGAATACGTCCACTATGGCAATAGTCCACACCATCATCAACGCCGAGTGGTTGGGCAATGATGTAGTTTCCGCTAACGACATTGAGCTGGGTACCTGCCATCGGAGTATTGTTGAGGCTCATTGATAGGCGCGCAGTAATCGCAAGCTGAAGTTGTCCGGCAGCTTGCATAACAACAGATAAAGCCGATTCATCCGTAATGCGGATATTTTTGTGGTAAGGCGTAGTGAGGTCTTGTTTTTCTAGCAGCTGATTAATTTGAGGACGTGCACCATACACCACCACGACTTTGATTCCGAGGCTGTGCATGAGTGCGATATCATTAATAATATTGCCAAAATTTTTGTGTGCGACGGCTTCTCCGCCCAGCATGATCACCATGGTTTTTCCGCGGTGAGCATTGACATAAGGTGTTGATTGACGGAATCCTTTTACGAGAGCAGTACTACGAATTTTCACTACAGTCATCCCTTTGTCTAATTATGTTAAAATAATGCCTTTTTATTCATTGAGTGGCAAGGCGAAATTTTGGAATAAAGCACAAACATATTGAGGTAGGTTCTTGGTCCCGTTAAAAGGGAAGGTTACAATGGGTGCGTCTTTCCTCAATACGTGAACCTCATGTCTTCTGCTGTTAATAAGAATGCTGCGATCACTGCTTCCAATCTGTCAAAAACGTCACCTAAATCAATGCTTCGTAAGTGGCTAGAGCGTTCTCTCATGCTTATAGCGATAGTTGGAACCGTTGTCGTGTGCATGCTGTATAGTGATTTGATTACTCGAACCATTAATCCGCCCATTCCCAAATCGACAATTTATGGTCGCTGGGTTGAGCAAGATGTTGCGCCTTATGCTCGTGAAGAATTTGTGTTGAGTGAGCGCGGTGTTACCGTAAATGGTTCTACAGTGGCGACCAGTTTTGAATTCGATGGGGATTCGTTTTCGTATCGAGTGGGTTCAAATGAGCGGCACTTCAATTTTGTTGGTAAGCAGCATGCAGAAATGAAGCTGAATGCCAATGCACATTATCTACCTGTATTCCGTTTAGAGGGGCGTGCAAGGATTGCGGTAAGATAGTCGTTTTTATCTTTGTCTGTTAAGCAGAGATCTCTTGCGTCTGTGAGTCACATGGATGATCACAATTTCATCTCTCAATCAGTAAATCTTACTTTCAAACATAATCCGGACAATTCCGTAATTCTTCCGCTGCTATCATGTTGCATTAACTGAATGAATTCACAACGAGTAAACGGATTGGCTTAGCGTTGAAACATTTTGTCGTTGCTTTTCAATTGCACCGTATGCATTTGTTTGCCATTCTTTTGCTATTCTCTTTTACGGAAAAGACACGTGTTAAAAAAACTCCTTCCTATTATCTCTTTGAGCCTACTCTTTGGCTGTGCTCAACAAAATGATCGTGCTCAGCAATATCTTGATGGTGAGTTTCCTCAGATCCTCAATCAAGTGGATGTGGTTGAGTCTAACAAACCACGCGATTTTACTGAATTTAACAAGCAAGCTGAGCAAGTGGTGATAAAGTCACCATCCATGGCGAAGATATACCAACCGCTATATCAACGATTAAGTGAGTGGGCGCAACAGAGCGGAGATACCAGTGCGTTGAGTGCGTTTGGCATTCAAGCCGCGCAATTGGGTGGTGGTGATAAAAAAGGTAATGTGCTGTTTACCGGATACTTTTCTCCCGTGATGGAACTGCGTCATACACCAAACGACATTTTTAAGTACCCAGTTTATGGCAAGCCAAACTGCTCATCAGATTGTCCGACTCGCGCGGAGATCTACAACGGGGCATTAGATGGCCAAGGTTTAGTGCTAGGTTATGCACCTAACCGTATTGACCCGTTTATGATGGAAGTGCAGGGCAGTGGCTATGTGCATTTTGAAGATGATGATACGTTGGAGTATTTCGCGTACGCAGGGAAAAATAATAAAGCTTACGTTAGTATTGGCCGCATTTTGATTGAACGTGGTGAAGTGCCGCGTGAAAAAATGTCTCTCAAAGCGATTAAAGAATGGGTAATGGACAACGACGACGCAACAGTACGCGAGTTGTTGGAGCAAAACCCTTCTTACGTCTTCTTTGCGCCAAAAGCGGAAGCGCCAGTAACGGGATCGGCTGGTATTCCTTTGTTGCCAATGGCCGCGGTCGCGGGTGACCGTTCTATCTTACCAATGGGGACTCCAATCTTGGCGGAAGTGCCACTGCTGAATGCCGATGGTACGTGGAGTGGTGCGCATCAACTGCGAATGCTGATCGTTTTAGACACTGGTGGTGCTGTAAAACAGAACCATTTGGATCTGTATCATGGCATTGGTGCGAGAGCAGGAACGGAAGCAGGGCACTACAAGCATTTTGGTCGAGTTTGGAAACTTGGGCTGGAAAACTCACCAACTCAAGCGCCTTGGGCTTTACCGCCAGAAAAGCTACAATAGCGACCCAAGAAAGAGGAACACTCTCTTATCTAGACATTTCATCAAAGAGTGCGTATAAATCGCACTCTTTGTTTTTCTATCGATCATCTGGACTTCAATATGCGTGAACTCGATACCCCAGCATCTGACAGCTACAATCAACGCTTTGGCGGCACTCGTCGTCTTTATGGCAACAGTGAAGTAGACATTCTTCGCGCTGCACACGTTTGTGTGATTGGTATTGGTGGCGTAGGTTCATGGGCGGTGGAAGCGCTGGCTCGTACGGGGATCGGTGAGTTGACTCTGATTGATATGGACGATGTTTGTGTCACGAATATTAACCGCCAAATTCATGCGATGACGGGCACCGTTGGCCAAAGCAAAATTGAAGTTATGGCCGAGCGTGTCAAATTGATCAACCCAGAGTGTAAAGTCAATCTGATTGATGATTTCATCACGCCAGACAATCAACATGAGTACTTAAGCAAAGAGTTTGATTACGTGCTAGATGCGATTGACAGCGTAAAAGCGAAGGCGTCTTTGTTGGCGTATTGCCGCAGCAACAAGATCAAAGTGATCACCACGGGGGGCGCTGGTGGTCAGGTTGACCCCACGCAGATCATGGTCGCTGATTTAACGAAAACGATCCAAGATCCTCTAGCGAAGAAAATCAAAGACACCTTGCGTCGTCATCATAACTTCCCTAAGAATCCGGCTCGTAAGTTTGGTATTGATTGCGTGTTTTCAACCGAGCAGCTGAAGTATCCTCAAGCAGACGGTTCAGTGTGTGGTGTGAAGTCGACAGCGGAAGGCCCAAAACGTATGGATTGTGCTAGCGGTTTTGGTGCGGCGACTGTTGTAACTGCAACGTTTGGCTTTGTCGCGGTATCGCGAATCGTTGAGAAGTTGATTTCAAAATATAAGAAGTAAACTAGAAGAAGAGCGCATCATGACAGATTTTCCCGTTTCTCCATTTGGTACAGATATCACCAGCGAAGACATTGTAGCGACTATGCAGCAATTTCAAGGCTGGGAAGATCGTTACCGTCAGGTTATTCAGTGGGGTAAAAAGCTGCCACAAATGCCAGAAGAGCTGAAATCAGAACAAGTTACCGTTTCGGGTTGTGAAAGCTTGGTGTGGTTAGTGAGCAAAGAGCAAGATGGCGTTTGGCATTTTTGTGCGGACTCCGATGCGCGTATCGTCCGTGGATTGATTGCCTTGGTAATGGCTGCTTATGACGGTAAAACGGCCGATCAAATTCAAGCATTTGATATTGATGCTTATTTTGATCAGCTGGGGCTTGTCTCCCATTTAAGCCCGTCACGTGGTAATGGCTTGAAAGCTATTGTAGAGCAGATTAAGCAAATCGCCGTGTAACGAGTCATTTTCCCAACTCTTAAAAAACGCCGAATAGCCTAACTGTTTGGCGTTTTTTGTATCTGAGTTGAGATATTTTTTGCATATGGATAAAAAGTATGCAAGTGGTCGACTATTTTAGCGTTAATTAACCATTCTATTGATCCTGGTTCATTATATTGCCCACTTGGTTTTTATAAACTCAATTGTATTTAAAATTTGTCTATATTAGATAATAGACATATGCCCCATTCGCTCCTATTCCCCAATGTGGAAACACACTTGGAAGCGATTGGGTTACTTAGATACAAATGCTAGGAACCTCCCTATATGCAATTCACCTTGGAACATGCGCAAGACGTGTTATCCGGAATGCCAGACCCCACTTTTATTCTGAGTGAAGATGGTATCTATATTGATGTTTTTGGAGGAACAGATAAAAAAGCCTATCACGATGGAAGTAATTTGATAGGTGAGACGCTGCACAGCGTACTCGAGAAAGATAAAGCTGACTGGTTTATCGAGCAGATCAGTCGATCACTGAAACAAGACAGTATTGTGACGATCGAGTACAAGATGTGCGCCGACAGCATTCAGGGAATAGATGCTAACAGTGGGCCAAGAGGCGACCTATACTACGAAGGCAAGATCTGCCCACTCGCTATAAAATACCGAGGTCGTCGCGTTGTCCTTATTCTTACACGCAACATCTCCAATCGCCACCGAGTTGAAACCCTTCTTCGCCATCAAAGCCAAATTGATGCTCTTACCAATATCTACAATCGACGTGTCTTTTTCGAAAAGCTCACAGAAGAGGTCATTAAAGCTCAAGAGCCGAACTATCACTCCGCGTTGTTATTGTTTGATTTGGACTTTTTTAAAGTCATCAATGATAAACGTGGTCATGATGCGGGGGATTATGTCTTAGAGACGTTAGCTGATTTGGTTTCTCACTTACTCGTCAAAGACGAAATTTTCGCAAGAGTCGGAGGGGAGGAGTTTGCGATTATTTTGCCAGAAACTTCTCTGTCGGCGGCGAAAGAGGTAGGAGAGGAAGTACGTTCCCACATTCAAAATTGTCAGTTCGAATTTGAAAAGATTGAAATTCCGGTCACGGTGAGTGTAGGCGTGGTGGAAATAGGCAGAAATGAAACCACCAAACGTTTGTATGCGCATGCAGATAAAGCGCTTTATGCTGCGAAAAGAAATGGCAGAAATTGCGTGGCGACTCTGGATAGGCAGATGGAGTAACCTTGTTGGTTACTCCAAATCAAACCGTTGGCGTTATAGCATGTCGACGGCTTTTTCAACGGCGGCGATGAGTCTTTCCACATCGCTCGTCGTGTTATAAATACCAAAAGAGACGCGTACCGTGCCTTTCACATTTAGCGCATCCATCAATGGGTGAGCGCAGTGGTGTCCTGCTCGTACCGCAATGCCTTGTTGATCGAGCAGCGTCGCAATATCTTGGTGATGAACGCCGTCCATTACGAAGGTCAGTACAGAGGCATTCGGTTGATAGCCTAGAATATGGATGTCATCCAAAGCGCTTAGTGCTTGGTAGGCCTTATCCTGAAGCGCATGGAGATGAGTCTCTACTTCGTGATGGTCAAAACCTTGGTACCACTCAATGGCTTTCGCTAGAGCAATCGCGCCCGCAACGTTTGGTGTGCCCGCTTCAAATTTTCCAGGAAGTGCAGAAAACGTCGTTTTTTCGAAAGAAACGCGTTCAACCATTTTACCGCCGCCGTGCCATGGTGGCATGGCTTCCAAAAGTTCAAGCTTGCCGTATAAAACCCCAATGCCTGCTGGTGCATAAAGTTTGTGACCTGAGAAAACGTAGAAATCGATATCTGATGCCGATAAATCAAGTTGCTCATGTACGATGCCTTGCGCGCCATCAACTACAATAACCGCGCCAACGTTGTGCGCCAGTTCAGTGATTTTTTCTATAGGTTGGCGTGTGCCTGTTACGTTGGTTATTTGCGCGCAAGCAACAATTTTACAGCGGTCAGACAGAAGCGCCTCAAATGCACTGATGTCGAACTGGCAATCTGATGTCATCGGAACTTTAATGACTTTAGCACCCGTTTGCTCTGCCACGATTTGCCAGGGCACGATGTTGGCGTGGTGCTCCATCTCGCTAATCAAGATCTCATCACCTGGTTGTAACGTGCTACGGGCGTAGGTTTGAGCAATTAAGTTCAGTGCTTCGGTTGCGCCCCGTGTCCAAATGATCTCTTTAGAGCTGTTTGCACCAATAAAGCTTGCCACTCGTTCTCGTGCCGCTTCAAATTGGCTGGTGGCATTAGCCGTTAAACTATGGCTGCCACGGTGAACATTGGCATTTTGCGCACTGTAGTAATGACTGATGACATTAATCACACATTGCGGTTTTTGCGTTGTCGCTGCGCTATCTAGATACACTAAGGGCGTATCGTTGACGGATTGGTTTAGAGCAGGAAATTGCTCGCGTACAGCATTTACGTCAAACATTATTCTTCACCAAGCTTGTGGTAGTGCAGAGTAGGCAGAGGGATCATTGGTTCAGCAACTGACCATGCGTGTTTTTTACCTGAGAGTTGAATGATTACTTCCATCGCGAACTCTAAAGCTGTACCCGGACCTTGACTGGTGATCAGGTTGTGGTTGATATCAAAGGTCACGCGTTTGCTGCGCCACTTCTCTTCCGGGATATGTGACTGAAAGCTCGGGTGACAGGTCATCAGTGATTGTGGGAAAAGATCATGGTGTTGCAATACCAACGCCGGTGCTGCGCAGATAGCAGCGACCAATTTTCCCTCGTAGATGTGCTGCTTAAGGATTTCTATCATCACCGTGCTATCACGAAAAATTTCTGCACCACCAACACCACCAGAAAGCGCTATGGCGTCAAACTCATCATCAGCGATATCGACTAGCTTACAATCGGCAGTTAGTGTGACTCCGCGAGAAGCTTTCATCGTCAATGAGCCATCAAAAGCAGCACTCGCTACTGTAACGTCATAACCCGCGCGAACCATCATGTCGATAACGGTGACGGCTTCCATTTCTTCGGTGCCTGGAGCTATTGGCACTAAGATTTTCTTACTCATTGTTCTGTCCAGCTTTGTTCTATTTGTTTGATGCGTTGGTAAAGTTTTAAATTCTCAGGCGTATTGATACGATGTTTCTCGGCAGCCTTTAACAAGTATCCGGTTATAAAATCAATTTCCGTTCGACGTTGATGGAATACGTCTTGCCTCATTGAAGAATAGTTCTCAGCTGTGGCGTTCACCACTTGCATTACCGTATCGAAAAGAGAGCGAAACTCGATAGCAATACCTTCTTTACTCATTACTTCAACCAGTTCTTGAGTGATGCTTTCGAGTTGTATCTTAAACTCGGGCTGCGCAAGCTCACCATTCTTACACTGGTGAATCGCAGTCAGTGGGTTAATCGCGCAGTTAATTGCTAACTTAGTCCATAACGCAGATTGGATGTGTGGATTCCAAATGACCTCTGGAAGAGCATGATGCATAACATCTTGCAGAAAAGCGCACTGCATTCCTTTGTCATTATAACCACCCGCTTGCGTTGTTCCGTGACCGGTATGCGATACGTGTTGGTTATCTGGTTTGTATGCGCCGTGCGTCGTTGTTGCGAGCACTATCGGATTGTTTGGCACAACCTTCTCCACGGCAGAGGCAGTACCCATACCATTGTGCATCAGCATGATAATCGTGTCTGTATTGATATGAGGAAGCAAAGGCTGAATGGCGTCTTCCACTTGCCAAGCTTTTACCGTGATCAAAATGAGATCCGCTTTATTTACGGAGGAAATATCTTGATTACTGAATGCGGTTGCGGGTGTGTCATCCAACTGAAGTGATTGTTGTCTCTCTGAACTTCTTCCCCACAATGAAACATTGTGTCCGGCAAGCTGAAATTTTGTTGCCCAGAGTGAGCCCACCGCACCTGGACCGAGGATAAGGATATTCACCAAACGCTCTCATTAAAAAGGTTTGCTGCAAGGATAATGAGGGAAAAAAGGAAAGCAAATAAAAATGGCGCCGAAAGGCGCCATTTTTGAGCAAACTTAGTGGTTCAATTAGAACTTGTAAGTTACAGCTAGGTAGTGGCTTACACCAGTCGATTCTAGCTCAACACCTGGAGCGACTTGTAGACCGTCTTTTACGCCATATACTTCTTTGTATGCTTTCAGGCCGTAACCAACCGCGAAGCGATCTGAGTGCCAGTAAATGCCGTTGAACATTGCACCACCGTTTGACGCGGTAGTACCAAATTTGTTACCAGCATCATCATCCATACCGAATTGGTAATCAATGTAACCTTGGTAAGAAATGAATGAACCATTGTCGAAGAAGTAGAATGGTTTGAACCAGTTAGTCGAGATTTGGAAACCGTTCCAACCTTTGTTGTTGCCATCGTAAGTGCTGTACAGGTTTAGGCCGATTTTACCTAACCAAGGAACCATTACATCAGAACCTAAACCGATTTTCTGGTTGTTTACACCACCGTTGTTACCGCCCCATTCCATTAGAGATGCAATGTATAGCTCTTGAACTGGACCGAAAGATAGGTCTTTACCAGTTACGGCATCTAGAGACATACGTGGTGCAAATTTCATGAACATCTTGTCAGGAGCGCCGTTCTCAATTGACTTATCTTGGTTATCTTTAGTCGCTAGGTTAAATACGTCTACGTAACCGTATAGGTCGAAAATACCAGAGCGACCGCCAAATTCCATTTCTAGGTAATCGTGAGCGTTGTCGTCAGCGCCTTTAACTCGTGGCATTTCATCAATTGAGTACATGTAGTTGAACTGCATCCACTTGTAATCGTTTTTGTGGATATCGCCGTCAGAGTAATCTGCCGCCATAACTGGAGCTGAAGTAGCCGCTAGAAGGCTAAGAGCTAAAAGTGATTTACGCATAAGGGGACTCTCTATGTTTGTAATGATTCAGAACACGCAATCTATGCTGCGCTTTCCAATTGGCGGGAATAATAGCGATAAAAATCCCAAATGAAAGTGATAAAGGGTGCAAAATTGAACGTTTTTGGTGAGTTGTGTCACGAAATTATCTTTATTTACGGAACTTTTTGTTTGTTGCATTTGATTGCAATAAATATGTGATTTGGATCGTTTGCGTAAGCGATTTTATGACTTTTTAAGCCAGTCGATTAACCAACATAAATCGTTAGTGATCGGAGTGATAAGGGATTCGTATGTATCCGTGAATCAAAGAGGACGTTTGAATGAAAGAAGTCATGTTATTCCCACTCACTTCAGTTGTACTCCCTGAAGGTAAAATGAATCTGCGCATTTTTGAGCCACGATATAAGCGAATGGTAAAGGAATGCAGCCTACAAAATGTGGGCTTTGGAGTTTGCCTAGTAGGAAGTGAAGGTGACCCTAAAGACGTGGGTAACGTTTCATCTATCGGAACTTTGGTCAGGATCGTTGATTTTGAAACACTCAGTGATGGCCTTCTTGGTATTACAGTTGCTGGTGAGCAACGTTTTGTTGTCAAACGCGTCCGTGCAGATGCGGATGGCTTACGTCATGCAGAGGTTGAATGGTTAGACAATTGGCAACATCTAGACAACTCACCAGATTTCTTCTTTTTAAGCCAGCAGTTATCCCATGTTTATGAAGAGTTTCCTCAACTTGGAAGCCTCTACCAGCATCGTTTTTACGATGACTCTGCTTGGGTTACTCAGCGTTGGCTTGAGTTACTACCCCTAGACTGCAATCTGTTCGAACAGCTAGTCGGCGCAGAGGACTGTATTCCTGCGTTGCAATTTCTGACAGAAGCCATAGAAGCCCCGACTAACAAAGAGGCAAGGATATGAAAGGATTTAATAAAGCTGCGCTAACTATTGTTGCGACATTAGGACTGGCGGCGTGTGGCTCCGACAGTGACACTATCGAGTATTCCAATTTACAAGCAGTGCACGCGTCTTCTGATGCGCCGCTTGCAAATGTGTGGATCAACGATAAACCATCATTAACGAATGTTGATTATGGTGTGGGATCTGGCTACGTTAAATTGCGAGAGGGGATGAATTCGATTCAGGTCGATGTTCAGCTCCCAGGTAATGAAACCGCGACCGTAATACCTAAAACAGAACTAGATCTTGATTCCGACCTCAATTATAACGTGTTCGTTGTTGGCGATGCCGATGGTTCGCCAAACCCAGTTGAGCCTTTAGTTGTGACTCGCAGCGCCGATTCAATGGCTGATGCCAATAGTCTAGATGTTCAAGTTGTTCATGCAGCTTCAGGCGTTCCTGCTGTTGATCTTTATGTCACTGAGCCAGGTGTTGCTCTTGCTAGCGCGACTCCAATAACTAACCTTGCTTACAAAGCTTCTACCGACGTATTGAACATCCCAGTTGGTGAGTATCAAGTTCGACTTGCCGTAGGAGACAGCGTTGCTTTTGACTCGGGCAAAGTATCTCTTGCGGCTAACTCCAACTTGACGATTGCCGCTATCGGCACAGGAGATTCGAATAGCACGTCACCTGTCAAACTCTTGGTGTTGGACGGTTCGGGCTCTTCTATAATTGAAGATATGGGCAGCCAAGCTGAAGTAAGAGTCGGACACCTTGTCGATGGAGCGCCAGTCGTCGATGTCAACGTTAACGGGGCGGCCTTCGCTCCTCTTGCCGACTTAGCGTTCAAAGAGATTCGTGGTTATTTGGATCTTGCTGCTGGCGATTACGATATTGACGTTTACGTGGATGGCACAACAACCAATCCGATCATAGATGTTGACGGGTTAATGGTTGCAGGTGGAATGGATTACAGTGTTTATGCAGTCGGTGTTGTTAGCCCAGCGATTGATATCGAAGCTCTGGTTGTTGAAGATATGAGACGCGCTGTGGCGACTAGCGCGACATTGAATGTGACACACGCGGCGGCTAATCCTATAGCGGAAATGGTGGATATTTACCTCACTACGAGTGCAGGAATAGATGGAAGTGATCCAACTATTGCTAATTTTGCGTATAAAAATAGTGTACAAGGATTATATGTCGCTGAAGGTACATATTATGTAACGGTAACAGTGGCTGGTAACCCAAGTATTGTTGCGGTTGACTCAGCACCAGTCAATGTAATGAACGGTGTTGTGTACCAAGTCGTTGCCATTGATGATGGGAACAACGGTGGTTTCAACTTGTTGGTCGATGACGTGACCGATTAGGACGAATGGGAGGAGGAAACTCCTCCCACAAATTAAGGCCGATTATGATGAGTGATAGCCCGAAAAAACTGGGGCGCAGTGATTGGAACGATTACATGGATAAAGTGAAGGCTCGAGACAAAGACGCGTTCGCTTTTGTATTCCGTTTTTACGCACCCAAGCTGAAGCAATTCGCTTACAAACATGTTGGTAATGAGCAAGTTGCTATGGAGATGGTGCAAGAGACCATGGCGACAGTTTGGCAGAAAGCGCACCTCTATGATGGTGAAAAGAGCGCGTTATCGACTTGGATATATACCATAATCCGAAACCTTTGTTTTGATTTGCTGAGAAAACAGAAAGGTAAGGAATTACACATTCATTCTGATGACATTTGGCCGTCAGAGTATTATCCACCTGATCTTGTTGATCACTATTCACCAGAACAAGATATGTTGAAAGAACAGGTGGTTAAGTTTTTAGATATATTACCGAAAAACCAGAGAGATGTTTTACAAGCGGTATATCTTGAAGAGCTACCCCATCAACAGGTCGCGGAATTATTTGATATACCCCTCGGTACCGTAAAATCCAGGCTGAGGCTTGCAGTAGAAAAGCTAAGGCATTCAATGCATACGGAGCAACTATGAACAAACACCCAGATAACAGCTTGTTAGAAGCATACGCTTCGGGAAGCATTGATGCAGTTTCTGGTCTTGTGGTCGCAACCCATTTAGAAACATGCACCAAGTGCCGAGCTTATGTGAACCAAGTCGAAGCAAGTCAAGCGAACATCGTAAGTGACATACCTTCTGAGTATGTTTCTGAATTTGACGACATGTTTAATGACATCATCAACGCGGAGCCAGCGACTGATAACATCGTGATCCGCGACTCTGCTGCTGTTAATGTGGCAGGAAAAAGTTTCGCTCTTCCTAAAACTCTAGCGCGTTTCTCTGACCTCGTAGGGTCATGGAGAAGTTACGGAGGCAAGGTTTTCAGTGCTCAGATTGACCTAGGGGAAGACGCTCGTGTCAGCTTAATGTACATCGGGGAAGATGTGCAAATTCCTCAACATACGCACAAAGGCCTGGAGTCTACATTGATCCTACATGGTGGATTTAGTGACGAGGATGGCCAATATGAAGAAGGCGATTTGATGATTAGAGACGCATCAGTGAAGCACAGCCCTTACACTAAGGCCGGAGAAGACTGCTTGTGTTTAACCGTATTGACTGAGCCGATGATCTTTACTCAAGGCGTGGCACGTATATTTAATATGTTTGGTAAAGGGTTATACCCATAGACCTCTTATCTTATATCTCGCAAAACAAAAACCACCGAATTCGGTGGTTTTTTATATGTTTCGTTAATGTTTGTGACGTGCTTTTTCCAATAGAGCATCAAAGTAATGTCGTAGCGAGTACAACATAATCAAGCTTGGCACGACCATGACAGCGGTAAGCACGAAGAATGTGCTCCAATCATTAAGATAATCCACTAGCTCGCCACTGAAAGAAGCAAGAGTCGTCCGTCCGAAGTTTCCTAGAGAGGCA
This sequence comes from Vibrio sp. 1874, assembly GCF_033344395.1. Lineage (NCBI taxonomy): Bacteria > Pseudomonadati > Pseudomonadota > Gammaproteobacteria > Vibrionales > Vibrionaceae > Vibrio > Vibrio sp. 1874. The sequence goes on from NZ_JAWPOR010000007.1 coordinate 100,939, forward strand.
AGCAACGCATACTGAGTTGCCGAAAATGCTTGCCCGGTTAGAATCGTCAAAAATGAAACAAAAGCGACAGTTGAGAAAGCAGTCGTAAAGTTATCGACAATAATCGTGGCTAAGTACAAGTGCTCGTTTGGGCCTACCGAAGCAATCCAAGCAAACATCAAGTTACTGGCAGACATCGCAATACCGCCGATCATTAATCCACGTACAATACCAAACCTAACGTTGAACATGCTTCCGACAAAAGTAAAGAAGATGGTGGCTCCCCAACCGATCAGTTTGGAGTAATAGCCAATTTGTTCATTGCTAAAACCAATATCTTTATAGAACGCGATCGACATCCTGCCCAAAAACGCTTCGCCAATTTTAAATAGGAAAACGAACAGCAACAGAGTAATCGCGACACGGACGCCATTGCGATTAAAGAAATCAAGGAAAGGTTCTACAACAGTCACGGTAAACCAAGCTACGACTTTTGAACCAACCACTTCTTTGTGGCGTTGTTCAGCGGCAGACTGAAGTTGTTCGCGTTGAGTCTTCGGTTCACCGACTAAAATCGTAAAGACCATTAGAATGCCGACTATCACCGCCATCCCGTAGTACACACCATTCCAACCGACACTGTCAGCATTAACAAACGCTAAATAACCCGGTAGTGAATAACCTGTCCACCAGCCAATGACCGCCATTGCAGAAGCTTGAGGCAGTTTAGACTCTTCTGACTTTGGGAAAGTATCAATACGAAAAGCATCAATTGCGATGTCTTGTGTCGCTGAAGCCGTTGCAATGCACAAGGCGAGTAGTGACGCAAACACCAAGTTTTCCGCTGGATTAACACCGGCAATAAATAGGGTAGCGACGAGTACGATACTTTGACAAAAGAAAATCCAGCTACGTCTTTGCCCCAGCAGTCTAAAGAGGACTGGCAGCTTCACGCGGTCAACCAGAGGTGCCCACAGAAAGTTGATCGCATAGACCGCAAAAACGCTACCAAAATAGCCAATTGCGGAGAGGGTCAAGCCGGCATCTTTTAGCCAACCTGACATGTTTGAACCGATAAGAACCCACGGAAAGCCGCTAGAGCAGCCCAGCATGAAAACCCACATGAGTCGTTTATCGAGGTAACTTTTTACCGTTTCCAACCAAGTGATGGAAGGTAATGAAGACATAAATCAATCCAATAAAATTAAGCCGTTGAAAGAGAAAGCCCTTCGATTATTCAAAGGGCTTATCGTTTTGGCTATTTAAGTAGTGTAGCTTTGGTGATGACGATTTGCGTCTCTGGTACATCACGCATTCGGCCTACCGTCGTGGTCGGCTGCTGAGCCATTTTCTGGATAACGTCGAACCCCTCAGTAACCTCACCAAATACAGCATAACCTGGTGGTCGAGCGCCATAGTTGAGAAAGTCATTGTCGACTAAGTTGACGAAAAACTGACGAGTTGCAGAGTTTGGTGCATTGGTTCGTGCCATGGCGATGGTAGCACGGTCATTGTTTAGACCATTATTTCCTTCGTTTTTGATTGGCGCGTATGTTTTCACCATCTGCATATCTTGGTTAAAGCCGCCACCTTGTGCCATGAAGCCTGGGATAATACGATGAAAAATAGTACCCTCGTAGCTCCCATCTTCTACATATTTTAGAAAATTAGCGACAGTGATAGGTGCTTTCTCTTCGTTTAACTCAACCGTAAATGAACCAAGTGTCGTTTCAAACGCTACTTTTGGTCCAGCCCAAACGCTGCAGCTGAGTAGTGCTAAAGACAGAATCGCTTTGCGTAACATTAGAAACGCTCCTGCATGTATTGACGAAGCTCAGGGTCATTGGCAATCTCTTTAAGCGTCAATGTCACCACATCATTCAATGTCTCTTCAATATCGGCATCAGAAGCACTCAATGTGCCAGATCGCTTTGCTGTACCTGTATAAGTTTTGACTAGCTTGCCCTCAGGTGTCTCTGCTGTGATTTCCAGCACAACTTTAGCATCCATCTCATTTTCCATCACCGAATGCTTCACGTTGACCAACGCTTCTTGAACGCTCAATTCAATCGCGTTGTTGCTGTTTAGATCCGCATGGAAACCTTGAGATGAGAATTGCTTCTCTAATGCTTCTTCTAACGCAATACGTAAATTCTGTTTAGCATGAAGAGGAAGAATGTTCGAACGGCCGTTATCCACCAACGCCACGTACTGCGCTGCACGTACATCTTTGCTGGTCAAACTGTAAGTCTTGCCTTGAACAATTGGATTGGTGCTCAATGTGCTTTCTGGCATCAGGTTCAGCTGAGGTTGTTGAGGGGCTGAACACGCAGCAAGCAACGCAACCGAAGCCGCAAGTACCAATTTTCTCATTTTATTATTCCTTTTAACTATTTTGCTAAAGCTTATTTTGCGCTTAATTTAGCAGGATTTTTTGTAGCCTGTAAAATCACAAACTTATTGTTGGAAGCGATAAGTTTCACATTTTTATCGCCAAACAGACGCTTAAGTTTTGCGTCGTACCCGAGGTGACGATTTCCGATAACCAGTAAACGGCCATTTTCACTTAATACTTGTTTAGCATCGCAGAACATTTGCCAAGCAATATGATCGGTGATTGCCTGTTGTTGATGAAACGGTGGATTACACATAACCATAGAGCTGCTGCTGTGTTTAAAACCGTCCAAGCAATTGTTCGCTATGCACTGTATGTCTCTATTTTCACCAAGGTTGTCGCGTAGGTTCTGTTTTGCTGATTCAAGCGCCATAAAACTTTCATCAACACATGTTAGCCGAGCATTTGGATTCAACTGACCAAATTTAACAGACAGAACACCATTGCCGCAGCCGAGGTCGATGACATTGTCTATCGAAGGGTCTTGAGGCAGGTGCTGCAGCATAAAGCGTGCACCTAAATCTAAACTTTCTCCTGAATAGACATTTGGCATGTTCTTGAGTTCGATATCTTCGCCATCAACGCGCCAAGTCGTGAAAGGCATTACTTCAATCGGAGGCTCAACTGTTGCTTGAGAAAACACCAATCTGTGCTTTTTCCAGGCCAAAGATGTTTTTGTTTCGCCTAAGTATTTTTCAAACAGTTTTAGCGTCGAAGTATGAATGTCTTTCGCTTTATTGACTGCAATGACGGGGCAGGAAGCCGGTAGCGCCTTTCTTAATTGGCTTAGTATCCACACTAGATGGCGGTTACTTTTGGGCAGTTGCAGCAAGACGAGATCAATATTGGCAGGAACGAGGTCCATCGTGGTGGCAAACGCTACTTTATTGCACTGGTTTTGCTCGAGATTTTGCTGTGCACCTTTATGTGAGATGAATGAATCACTCATTAGCGTTACATGGTGCTTTTCCGAAAACCAGCAGGAGAGGGCACCAAAGCTGTCATTAATCACGAGGATGTTTTGATTGTCTGGCAAAGCAAGCTCTTCAACATGATTAATAAGATACTCATCACCGGCATCCCACGCTTGTAGCGTTTCGTTACTACGTTTTGGGAAACGATGAAGTGTTAAGCTTCGCTCGTGAAGGTTCAGTTCGGTTTTCATAGCTAAATGTAAGTTGATTTAGAAATTAAGTGTTATTGTCGCAAATGATGACGTGTCGAGATACAAAAAGCTGTCAAATTTTACGAGTTCAGTGATGGCTGCTCTCTAGGCATGTTCATGGAGTCGAGCGCCTTGAGACAATATGTCTACAAAGTGCGTCAATAATGAGAGTGACGTTTGAGTGATGCATGTCTGCTTTACTTAGGTATATACTTATGGAATTCGCATCAATGAGGAACGAATATGATCCAAGAAATCATAGAGAAGAAACTACACAGTGAGCTGCAACCCAGCTATCTCAAAGTCATTAATGAGAGCTACATGCATAATGTGCCACCAGGCTCAGAGAGTCATTTCAAAGTGATTGTTGTGAGTGATTCGTTCGCGGGACAGCGTTTGATTGGGCGCCATCGTCAAGTTCATCAAATTTTGGCAGATGAACTGGACAACCACATTCATGCATTAGCTATTCATACATACACTGATGAAGAGTGGAAGCGTGAACAAGATGGCGCCCCTGATAGCCCGATGTGTATGGGTGGTGGTCACTAAAAACGCAAGATATAAAGGTGCAGAGAAAAGGTGGCTTAAGGCCATCTTTTTTCGTTTTACATTCTTAAGGGACGTTAACGTGGAACAAATTCTGGTTAAAAAATTTGTTAACAGTGTTTCAACAAATGAATGGAAATTGCAGAATATTTCAGGCGATGAATATCACTTTTCCATAAGATATGTATGGAATATGGCATTTGTGCGATGGGTCAAAGTTATGACTATTCTTTGACCTTTTAGACCTGATTCTACCGAAATAACCCCTCTATTCTAATGATTGATCATGGCATCAAGTTCCTAAAAAATGCTAGACTACGGCACCTGATAAATCTCGCGTATTCCTTGTGACGAGATTTTTAATAGGATGTTGCGATTTTGATGTTTAAAACAACATCAAAACCGGACACTGATGTCGTGTCTAAAAGTTACGCAATCAAAAGAATCTTTTTCCCGATAAAAGTAGTGCAAGTGCGTATGATTACAATAAAGAAGGGCTTGGATCTTCCTATCGCAGGAACTCCATCCCAGGTGATTAATGATGGTAAGACCATCAAAAAAGTCGCCTTGCTTGGCGAAGAGTACGTTGGCATGCGACCTACCATGCATGTCCGCGTTGGTGATGAAGTGAAAAAAGCGCAAGTTCTTTTTGAAGATAAAAAGAACCCAGGCGTGAAATTTACTGCACCAGCAGCCGGTAAAGTGATCGAAGTTAACCGTGGCGCTAAACGTGTCCTTCAATCTGTAGTGATTGAAGTGGCAGGTGAAGAGCAGGTGACATTTGATAAGTTCGAAGCCGCTCAACTTTCAGGTCTAGATCGTGAAGTGATCAAGACTCAGTTGGTTGACTCTGGCTTATGGACCGCTTTACGTACTCGTCCGTTCAGCAAGGTTCCTGCAATCGAGTCTTCTACTAAGGCTATTTTCGTAACTGCAATGGATACTAATCCACTAGCAGCTAAGCCTGAGTTGATCATTAATGAGCAACAAGAAGCATTCATTGCTGGTCTAGACATTCTTTCAGCCCTGACAGAAGGCAAGGTTTACGTATGTAAATCTGGCACTAGCTTGCCACGCTCTTCACAGTCTAACGTAGAAGAACACGTCTTCGATGGCCCTCACCCAGCAGGTCTTGCTGGCACCCACATGCATTTCCTATACCCAGTAAATGCAGAGAATGTGGCATGGAGCATCAACTACCAAGACGTTATCGCGTTCGGTAAGCTGTTCCTAACTGGTGAGCTATGCACAGATCGTGTTGTGTCTCTAGCTGGCCCAGTTGTGAATAACCCTCGTCTAGTTCGTACCGTAATGGGTGCAAGCTTAGATGACCTAACAGATAACGAGCTGATGCCTGGCGAAGTTCGTGTGATCTCTGGTTCAGTACTAACAGGTACACATGCAACTGGTCCACACGCATACCTTGGCCGTTACCATCAACAGGTTTCTGTATTACGTGAAGGCCGTGAAAAAGAACTATTTGGCTGGGCAATGCCTGGTAAGAATAAGTTCTCGGTAACTCGCTCTTTCCTTGGTCACGTATTCAAAGGTCAGTTGTTCAATATGACAACGACGACCAATGGTAGTGATCGTTCAATGGTTCCAATTGGCAACTACGAACGCGTAATGCCTCTAGATATGGAGCCTACTTTGCTGCTTCGTGATCTATGTGCCGGCGACACAGACAGTGCTCAAGCACTGGGTGCGCTTGAACTGGATGAAGAAGATCTAGCATTGTGTACCTTTGTATGTCCAGGTAAGTACGAGTACGGTACGTTACTTCGTGAATGCCTAGATACTATCGAGAAGGAAGGGTAATTTTCATGGCTCTTAAAAAGTTTCTTGAAGACATCGAGCATCATTTTGAGCCTGGTGGCAAACACGAAAAATGGTTTGCCCTGTACGAAGCTGTAGCAACAGTTTTTTACACCCCAGGTATCGTAACAAATAAAAGCTCGCACGTTCGTGATAGCGTTGACCTAAAACGTATCATGATCATGGTTTGGTTTGCGGTATTCCCAGCAATGTTCTGGGGTATGTACAACGCAGGTGGCCAAGCTATTGCAGCACTTAACCACATGTACGCTGGTGACCAACTAGCGACAGTTATCGCAGGTAACTGGCACTACTGGCTAACAGAAATGCTTGGCGGCACTATCGGTGCGGAAGCGGGTGTTGGCAGTAAGATGCTACTAGGTGCGACTTACTTCCTGCCAATCTACGCAACAGTATTTATTGTTGGTGGCTTCTGGGAAGTGTTGTTCTGTATGGTGCGTAAACACGAAGTTAACGAAGGTTTCTTTGTAACTTCTATCTTATTCGCACTTATCGTTCCACCAACGCTACCTCTATGGCAAGCGGCACTAGGTATCACATTTGGTGTTGTTGTAGCAAAAGAGATCTTCGGTGGTACAGGTCGTAACTTCCTTAACCCTGCACTTGCAGGTCGTGCATTTCTATTCTTCGCTTACCCAGCACAAATTTCGGGTGACGTAGTATGGACTGCAGCTGACGGCTTCTCTGGTGCAACTGCTCTTAGCCAATGGGCTCAAGGTGGTAACGGTGCTCTAGTTAACACAGTAACTGGCGCTCCTATCACTTGGATGGACGCGTTCATCGGTAACATCCCTGGCTCTATTGGTGAAGTATCGACTCTAGCTCTAATGATCGGTGCAGCGATGATCGTTTACATGCGAATCGCTTCATGGCGCATCATTGCGGGTGTGATGATCGGTATGATCGCAGTATCGACTCTGTTTAACGTGATCGGTTCTGACACTAATCCAATGTTTAATATGCCATGGCACTGGCACCTAGTTCTAGGTGGTTTTGCATTCGGTATGTTCTTCATGGCAACGGACCCAGTATCAGCGTCATTTACTAGCAAAGGTAAATGGTGGTACGGCATCCTGATTGGTGCAATGTGTGTGATGATCCGTGTAGTTAACCCAGCGTACCCAGAAGGTATGATGCTGGCGATTCTATTCGCGAACCTATTCGCACCTCTGTTCGACCATGTAGTGATTGAGAAGAACATCAAGCGGAGACTAGCACGCTATGGCAAGTAATAACGACAGCATTAAAAAGACGCTGGGTGTTGTTATCGGGTTGAGCCTTGTTTGTTCAATCATCGTATCAACAGCAGCAGTAGGTCTGCGTGATAAGCAAAAAGCTAACGCTGTCCTAGATAAGCAATCAAAGATCGTTGAAGTTGCAGGCATTGACGCAAACGGTAAGAAAGTACCAGAGCTATTTGCTGAGTACATCGAACCTCGTCTAGTAGACCTTGAAACAGGTAACTTTACTGAGGGTAATGCATCTACGTACGATCAACGTGAAGCATCAAAAGATGCAGAACGTTCAATCGCATTGACACCAGAAGAAGACGTAGCTGATATCCGTCGTCGCGCGAATACAGCAGTGGTGTACCTTGTAAAAGATCAAGATGAAGTCCAAAAAGTTATCCTGCCTATGCACGGTAAAGGACTATGGTCGATGATGTATGCCTTTGTAGCCGTTGAAACTGATGGTAACACTGTGTCTGCTATTACTTACTACGAGCAAGGTGAAACTCCTGGACTTGGTGGTGAAGTAGAGAACCCTTCATGGCGCGATCAATTCATTGGCAAGAAATTGTACAATGAAGATCACCAGCCAGCGATTAAGGTCGTGAAAGGCGGCGCACCGCAAGGTTCTGAGCACGGTGTTGATGGCCTATCAGGAGCGACGCTCACTAGTAATGGTGTTCAACACACATTTGACTTCTGGTTAGGTGATATGGGCTTTGGTCCTTTCCTAGCAAAAGTTCGTGACGGAGAACTTAACTAATGTCTAGTGCACAAAACGTTAAAAAGAGCATCCTAGCGCCAGTGTTGGATAACAACCCAATCGCGCTACAAGTTCTTGGTGTATGTTCTGCTCTTGCAGTAACAACTAAACTAGAAACAGCTTTTGTAATGACACTAGCGGTAACATTTGTAACTGCGTTGTCTAACTTCTCTGTTTCATTGATCCGTAACCACATTCCTAACAGTGTGCGTATCATCGTTCAGATGGCAATCATCGCATCGTTAGTAATCGTGGTAGACCAAGTGCTAAAAGCTTACCTATACGATATCTCTAAACAGTTATCTGTATTCGTTGGTCTGATTATCACTAACTGTATCGTAATGGGTCGTGCTGAAGCATTCGCAATGAAGTCTGCGCCAGTACCATCTCTTATTGACGGTATTGGTAACGGTCTAGGTTACGGCTTCGTTCTTATCACTGTAGGTTTCTTCCGTGAGCTATTTGGCTCAGGCAAACTATTTGGTCTAGAAGTTCTACCTCTAGTGAGCAACGGTGGTTGGTACCAGCCTAACGGCCTAATGCTACTAGCACCATCAGCATTCTTCCTAATCGGCTTCCTTATCTGGGTAATCCGTATTCTGAAACCAGAACAAGTAGAAGCGAAGGAGTAAGGACGTCATGGAACATTACATTAGTCTGTTAGTTAAATCGATTTTCATCGAAAACATGGCTCTGTCTTTCTTCCTAGGTATGTGTACTTTCCTTGCCGTATCTAAGAAGGTTAAGACCTCTTTCGGCCTAGGTGTTGCAGTTGTGGTAGTTCTGACTATCGCTGTTCCTGTGAACAACCTGGTATACAACCTAGTTCTGAGAGAGAACGCGTTAGTTGAGGGCGTGGACCTTAGCTTCCTAAACTTCATCACCTTTATCGGTGTAATTGCAGCACTTGTACAGATTCTAGAGATGGTCCTAGACCGTTTCTTCCCACCTTTGTACAACGCGCTAGGCATCTTCCTACCGCTGATCACAGTAAACTGTGCAATCTTCGGTGGTGTATCTTTCATGGTACAACGTGACTACAACTTTGCTGAATCGATCGTTTACGGTTTCGGCTCTGGTGTGGGCTGGATGCTAGCAATCGTTGCTCTTGCAGGTATCCGTGAGAAGATGAAGTACTCTGACGTACCTCCAGGTCTACGTGGTCTTGGTATCACATTTATCACTGTAGGTCTTATGGCGTTAGGCTTTATGTCTTTCTCTGGTGTTCAACTGTAAGTCGGGTAAACCGCAACAATTAAGGAATAGTCAATGGACATTATTCTTGGTGTAGTGATGTTTACTCTGATCGTACTAGCACTAGTACTAGTGATTCTTTTCGCTAAGTCTAAGCTTGTACCAACAGGTGACATTACAATTTCTGTGAACGATGACCCTTCTCTGGCGATCGTTACACAACCAGGTGGTAAGCTACTGAGTGCTCTAGCAGGTGCTGGCGTATTCGTATCTTCTGCTTGTGGTGGCGGTGGCTCATGTGGTCAGTGTCGCGTAAAAGTTAAATCAGGTGGTGGCGACATCCTACCAACCGAGCTTGACCATATTACTAAAGGTGAAGCGCGTGAAGGTGAGCGTCTAGCGTGTCAGGTTGCAATGAAAACTGACATGGATATCGAGCTTCCTGAAGAAATCTTCGGCGTTAAGAAGTGGGAATGTACTGTTATCTCTAACGATAACAAAGCGACATTCATCAAAGAGCTTAAGCTACAAATTCCAGATGGCGAATCAGTACCTTTCCGTGCTGGTGGTTACATCCAGATTGAAGCTCCTGCTCACCACGTGAAATACGCAGACTACGATATTCCTGAGGAATACCGTGAAGACTGGGAGAAGTTCAACCTTTTCCGTTACGAGTCTAAAGTTAATGAAGAGACCATTCGTGCATACTCTATGGCTAACTACCCAGAAGAGCACGGTATCATCATGCTTAACGTTCGTATCGCAACTCCGCCGCCGAACAACCCAGACGTACCACCAGGCATCATGTCTTCGTACATCTGGTCTCTAAAAGAAGGCGACAAGTGTACTATTTCTGGTCCATTTGGTGAGTTCTTTGCGAAAGATACAGATGCAGAAATGGTATTCGTTGGTGGTGGTGCTGGTATGGCTCCAATGCGCTCACACATCTTCGACCAACTTAAGCGTCTGCACTCTAAGCGTAAGATGTCTTTCTGGTACGGCGCACGTTCTAAGCGTGAAATGTTCTACGTAGAAGACTTCGATATGCTACAAGCTGAGAATGACAACTTCGTATGGCACTGTGCACTGTCTGATCCACTTCCAGAAGATAACTGGGATGGTTACACTGGCTTTATTCACAACGTTCTTTACGAGAACTACCTACGTGATCACGAAGCGCCAGAAGACTGTGAATACTACATGTGTGGTCCACCTATGATGAACGCTGCTGTAATCGGCATGCTAAAAGATCTAGGTGTAGAGGATGAAAACATCCTACTAGATGACTTCGGTGGTTAATTCCTCCAAGTGATTGAATCTATGGCTAGCTCTCCAAGAGAGCTAGCCATTATTTTTTATAGACATAAAACTGATACTCAACAGTTGATATAGGTAATCGGATTGAAAGGATTGATCCTATTTCCCATATCAATTCAACAACATTGGGAGTTAACAAGTGAAAAAGTGGCTTGTTGCATTTGCTTCTCTATTGATTTTGGCTGGCTGTGAGCAGCCTGCCGATCAAATTCATTTAAGTGGCCCTACCATGGGGACTTCTTACAACATCAAGTATATCGAGCAAGATGGTATTCCAACGCCAAAAGCGATGCAGACAGAAATTGATCGCTTATTGGAAGAGGTTAATGACCAAATGTCGACCTATCGTGACGACTCAGAGTTAAGTCGTTTTAATCAGCATCAAACGAGCGAGCCATTTACAGTTTCGACACAAACTGCAACGGTAGTGAAAGAAGCAATTCGCCTTAACGGTCTTACTTTAGGTGCATTGGATGTGACGGTCGGCCCTCTAGTTAACCTGTGGGGGTTTGGTCCAGAAGCTCGTCCAGATGTAGTTCCAACCGATGAAGAACTCGCTGCTCGCAAAGCAAATACCGGTATTCACCACCTATCTGTTGATGGTAATACACTGTCCAAAGACCTTCCTAACTTGTACGTCGACCTATCGACGATTGCGAAAGGTTGGGGGGTTGACGTGGTTGCTGACTACCTTCAATCTGAAGGGGTACAGAACTTTATGGTCGAAGTTGGCGGTGAAATGCGTCTCAAAGGTGTCAATCGTGAAGGTGTGCCTTGGCGTATCGCAATTGAAAAACCGACCGTTGATGAACGTTCAATTCAAGAAATTATTGAACCAGGCGACATGGCAATTGCAACAAGTGGTGACTATCGTAATTACTTTGAGAGTAATGGTGTGAGATACTCTCATATTATTAATCCACGAACAGGCAAACCAATTCATCATAAAGTGGTGTCTGTAACGGTATTAGATAAATCGTCGATGACTGCTGATGGTCTTGCAACTGGTCTTATGGTGCTAGGTGAAGACAAAGGCATGGCAATTGCGAACGAAAATAATATTCCTGTTTTCATGATTGTGAAAACGGAAGATGGTTTTAAAGAGTTGGCTTCGGAAGCATACAAGCCATTCATGAAGAAATAACAACAGAAGTGAGCATGTTTTTATGAATACATTTCTAATTACCTTTGCTGTGTTTGTCGCGGTAATCACTGCAATGGCTGTCGGATACATTTTCCAAAAGAAAGTCGTGAAAGGTAGCTGTGGTGGCTTAGGGGCAGTTGGCATCGAAAAAGTGTGTAATTGTCCAGAACCCTGCGATGCGCGTAAAAAACGTGAAGCGCGCGAGGCTGCGCGTGCTGAGAAATTGGCGGCGTGGGAAAAAGATAGAATTGCTTAGTATTGGTTAATCGTACTAAGAAAGTGATAAAGCTCAGCGTTCTGCTGAGCTTTATTTTTAGGCAGCTAACCAAAGCTCAGATGTCCGAGAAAGAGCCCAATACCGTGTTTTGTTGTTTCTTTCTCTCATGTTACAGAGCAAGACCACACTGATAGTCATTAGGACGAAGAAATGATTTGGTTACGTCCGTTCTCTTTGGCCATGTAAAGTCGCTCATCCGCCACTTTTATTTGTTGTTCCAGCTCCCCCTCGATGTTGCTTACACCAATACTCGCGGTCACAAGAATGTTTTTGTCCAAATAAGTTATTGGCGTTTTTTCTATGCGCTGTCTCATTTGTTCTAAGCGTGTTAGAAAGCCGTCATAGTCGCCACTGGCTTGAATACAAAACTCCTCGCCACCAAGCCTAGCGACAATATCATTTGGAAAATAGATTTTTAGAATATTCGCTATCATGACTAACACTGCATCGCCGCCCTCATGTCCGTGTGTATCATTTACTTGCTTAAAGAAATCGATATCAAGCATCGCGATGTTTCTTTGAGCGTTTTCTACATGGGGTTGCTCAAACAGAAAGCGGCGGTTCCATAAGCCCGTTAGCGCATCTTGATTGGCCATTTTAAACAGTTCAGATGTTGCGTCTTTGATATCTAACAGTTGGTGAATACGGCAAAAAAATTCTTCTTGATTAAATGGCTTGTATAAAAAGTCATTGGCCCCTGCTTTTAGAAACCTAGCCGTCATGGTCTTAGAGTTACTACCCGACAAGCCGAGAATGGCTAATTGATTTTTATCCCACTTCCGACGTAATTCACGCACCATAGTAATGCCATCTTTAACGGGCATATCATGGTCGGTTAAAACGAGAGTGATATCTGGATTTTGCTCGACAAGCTCTAGGGCTTTTTGCCCATTGTCAGCTTCCAACGTCTGAATATATTGATGCTCCAAAAGTTGGGCAATGTGTCTTCTTACGGTGTGTGAATCATCAACGACTAAACATTTGTGTTGTTGATTGTTGGTTAGTCGCTTGAGGAGTGGTAATAGATAGGAAACGGACGCCATGCTGTCTTTCAAAATATAGTCGAGGACACCTTTTGCAAGCATCTTTTCGCGAGTGTCTTCTTGAAATCGAGCCGTTAAAACAATGACACGATGACCATGTTCCAAAACGAGGTCAATAATCTCGCCATCTTGAGCATCCGGTAAACAATAGTCTAAAACCGCACAGAAGAGGTCCTGTGCTGAAGATAACAAGTTCTTTGCCTCCGCGTAGCTTTCCGCTGCGATGACCTCATAACCAACTTGGCTTATTGTTTGGCAAAGAAAGTTTTTAAATGCACGACTATCTTCAACAACCAGAATCTTATTACTCAAGCGCAGTCCCCAAAATTAATTGTTTAAAATCAATGATAACTAAAATTAAACTTATCGCCATCAAAAAACACATGTCAACCAAAAGTAGAACAACTACTCAAATGTTTGACACGCATCCGTTAACATCACATCATTATTCCTGTCTTAGTTATATAATTATGTTTAGCTAACGTAGGGAGAAAGTAGTATGGAAATGCATCAACATGGTATGGCTGAGCTATTTCAACAACTGGGCCTCGGTAGCTCTCCTCAAGAAATGAAAGATTTTATTAATCAACATCGACACAAAAGAGATTCTGCGCCTTTACATGAAGCTAGCTTTTGGACGATGTCACAGGCGAACTTTCTAAAACAAGCCATCGAAGAAGATGCAGATTGGGCCGAATTGGTCGATCAATTGGACGTAATGCTTCGAGATTGACGTTCGCTTAAACACGCCCATTTCTCTTCAGGTAGATTTGATTTATACTGTTTTTTTGAACAGTGCTTTGATGGCTATGTCAGATCGAATTAGAAAAATTATTCATGTCGATATGGATTGTTTTTATGCTGCCGTAGAGATGAGAGATAACCCCAGTTACCGTGGCATTGCACTCGCTGTTGGCGGACATGAAAAGCAGCGTGGAGTGATTAGCACCTGTAATTATGATGCGCGTAAATATGGTGTTCGCAGTGCAATGTCAACGGCGCGCGCGCTGCAACTCTGTCCTCATTTGTTGGTTGTGCCCGGTAGAATGCATGTATACAAGCAAGTCTCTCAGCAGATTCGTGCTATTTTTGAGCGTTATACGCCTATCATTGAACCTCTCTCATTGGATGAAGCATACCTCGATGTCACGGACTCGACAGCTTGCCGTGGCTCCGCAACGTTGATCGCAGAGTCAATTCGCCGTGATATCTGGAGTGAACTTGGGTTGACGGCATCGGCGGGCATTGCTCCGATTAAGTTTCTTGCCAAGGTCGCGTCAGACATGAACAAGCCCAACGGTCAGTTTGTGATTCCGCCAGAGAAAGTCCAAGAGGTTATCGATAGTCTTCCGTTAGAGAATATTCCTGGCGTGGGGAAGGTGAGTCTTGAGAAGCTCCACCAAGCCGGTTTTTATCGATGTGAGGACATTAAAAACAGTGACTATCGAGAGTTGTTGAGGCAGTTTGGTCGTCAGGGTGCCTCCTTATGGCAGCGAAGCCATGGAATTGATAATCGAGAAGTCGTTGTTGAGCGCGAGAGAAAGTCCGTCGGTGTGGAAAGGACATTCAGCCAGAACATCGCAACCTATGGTGAATGTTGGCAAGTGATTGAGGAGAAACTTTATCCTGAACTCGAGAAACGTTTAGAGCGTGCAAGCCCAGATAAGTCGATTATTAAACAAGGTATTAAAGTCAAATTTGCCGATTTTCAACTGACAACAATTGAGCACATCCATCCGCAATTAGAGCTTGAGGACTTCAAGATCTTGCTAAGAGATATTCTTAAACGCCAAAATGGACGGGAAATTCGCCTTTTAGGCTTGAACGTGATGCTCAAGCCCGAAGACCAAGCGCGTCAATTGAGCTTTTTTTAGGCCCTTACCGTTTCTACCTGCGTTAATACCTGCTCAAAACTTACGTTTGCCATTGCACCATAACCTGCTAGCTTTGAGGCTTTTAGCTGGCTAATCAAAGGAGTGCTGATTCCGCACAAGAAGCGAGCAACGGCATCATTACTGATGGCCGATGGGGAAAGCTGAATAAACTCCTGCGCCCATATCGATACTTGAGATTGTTCAATATCTTCAGGTTCTGGTGCTGTGAATGTGGCGACGTGACCACGACACACGGAGCAGTGACCACATTGCTTTGGTGCATCGTGATCCGCAAAGTAGTTCGCCAATTGTGAGCTCAAACAGTGCTCGGACTGGAACAAGTGCAGCATGGTGTGGATTCTTTCGATATCTTTGCTTTCTTTGGATTGGAACAGTTCAGACAGTTGTTGGATTAAAACATCCGAGCTCTGTTTGGTTGGCATAACTGAGTACACGTCCGTCAGTTGTTTGCTCTCTAGTTCTATCCAGCCGTTCTGGTGAAAATAGTCGAGCGCTGCGACAACTCGGTTGCGTTCCGATTGATAGTTCATCCATAGCGCTTCTAGGTCAACTTGGCACCATACTTTGGCTTTTTGCGAGCAGGAGAAAATAACCTCCACAAATTGACGTCGCTCGCCTTGAAATTGATTCACAATAAATTGCTGATCGTGCAAAAACTTAAACCGATATTCCGCAAAGTAACTGTACTTTGCTTCAATGACGTTATGTAGCTC
The DNA here is from genome assembly GCF_033344395.1 of Vibrio sp. 1874. Taxonomy (NCBI): domain Bacteria; kingdom Pseudomonadati; phylum Pseudomonadota; class Gammaproteobacteria; order Vibrionales; family Vibrionaceae; genus Vibrio; species Vibrio sp. 1874. The sequence goes on from NZ_JAWPOR010000007.1 coordinate 116,438, forward strand.
CAAATAAACCAACAAGGTTTTGAGTGGCAATTGGCGGATATTACTTTCACGCGACAAACGCAGTGGCACTACCTCCCATTGTGGAGCATGTTCTTTCGCTTGCTCGACTACATAGTTAATTGACGTAAATTCTGGTGTGTCACCATAGACAAAGTTCTCCAACACCGTTAAGCCGGACGTATTGCCTAGCAGAATGCACTCAGAGCGTTGCCCGTCCCTGCCTGCACGTCCAATCTCTTGTGCGTAGTTCTCGATTGATTTGGGTAAGTCGAAGTGAATGACGCGGCGAATATCAGATTTATCGACCCCCATACCAAATGCAATCGTTGCAACAATACAGTCAATTTGGCCATCCATGAACTGCTGTTGGATTTGTTCACGAACGTCGCTTTTCATGCCAGCGTGGTATGCGTGAGCGTTAATGCCAATATGGATTAATGACTTTGCTACTCGTTCTGCTGTTTGCTGCTGCGTCACGTATACGATGGTCGGAAGCTTAGGTGAAGAGGCGATGATCTCACTGAGCTGTTCTTGTTTCTTTGTTTCCTCACACGGGATGACCGAGATATCCAGATTAGAGCGGTAGAAGCCTGTAACGGTAATATGTTCACTGGCAATATCGAACTTTTTTTGCATGTCTTCAATAACTGCAGGCGTTGCCGTTGCGGTGAGAAGTAAAGACTGTGGGATGTTCAGTTCACGTTGATATTGCGGTAGTTTGAGATAGTCTGGACGAAAGTTATGCCCCCATTCGGAAATACAGTGCGCTTCATCAATGACCATCAAAGAAATCGGTACTTGGCGAATGAATTCACGAAAACGCTCATTTTTTAGTCGCTCAACAGAAATCATCAAGATTTTGATTTGTCCATTTTTCACGCCAGCCATGACCTTTTGTGCTTCTTCTCTACTTTGACTGCTATCGATAGAAGCGGCCGCGATTCCTTTACTTTGTAAAAAGCTCAGTTGATCTTTCATTAACGCCAACAACGGAGAGATCACCAACGTAAGGTTGGGTAATATGGTTGCAGGTAGTTGATAACAGAGTGACTTCCCCGAGCCTGTAGGAAAGATTGCCGCAGCAGAGTAACCATTCATAACGGCTTCAATAACGGGTTGCTGACCTTGGCGTAATGAGCCAAAACCAAATACGGATTGAAGTGTTTGATGCAGCGAGTCACTTTGCATAATAGGGAAACCTTTCTTTGATGGTAAACTTAGGTACATTAACACACCCTGAGTGCCAAACGCGCGTCCTAAAAGTATGAACAAAGCTGACTTAGTCCAAATTATCATCCAACATCTGGAAGAAAAACTTCAAGTGGCCCATGCATCGGCTCAGCGAGCCATTGATGCCGCGACAGATGAAGAAACTGTTCCCGAGCATAAGTACGATACGTTAGCACTTGAAGCCGCGTATCTTGCTCATGGACAAGCCATGCGAATCCAAGATAGTGAAGAGGAATTGCGTCAATATCGTTCTTTAGTGACTCGCGACTTTAAGAATGCGCCTGTTGGTGTTGGCGCTTACGTTGTTCTCGCAGATGAGAACTTGATCGAAAAGCACTTCTTTGTAGGCCCTTGCTCTGGTGGTTTGACTGTTCAATATCAGGCTCAGGAAGTCTTTGTCTTAACAGCTAAATCTCCTCTGGGTCGAGCGTTGTTCGGAAAAGAAGAAGGTGATGAGGTTGACGTAAAAATAGGAGATAAAACAACTTGTTACGAAGTCGTGACGATTTGCTGACATCTCATGTATCACTCAGTGTTATGTTTAACACGAGTAATGTTAAATAAAAGAGAATGACATGAAAAAGCTTTTTACACTCTCATTGCTGATGGTCAGTGCTACTGGTTATGCAGCGCAGTGTCGTGTGGACATCAATAATGAAGTCCGTATGGATGGGCAAAGCTTGGAAATTCGCCAAACGACAGGTGATAAAGCTGTCGTGGATGAAGATAACAATCTATTCATCAAAGGTGAGTTAATTGAACTCAATGCCGACCAAAAAGCGGCAATTGAAGACTATCGCGAAAAAATGAACGCGTATATTCCACAAGCAAAGCAGTTGGCGAGTGATGGTTTAGCGCTTGCAAATGACATCATCGATGATGTCGCGGAAAGCCTAGACGCACCTGGCGCGTTTGATAACGTCAAAGTCGCAGTACAGGACTTTTTCGCTGATGTTGAATCACGTTACTACAAAGATGGCGATTTCATTCTACCAGCGGAAAGTTTTGAGTCCATGACACAAGGGTGGACTGAAGACTTTGCAAAAGCACAAGAGATCTTCAATAAAGAGTTTTTAGCGAGTTCGTTGGATGCTTTATCGAAAAAAATGAAGGAAGAGGGGGGAATAAACCTCACTGCATTATCGGAGAGTATGGCTGAACTCAGCGCGAAATTAGAAGAGCGTTTAGCTGAGCATTCGAAAGAGGTAGAACAACAAGCAGAAGACTTGTGCGATTCGCTGGATGACATGGCAGGACAAGAAGACGATCTGTTGAAGAAAATCCCTGAGCTAAAAGATTACCGAGTATTTACGATTTAATTACTCATTAAAAAGTAAAAAACTCAATGAGATAAAGAAAGAGAGCACGATTGTGCTCTCTTTTCGTTTTTACATACTTGAATAAGTAATGGAAACAAGACGATATTTGCGTTTTACTCGCTTGTTCTTTGATAGCTTATTGCGTATTCATCTCGGTGAGTTTATCGCCGACAGGTTTTGAGAAGTTAAAGCCATCATGCTGATCCCAGTTGATAGACCATGTCATTACCCCTGCATAATTCGGGTAATGGTACGCTGGTTTAACGGTGCCACATGAAGTGCCTTTGGTTAAACAATCTAGTGCGTTGATAATATTCTGTGTTGGAGCCTGCCCTGAATTTGCCGAGCTAGGACCTGAAGGTAAACCGATTGCGACTTGATCATCGCGCAATGGTGCAAATTGAGTGCCGTCGGCCAACTCAAAACCTTCGATAAGCATTTTAGATTGCGCTACCATCATATCCACAGAGCCTTCTGGTGCACTGCCTGGCAGGTATGGGTTTGGCAAACCGCCGTTGTTATATAACTGGACGTGAAGCAAGTCGAGCGTGCTGCGTGTCTCGTTTATCACAGGAATGTAAGCTCCCCAAATACCGCTGTAAGCCACATAGCCGCCTTGAACATAAGGGTGCTCAGGCGCCATGGTTAGGTACATATCGCCACCCATGTTTTGCTCTATTTGAAGCAAAGCACGACCAAGGCGAGCTTGAATTTGCGAGCCATGAACTAAGTTAGAACCACTCTCTAAATCCACATCTAGACCATCAAAGCCCCACTCAGCGATAAGACCTGTTAGGCTAGAGACAAAGTTGGCTTCATCTTGGTCGGTATTCAGCGTAATCGTGCCTTCTGCGCCGCCAAGAGAGAGAACAAACTTCTTACCTTTAGCTTGAAGCGCTGCCATGTCCTGCTTGAATTGTGTTGGATCGAGTGCTGGACAATCGCTGTAAATATCGCCTGAATATAGATTAAAGTGCACGGTGCCATCACTGTTGCGATCATTTTCAGCAAAGGCAATATCAATCACATCCCAAGCATCTGCCATATCTGCTAGACGAATTGGACAGCCCGCTCCATTTACAAAATTGTGCCAGTAACCGATGAGTTTATGGCGTTTATCTACTTGCTCAACCACCGTTATTGCTGCGGCGTCAGACAATGCATTGCTTCCTGACAAATCCACAGCTTGGGCGCTAACTGTAAAGTTACCAAGTGCAGTTGGTGTCCAGTTGGCTGTGTAAGGTGCCGTGGTATCGGTTGCAACAATAGAGCCGTTGATCATGAAATCAACGTGTTTAATGCCTGAAGTTAAAGACGTTGCATCGGCGCTTAATGCGAGGCTTTTGCCTAATCCGGTGGTCTTACCGCTGCTTGGTGAAGTCAGAGAGACGACCAAATCTTTATCGCTGACTTCCACACCAACCAGGGACTCTGACGTGTTGTTATCATTATCGGTTGCGACGGCTTTAAGCTGGTTAGCGCCAATAAGTGTGGCGTTCCAAGTAACGGAATATGGCGCTTGAGTGGTGACCCCTAAGCTGGTGTTGTTCGCAAAAAACTCAACTTGCGTGACTGTGCCATCAGCATCGCTTGCGTTTGCCGTGATTTCGTTATTGCTGCCAGCGAGCACGACTTGTCCATCCGTTGGTGCCGTAATGGTAACTTGCGGTGGTGTCGAACAAGCACCTAGGCCACTCCAAGCATCTTGCCAGTATAGCCCTTCACCAGGCTCGTAAGCCCATGTCGCATCCGAGGAGCACCAACCAGCAACATCACAACGATATTTTTGGTTGAAGTGAGAAACCAGGTCGCCAGCTTGATAACTTGTGCCTGCCACATAAGGTACTGCATCTGGACATCCGCCCGTTCCGGTTTCTGAATTACTAATAACCAGCGCTACTTCTTGGCTCATCGTTGCGAGGTTTGTATCATCAGTCGCTTGTGCTTTGAACGAGTATGTACCTGGACTAGCGGTCCATTGATATTCGTAAGGTGCGCTAGTATCAATGGCGACAGATTGATTGTTTACGAAGAACTCAACTTGTGTGACCACACCATCAATATCGTCAGCTTGAGCGGCTACGGTTAGGTTATCGCCTACATTAAGCACTTCTGTGCCTACTGGGCTTGTCAATGAAATGCTTGGTGGCGGTAATTCGACTTGTGGTTGAACTTGGATAGAAATCGTCGTGGTGCTAACAGCTCCCTCATTATCTGTCGCAATTGCGGTCAATTGCGAGATCCCTTCAATAGCTGTCCAAGAAGCTTCGAATGGTGCTTGAGTTACCACAGCAACGGTTTGGTTGCCTGCAACAAACTCAATTTGTGTGATTTGGCCATCTTCGTCAGCTGCGTTGGCTAACAAAGTGATCGCACTGCCTTCGGGAATTTGTGCGTTGTTTATTGGAGAGGAGAACGACACCGTTGGTGATAAATTGTTGCTTCCACCATCACATTGCCCTAACGCTTTCCATGCTTCCCAAGATCCTGAGTTGGTCACGGGATCATTGCCTTGCGTCCAATATGCAGCCTCATAAGCGGCTCCTTGCGTTTTTACTAAAGCGCCCGATGTATAAGTCGCAGTGCTGTCCCAGTCGGGTAGACTTTGACAGTTATAGGCTTGAGCTTGGTAGCTGGCGCTGAGTGCTACAACCATCGCTCCGTGAAGTAGGGTGACCTTCATTTTCCTCTCCTTGAATCATGGGTATAAATGAGAACAGAGTAATAACTAGCTGATAAATAGACATTAGGGGGAAAAAGCGAAGCACAATATTCTGCTTTTCGACACAGTATCACGAGGAACAGTTCGTCCCTTACACCAGAGCTCATTATTTTTCGGCTCACTTCACGGCAGAAGGATTGGTAAAATTCAGCCACGTAAAACGAACAACAGTCGCGAGGCTTTTGAGCGATGAATATGAGATGTACGTTAAAATTTACAAGCTGAATGACTACAAATTGTTTCAACTGTCGAGGATTTAACCGAGGTGCTCTTGTTGAATAGTGAATATTGCTATAGTGTACTAGTTAGCTAGTTCAATGATATTTTTGTGTGAGTAGTATGACACAGCAAACCTCTTCTCAGCCTCGCGAGCATTTTGGCTCTCGTCTCGGGTTCATCTTAGCTGCCGCAGGTGCCGCAGTTGGCCTTGGCAATATTTGGGGCTTCCCAACTCAAGCAGCCAGTAATGGTGGCGGTGCTTTCCTATTAGTTTATTTGGTGATGATTCTTATCGTCGCATTTCCGATGCTGGTGGTTGAAATGGCGATTGGTCGCCATGGTCAAGCCAACCCTGTAGACAGTATGCGTGCAATCACAGATAACCCTACCAGTAAAAAGCTCGGCGGCATTGTGGGTTGGATTGGTTTAAGCGTACCAAGCGCTGTCTTAGCGTTTTATTCAATTGTTGGTGGTTGGTTGATCTGCTTTTTACTGGGTGCAATCACAGATCTAATGGGGTTAGAAGCTGCAACTCATTGGCTAAAGGGCTTTAGTGTTGAACGTAACTTGTTCGGAACCATTACTTTTTATGTACTGACGATTCTCATCGTACAAGGTGGCGTAAAACAAGGTATTGAGAAGTGGTCCACACGTTTGATGCCAGCATTGTTTGTTCTGTTTGCTCTGCTATTTGCTTACATCATGACGCAAAACGGTGCGATGGAAGGTCTGAAACATTACCTAGTGCCGGATTTTGAAAAGGTATGGGACCGCAAGTTGATTCTTGCTGCAATGGGACAGGGCTTCTTCTCGCTTACGATCGGTGGCTGTTCAATGCTGATTTACGGATCTTACTTGAGTAAGAAAGAAAACCTACCAAAGATGGCGATGAACGTGACCATGGTAGATACTGCCGTTGCTTTCATTGCAGGGTTAGTGGTGATGCCAGCGATGTTTGTAGCAATGCAAAAGGGCGTTCAAATCTATGCAGAAGATGGCTCTCTCTTAAGCTCAGATACGTTAGTGTTTACGGTATTGCCACTAATGTTTGATAGTTTAGGTTTGCTTGGTCAATTATTCTCTATTGTGTTCTTCTTATTGTTGACGATTGCGGCGCTAACGTCTTCCATTTCAATGTTAGAGTGTCCAGTGGCTTTAGTGAGTGAGCGCTTCAATACTAAGCGCAGCGCAACGAGCTGGGTTTTAGGTGGTCTCATTGCTTTGTTCAGTGTGGTGATTGTTTATAATTTTGGTGCTCTATTTGGTATGGTCGCGACGGTTGCTACTCAGTATCTACAACCAACCGCTGCGCTCTTATTCTGCTTATTTGGTGGTTGGGTATGGAATCGCAACTCAAAAATCAAAGAGCTTGAGCAAGGTTGCCCGGAGTTTACGCAAGGTTGGTTTGGTAAGTTATGGCCTGCGTATGTGAAGTTTGTATGTCCAATTCTTGTGGCGACAGTCATCTGGGCTTCATTTGGCTAACCGAGACGTCTATCGAATAAAAGAAAAGGGCTTGATGGTAACTCATCAAGCCCTTTTTCATATTGGTTATTCTCGTTTCGGTTATCCGCCAAGCATGGTGTGGATTAACGGAATTGTCCTGCTTCTGGAAGAAAGTCAAAACCAGCAGAAGCCAGTTTTGTCTCCAGTGCTGTGCGCTCGATATCGAAGAAAGCCACCAGTTTGTCCAGATCACCTCCGAAGTCATCGCGTAGCTTCATATTCACAATGCTCATCAGCATGACAGGGTCCATGGATTCAAAGTTCGCTAGATTCATTACTTATCCTCAAAATCTGAAATCAGTAGGTTTGCCGCAGCAAATGCCGCTTTTTCACGCACTTCTTTAGGCAGGGACTCATCCGCTGCAACATCGTTCAGTGCTTTAACTGCACATGAAATTGCTTGGGGAATATAAGCTTGATCGCCACTACCAATCTGAGCATAAAGCTCACGAACCAGTTCACAACAGCCGTATACTTGCATGTTTTCTTTCCACTAAATGATAACTTATCTCAATATACACACAGCGGATTTGAAACTCAAAGTACAGAGTTGTTTTGGCTCAAGTTGAAGGTTTGCTTGAGCGAGATTTAATCACTGCATTTGTGCTTCTAACTGCTGAGTGACTTCTGGTGAAAGTTGAAGTTGTTTTGCTAGTTCTTGCAGATACGCTTTTTCCATAAAGTTTTGTTCATCAGCGACGATCAAAGACGCCAGGTAAATTTCTGACGCTTGTTGAGGAGAGGTCGCCTGATTAGCAATTTCAGCAGGATCAAGCGGTTTGTTTAACTCTTGCTGAACGAGGTGACGAACGTGCTCATCTGCGCCCATATCCGCGAGAGCTTGTTCAATGCGAGCCATTTCCTCTTCATCAACGTGACCATCAGCTTTTGCAGCTCCAATCATTGCTTTTAAAATTAAGACACTGTGTTTACTGTCATCGGGGTCAAAGGTTTCTTGAACACCTTGACCGGATTGCTTGGCTTGCCAGTCGTTATACACTTTGTAGGCCAAGGCTCCAAGCGCAGCTGCGCCACCGACTTTTAATGCGCTTGACCCTATTTTTTTAGTCATTTTTTTACTTTTCTTTGAGCCCATCAGCATACCGATGAGGCCTCCGCCTACAGCACCTGCTCCTAGCGTTTTTAGGCTACTTGAATTTGATGAGGATTTGATGTTGTTGGTTTGTTTGCCCAATGCATCTGCACCTTGCTTAAGTAAGTCTGATTTGAGTGCTTGGTTTAGAAGACTTTTTAAATCCATAACTGACCTCCTTTAGATGATGAAATCAGTTTAATAGCAAGAAGCTGAACCAAAGATTAACAAAGTGAATAGTTCGAAAAAGGTGGAGGGAGGATGTTGAACTGTAATAAAAAGGGCTGACCGAAGCCAACCCTTTTTAACTATTTGAAACTACTTCAAATGCGAACTCGTCTAGTGCTTACTTTAGTTGAGCTTTTACGTGCTCAACAATGTCAGTCATTGCGACTGCTGTTTTCTCACCAGTAGCACGGTTCTTGTATTCGAAGTTGCCTTCTTTCATTGAGCGGTCACCGATAATAATGGTATGCGGTACACCAATAAGCTCCATGTCAGAGAACATTACGCCTGGGCGTTCTTTACGGTCGTCAAATAGCACTTCGATGCCCATTGCTGTTAGCTCAGCGTACAATTTCTCAGCGGCTTCTTTCACTTCTTCTGACTTGTGCATGTTCATTGGAACGATCGCTACCTGGAATGGTGCGATTGCATCTGGCCAGATGATGCCGTATTTGTCGTGGTTTTGTTCAATAGCAGCCGCTACTACGCGAGTGATACCGATACCGTAACAACCCATTTCTAGGATGACGTTCTTACCATCAGGACCCAGTACACCACAGTTCATCGCTGCGGAGTAAGCGTTACCTAGTTGGAAGATATGGCCAACTTCGATACCACGCTTAAGCTGGATAATGCCCTTGCCACATGGGCTTGGGTCACCTTCCACAACGTTACGTAGGTCTTCAACTTGACCAAGCTCTACATCACGACCCCAGTTAATACCGAAGTAGTGTTTGCCATCGATGTTCGCGCCCGCACCGAAGTCGCTCATTACCGCAACGCTGCGGTCAACAATGAACGGCAGTTTAAGGCCAACAGGGCCTAGTGAACCAGGGCCTGCACCGATAAGCGCACGAATTTCTTCTTCAGATGCCATTTCCAGCGGAGCTGCAACCTGAGGAAGGTTTTCTGCTTTCACTTCGTTCAGTTCATGATCACCACGAATAATAAGCGCGATGATTGGCGCATCAACTTCGTCAGATGCTTTCACAAACAGTGTTTTCACTGTTTTTTCAATTGGTAGTTCGAACTGCTCAACCAATTCAGCGATTGTTTTCGCGTTTGGCGTATCAACCAACGTCATTTCTTGTGTTGGTGCCGCAGCCTCAGAGGCTGGAGCTAGTGCTTCTGCTTTTTCAATGTTTGCCGCGTAATCTGACTCGCTAGAAAATGCGATGATATCTTCGCCGCTTTCAGCCAGTACATGGAACTCTTGAGAGCCGCTACCACCGATAGCACCGCTATCTGCAAGTACAGGACGGTAATCCAGACCCATGCGATCGAATGCTTTACAGTAAGCATCATGCATTGCGTCGTATGACTTTTGTAGTCCGTCTTTATCAATGTCAAAGCTGTACGCATCCATCATTGAGAATTCACGTGAACGCATTACGCCAAAACGTGGGCGTCGTTCGTCACGGAATTTAGTTTGGATTTGGTACAGGTTTAGCGGAAGCTGTTTGTAAGAGCTCACTTCATTGCGAACAAGGCTAGTGATCACTTCTTCAGCGGTTGGGCTAAGTACAAACGGACGAACATGACGGTCAGTAAAGCGAAGTAGCTCAGGACCCATCTTTTCGCTGCGGCCTGTCTCTTCCCATAGTTCAAACGGCTGAACAACGGGCATCAAAGTTTCGACTGCGCCTGCATTGTCGATTTCTTGACGAACGATGTTTTCGACTTTACGCAGTACACGTAGACCAGTAGGTAGCCAGGTGTATAAACCTGAAGCCAGCTTACGGATCATACCTGCACGTAGCATGAGCTGGTGGCTCACTACTTCTGCGTCGTTTGGAGTCTCCTTCAGAGTAGAAAGAAGATAATTACTGGTACGCATTAAATTTATCCGTTTATTTAAGTTAGATACTCAAGCTTGAATAAGCAGGAGTATGGGAGTTCCCTAAAGGGAAATTTGTTAGCCGTCTATAATATCAGCCAATTGCGTTTGTCAAAAGCTTTCAATAGCGGTAACCGTTATTAAGTTGCTTGTTGCTGTGAACTTTACGTTCAAGTCGAACAAATTTACCGCATATTCTTTGTCGTCCGGCTTGTTTTTCTTATATGCAGGGCGAGGATCTTGTGCCAGAACTTGTTCAATGACTGATCTTACATAGTCAGTATCGGATCGATTTTCTATCGTTGCTAATGCTTGAGCAGAAAAGGTGACTTGTGACTTTTCTGGTTCTTGGTCTGCGTATCCGCCTTGTGCTTCCGAAATAGAATCCGAATAGGGAATATAAGGCTTAATATCCACAATCGGTGTCCCATCCACGAGATCTACACTGCCTAAATCAAGATAGATTTGATCGCCTTGCTTAGTGACTCCTTTCACTTCAACGGCTGACATTCCGATTCCGTTTGGACGGAAAGTCGAGCGCGAGGCAAAGACACCAATTCGTTCATTGCCGCCTAATCGTGGCGGACGTACAGTTGGTTTCCAACCAGCTTCCAGATTCTGATCAAATAGAAACAACAACCAAACGTGAGAGAACTGTTCTAGCCCACGCACTGCTTCAGGGCTATTTGCTGCACCTAACAGTTTTACGCGTGCTTTAGCCTCTGGTACTAAGCGTGGTTGGCGCGGAACTGCAAACTTTTCTTTGTACGGTGTCTCAATGACGCCGATGGGTTCGATGGAATACATGATGGACATCTTTAAGAATTCATTGAGATGAAAAGTATCACAAATTTCTCTTGCTTTTCTTGTTGATAATGATTATTAATTAAAATGTTATAACATAACAATTTAATTGAAAGGAAAAGTATTATGAAACCAGGAATCCACCCTGAATATCGTCCTGTGGTGTTCCACGACACCAGTGTAGATAAGTACTTTGTCGTTGGTTCTACGTTGAAAACGGAGAGAACCATCGAATGGAAAGATGGCAAAACTTACCCTTACTTTACGTTAGATGTGTCGTCAGCTTCTCACCCGTACTACACCGGTAAACAGCGCGTTGTACAAACCGAAGGTCGCATTGCGAACTTCAACCGTCGTTTTGGTCAATTTAAGAGCGAAAAGGAATAAATCATGAAGGTAGTAAAATCATTAAAAAGTGCAAAAAGTCGTCATCCGGATTGTCAGATTGTAAAACGGAGAGGGCGTCTTTATGTCATTTGTAAAACGAACCCGAGATTCAAAGCTGTGCAAAAGTAATCAACCTGCATATATCTAACTTATGGTTTTGTTTGATTGATAATGTTGAGTTAATTATTTTACATGGATGAAATATCTACATTTTTATTCAATGTTGGTTATAAATGCCTCTGTTCGTCACAGTTTGTAACATTTAGGGCTTTTATTTGACCTTCTACTCAAGTACCCTTCGCACGCTTTTTGACATTTTTGTCACATTTGCATAGGAATAAAAACAAGGAGGGAACAGATGAGTTCATCTGATTCAATTAAACAAAACTCGCCTAAGAAGCCGCTGTTTACGCGCTTTTTGGATACTGTCGAATATTTGGGGAACTTATTACCCCACCCGATCACACTATTTGCCATTTTCTGTTTAGCCATTCTGGTGATGTCGGGTATTGCAGGATACTTCGAAGTTTCCGTAGTTGATCCTCGTCCTGAGGGTGCAAAAGGTCGTGCCGCGGATGGCATGATTCATGTCGTTAGCTTGCTTAACGCTGATGGCCTTGAACTAATCGTTACCAATCTAGTGAAAAACTTTGTCGGCTTTGCACCTTTGGGTACGGTATTGGTTGCGATGTTGGGTGTTGCTATTGCTGAATACTCAGGCTTGCTATCTGCAGCAATGCGTGGCTTAGTAATGGGTGCATCTCAACGCATGGTAACAGTGACGGTCGTTTTCGCGGGTATCATTTCAAATACGGCATCAGAGCTTGGCTATGTGGTACTTATTCCACTGGCTGCAATGCTGTTCCATTCTTTAGGTCGTCATCCACTTGCCGGTCTTGCTGCGGCGTTCGCTGGTGTATCTGGTGGTTACTCAGCAAACCTACTTATTGGTACGGTTGACCCGCTGTTGTCAGGCATTACTGAAACGGCGGCGCAAATGATTGACCCAACTTACACTGTTGGTCCAGAAGTTAACTGGTACTTCATGTTTGTGTCGACATTCTTCATTGCAATCACAGGTGCGTTTGTTACTGAAAAAATTGTTGAGCCAAAGCTTGGCAAATACAGTGAAGAAGAAGCCTCAGAAGATTTGTCGAACGACAAAATGGGTGGCTTAACAGACATTGAGAAGAAAGGCCTAAAACTAGCAGGTGTTGCTGTACTGGTTGTTTCAGCGCTGCTTGCTTGGACGGTTGTTCCAGAAGACGGCATTCTACGTTCTGATGCAGGTACAATTGCAGGTTCACCATTCCTGAAAAGTATCGTGGCATTCATCTTTGTGTTCTTTGCTATTCCAGGCTTTGTGTTTGGTAAAGTTGTTGGCACGATGAAGACGGATCGCGATGTAATTGATGCAATGGCGAAATCTATGTCTTCTATGGGCATGTACATTGTATTAGTTTTCTTTGCGGCTCAGTTCGTTGCTTTCTTTAAATGGACTAACTTCGGTCAGGTATTCGCGGTTGCTGGCGCTAGCTTCCTGCAAGAAATTGGCTTAACTGGTCCAATGTTGTTCTTTGCCTTCATCCTGATGTGTGGCTTTATCAACCTAATGATTGGTTCGGCATCGGCACAGTGGGCAGTAACGGCTCCGATTTTTGTTCCTATGTTGATGCTTGTTGGTTATGCACCGGAAACGATTCAGGCTGCTTACCGAATTGGTGACTCGACGACAAACATCATTACTCCAATGATGAGCTACTTTGGTTTGATTCTTGCCGTAGCGACTCGTTACATGAAGAACTTAGGTATCGGTACGCTGATCGCGACCATGCTACCTTACTCAATCTGCTTCATTGTAGGTTGGAGTGTGCTGTTCTACCTATGGGTATTCGTATTTGGTTTACCAGTAGGCCCTGGCGCAGCAACATACTACACACCGTAGAAAACGGTTACCTCACACAGCTCCATTATAAAAAGCCTGCGAACGTCGCAGGCTTTTTTATCGATTGAGACTGTGTACGCAGGCTTACCTGATTATAGATGTCGGTTTATAGCTGAAAACGCATCAACAAAGGGCGATAAAAGTGCTGAGTGAGCCAGCACAAGCTTTTCCAAATTATGCGTTTGTACCAAGGTAAGTGCGCAATATAAACATAGCTAAATTCAATTTCTGGCCGGGCTTTTCTGTTGCGTTTAAAAGCCGGAGCGCCTGAGCTCATATTAAAGCGACGCTGGTATATCATTGCATGGCGGATGGTATAGGCCGATATTCGACGATACAATGCGAGGCGTTGTGGCTTATTGGTATCGTAGCCAAAAATTGGGCAAGTCATATCATTATCAATTTCTACAATGCCTAACGTAGCCAGCATCTCTTCTTGATAAAACAGTCCCACTAAATGTACTAATTTGTTCTGGCTCACCTGTTTTAAATATTGGGTTGAAAACTGGATGTTATTGAGGCTGTATTTATCAAGGTAAAGCATGTCATATAACTCTTTGGCACGCTGAAACTCTTCATCAGTGGTCAGTGGCCTAAACTGCCAATCTTTATCATTAAGCAGTTTGAAGTCTTTCGTTAAATCTCGGTTGAAGCTGAACGCTTGCCAATCATCAAGTAAATACACTTGTCGTGTTACCAAGCTTTGCCATTTTGGCTGCTTCAATCGCTGAATTAAGTGTGAATGCTGACGCTGGTTGAGGGAGCGAAGCACCAAGGGAAAGGTGGGGTATTGATCGAGTGCGACGCGGCGCAGTTTATCGAGATTTAAGGATTCCCATTGTTCGCTATACATATTGGTGGACAAGCACTGATTGTTGAGCGTTTGGACTTGATCCAATCCAGCCAATGATAAGACTGGTTTAGTCATATTAATAAGTCGCTTACATACCCATCGAACAGCCATATTTTTGACTTTGTGAAGTTCTTCTTCGGCGTAGCCACTAAGCAGTGTCATAGGGGAGACTGCATAACAGTTGTTTGGTATTTTTGGTGTTACGGAGTAAGGAATGGCAACATCATCGATATAGTAGCAACCAAAGCTTGCTGTGCATTCATCAATAGGATTTGACTGCATAAGAGTGATAAAGGTTTGATGCCATTCTTGAGAGGAAAGTGTCATGGGTTCAATGCCTCTCCATTCCACTCAATATCAACGGTAGAAGCGTCGCTCCACTTCGTCTTGTTCTGCCTAGCTAACCGGAGTAATTCAAACATACTCCGGATTTGGCTCCCGACCGGTAAGTTATGCTGTTGCATCACATTCACTCCAGACCACCAATCTTGCCAAGTTCGAGCCTTAAATAGGGATAATCCACCTTCCGCGATGAGTGTTATTGGACCTAAATGATGCAATCGCTGCTCGGAAGGACTGGTAAACTCCATATTAGGAAGCAGTTGGTTGCATCGAGACGAGAGTAGGTGCAAACCACTGGTGGCTCTTGGGTTACATTCAATCACGTAGAGTTGATCTTGTGATTTGATGAAGTCAAACGACACTTGCCCATGATAAGTATGACGTTTACCAAAAGCTGCGATAAATCTATCTAGTCGTTCGCACGAGATCGGCTGAAAAGCACTGGCGGCCGAGCCGTTTACACAGTATTTCGGCACATAAGCTTGGTGTGCTTTAAGGTCACCATGTTCAAAAATGGCATAGTTACACACCGGAGTCCCATGGATTTTTTGTTGCTGAACCCAAGGGAAAAGGGGCGATATCGTGGCGGCAGAAATAGACTGAGTCGTCACATCTCTTATGACTTGCCCGCCAAACCGAGAGTAAACGGGCTTTAGAACGGTTCTCTTATTAATTTCAATCTCACTTTTATCAGCGACCAAACGAGTTTTTGGAAGTGTGATTTCTGGCAAACCTTGAAGCTGTTCAAAGACGGTCAACTTGTTGTGCAGGGCATTGAGTAGTCCCACATTGGGCAGAAAAAAATCTACTTCTGGGCATTGTTTGGCAACATGAGCCAAGTAATAAACTTCTTCACAAGTGGGTATCACTATATCAATACGCATCTGAGTAATGATTTTTAGGATCTGCTGTTGATAGGTGGGAAACGTAAATCGAGGTGAAGCGGTGGGTATATAAGACTCGATACCTCGCAAAAATGATCCCAGAGGCTTTTTTAGCGAATCGGTGAGAATTACTTCATGCCCATGATGCATACACATGGTTGCCCACTCTAGTGCAACTGGTGCTCGGGCTCCGGTGATTAAGACCCGCATATGTTCACCACACGTCGTTGTTTATTCATTGGCGTCCAAATAGGCGCAGGGCGGTAACTAAATCTGACAGGATCAAGCCGCAATTGGTCAAACAACTTTATCAAGGCTTGGTGTATAACCCGACGGTGGTGAACATCCGCTTCAATTTGAATGGCTTGTGACCCTGTTTGGGTGATTCGGTAATCCACGCGGCCTTGGGCGGATAGTGTTATAGCGCGGTAGATGAGATCTGGTAGCACCGTCACTGGGACGTGGTTTGCGTTTAGCGTGAGGCGATCACCACATCGTCCGGCAATTGCGCCAAGAGGTTCAAATACGCCATTATCCTGTTTATTCTCAATAATATCGTCGAGCTGATAACGAATAATTGGCTGAGTTTTACGACGAAAATCGGTAATGATTGGGCTGTAATGAGTACGTTCGGTATTCAGCCAATGTTTTTCGATGTAAACAACATCTTGATTCCAGCGCATTTGTCCATGCTGATCCGTACATGCAAGAAAACCTTCAGTACATTGATAGACTTCATGGAGTTCGCTGTCGAACCGTTGAGAAATAAAGTGACGGTCACTCTCGGTTAGGACTTCTGCACCAGAAATTATCCGCTGTGGTTGAATTGCGGGTTGACCAAATTGACCGCTGAACTGGGCGCAGAGCTGAAGAGCTTGCGCACTACCAACCAAAAGCGTGGGTTGGAACTCATCCAGCTCTTTTATCCATTCTTGGTAAGGTTTGGTTAAATCGGCATAAAAAAATGTTACAGGCCCTTTCGCGACGGATTTATACAGTGGGCTGTTGGCGCGCAAGGCTAGAGCAATTCGGTGTTTTTGCCATAGGTTGGGCAACAGGCGAGCCAATATATTGCCAGCCCATAGTTGTGTTTCCTGTTTGTCAGCAAGAAACAACCCGCGCATGCCTGATGTGCCCGAAGAAAGCCCAACAGTAACATCGCCAACTTTCGAAGCGGCGAAGTTGCGTGACTGTTCTGCGTCGAGTGCTTGTTGCATTAGCTGTTCAGCATCTAAGCCTTTCGTATTCAACTCCGAGAGGTTCTCCATCATGGTTTGCTTATTCATGATAGGGAAATCACTGAGTGGTGCACCTTGAAGTGAGCGGTAATACGGTGAATGACGGCATACCCAATCCAAGTGTTGCGTTAAGTGTTGTTGCTGCCATGTTTCGACTTGTTCCCTTGAGCCGAAGGGGCGGTAGCGGGTTCGCCAGAATTCTGAGATAAGCGTTCTCACTTCATCCATCCTTCTTTGATTAGCTGCTGGATAGTTTCCTGACAATGTGAAGGCACGAAGCGAACAAAGTGGTGGGTTTGTTGGTAGCAACTTCTCAACTCGGAGAGGGTGTTTTTATAGGCTTTTGTATCATCGCAAAGCATGTTCGCCAGCCAATGTTGATCGATATTTTCACTCAAGCTCTCGATTAACCAGCATGCATCGGCGAGTAAGAACAGCCAACTTTGGTCTCTTTTAACTAGCAAGCCCACTTGACCCGCAGCATGGCCTGGCAAGCTAACCATATAAATGAATCCGTCGTCGAACATGTCTTTACAGAGCAAATTAACACCTTGGCACTGAGGAATAATTTGGTTGATTGGTACGGAAAAGTCACTATGAATGAATAAGTTAGATTCAAGTTGTGGAGGAAGTAGAGCTTTTAGGTATCCTTTTCTTACGCCTCCAATTCGACCACTCTTAGTAATTGCATCCACCCCTTTTTGTTGGCAATGCAATTGAGAGTGGGAAAACTCAGACACGGCAGCAATGTGATCAGCATGGAAGTGGGAGAGTACTAAGTGTTCAATATCATGAGGTTTGAGACTTTCTTTTGCTAACTGCGCAACAATTCCGTGTTCTTTGTTATAGCGACAAGGTGTTGTCCAAGCATAAAAACGTTCAGGGAAGGGACGAGTCGCGCTAAAAAAATGCTCGTGATATCCCGTGTCAAACAGGATGTTGCCTTGTGTTGGGTGCTGAATTAACGCAACGGCTGCCGGAAATGCTCTAGGCTTGATACCAGAACCTGGTTTGACAACAAAGCCTGGGTGTACGCAGTGTCCAGCCTCAAAGATTTTTATTTTTAGACCAGTTTGCATACTGCTGTATTCCTTCTTGAATTGAAAAAAGCGGTTGATAATTCAGTGTTTGTTTAGCCTTGCTGATATCCAGAGTTTGATGATAGTTAAACAATCCTGCGCTGTATGAGGTGAGCCTTGGTTCTGGCTGATGTGGTAGGTGCCTTCGTATTTGCTCACTGAGCTTTAATAATGGTGATACAACGCCATATGGTAATGATTGTAACGTTACTTTTAGGTTTAACCCCTCACATAAAGCTTGCAGAACAGTCTCAATTGGCATTGGTTCGTTGTTGGAAATGTTGAACACATCACCATGCTGAAGTCGGTCTGCCTGAGTGCAAGCGAGCATCGCTGCATGGGCAACGTTATCGACATAAGTCAGATCAACCACAGGATTTCTACCCGATGGCAGAAGCAGAGTATTGTTTTTTATCGCCTTAAGCACTCTTGGGACAATCGCGCGATCATTGGGTCCAAAAATGCCACGCGGTCTTAAAATGATCGCTTTGCTTTGGCCTTTTACGGCTTCAATTTCCGATAGGTATTTTGTGTGTGCATAATCATTACACCAGTATGAAGCTATGGCGTCGGTTTCTCGAATATTCCAACGGTCTTGATGGTCAAAGTAGACGCTGGTGGAGGAAATATGGATAAAACGCGAGATTTGATGGGTATTAGCCGCATTGACGAGGTTTTTGGTGGCATCTACATTAGCTTGATAAAACGCCTGCCACTTTCCCCATGGGCTTGAGAGAGCGGCACAATGGATGATTGCATCCATACCTTGGCATACCGCATGAACTGCTGAGTGGTCTCTTAAATCGACTATATGTGGGATAACATCGAATTGCTCGGCGAGTTGTTTAGCGATGACTGTATTTCGTGCTATAAAATGCAGTTCATGCTGCTGGTGAAACATTCTCAGAATTGCGCTACCCAACATCCCGCTGCCACCAGTGACCAATATCTTCATAGTTTTAGCACTCCCATCCCTAGCGACAACCCTGCGGCGGTGCCAGCTAATAACACATGTTTTCCTGCGGTTTCTGGCTGATTGCGCAGCCAGTGTAAGTTAATTGGGAGTGAGGCGGCGACTTGGTTTCCCAAAGTCGAAAAGTGATTAACGGTTTTCTCTGTTGGTAGCCCGGTGAGTGAAGGCAGTTTTTTTAATCCATGCGCGCTGGCTTGATGAGGAAGAAAATAATCAATATCGCCGAGTGTTACCGGAGAGGCGTCAAACCCTTTTTTTAGAAACGCTGGTAAGGCTTTACGCACATGTTTAAAGAGTGCTTTGCCCTCCATCTCAAACTGGCAACTTTTTAAATAGGCTTGATGCTCGGAGGTATGCGGATTGATATGACTACCTCCGCCCTTAATTTGACAAAATGAATACCCGGTATGATGCGTTTCAAAGTGACTGGTGAGCAATCCATCATCGTTGTGTTCTTCGAGCAAAAATGCGGCGGCACCGTCTGCGAATAGCGTTGCAACTTCTGGTTTGAGCGTAAAATTTCGATTCAGTGTGATGCCAGTGGCGAGTTCGCTGGTGACAATAAGAATCCGACGGTATCGTTTTGCTAAGAATAGACTCTGGGCAAGATCAAGCGCAGAGAGAAAGGATAAACAGGTGCTGTTCAAATCAAAGCTTTCTAGCCATGTTGGAGCGTCTAACGCGGCGAGAACCGCTGAGGCGTCGTAGGGTAGAGACTGGTGGTGTGTGCCGCTAGCGTAGATAAGAAGATCAACGGAGCTTAAGGTATGTGTGTTTCCTAAACACTGCTCTATTGCCTGCACTGCCATGTAAATAGCGGTCTCTTTTGTATTGGCTACATGACGATATTCAACGTCGAATTTATTTCGGCTGGTCCCTGGCGCTAATTTTAGGAAGCGATCCATCTCTCGATCAGACCATTGATTCGTTGGCAGGTAGCTTCCACTGGAAACGATGTTAAAGCCCATTATTCTCTATACACTTATTAAAAACGTCGTTCAAAATAAACCACGTTGCATATTGAAGCTATGGCGAGCGAGATGAAAAATAAACAGAACAAAACAAATGGGAGTAAGAGCACGCTTTGGGTGCAATGCTGAGAATGAATTTTCAGGAATGAGCCAGGCTTTGATTTGCTGGCTCAATATGAATAGAGTGAGGGTTACTTCTTAAATTTCGCCAAAATACGATCCAAATGGTTTGCAAATTCGCGTCGATCGGTTTGAGAAAGCGCGGCGGGCCCACCTGTCTGAATTCCGCTTGAACGCATGGTTTCCATAAAGTCGCGGATATTTAGGCGAGCTTTGATGGTGTCTTTTGTATAGAGCTCGCCACGAGAACTGAGGGCTTGAGCGCCTTTAGAGATAACCTCATCTGCAAGCGGAATATCTGACGTGATCACCAAATCGTTGGCTTCTACACGCTTGACGATTTCGTTGTCTGCGATGTCAAATCCCGCAGGGACTTGTAGCGAGTGGATGTTGTCTCTTTTCGGCACAGGGACAACGTGGTTAGCGACAAACGTACATTCAATCCCCGTACGCTCGGCGGCACGCACAATGGTTTCGCGAATAACTTTCGGACACGCGTCTGCATCTACCCATAACTTCATGATGATTTCTCACTGAGTTTCGCTTCTAACTCTTCAATACGAATGACTAGCATTTTTACGGTGCGTTCTAGGGCTTCAAGACGATCATTATCGGTGTGGTGCTGTGCTGCGATTTCAACCTTGGGTACGCGTTGAGCACTCTTCCAACTTTTTATTGCGGTGATTAACGCTGGCATTGGAACTGGCGTTTTCAATCGTGCTTTCACTAACGCTACGGTTGGCTCTTTTCCTTGTTGTTGCAACTGTTCCATTGCCGTTTCTAATTCTTTAGTAACGTCTTGAGTTAACATTTTTAATCCTTAACAACGATATATCTATCATCATACGTTGAGTGCGCTGATTTGGCGAATGGCATTTTGGAGAGTGTAGTGTGAGAGATCTCTTACATAGGTTGTGAGAGAAAACGATTTCGTAAGCGGAAAAAGAGAAAATAAAGAGCTTAAGTTTATGATAAATAATGATTTAACAACTTGTTAACCAATGTGAGAGCCAAATATTTATCTTGGATAGATTGTCTATTTTTGGAAAAGGCGTAAATTGAGAGTTGTCAGCAGGAAGCAGACATGGAACAGGAAAGCACCAAGGATTTGGTTATCGTCAGGAAGACGATTTGGTTGGTCAGGATGATTAATCAAGCATGGAGCGTAGGACATTGTAAGGATACGATCATCAATAGGATGTTGATGACTAAGGATAGACAATGGACCCCTCTAGGATTGAGGTTATGGACAGCATCAGGAAGATGCAAGGGACACCGCTCAAGGAACAAGTGACGTGTGCTAACGAGGAATGTTAGCAGTCAGGATGATAAGGACACCGCTAGGACGGCGACGTAAGGAATAAGCTGACGGAATCAGCCACTATTATGGATGATGCATGGAGCACTTTTAGTAGCCGGACTGCTGCGAGTAAGACCATGACCCCGATACTTATGTGTCGGGGTCTTTCTTATATAAAAACGATATCCAGTGTTCTCATTGAATTAAGCATCTCGATGTTACTTGGGGATATCAATATCACAAAATATATAAACTCCTAATAACACTTAATAAAAAACAACTCAGATCAATATCCTTTCCAACCAGTTGGTTTAACTTTCGGCTTCTCTACAAGGTGTTATGCCCGCAATCATTGAGCATGTTCAGCTCATCGAGTTTGTGATCTGCGGATAGATTAAGTTTGTTGTAATCAAGGAACAGATGTGGCCATAGTAACCAGAAGAATGCTTCTTCTACCCTACAATGAGTCGTTGCAACTAGAATTCGTCATGCTGAATTGCTGTGCGAAAAACCGTGCTGAATTGAATGGTCCGTATACAGTTGCGTCTGCCAAACAGATGTTTGAGAAAATACTGGATGATGAGAACATTTATAGTATGGCAGTGCTAGAGAGCACCAGTCGTGACTATATGGGGCACGTGTTCATTGCTAATCTCGATTCCGAACCTGAATTAGGGTTTATTTTTGATAAATCATATTGGGGTAAAGGGTTAGCAACAGAAGCACTAAAAGCATTTTTCCCCAAAGCGTGCCGTGAATTGGGCTTGAATAAGGTGAAAGCTAACGTGAATAGCAATCATCAAGCTTCTATGGCAGTACTGAAAAAGCTGGGATTTGTTGAAACAAAAGAAAGTAAGGATATATATGGTCCTTACTTTGAAATGGAATTTACAAGCGATGCGGTGGTAGGTGAAAGTTCTGCGGCCTGAAACCGACCATGGTTAACTCTCCTTGGTAGCAATCGTCACCAAGAGATGAAAACTCAAATTGATACACCGTATGCCAACGCCAGACTCCGTCTGGCGTTTTTAGTTTATGGGCACCAAAGGCGATGCTGATTAATTGGAGATCCAATTGCTCACATTTACGCGTGATGGCCGCTTTTGCGAGTTCGGCTTGGCGACGCTGTTGCCAAAACAGGTAACAGAAAAAGCAGAGCCCTAAAATTGCTAAAAGATCACCAATCATTCCTGAACCTTTCTTAGCTTTTTGTTGTTTGTTGTAAGCTTACTAGCGCATTTGCTAGTTCCTCTGATGGGTTTGAATGCAGCAAAGGCAATAACACCATTCTTAACTCTGGCAGCATCACTAAATCGGCAAATAACTGATTAAATAGGGCTTGATTACCGGTTTGAGCTAAACGCAGCAAAAACCGTTCTGCTACCTCTTCATTGGCGAGTAAGTGCCAAGCGCGACCCGCCACACCAATCAATACCTCCTGATGGCTTAAACGAGGGCTATGCAATATCGCATCTAATACTGGAGAGGCGACTTCTGTTGGTGCACCAGCAAGGGCTCGGATAAGTGCTGAAAGTAGGAAGAGATCAGGTTCGCTACTTGCGATTTCTTGCTGTGCCTTTTCCGCGATACGTTCTGCTAAACGCTCTTGAAGCTCTACATGCTCAAGCGCACCTAATAGTGCATAAAGTGGCTCATTTGGTAGGTGGTTCAACGCTTTGCGTATCATTACCCCGTTTTGCTCTTTTTCCAGGCGAGCGGCTATGTCTGTGATACCTTGCAGACCTACAGTTTGCCAATTATCCCAGCCTAAACCTCCAGAGAAGTAATGCTGGGTATGCTCGTAATATTGGCTGGTAGGAAGATTGAGGTTTGCGCGGACCTGGCTATGAAACACGGCCATTTTATCTTCGGAAGGTTTGAAAGTGTATGGGTTGTTAGACAGCTTTTGTTGTTGCTCTTCAGTGATATCATCATTGAGGCGTGTTCCCATAGCCTCTACAACGTATTTAATGAAATTGCCGATATCCGCTTGCTTTAACAAACCACGCTCGTCCAATTCAAACTTTAGAAACCAAATCCAAGGTTGCTTTTGTTCATTCCAATAAGCGATGGCAAGGTGTGCTTTACGCTGCATTGGAAATGGGTAAGGTGCTTGACCTTTTTCTACATCGGTAAACTCTTTTTTAGCGATGGTTTTGATACGGCGACCAAGATCGAAGATTTGATAATCACAGTGGCTGTTGTTCAACAGTTGAGTGAGGGTTTGAATGTTTTCCATTAAATACGACGTCCTAACGTTCTTTTCACAAGAAATGGTATCATTCTCGGCTAATTCAAGGTTCGAGATAGAATTAATGGTAACAAATACTCAATTGGTCGACTTACTTCACCAACTTGAAACGCAGCTTAGAGAGCATAAATTGTGGCAATACACTATGCCTTCAGAGCAAGCCTTACAGAGTGCGGAGCCATTTGCGATTGATACGTTGCATCCTCATGAATGGTTGCAGTGGATTTTTATAGCCAGAATGCACGCACTAGTGAAAAATAACCAACCACTGCCAAGAGGGTTTTCTCTCGAGCCCTATTTTTCAGAAGCGTGGAAGCAGGAACCGCAGTTCGCAGAGCTGCTCGTTACAATCCGAACCATTGACGAACTGTGTAAGTAAACGAATGCTAGAACAAGAACTAACGCGATCTTCAGAACCACTTGAGCTGGAGATCGTTTATCAGGATGAATATTTTGTAGCGGTCAACAAGCCTGCAGGCATGTTAGTGCATCGCAGTTGGTTAGATAAACACGAAACTCAGTTTGTCATGCAAACTTTGCGCGACCAAATTGGTCAGCATGTGTTCCCATTGCATCGTCTGGATCGTCCAACATCTGGTGTGCTCGTGTTTGCGTTGTCGAGTGAAGTCGCATCACAAGTCATGCCGATGTTTGCTGAACATAAAATGGAAAAGACATACCACGCAATAGTACGTGGTTGGATTGAGGAAGAGGGCGTCTTGGATTACGCGCTCAAAGTCGAGTTAGACAAGATTGCGGATAAGTTCGCTTCACAAGAAAAAGAAGCGCAAGAAGCGGTGACGGAATATAAGCCGTTGGCTAAAGTGGAGGTTCCCTATTCGACGGGTAAATTTCCTACAACGCGTTATTGCTTAGTTGAGATGAAACCTAAAACGGGGCGTAAGCACCAACTTCGTCGTCATATGGCACATCTACGCCATCCGATCGTGGGTGATACAACGCACGGGGATGGAAAGCACAACAAGCTGTATCGCACAGAGTTTGATTCTCATCGTTTGCTACTGCATGCTTCAGAGTTACGGTTTGTCCATCCATTTACCGATCAAGAGATTGTCATGACGGCCAATCTTGATGAAACTTGGCAGCAATTGTTTACTCGATTTGAGTGGGATGAACCGATAATCGGCGCAGTTAGATCTAGATAATGATTGAGTACAAATAAAAAGGGTTAGCATCAATGCTAACCCTTTTTAATATTTAAGACTTAACGTTTTACTTTAGTTTTTCAAGATCCGCTTCGATCTCTGCGATCTTGCTCGAAACGACTTTTTCTAAATGACGAAGGTCTGAAAGAATTTTCTCTTTTACATCAACCTCAGGTTGTTTCGTTGGCTTAGTGATTTTATTCAGTTCATCAATGACTAATGTGAGGTTACGGTTGATTTCCGTTACTTCTTTATATTTGTGACTGCCACTGTCCACAAGAACATTTTTGATTTGGCGCGGGTATTTGAATTTAACGCTTTTAGCGAACAGTTCGCCTTTTTGCTTGTGGAAATAGATCTTGAGTACGTCTTTGTGTGCTTCTTGGCGTAGGGAATAACGTTCAATCTGCTTAGGGTCGTGAATACCCAAACCAGTGAGGTGGGGATACATAGGCTACCTCTATTACATCGAATTGATATTGATATAACTGTAGCAGCCTATGTATGAGCTAGATAGCTGATATTTAGCCAAAATGCTTAACTTGTGGGCAAGATCGCTCTCGCCCTGAACCGAAAAGGTTGGCAGGTTTGATCTAAGCTGCGACCTCATCAGATAACTTTTCGATCAATCTCTCTCTTAGCTCATCTTGCTGTTCTTCACTTAACCTCCCCCCAGCATCACTGGTTAAAATAAACAAGTCTTCTGCTCGCTCACCAATGGTGGTGATTTTTGCACCGTGAAGGTTGATATTTAAATCAGCAAACGTACGGCCTACTTTGGCCAACAGCCCTGGTGTGTCTAGCGCGACAAACTCCATTAAAGTGTGTTTTTTACCTTTGGTTGGTAAGAAGTCGACTTTTGTTTTCACGTTAAAGTGCTGAAGTTTGTTCGGAGTACGGCGCGTTTTAATCTTGGTTGGTCGGCCCGCCTCCAGTACATGGGTGAGGTGTTTAATCACCGCCGCGTGACGAGACTCATCGATCGCTTCGCCATGTTGATCGAGTACCATAAAGGTATCAATCACGTGCCCATCTTTGCTGGTCATGATTTGCGCGTCGTGTACATTAAAATTACGCCTATCTAACTCCGCCACGACCGTCGCAAATAAAGCAGGCTGGTCTTTCGTATATACAAACACCTCAGTGCCGCCACGAGTGGCTTTTTTACTGATCAATACCAAAGGCTTAGTCGGATCTTCCATGCGAAGTAAGTGTTCACAGTGCCACGCGATTTGCGTATGAGTATGACGAAGGAAGTAGTCAGCTTTAAAGCGTTGCCACAATACTTCAATTTCGCGCGCGGCAAACCCCTCTTTGCGCAGCATTGCGGAGGCCATTTGTTGATTGTGGCGAATTCGCTCACGCACATCGACAGGGTTCTCTAGGCCTCTACGTAAAGCACGTTGTGTGGAGTAATACAGCTCCGCAAGTAAAGTTCGTTTCCAAGCATTCCAAAGTTCTGGGTTGGTTGCACAAATATCTGCAACTGTCAGGCATACAAGATAATCGAGAGATTCTTCGTCTCTGACTTTTTTGGCAAATTCGGTAATGACATCAGGATCATAAATGTCTCGGCGCTGTGCGGTGACAGACATTAATAGATGATGTCTTACCAACCAAGCGACAAGTTTGGCTTCGGGCTTCGATAAGCCATGCTCAATGCAGAAGTCGTATGCTTCTCCTTCACCGATAATTGAGTGATCGCCGCCACGACCTTTCCCGATATCGTGGAAAATAGCGGCAATAATCAGCAGCTCTTTCTTTTGCATTCGAGGGTAGACGTCACAGCAAATAGGGTGCTTCGCATGATTTTCTGGGTCACTAAAAGTGTTGATGTGTTTAAGTAAGCGAATACTGTGTTCATCAACTGTGTAGGCATGGAATAAGTCAAACTGCATTTGACCAACAATCTGACTCCATTGCGGTAAATAGGCCGCCATAACCCCTAATCGGTGCATGAGACTGAATGCTTTGTGCAGAGCATTAGGGTGACGACATAACGCCATGAACTTTTCACGCGCAGCAGGAATGGTGTGCAAAAACTTGTTGAGCCGACGGCGAGCGGTGCGCAGTTGACGCAGCGTTGGTGGGCTCACCCCTTCAATAGTTGAGTCGTTAGCAATATGTAAGAACATATCCAGAATAGTTTCTGGGCGAGCTTGGAACAATGCGGGTTTCCGCGCTTCAATTAAAGAACCGCGACGTTGAAAGTCCGTATCGAGAATCTCGGCACTTTCTGTCGCCCCACCATTAATGATCGCTTGGTCAAAGAGTTTGAGTAGCATTTTATTGAGCTCTGCCACACGACGAAGCGTGCGGTAGAACTCTTTCATCATCATTTCTACGCCTCGATTGCCTTCTCCGACGTAGCCTAGATTTTCCGCAACTTGTGCTTGATGGGCAAAGGTCAAGCGGTTGTCATAGCGGCGAAGCTCCATGTGCAGAGCGAAACGTACTCGCCAAAGGAAGTCCTGACATTCAACCAATTCTCGGTATTCTGCGTCAGTTAAAAATCCGTATCGGCTCATTTCTAACAATGAAGTCGCACCAAAGTGACGTCGAGCGACCCAGCTTAATGTATGAATATCGCGTAGCCCGCCAGGGGTTGATTTAATGTCCGGTTCTAAGTTGTAGGTCGTGTCGTGGTAACGTGCATGGCGTTCGCGCTGCTCTTGAATTTTAGCGCGGTAAAACGTCTCACTTGGCCAGAAAGAGTCTGATAACACGACTTTCTTCAGTGCCTGAAAGGTGTCCTCGCTTCCACACAGCAATCGCGCTTCTTGCAGGTTTGTCGCGACCGTTAGATCGGCTTTACCAATTTCAGCACATTCAGTAACGGTGCGAACAGCGTGTCCGACCTCGAGTTTTAAATCCCACAACAGCGTAATGAATTCGCTGATTTTTGCTTCTAACGCGGTTGGCAGTTTATTGTTCGACAGAATCAAAATATCGATATCGGAGAGCGGATGCAGCTCGCCGCGTCCGTAGCCACCAACGGCAACCAGAGAAATGTTGTAAATATCCTTGAAGCCAAAATGTTGCCACAAACGATTGAGAAGCAGATCCATATATTCAGCTCTGGCTAAAACCAAGCTTGTTACCGGATGATGATTGAGAAACTCTTGGTTTTGATTAGAGCTAAACTTCTCTAATTCTTGTTTGAGTTCACCGATATTGATTTGTTCATCGGAAAAGGTAAGAGGGGACTGAAGTGTCATATTTGCCATCCGTGCAAGCTAATCTAATAA
This sequence comes from Vibrio sp. 1874, assembly GCF_033344395.1. Classification (NCBI taxonomy): domain Bacteria; kingdom Pseudomonadati; phylum Pseudomonadota; class Gammaproteobacteria; order Vibrionales; family Vibrionaceae; genus Vibrio; species Vibrio sp. 1874. The sequence goes on from NZ_JAWPOR010000007.1 coordinate 144,150, forward strand.
CAATCTAACAAATTTGCGGCAGATAAAAAATATCCCCGCCGAAGCAGGGATATAGTAAACAACGAGTGGTCGTCAGCTTTACGCGTTTTTCATTAGGCGAGGAATCGTATCGTCGCTACGAAGCGTCAGTACTTCACAACCTTCTTTTGTTACAACAATGGTATGTTCCCATTGCGCAGAGTTCTTGCCGTCGCCCGTGTAAACAGTCCAGTCATCTTGTGCATCAACAGAGCAACCAAATTTACCTGCGTTAATCATCGGCTCAATAGTAAAGCACATGCCTTCTTTTAATACGCGGCGGTCTTTGTTCTTGTAATGAACCACTTGTGGTTCTTCATGGAACTCATCGCCGATACCGTGGCCACAGAAGTCTTTCACAATAGAAAACTTGTTGCGAGGATTGTTCTTGTTATTCTCTTTGATGTACTTCTCGATAGCTGTACCGATGTCACCAACCGTTGAACCTGGCTTAACGGTACGCATACCAACGTACAGTGCTTCTTGAGCTACCATGCACAGACGTTTGTTTGCAGGCGAAACATCACCGACTAGGAACATCTTAGAAGTGTCACCATGGTAACCCTGAGGACGCACGCTCAGATCGGCATTCTCATCATTTGGAACGATTACGGTAATATCAACGTTTAAGATGTCACCATCTTTTAGTACCGCCGGCTTCATTTGGCCGTTGCTACCGATTTCGTCTTTTTCCGCTGGAATACCGTGGCATACGATATGGTTGATTGAAGTACAGATCGACTTAGGGAAACCATGGTAATCAAGCGGAGCAGAGTATGCGCCTTTTTCTAGAGCGTACTCATGACAGATTTTGTTTAACTCTTCTGTCGTCACACCAACTTTGATGTGTGGTTCGATCATTTCTAGAATCTCTGCGGCTAGCTTGCCCGCAATGCGCATGCGTTCTATTTCTTCAGCAGTTTTAATCTTGATTGACATTGGCTTTCTCTACTTATTCCTAAGCACGTAAACGTGCGAATGGCCGCATTCTATCAGACATCGGGGCGTTAACCCAAGTTAGATAGGAATATGCATCATTCTTAATTCGATCATATGTTTAAAGTTTTGCTTATAAATAGGAGAAAGTGGCTCGGTGAAGAAATAATTTTTACTAGCCACAGTGAGCTAAAATATGGTATAAAGCGCGCCGGAATAGAGGACTGTTCTCTTCGTTTAGCAAAGTTAAGCGGCGAAGCAAGCTTCATCCGAATAACCTTTTATCTTTAAATCACACACATTCCGTCACATATTCCGGGGTGCTGAGCAGAAGCTTGGTCGGAGTTATGGGGAATGTGGAGGCCTAACCCCATAGAGGATTTTAAAATGGCAACTGTATCAATGCGCGATATGCTAAAAGCTGGTGTTCACTTCGGTCACCAGACTCGTTACTGGAACCCAAAAATGAAGCCATTCATCTTTGGCGCTCGTAACAAAGTTCATATCATCAACCTAGAAAAAACTGTACCAATGTTCAACGACGCTCTAGCTGAACTAGCTAAAGTTGGCGAGAAGAAAGGTAAGGTTCTATTCGTAGGTACTAAGCGCGCTGCATCTGAAGCTGTTAAAGAAGCTGCAATCGCAAGCAACCAGTTTTACGTAAACAACCGCTGGTTAGGCGGTATGCTTACAAACTACAAAACAGTTCGTCAGTCTATCAAGCGTCTAAAAGAACTAGAGACTCAATCTCAAGACGGTACTTTTGACAAACTAACTAAGAAAGAAGCTCTAATGCGTACTCGCGAAATGGAGAAGCTAGAGAAATCTCTTGGTGGTATCAAAGACATGGGCGGCCTACCAGACGCTCTATTCGTAATCGACGCTGATCACGAACACATTGCAATTAAAGAAGCTAACAACCTAGGTATTCCAGTATACGCTGTGGTAGATACTAACTCTAACCCAGACGGCGTTGACTACGTAATCCCAGGTAACGACGACGCGATCCGCGCTGTACAGCTATACCTGAACGCTGCTGCTTCAGCAGTATCTGAAGGTCGTAACAAAGACGTAGCTGCAGTTGCTGAAAAAGACGGTTTCGTAGAAGCTGAATAATAGCGGCTCTGTGTCACACTTGGTCTATGTGAAACCTTTGTGTAGCATAAACTAAGTTATAGTTAGCAATGGGGGCCGACAATGTTAGGCCCCTGTTTTTTACCTTATTTCGAATCAAACGAGGAAGACAGAATGGCAACTGTAACTGCTGCTCTAGTTAAAGAACTTCGCGAGCGTACTGGCGCTGGCATGATGGAATGTAAGAAAGCGCTTGTAGAAGCAAACGCTGACATCGAACTAGCAATTGAAAACATGCGTAAATCTGGCGCAGCGAAAGCAGCTAAGAAAGCTGGTAACGTTGCAGCTGAAGGCGCAATCATCATCAAAGAAGAAAACGGCGTTGCTGTTCTTCTTGAAGTTAACTGCCAAACTGACTTCGTTGCTAAAGACGGTAACTTCACTGCATTCGCAGAAGAAGTTGCAGCTGCAGCTCTAGCTTCAAAAGCTTCTGTTGAAGAACTACAAGCACAATTCGAAGACGCACGTGTAGCTCTAGTAGCTAAAATCGGTGAAAACATCACTATCCGTCGCGTAGAATACGTTCAAGGCACTGCAATCGCTTCTTACCGTCACGGTGAGAAAATCGGTGTTGTTGTTGCTGGTGAAGGCGACGCAGAAACTCTTAAGCACGTTGCAATGCACGTTGCTGCTTCTAAGCCTGAGTTCGTTAACCCAGAAGACGTACCAGCTGACGTAGTAGAAAAAGAGAAAGCGGTTCAAGTTGAAATCGCAATGAACGAAGGCAAGCCTGCTGAAATCGCTGAGAAGATGGTTGTTGGCCGCATGAAGAAATTCACTGGCGAGATCTCTCTAACAGGTCAAGCTTTCATCATGGAGCCTAAGAAAACTGTAGGCGAAATGCTGAAAGAAAAAGGCGCTTCAGTTTCTACGTTCGTTCGCCTAGAAGTAGGTGAAGGTATCGAGAAGAAAGAAGAAATGAGCTTCGCTGAAGAAGTTGCAGCAGCTCAAAAAGGTTAATCCTTAGAGACTGTATAAAGATTAGACCGTAGCCAAGGCTGCGGTCTTTTTATGAGCAGTGAACGATTAGCCGTGATGAATAGCCATAACTGAAGTTGTGTCTATTCATGACTGTTAATCAACAACTCTCTTTGGAAGGTAAACTCCATGACTACGAACCCTAAACCAGCGTATCAACGTATTCTATTAAAACTGAGTGGTGAAGCTCTTCAAGGTGAAGACGGTTTTGGTATTGATCCTGCGGTCCTTGATCGTATGGCACAAGAAGTTAAAGAACTGGTTGAACTGGGTGTTCAGGTTGGTGTAGTTATCGGTGGCGGTAACTTGTTCCGTGGTGCAGGCCTAGCTGAAGCTGGTATGAACCGCGTAGTTGGTGACCACATGGGTATGCTTGCTACAGTAATGAATGGCCTAGCGATGCGTGATGCTCTTCACCGTGCATACGTAAATGCGCGCGTTATGTCTGCAATCCCTCTAAAAGGCGTATGTGACGACTATAATTGGGCTGATGCGATCCGTGAGCTTCGCCAAGGCCGAGTTGTCATCTTCTCTGCTGGTACTGGTAACCCGTTCTTTACAACGGATTCTGCTGCTTGTTTACGTGGTATCGAAATTGAAGCGGATGTCGTACTAAAAGCGACGAAAGTTGATGGTGTATTTACTGCTGACCCTGTAGCAAACCCAGACGCAGAGCTGTATGATAAGCTATCTTATGCGGAAGTTCTGGATAAAGAGCTGAAAGTTATGGACTTGGCGGCGTTTACGCTAGCTCGTGACCACAAAATGCCAATCCGCGTATTTAATATGAACAAGCCAGGCGCACTACGTCGCGTGGTTATGGGCGAAGCAGAAGGCACGCTCATCAACGAATAAGCTTGGCTTAAGGTGCCACTCCAAAGCGTTAGGGTGGTGCTTGCTTTGCTCAACCGTTTTAGGCTTTCTTCAGGAAAGATGACATTTTTAAGGTGAAACTGTGATTAACGAAATCAAAAAAGACGCGCAAGAGCGCATGGATAAAAGCGTTGAAGCGCTTAAGAACAACCTTTCTAAAATTCGTACAGGTCGTGCACACCCAAGCCTACTATCTGGTATTTCTGTAGAATACTACGGTGCAGCAACACCTCTAAACCAAGTAGCAAACGTTATTGCTGAAGATGCACGTACACTTGCAATCACGGTTTTTGATAAAGAGCTGACGCCGAAAGTAGAAAAAGCGATCATGACGTCTGACCTTGGTCTAAACCCTATGTCAGCTGGCACTATCATCCGCGTTCCACTTCCACCGCTAACGGAAGAACGTCGTAAAGACCTAGTTAAGATCGTCCGTGGTGAAGCTGAAGGTGGTCGTGTTGCTGTTCGTAACATCCGTCGTGACGCAAACAACGATCTTAAAGCGCTTCTAAAAGATAAAGAAATCTCTGAAGATGAAGACCGTAAAGCACAAGACGAAATTCAAAAGCTAACTGACGTTGCAGTTAAGAAGATCGATGAAGTTCTTGCTGCAAAAGAAAAAGAGTTGATGGAAGTTTAATACTCCCACACACATCACTGTTGGAAAACGCTGTGCTCACAGCTCAGCGTTTTTTTATGTTAGTCTATCCAACTGATGGAACTCAATTAACTCCCTATGCAAAATTCTCAAGCCTTCTCTGATTCCCTTCCTAAGCATATTGCCATCATTATGGACGGTAATGGCCGTTGGGCTAAGTCCAAAGGAAAACCTCGCGTATTTGGTCATAAAAAAGGCGTTAGTGCCGTTCGTAAGACCGTGGCTGCTGCTTCAAAACTAGGCATTAGAGCCATGACGCTGTTTGCTTTTAGTAGTGAAAACTGGCGTCGTCCGGAGGAAGAAGTGGGTCTTTTGATGGAACTGTTTATCACGGTCCTGTCTAGTGAAGTAAAAAAACTACACAAAAATAACTTACGGTTGCGCGTGATCGGTGATACCAGTCGATTTAGTGAGCGTCTACAAAAGAAAATTGTAGAAGCAGAAAACCTAACGGCAGATAACACGGGTATGGTGATCAACATTGCAGCCAACTATGGCGGTAAATGGGACATCACAGAAGCTGCTAAAACGTTAGCGCTAAAAGCACGTAACGGTGAAATTCGTGTAGAGGATATCAATGAGCAGCTAATCACTGAGCATTTGACCATGGCAGACCTACCGGAAGTGGATCTTTTAATTCGCACCAGTGGAGAGTGCCGCATCAGCAACTTTATGTTGTGGCAAATGGCTTATGCAGAAATGTACTTTACACCAGAGTACTGGCCAGAATTCGATGAAGACAGTTTGGTAGAAGCTGTGACTTGGTTTATCAACCGAGAACGTCGTTTTGGCTGTACAGGTGAACAAATAAAGGCATTGATGGCAGCTCAATAAGGACTAGTTAGTTTGAAACAGAGAATAATAACAGCACTAATTTTAGCTCCCCTGGTTATTTTAGGCATTTTTAAATTACCGCTAATGGGCTTTATTGCCGCTTTAACTGCAATAACGCTATTAGGTTTTTGGGAGTGGACTCAGTTTACAGGAAGCAACTCTCGCATTGCTGCCCTTGTGCCGGCAATCATTATTACCGGACTTAGTTTTCTATACATCTCGCCTGATGCATATAGCCTCAATCACTTAACGACACCTCATTATGTCGTCTTGGGTATTGGTTTTGTTTGGTGGATTATTGCTAGCTTAATGGCGATTACTTACCCCAAAACGACGAAATCTTGGCAAAGTAATTTTGTTTTACGTCATGTATTTGGTTTTCTGACATTAATCCCATTCCTTTGGAGTGTGATTATTCTCAGAGCGTATGACATCACTGTAGATCCATACCACGGCGCAAAGCTTGTATTGTACGTTTGTTTCTTGGTATGGGCTGCAGATAGCGGCGCCTACTTTGCAGGCAAAAGCTTAGGCAAACGTAAGATGGCTCCTCATGTAAGCCCCAATAAAACCATTGAAGGGCTAATTGGTGGCATTATCACGGCATTAATAGTAGCGTGGGCATTTGCTGATTGGTTCGACATCCAGTTCACTAGCCCTGTCCATATGGTGCTGATTACGCTAGTGACTGTCGTTATTTCAGTGCTTGGTGATCTGGTTGAAAGTATGTTCAAACGTGTCTCAGGCATTAAAGACAGCAGTAACATTATCCCAGGGCACGGTGGTGTGCTAGATCGTATCGACAGCCTAACCGCAGCATTCCCAGTTTTTGCTCTTCTTTACTACGTATTCTAATTTATCAGGAGCGGCGTCGTCGCTCCTGAGCTTTCTAACGGTCTTACAACATGCAAAAGTTAACGATTCTTGGTGCTACTGGATCAATTGGTGCAAGCACGCTTAAAGTGGTCGAACAAAACCCAGATCTGTTTTCTGTCGTTGCCTTAGCGGCAAGCACTAACGTTGAAAAGATGATCGGTCTATGTCGTCAGTGGCAACCTAAGTATGCGGTCATGGCAGATAAAGCTGCGGCATCTCAACTTCAAGCTGAGCTACACTCGGTTTCACCAAGTACCGAAGTGTTAGGTGGTGTTGATGCGCTATGCCATATTGCTTCGCTGGACGAGGTCGACAGTGTAATGGCTGCTATTGTAGGAGCAGCCGGCTTATTGCCTACTATGGCTGCCGTGAAAGCAGGTAAGCGAGTCTTGTTGGCAAATAAAGAAGCACTTGTAATGTCAGGCCAGCTATTTATTGATGCTGTAGAAGAATTTGGCGCAGAGCTACTTCCCGTCGACAGTGAACACAACGCCATTTTCCAATGTTTACCACAGCAAGTACAAACCAATCTAGGTCGTTGCAATTTACAAGAACATGGCATTTCTCATATTTTGTTGACTGGATCTGGTGGTCCTTTCCGTTACACTGACATCGCAGAACTGGAGCAGGTGACACCCGCTCAGGCGATCGCTCATCCAAACTGGTCGATGGGGCCAAAAATTTCTGTTGATTCTGCCACGATGATGAACAAAGGCCTTGAGTATATCGAAGCTAAGTGGCTATTTAATGCTGCTCGCGAACAACTGAAGGTGGTTATTCATCCTCAATCTGTGATTCATTCTATGGTTCAGTATCGTGATGGTTCGGTCTTGGCACAAATGGGAGAAGCGGATATGGCGACGCCAATTGCGCTCACCATGTCATACCCGTCAAGAGTAGAAGCTGGGGTTAAGCCGCTAGACTTCACGAAAGTTGGTGAGCTGACGTTTTTGCAGCCTGACTTTGCTCGTTACCCATGTTTAAAACTCGCAATTGATGCTTGTTATGAAGGTCAACACGCAACAACGGCATTGAATGCAGCTAATGAAGTCGCTGTTGATGCATTTTTAAATAACAGACTAGGTTTTACCGATATTGCTCGCATCAATGAGTCTGTGTTGAATAAAATCAACGCAAGCTGCAAAGCTGAGAATGCGAATAGCTTGGAAAGCTTGCTCGAGCTAGATAGAATGGCACGAACTATTGCCCTAGAAACCATACGCGAGCGTAGCTGATGACTGGTATATTGTGGAATCTCATTTCTTTTATCGTCGCACTGGGCATTCTTGTTGCCGTGCACGAATTTGGGCATTTTTGGGTTGCTCGCCGTTGCGGCGTTAAAGTTGAAAAGTTTTCAATCGGTTTCGGCAAGTCTATTTGGAGTAAAGTAGGCAAAGACGGAACGGAGTACAGCATCTCAATGATCCCTCTCGGCGGCTATGTGAAAATGGTTGATAGCCGTGTCGATGAGGTGCCAGAACATGAGAAGCACTTAGCGTTTGATAAGAAGCCGTTATGGAAGCGAACCTCTATTGTTGCGGCTGGCCCCATCTTTAATTTTCTTTTCGCAATTTTTGCCTATTGGCTGGTATTTCTAATTGGCATCCCTGCTGTTAAGCCTGTAATTGGTGAAGTTACGCCCAATTCGATTGTTGCGGAAGCTGGAATTGAATCTGGAATGGAACTTAAATCGATATCTGGTATCAAAACTCCGGATTGGGAATCAGTAAATATGGGATTGATTTCTCATATTGGCGATGATTTGATGACGGTAACACTAACGTCAGCGAATGAAGTTGGTTCAGAAGTAACGAAAACGCTCGATTTACGTGAGTGGAAGTTCGACCCAGAAACTCAGTCAGCGATGCAGTCGTTAGGTTTTGCTCCGTATACACCGGAGGTGTATCGAGTTATCGAGCAGGTCTCGCAAGGTGGAGCGGCGGAAAAAGCCGGTGTGCTTCCAGGTGATGAGGTTGTCGCAATTGGTCAACAACGCGTGACCGAATGGAAGCAAGTGGTTGAAGCGGTTCGTTCTAATCCTGATACACCGCTTGAATTGACGGTGTTACGTCAGGGTTATGAGCAAACATTGACGCTGACGCCCGGTAGCCGTGAGCTAGCTAACAAAGAAGTCGTTGGTTTTGCAGGTATTGCACCTAAAGTCGCAGAATGGCCAGAAAGTTATCGCTTCGATCTTCAGTTTGGTGTATTCGAGTCAATAGGTAAAGCAGTAGACAAAACTGGCCAAGTCATTGGTTTGACAATCAGCATGCTTAAGAAGCTGATTGTTGGAGACGTTGGTCTGAATAATCTGAGTGGACCAATATCAATAGCCAAAGGCGCAGGCGCGACAGCAGATTATGGTTTGGTCTACTTTTTAGGTTTTCTCGCTCTAATTAGTGTTAACCTAGGTATTATTAATCTCGTTCCTTTACCAATGTTGGATGGCGGTCATTTGTTGTTTTTTGCAATTGAAGCAGTCATTCGACGCCCTGTTCCTGAGAAAGTGCAGGAAATGGGCTTTAGAATTGGTGGTGCGATCATCTTCTCGCTCATGGCGTTAGCGCTATTTAATGATTTTACTCGTCTGTGATAGTTCAGAGACAAAAGCAGTAGCAAGGAATAATTAGAACAAGTATGGCGATTAAGCGAATTCTATTTGCAAGTTTACTGGCGACCAGTGTATCTGCAAATGGAGCAGAGAACTTCGTAGTTCAAGATATTGAAATCGATGGATTGCAGCGTGTAGCACTGGGTGCTGCATTGTTGAAAATGCCTGTACGTGTCGGTGATACCATTGGCCAAGGCGATGTTGCAGAAATTATCCGCGCCCTGTATGCATCTGGTAACTTTGAAGATGTGAAAGTGTTGCGTGACGGTGGTGTTCTGATGGTTCAAGTCAAAGAACGTCCTACCATTGCAAGCATCTCTTTTTCAGGTAACAAAGCAATCAAGGACGAGCAGCTACAAGAAAACCTGAACGCGTCTGGTGTTCGTGAAGGTGAAGCGCTTGACCGCACCACGCTAAGCAACATTGAAAAAGGCTTAGAAGACTTTTACTACAGCGTAGGTAAATACAACGCAACAGTAAAAGCGGTGGTTACTCCACTACCACGTAATCGTTCTGACCTTAAGTTTGTCTTTACTGAAGGTGTGTCGGCAAAAATTCAGCAAATCAACTTTATCGGTAATGAAGTGTTCAGTGATGAAGAGCTGCTTTCGCGCTTTAACTTAAATGTTGATGTGCCGTGGTGGAATTTCCTTTCTGATGAAAAGTATCAAAAGCAAGTCCTTGCAGGTGATATTGAAGCACTCAAATCATTCTACCTGGATCGTGGTTACTTAAAATTTAACGTTGATTCGACACAAGTTGCAATCTCTCCTGACAAGAAAGGGGTATACATTACTCTTGGTCTAGAAGAGGGCGAGGTTTACACCGTTAAGGACGTGAAGTTCCGTGGTGATTTGATTGGTGAGGAAGCGACGTTCGAAAGACTTGTGCCATTTGAAGACAATGAGACATACAACGGCTCGTTGGTTACTTCAATGGAAGAAGGGATTAAGCGTGTGCTTGGTGAGTCCGGTTATGCTTATCCTCAAGTGAATACCATTCCTGAGTTTGACGACGAGAATCAAGAAGTTTCTTTGGTCGTTAACGTAGACCCGGGTAACCGAATTTATGTTCGTGATATTCGCTTCACGGGTAATAACTCAACCAAAGATGAAGTCCTTCGTCGTGAAATGCGTCAGATGGAAGGCAGTTGGTTGAACTCGAAATCGATTGAAACGGGTAAAACTCGTCTAAATCGTTTGGGCTACTTTGAAAATGTTGAAGTACAGACGGTTCGAGTTCCTGGTAGTGATGATCAAGTTGACCTAGTTTACTCTGTCAAAGAAGCGAACTCTGGTAGCGTTAACTTCGGTGTTGGCTACGGCACAGAATCGGGTGTGAGCTTCCAGGTTGGCCTGCAACAAGATAACTTCATTGGTAGTGGTAACCGTGTTGGTATCAACGCGATGATGAATGACTACCAGAAAAACATCAGTCTAGATTACCGTGATCCGTACTGGAACTTAGACGGTGTAAGCTTAGGTGGTAAGGTTTTCTATAACGAATTTGAAGCGAAAGAAGCCAATATCGTTGACTATACCAACGAAAGCTATGGCGCGAGCTTAACGTGGGGTTTCCCATTCGATGAGTTGAACCGTTTTGAATTCGGTGTCGGTTATACGCACAACAAGATCGGTAACTTATCGCCTTACTTACAGGTAGAGCAGTTCTTACGAGCACAAGCAGACAACATTGATTCTAGTGGAGCGTTGAACACAAACGACTTCGACTTCAATATCTCTTGGACACGTAATAACTTAAACCGTGGCTACTTCCCTACGGCAGGTAACCATCAGCGTGCATTCTATAAAATGACCGTACCTGGCTCTGACGTTCAATACTTCAAAATGCAGTACGATGTTCGTCAGTATGTGCCATTGACTAAAAAGCACGAGTTTACCCTCTTGTTCCGTGGCCGCTTAGGTTACGGTAATGGTTACGGTCAAACGGATGGCAACGATAACTTGTTCCCATTCTACGAAAACTACTACGCAGGTGGCTTTACATCGCTTCGTGGCTTTGGCTCAAACTCTGTTGGTCCTAAAGCGGTTTACCGTGATACATCTGGTTCAAACAATGGCGCAGATACAGCAACAGATGACTCTGTTGGTGGTAACGCCGTAGCGCTAGCAAGTGTTGAGTTGATTGTCCCAACACCATTTGCATCAGAAGAAGTACAAAACCAAATTCGTACCAGTATCTTCTTTGATATGGCAAGTGTTTGGGATACGGAGTTTGACTACCGCGATTCAGGTGCGGAATATGGTGACCGTTACTACTACGATTACTCAGATCCAACCAACTACCGCTCTTCTTACGGTGCGGCGTTGCAGTGGATGTCTCCAATGGGGCCACTAGTATTCTCACTAGCGAAACCAATTAAGAAATTTGATGGCGATGATGAAGAGTTCTTCACATTCACTATCGGTAGAACTTTCTAAAGAGGAAAATATTTTGAATAAAATGATCAAAGCGGCTGGGATTGGCCTTCTTGTACTGAGCTCTTCAATGTTTGCAAATGCGGCAGAAGCTGCACAAAAAATTGCTTATGTAAATACAGCTCAAGTTTTCCAAGCTCTTCCTCAACGTGAAGTTGTACTACAAAAAATGCAGAAAGACTTCAAAAGCAAAGCTGATGAACTGAAGTCAATCCAAGCACAAGCTAAAACAAAGATTGAGAAGCTACAACGTGACGGCGAGCTTTTGGGTCAAGACGAAGTTGAAAAGCTACGTATCGATATCGCGAAGCTAGACAGCGAGTACAAAGTGAAAGCACAAGCACTTGAAAAAGCAAGTGCGCGTCGTGAAGCTGAAGAAAAAGCGAAGCTTTTCAAAACGATTCAAGATGCAGTTAAGAAAGTCGCAGACAAAAATGGTTACGATCTTGTGATTGATATCTCTGCTTTGCAGTACGGCAAGCCAGAATACAATATCTCTGAAGACGTAATTAAAGCTCTAAAATAAGAAGTTATGAAGACATTAACATTAGCCGAATTGGCGACAATTACCGGGGGTGAACTGTTTAGTGACGAGTCTCTCGTTGTAAGCCGTGTTGCCCCAATGGATAAAGCACAAGAAGGTGATGTAACCTTCTTGTCTAACCCAAAATACGCAAAACACCTTTCTGAGTGCCAAGCTACCGTTGTTATGGTAAAGGCTGAGCATAAAGATCAATGCGTTGGAAATGCGTTAGTGGTTTCAGACCCTTATGTCGCATTTGCTCGTGTGGTTCAAGCGATGGATACCACACCAAAGCCGGCAAACGATATTGCACCAAGTGCTGTGATTGCCGCTGACGTTAAGATGGGTGAGAACGTTACAATCGGCGCTAACGCTGTGATTGAAACGGGCGTAGAACTCGGCGATAACGTAAGCGTTGGAGCTGGTTGTTTTATCGGTAAGAACGCCAAGCTAGGGAATAACACCAAGCTTTGGGCTAATGTCACTATCTATCATGAAGTGTCATTGGGTGATGACTGTCTCGTTCAATCGGGTACCGTCATTGGCTCTGATGGCTTCGGTTATGCGAATGACAAAGGCGAGTGGATCAAAATTCCTCAGCTTGGTTCAGTGCGTATCGGTAACCGCGTTGAGATTGGTGCTTGTACTACGATTGACCGCGGTGCACTCGAAGATACTATCATTGAAGACAATGTCATTCTGGATAACCAACTTCAAATCGCGCACAACGTGCAGATCGGATATGGTACCGTGATGCCTGGTGGTACTATTGTCGCGGGCAGTACAAAAATTGGTAAGTACTGCCAGATTGGCGGCGCGTCTGTTCTGAATGGCCATATCACTATCGCAGATGGTGTGGCTATTACAGGTATGGGCATGGTAATGCGCAGTATCGAAGAAAAAGGCCTTTACTCATCAGGTATCCCACTACAAACGAACAGAGAGTGGCGTAAGACCGCGACTCGAGTTCACCGTATTGATGAGATGAATAAGCGCCTAAAAGCGGTTGAAAAACAGCTGGAACAGAAAGAAGAAATTTAGAACAAGTTATCTTTCGCTCTGTATTTAACATGAAGGCTAACAAGCTCTAGTTCCATATTCTGTAAGAAGACTCGCGAAATGCGGGTCTTTTTCTTCTATAATGACGCGCTCTAAATAGATTTAACTCCAAGATGGTGCGTATTTTGCTAGTATATTGCAAAGCGATTCGGCTTTACGACCTGTTGCCACGTTTGCCATCTTGGCGGCAAAAAATTGATATAGGAAGACGACTTTGACTACTGAAAAGAAAACGATGAACATCTCTGAAATTCAAGAGCTACTACCTCATCGCTACCCATTCTTATTGATCGACCGAGTGATAGACTTCCAAGAAGAGAAGTACCTTCACGCGATTAAAAACGTGTCGGTTAACGAACCTCAGTTCACAGGTCACTTTCCTCAACTACCAGTATTCCCAGGTGTTTTGATTTTAGAAGCAATGGCTCAGGCAACAGGCTTACTTGCATTTAAATCATTTGGTGCACCAACAGAAAATGAACTGTACTACTTTGCAAGCGTAGACGGCGCGAAATTCCGTAAACCAGTGGCTCCGGGCGACCAATTGGTTATTGAGGTAGAATTTCTGAAAGAACGTCGCGGCATTGCTGCATTTAGCGGTGTAGCAAAAGTTGACGGTGAAGTGGTATGTTCTGCAGAACTGAAGTGTGCTCGTCGAGAGTTTTAATATGATTCATGAAACCGCTAAAATCCACCCGGCAGCGGTGGTAGAAGAGGGCGCCAAAATTGGTGCTAACGTAACAGTAGGTCCTTTTACGTACATCACCTCTACGGTTGAAATTGGTGAAGGCACAGAAGTGATGTCTCACGTTGTGATCAAAGGTCACACAACTATTGGCAAAGATAACCGTATTTTCCCACATGCTGTCATTGGTGAAGAAAACCAAGACAAAAAATACGGTGGTGAAGACACAACTGTGGTTATCGGTGACCGTAACGTCATTCGTGAAGCGGTCCAAGTTCACCGCGGCACAGTGCAAGACAAAGCAACCACGATCATTGGTGATGACAACTTATTGTGTGTGAATGCACACGTTGCGCATGATGTTGTTATTGGTAACCACACTCATATCGGTAATAACTCGATTCTTGGTGGTCACGTTACTGTTGATGACTATGCCGGTGTGATGGCGCTGTCTGCGATTCATCCGTTTTGTACAGTGGGCGCTTACGCATACATTGGCGGCTGTTCAGCTGTGGTGCAAGATGTCCCAGCTTATGTACTCGCGCAAGGTAACCACGCTACTCCATTCGGCTTGAACCTTGTTGGCTTGAAGCGTAATGGCTTTGAGAAACCAGAGATTCGTGCGCTACAAAAAGCGTATAAAGAAATCTACCGTTCAGGTAAGACGCTAGAAGAAGTGAAGCCTATTCTGGCTGAAATGGCTCAAGAGTGGCCGGCTGTGAAGCGTTTCTCAGATATTCTGGAAACGACGGAACGTGGCATTATTCGTTAATTGGCGAATGAACCAATAAATAAAAAGATCGTGACCAAATTTGAGGTTACGATCTTTTTGTGTTTTATGGATAAGGCAAACCGTTATCCATAGCGCACAGGAAAAATAGCGAAGTAGATATGGAAAGACCATTACGTATTGGCATCATTGCCGGAGAATTGTCTGGCGATACGCTAGGTGAAGGCTTTATCAAAGCAGTAAAGCAACAATATCCAGACGCAGAGTTCGTAGGCATTGGTGGTCCGAAAATGATAGCCCAAGGTTGCGAGTCTCTGTTTGATATGGAAGAGCTTGCGGTGATGGGATTAGTCGAGGTTTTAGGCCGCTTACCGAGACTTCTTAAAGTGAAAGCTGAGCTCGTTCAGTATTTTACTCAGAATCCGCCTGATGTTTTCATCGGGATCGATGCTCCTGACTTCAACTTACGCTTGGAGCTTGACCTCAAGCAAGCGGGCATTAAAACCGTTCATTACGTGAGTCCGTCTGTTTGGGCTTGGCGTCAGAAGCGCATCTTTAAAATAGAAGCGGCAACGAACTTGGTACTAGCATTTCTTCCGTTTGAGAAAGCGTTTTACGACAAATTTAATGTACCTTGCGAGTTCATTGGTCATACCTTGGCTGATGCCATCCCACTAGAATCAGAACAAGCGCCTGCACGTGAGTTGCTTGGTTTAGAACAAGATAAAAAGTGGCTTGCTGTCCTGCCAGGCAGTCGTGGTAGCGAGTTAAAAATGCTCTCAGAGCCATTTATTGAAACCTGCAAGTTACTCCATAAAAAATTTCCAGAAATGGGGTTTGTTGTCGCGCTTGTTAATCAAAAACGCCGTGAGCAGTTTGAACAAGCATGGAAAGAGCTAGCGCCAGAGTTGGACTTCAAGTTAGTTGATGACACCGCACGCAACGTCATCACCGCATCCGATGCCGTGATGTTGGCCTCCGGTACCGTAGCGTTGGAGTGTATGCTTCTCAAGCGTCCAATGGTGGTGGGTTATCGTGTGAATGCATTTACTGCTTTCTTAGCTAAACGTCTATTGAAAACGAAGTATGTGTCATTGCCGAATATCTTGGCGGATGATGAGCTCGTCAAAGAATATCTACAAGATGAGTGCACACCAGACAATTTGTTTACTGAGGTTTCTCGCTTATTGGAAAGCGACAATAAACCGATGTTAGATAAGTTTACGGAAATGCATCATTGGATTCGTAAAGATGCGGACCAACAAGCCGCAAACGCAGTTCTAAAACTGATTGAAAAATAGAGATTTATCATGGCTGTTAAACCAAAAGCGACCAAAACCAAAGTTGAACTCCCTCCGTTTGAATATCCGCAAGGTTATCAGCTTGTGGCCGGAGTCGACGAGGTCGGACGTGGCCCTTTGGTGGGAGACGTCGTCACCGCTGCGGTTATCCTTGATCCTAACAATCCTATTGAAGGGTTGAACGATTCGAAAAAATTGACCGAAAAGAAACGCATGGCGTTGCTTCCTGAAATCAAAGAAAAAGCATTGGCGTGGGCGGTCGGGCGTTGTTCTCCTGAAGAAATCGATCAACTGAATATTTTGCAGGCGACTATGGTTGCGATGCAGCGTGCAGTGGCGGGGTTACAGGTTCAACCTGATTTGGTGTTGATTGATGGTAACCGTTGTCCGGAGCTGCCAATGGATGCTCAAGCTGTAGTAAAAGGCGATCTACGTGTTGCCGAAATCAGTGCGGCTTCAATTATTGCCAAAGTCGTGCGTGACCAAGAGATGGAAGAGTTGGATAAACTTCATCCACAATTTGGCTTCGCGAAGCACAAAGGTTACCCAACTAAAGCGCACTTTGAAGCGATTGAGCAACACGGAGTGATCAGTGAACACCGCAAGAGTTTCAAGCCAGTAAAAAAAGCGTTAGGCATAGAATAATCAAACGATCTAATTGGTGTTATAAACCCAACCTCTTTAGGTTAGAATCCCCAACAAAATAGAGTTACACGGTACCTGTTAATGTCAGATCCCAAATTCATCCACCTGCGTGTTCATAGTGACTTCTCGATGGTGGATGGCCTCAACAAAGTTCCGCCAATCGTGAAGAAAGTTGCTGAGCTCGGTATGCCCGCAATGGCGTTGACCGACTTTACCAACCTATGTGGTTTGGTGAAGTTTTACGGTACAGCACATGGCAGTGGTGTTAAACCGATCATTGGTGCTGACTTTAAAATGCAGTCGGACGAGTTTGGTGAAGAGCTGACTCAAGTGACTTTGCTTGCGGCGGATAATGTAGGTTATAAGAACCTGACGTTATTGATATCAAAAGCGTACTTACGTGGACATGTTCAACACCACCCAGTGATTGACAAAGCCTGGTTGGCTGAAATGTCTGAAGGCCTGATTGTATTATCCGGCGGTAAAAGCGGGGAAATTGGTCGCGGCCTTTTGAAAGGCAACCGTCAAATAGTGCAAGGGTGTGTTGATTTCTATAAACAGCATTTTCCAGATCGCTTTTATCTTGAGCTACTTCGTACCGGTCGTCCAGATGAAGAAACTTATCTTCACTTTGCGGTTGAATTGGCAGAGCAGCAGGACTTGCCAGTAGTGGCGACCAATGAAGTTGTATTCCTGAGTCCAGACCTATTTGATGCTCATGAAATACGCGTAGCGATTCACGATGGTTACACATTAGAAGATCCGCGTAGGCCAAAAAACTACAGTCCGCAGCAATATCTTCGTACAGAAGAAGAAATGTGCGAGCTGTTTGCTGATATTCCTGAAGCGTTAGAAAACAGTGTCGAGATAGCGAAGCGTTGTAACGTGACTGTACGCTTAGGGGAGTACTTCCTACCAGCCTTCCCAACTGAAGGGATGAAAGAGACTGAGTTCTTAGTCATGAAATCCCGAGAGGGCTTGGAAGAGCGTTTAGAGTTCCTATTTCCAGATGAGGAAGAGAGGAAACGTCGCCGCCCTGAATATGATGAACGTCTTCAGATAGAGCTAGATGTTATCAACCAAATGGGATTCCCTGGTTACTTCTTGATCGTAATGGAGTTCATCCAGTGGTCAAAAGATAATGGAATTCCTGTAGGTCCTGGACGTGGTTCCGGTGCCGGCTCTTTGGTGGCTTACGCATTAAAAATCACCGACCTGGATCCATTAGAATACGACTTGCTGTTCGAACGTTTCTTGAACCCAGAACGTGTTTCGATGCCCGATTTCGACGTCGATTTCTGTATGGATAAACGTGACCAGGTTATTGACCACGTTGCAGAAATGTACGGTCGCGACGCGGTGTCTCAGATCATCACGTTTGGTACCATGGCGGCAAAAGCGGTAATCCGTGACGTTGGCCGCGTATTGGGTCATCCATTTGGTTTTGTTGATCGTATTTCAAAGCTGATCCCGCCCGATCCGGGCATGACGCTAGATAAGGCGTTTAAAGCGGAACCTGCACTACCTGAATTGTATGAGGCCGATGAAGAAGTCAAAGAACTCATCGACATGTGTCATATTTTGGAAGGCTGTACGCGAAACGCCGGTAAACACGCTGGTGGTGTTGTAATTTCACCTACAACAATTACCGATTTTGCGCCAATTTATGCAGACGCTGAAGGTCACTTTCCGGTTACTCAATTTGATAAAAACGATGTTGAGACCGCTGGCCTAGTTAAGTTTGACTTCTTGGGTCTACGTACCTTAACCATTATTGATTGGGCGTTAGGGCTGATTAACCCACGTCTAGAGCGAGAAGGTAAGGAGCTGGTTCAAATTGAATCCATACCGTTAGAAGACCCTGCCTCTTTCCGTTTGTTGCAAAACTCTGAAACGACAGCAGTATTCCAGCTTGAATCTCGAGGCATGAAAGAGCTGATCAAACGACTTCAGCCAGACTGTTTCGAAGACATCATCGCATTGGTAGCACTCTTCCGTCCGGGTCCTTTGCAATCGGGCATGGTAGATAACTTTATCGACCGTAAACATGGTCGAGAAGCGATCTCTTATCCAGATGAAAAGTGGCAACACGAGTCGCTAAAAGAGACGCTTGATCCAACCTACGGCATCATCCTGTATCAAGAGCAGGTAATGCAGATTGCGCAGATCTTAGCAGGTTACACGCTAGGTGGTGCGGATATGCTTCGTCGTGCAATGGGTAAGAAAAAGCCAGAAGAGATGGCAAAACAACGTGCTATCTTTGAAGAAGGTGCGATAAAGAACGGTATCGATGGCGAGTTGGCGATGAAAATCTTCGACTTGGTAGAGAAGTTCGCCGGTTATGGTTTTAACAAATCGCACTCTGCTGCTTATGCATTGGTTTCTTATCAAACTCTTTGGCTGAAAACACATTATCCTGCCGAATTTATGGCTGCGGTAATGACAGCCGATATGGATAACACGGAAAAAGTCGTTGGCTTGGTCGATGAGTGTTTCCGTATGAAGCTCACCGTGCTGCCACCAGACATCAACTCTGGCCTATATCGCTTTAATGTTGATGAAAATGGCGCAATTGTTTACGGTATTGGTGCGATAAAAGGGGTTGGTGAGGGCCCTATCGATGCGATTCTTGAGGCGAGAAATAAAGGTGGTCACTTTAAAGACCTATTTGATTTCTGTGCTCGAGTTGATCTAAAACGTGTCAATAAACGAGTGATAGAGAAGCTGATTTACGCGGGCGCGTTGGATCGACTTGGCCCACACCGCGCTGCGATGATGGCTTCACTCAATGATGCGGTAAAAGCCGCAAGTCAACATCACCAAGCTGAGGCGTTTGGTCAAACGGATATGTTTGGTGTGCTAACGGATGCGCCTGAAGAAGTAGAGCATAAGTATACGCAGGTTCCGCCTTGGCCAGAAAAAGTGTGGTTAGAGGGCGAGCGTGATACCCTAGGTCTATATTTGACAGGGCACCCAATTAACGCCTACGTAAAGGAACTAAACAAATACACCAGTTGTCGACTAAAAGACGCAACGCCCACTCGCCGCGATCAATCTGTCACGGTAGCCGGCCTGGTTATTGCCGCTCGTGTAATGACGACCAAGCGTGGTACACGAATTGGTATTATGACACTGGATGACCGAAGTGGTCGCATGGAAGTGATGTTGTTCTCAGATGCGTTGGATCGATACGCTGAACTTCTCGAAAAAGACAGAATTTTGGTCGTTTCTGGACAGGTCAGCTTTGATGACTTCAACGGTGGCCTTAAAATGTCGGCGCGTGAAGTTATGGATCTCGGCAGTGCGCGCGAGAAATACGCTCGTGGTTTGTCGGTATCGATAGATGCAAATCAGATCAACGATCAGTTTTTTGAGCAGTTCAGCCGTATTTTAGAACCGCACAAAGCCGGAACCGTACCCGTCAATGTATACTACCAGCGTGCCGACGCCAGAGCGCGGTTAACATTGGGCACCGAGTGGCGAGTAACGCCAAGTGATACATTACTCGACGATTTAAAACAGTTACTTGGCAAAAGCCAGGTAGAACTCGAATTTAACTAAAAATTCAGCGCAATATGTTAGACGCTGAGTAAACAAGGATTCATAGATGAGCCTAAACTTTCTTGAATTTGAAAAGCCAATTGCAGAACTAGAAGCGAAAATTGAAGCATTACGTGATGTCTCTCGTCACGGTGGTGATTCTGCGATTGACCTGGATAAAGAAATCGAACAGCTTGAGAAGAAAAGCTTAGAGCTGAAGAAAAAAACCTTCAGCGACCTAGGCGCATGGGAAACAGCTCAACTGGCTCGTCACCCACTACGTCCTTACACGCTGGATTACATCCAACACGCTTTTGAGGAGTTTGATGAATTAGCGGGTGACCGCGCGTTTGCAGACGACAAAGCGATTGTGGGTGGCATGGCTCGCCTTGAAGGCCGCCCTGTGATGATCATTGGTCACCAAAAAGGTCGTGAAACCAAAGAGAAAGTGAAACGTAACTTTGGTATGCCAAAACCAGAAGGTTACCGTAAAGCGCTACGTTTGATGGAAATGGCAGAGCGTTTCAACATGCCGATCATCACATTTATCGACACGGCTGGCGCGTATCCAGGTGTGGGCGCAGAAGAGCGTGGTCAATCTGAAGCTATCGCGAAAAACCTAAAAGTGATGTCTGGTCTTAAAGTGCCAGTAATCTGTAACGTTGTTGGTGAAGGCGGTTCTGGTGGTGCACTAGCAATCGGTGTAGGCGACTATGTGAACATGCTTCAGTACTCTACGTACTCAGTAATTTCTCCTGAGGGTTGTGCTTCAATCTTATGGCGTGATTCAGACAAAGCGCCACAAGCGGCAGAGGCAATGGGTCTAACTGCTCCGCGTCTTAAAGAGCTTGAACTGATCGACGAAATCATTGAAGAGCCACTAGGCGGCGCTCATCGCGATCATGTTCAAATGGCAGCGAATATGAAAGCGACACTACTTCGTCAGCTAAAAGATCTAGAACAATTGGATGAAGAGACGCTACGTGAGCGTCGTTACCAGCGTCTAATGAGCTACGGTTACTGTTAATTTCGGTGATTGCTATTAAGCGTTAGCTGATATCTCAAGTGATAACAGTTAAAATAGAAAGGGTTGGATGAGAGTCCAGCCCTTTTTTTGTACCTATCGGATCGCTTATGGAATCGCTTTACCCGCATTTTGCTCAAGTTCTCGGCCGCTACTATCAATTAGGCACTAAGGTTGTCTTGGCGTTTAGCGGAGGAGTGGATTCACGTCTTTTACTCGAATTACTCAGTCGCTACCAACAGGCGCACTCTGTAGAGTGTCACGCTGTGTATGTGCACCATGGTTTAAGCTCGAATGCCGATAATTGGGCCGATAAATGCTTACTTTGGGCACAACAAGTGGGGATATCGTGCTCGATCGAGCGAGTGAGCTTAGACATCAGCAATGGTGAAAGTATTGAACTTCTTGCTCGTGAAGCTCGCTACCAAGCCTTAACTAAGTACATTCAAAAAGGCGATATACTGTTGACTGGTCAACATGCCGACGATCAAATAGAGACTTTTCTCCTTGCGCTTAAGCGCGGCAGCGGGCCTAAAGGGTTATCTTCGATGGCGGAGAGTATGCCGTTTTCTTGCGGATCTCTAGTTCGACCATTGCTTACTATCAAGCGGAAGACCATCGAAGAAGCCGCTACTAAATTAGGCTTGGAGTGGGTGGAAGACGAAAGCAATCAAGATACCCGTTATGATCGTAACTTTCTTCGTCATTGTGTTATTCCTGAATTGTCTGGTCGCTGGCCGAGTATCCATCAAGCGGTTCAGCGCAGTGCAAGTTTATGTGCTCAACAAGAAGCGCTATTGGATGAACTATTGAGCGCGGTGTTTGAACGCGCTTTACAAACGGATCTAAGTTTGAGTATTGAAGAACTGGCTAAGCACAGTGGATTAGCGCGTGCGCGCTTGATTCGTATGTGGCTGGCTAAGCTTAATACTAGTATGCCGACTCAGGTACAACTCAATCTTATCTGGAATGAAGTGGCATTAGCTCAGCAAGATGCCAACCCCAAACTACAACTTAAACAAGGTGAAGTGCGCCGTTTTCGAAATCGTCTCTATTGGGTAACGGAAATCGCTGACGTCACTGAGTGGCAAAGTACGATTCAAGTCGATACCGTTTTATCGCTGCCAGAGCGGCTAGGGGAGCTGACCTTAACGACGAGTTCTAGCAACGCAACGATTGCGCTTCCGAGTCAGCCAGAATTGCTTCGCGTGACCTTTAATCCGGAAGGCTTATCAGCGCATCCAACCACGCGTAATCACAGTCGAAAACTGAAGAAGTTGTTCCAAGAATACAATGTGCCAAGCTGGCTGCGTCGTCAAATTCCGATTTTGATGTATCAAGACCGAGTCGTTGCTGTGGCAGATCTGTTCGTTGATCAGGCGTTTAATGGTCAAGATTGTGAACTTATTTGGCGCAGGTAATGAAAATTCATGCCACAATGTCGATTATAAAATATAAAAATCCTTAAATAATAATTGATTAGGTGAAGCAATGAAGAAAACAATCATGGGCGCAATGGTGGCGCTAACCATGTTCAGTGGGCAAGCTCTAGCTGCGGGAGATGCTGCAGCAGGTCAAGCAAAGTCGGGAGTATGCGCGGCGTGTCATGGCGCTGATGGTATTGCTGTCATTCCGGGTTACCCAAATCTGAAAGGGCAAAATGAGCAATATATTATCAGTTCAATTAAAGCTTATAAAAATAAAGAGCGAACAGGTGGACTTGCTGCTGTGATGCAAGCTCAAGCTTCATTGTTGTCTGATGAAGACATCGCTAACCTAGCGGCTTACTACGCAAGTTTGAAGTAAACGTGAGCCTGAAGTAAAGCTTGGACGATTGGGCATTGAGCAGTCCTCATTGGGTTTTATCAACTCACGATATTCGCTATGTTAATTTGCTCAGCCTGGATTTTCGCTGGTGGAGCAGAGACAAACATTGAATGTTGCGAAACGCTAAACGATAATAAGCGCAATCGATTGAAGCTTAAGGGATGAACATGAAAAAAATTGAAGCGATTATCAAGCCATTTAAACTGGATGATGTTCGAGAAGCGCTAGCTGAAGTTGGCATTACAGGGATGACCGTCTCTGAAGTGAAAGGCTTTGGTCGCCAAAAAGGTCACACCGAGCTTTACCGTGGTGCAGAGTACATGGTGGACTTTCTACCTAAAGTGAAGCTCGAAATCGTTGTAACGGAAGATGTGGCTGATAAATGCGTAGAGACAATCATTGAAACCGCGCAAACTGGTAAGATTGGTGATGGTAAAATATTCGTCACTGATATTGAGCGTGTGGTTCGTATTCGTACTGGTGAAGAAGACGAAGACGCGATCTAAGGTTTCTTGTCACTTGTTTCGTATTTATTATGCTAAAAGGGAGCCAAGTGGCTCCTTTTTTGTTGTTTGCTTATTAGTGAAATCATTTAACCCGAGATTTGTTGTTCTAGATTTCGGGTGCCTACATTCAGGTTTGTCGTATGTTTAAGCGTTTTTTTCTGGCGTTAGCTTTTCTCGTAATGGCGGTATTGGTTGGCTTCCAGGTTATTTTCACCGTACCAGATCAGCCGCAAATTATTACTCAAACAGGTACCGAGCTGACACAAGATATCAGGTGCATCGAATTTAGCGATTCAAAAGCTCTCGATCATGACGGCAAAATCAATGTGCTTGTCTGGAATATCTACAAACAGAACCGGGCTAATTGGCAACGTGCACTCGATGAGTTTTCTGCTGATAAGCAGTTACTGTTATTGCAAGAAGCCAGCATGACACCATCATTTAAACAGTGGTTGGTGGATGGTCGCTGGGTTAGTAATCAAGTGAGTGCTTTTAAGGCGCTGGGTAGCGGTGCCGGTGTAATTAGTATTGCTCAAGGGCAACCAGAAAAAGCCTGCGCTTACACCTCTAAAGAGCCGTGGCTTCGCTTACCTAAGTCTGCATTATATAGCCAGTATCACTTGAGTAATGGCGAGAAACTCGCAGTGGTGAATGTACATGCAATTAACTTCACCGTGGGTACAAAAGAGTATGTATCTCAGTTAACGGCGCTTGAAATGCTTTTAAAGCATCATGTGGGGCCAATTCTATTTGCTGGAGACTTCAATAGCTGGAGTGAATCTCGCGTTAATGCGATGAGGCAGGCCTTAAAGGCTGCGGACTTACAAGAGGTGACGTTCTTGCCGGATCATCGAGTCCAATTTATAACAGGGTTACCACTGGACCATGTGTTTTACCGAGGTCTGACGCTTAAGTACGCAAAAGCGCCGCAGAGCGACGCTTCCGATCATAACCCATTGTTATTGTCATTTACGTTAAATAACTAGCTTAGGTTACCACAATATAAAGTGCCCAAATAACGTAGAAGAATACCCATGGCAGGCTTGCTATCACCAAAGCTTGGCCACGTTCAAACTCCGTCCACGTCAGTACAACGCCGTAGCCGAGCACAATGTACCAAGGCAGAAGCAAAGGTAACGAGCTAGCGAAATGAGACCATTCGTTAGTAAGAGGCAGCTTTAATAGACCATTGAGGCTATTTAAATCGGCAGCGTAAGTCATTACCTGACCATGCTTGAGTAGCAAGCTCGCGTAGCTTGCTACATCGCCCAATACTGCTGGGAATAAGATAGCACACGATGCGGCAAACCATTTCCAGTAACCGTATTGTTGTTTGCTTGCCTTTGTTGCAAGAAAGAACCAAAGCGCGAGCAATAGTAAGGTGGCAAAGCGGTTGAATACATCATTGATGATCGCGCTTGCCATTAGCGTGTTTGGTTCTAATAGCTCAATCTGCTTCGGGTCGATTTGCTGAAATTGCGCAGCAAGTTGGTCACTGAGCCACGTGAAATCGACATTCGAAAAGTAAGCACCCCAGAATAAAAACGGACTAAGCATCAGGAAGATGAACGGTTGCCATCCCCATCCACCGCGTTGATAAAGCGCGAGAAAACAAGATGTTGGAGAACGAAAAATGTCCAACAGCATCACAAGTGGATTGCTTGATGGGTTCATACACTTACCTTCGTTACGTCAACGTACAACTTAAGCTTTTGACCTGGTTGTAAGTATTTTTTCTTGTGTAGCGAGTTCCATTTCACGATGTCGTTTGTTTTTACTTTGAACTTGCTTGCAATGCCGCTAATGGTGTCGCCAGAGCGAACGTTGTAGAAAACGGTACGGATCACAGAACCTTTGTCTGAGTCCTTCCATATCACTAGCTTTTGACCCACACGCAATGGATCTTTAGGGCTCATACCATTCCATTTAGCTAACGATTTATACGACACTTTATTGTTACGTGCGATTGACCACAAACTTTCTCCAGACTGAACGACATGGGTGAGCTTGAGTTGACCACGAGCACGAGATTGAGTCTTGTTTAATCGGTTTTGTGCCGTTAATGCGTATTTTGCATCGTCTTTTGTTGATGTCGGAATCAACAGGTATTGACCAATACGAATATTGTTATTCGATAGGCCGTTGGCACGTCGAATGACTTTCGTGGTTGTGCCGTATTTATTAGCTAGCACGCTTAAAGAGTCGCCAGATTTCACCTTGTAGCGAGCGACCTTCATCCCTTTACCGCGATTTTTCTCCACCTTGGTGAGAAAAGTCTCTTTTTTCTCTACGGGAATCAAAAGTTGGTGCGGCCCCTCAGGCGCTGTCGACCACTGGTTGTATGCTGGGTTGTAACTCTGCAACTCTTTTACGCTAATGCCGGCATAATCTGCGGCAATAGCCAGATCTAACTGCTCTTCTGGATCAACAAGCGTTAGAACAGGCTTGTTTGGAATTGCAGGAATATTAAGTCCGTACTTGTCTTGGTTTGCGATAACGTCAGCCAAGGCCAATAGCTTAGGAACGTAACTGCTGGTCTCTTTTGGTAAGTCTAATGAGAAGAAATCGATAGGTTTACCGAGCTTTTTATTCTTACGAATTGCGCTAGAAACTCGGCCTCCACCGCTGTTATAAGCGGCGATTGCATGTTCCCAGTTACCATCAAAACGCTCGTTTAGTTGTACTAGGTAGTCCAGCGCTGCATCCGTTGCTGCTGCCACATCTCTGCGACCGTCATACCAGTAGTTTTGCTCTAATCCCATCATTTTTCCGGTGCCTGGGACAAATTGCCACAACCCAGCCGCGCTACCATGTGAGTAGGCAAAGGCATCGAATGAACTTTCCACTACAGGAAGTAATGCAAGCTCCATTGGGAGTCCGCGCTCTTCGATACGTTTTGTGATCATGTATAGAAAAGGAGTCGCACGCTTAGATACCGTGTAAAGGTGATTTGGGTGCTTTAAATACCACGTACGGTAGTAGTCCACTTTCTTGTGGTTTGGGATATCCATGTCCAGCTGCATGGCGATACGTTGCCACACATCTTCTTGTTCTTGGGGGGAGAGAACTTTAGGCGCGTCGTTAGCGGATTTTTTTGCTAGTGACGATTTATTGCCCGGTTGAGCTTTTACTGCATTTTGCTTTGCAGTCTGCTCAGATTTATTGGTTTCTGGTGTAGAAGACGTTGAATCTGACTGAGTCAATTGACAGCCAGATAATAACAACGCCAACGCCCAAGTATACTTCAAACGCATGGATTCAGCCTATTTAGGGCCTTTTTATCTTCACCTGCCTGTCGCGCAACGTAATGTGCGTGGCAGTCGCAAGATAATAGACATCTTTTAAACACTAACTAATTTATAGAGGCAAAGAGCTTCTAATTATGCAATGGGGAGAAATTCAAATAGATTTATATCAACCCCAAACGTAAGAGAAGCGCCAGTGGCGCTTCTCGAAAAATCAGTCCCTGATAATACTGGGGTCTTGCAAACTTACAAGCAGAAAATGGTTAAAATTCGTTCTTCCACTCGCGTAAAGCAGTAAAAACCGAGCATGGATCGCTATTTTTAATGCGACTAGCAACAGATTGAACCACGTCAGGGTTAGAGGTTCGCAAGAACGGATTAATCCACTTTTCTTTGCGTATTGTTGTTGGAAGTGTCGGAATGTTGAGTGCTCGCAGTCGGTTTACATCGTCGCGATATTGGCGAAGTTGCTCATTGTCAGGTTCAACCGCTAGAGCAAACGCCACGTTACTCGCCGTGTATTCATGTGCGCAGAAGACTTGAGTTTCTTCTGGTAGAGACGTTAGTTTGCTCAGTGATTCAAACATTTGCTCAGGCGTACCTTCAAAAATACGACCGCAGCCAGCAGAAAAGAGCACATCACCGCAAAACAGTTTTCCGTCCCCAACGTAACCGATATGGCCCAAAGTATGACCGGGTAACCCAAGTACTAAGAAAATCTCACCAAACAACTCTAGCTTGTCGCCTTCTTCCATTGGTGTCGTTAGGGTTGGAATTGGCTCTGATTTTGGGCCCACAACGGCGACGTTAGGAAATGCACGCACTAAGTCTGGAACGCCACCAATGTGATCGTTGTGGTGGTGCGTAATTAAAATCGCTTCTAAAGTTAATTCGTTAGCCTGCAGAAATTCTAATACTGGCTTCGCATCGCCCGGATCAACGACTGCGCAGCGCTTATCGCTATTTTGTATCAGCCAGATGTAATTATCATTAAATGCGGGTATGCTTTTGATCTCTAACACGATTCGTTCTCCGTCACCCATTTTAGTCAGGTGGTTAATGAAACCAGCACTCAGCAACAAAACTATACCACACCCGTCGACTTGGTCAGCAATGAACAACGGTCCGTGGGTGCTTGAGTCAATCCAGACCCGACTTGATGAATGGTGCCCGAAACTCTTCGGCTACCATATGCTCAAACTGGGCGGGTTGAGCTGTGAGCTAACCAGCTGTAATTGTAACATTCAACACCAAGTCAACGTAGATATCCAGAACCCGTTGCATAATGTGATTGCAGATGGTTACGAATTACCCTTTTTGGAAAAAAGCTTTGATGTTGTGATACTCGCTCATCAGCTCGACTATGCAAGCGATCCACACCGTTTGTTGCGTGAAGTCGATAGAGTGATGATGGATGATGGCTATGTAATTATTACTGGATTCAACCCATTAAGCTTGACTGGATTAGCGAGTTTGCTTCCATGGCGTAAACATAATTTGCCTTGGAGTGGACGAATGTTTACGTCGAACCGCATCAAAGATTGGTTAGGGTTACTTAATTATCAAGTGATTCATTGTGATCGTTATGCGCTGTTTCCGATGAAACGTTACCGTACGATGTGGACATGGTTGGAAAATAGTCTTGGTGATTGGGCATCACCCGCTGGGAGTTTGTATTACATAGTCGCGCGGAAACGGACATACCCTCTCAAGCCTATCAAACCGCATTGGCGCTTGAAGAAAAAGCTCACACCACTTGGGGTGATGAATCGAGAGGGTAACACTATGAGGAAAGAATCTCGCTAAGAGGGTTGGTAACCTGTATCTTCCTCAGTTGGGTTTTCTGCAGCAGTACGGGCTAGCTCATCACACATTTCGTTCTCACGATGGCCTGCGTGGCCTTTTACCCAATGCCATTCAACTTGATGGCGTGCGGTTTCTTTGTCTAGAGCTTGCCATAAATCGGCATTCTTCACGGGTTTTTTATCCGCTGTTTTCCAACCACGCTTCTTCCAGTTATGGATCCACTGAGTAATACCTTGGCGCACATATTGGCTGTCAGTCGTTAAAGTGACTTTGCAAGGTTGTTTTAACGTCTGCAGCGCGACGACAGCCGCCAACATTTCCATGCGGTTGTTGGTAGTTAACGTATAGCCTTTGGAAAGTGTCTTTTCTACGTCTTTGTAACGCAATACTATGCCGTAACCACCTGGTCCTGGGTTACCTAAACAAGAACCGTCAGTGAAAATCTCAACGTGTTTGGTCATATTTTTTGGTACTATTAGCCGAAACATTTAATAAAGCATAGTCTGACATACATAACCTTATGAATACCAGCAGCAATTCTGAATATAACCGCATTGTCGTTCTCGATACCGAAACCACAGGTATGAACCGCGAGGGTGGTCCTCACTACATGGGACACCGCATTATTGAAATCGGTGCCGTGGAGATCATCAACCGTAAGCTGACTGGTCGTCACTTCCACGTTTATTTAAAACCCGATCGTGAAATCCAACCAGAAGCGGTTGAAGTTCACGGTATTACGGATGAATTCTTGGTTGATAAACCGGAATACGCGAGCGTGCACCAAGAGTTTCTTGAGTTTATTAAAGGCGCAGAACTTGTTGCCCACAACGCGCCCTTCGATACCGGCTTTATGGATTACGAGTTTGGCATGCTCGATCCTAACATCGGCAAAACGGACGACTACTGCAAGGTGACCGACACCCTTGCTATGGCGAAGAAAATCTTCCCTGGTAAGCGAAACAACCTTGATATCTTATGTGAACGTTACGGTATTGATAACTCGCACCGTACTCTCCACGGAGCTTTGCTCGATGCGGAGATTCTAGCCGACGTTTACCTCTTTATGACGGGTGGTCAAACGAGTCTAGAATTTAACGCGAATAAACAAGAGGGTGGAGTAGAAACCATTCGTCGTATTGAAGGAAGAAAAGCGCTAAAGGTTTTGCGCGCAAGTGCCGATGAACTAGAAGCTCACCAAAAAAGATTAGAGTTGGTGAACGACTGTATTTGGCATCAATAGGAGAAGCTATGTTGAGGGCTTTGTTGGTCGCGTTTTTAGCGATATGGAGTAGTCTCTCGAGTGCTGCGAGTGAATCTACAATGTCTTTGTTAGACAATCGCTTTCGAGTTGATCCAACCATCGAGCAGATCACGTTTTTGGTTTATCGTGAGCAAAGTTCTCAGCCAGTTGTTTTAGTCCGTCCTGACGGTAAAAAATACTATGCTTGGGGCTCTTACGACAATGTACGTTGGTATCAAGAAGCCTCACTCGATATTATTTCCGTTGATAACCCTATGCCAGGTCCATGGCAGGCTGTGGGGAAAGTTACGCCTAAAAATAACATCCGCTTAATTTCTCACCTAAAGCTCAGTACGGATCTGTTCCCAAACCGATTATATAATGGGGAAGCGCTTAAGTTTACAGCTCGCCTGACCTCCGACGGCAAACCTCTTGTACTGCGCGACTTCCTTGATCGCGTGAATCTGCGCGTGACATTTACCAAGTTTGTCGAAAATGAAGATGAGCTGATCAAAGAAGCACGTCCAGTGCCGATGGTTGTGGGTGAGTTTTCTGATGACGGCCGAGGCTTGGATGAAAAAGCAGGGGATGGTGTGTTTACGGTTCAGCTCCCAATAGACGTTGAGCCTGGTAAGTACCGCGCGCGCATCACGTCTGGCAATGGCGTATTCTTACGAGCGCAAGAACAAGTCATCTTGGTTTATCCGAACCCAATCTCTCGTACTTTTATTCAGGCTCGTAATTCCGATAAGCCACACCAATTAGTGGTGAGTGGCGAGCAAGGTATGATTGCACCAGGCTCTATAGCAGTCACAGTGAAAAAGGACGCTCCCGATGGTTTCATTAGTTACAGCCAAGGACAGGTCTCTAAAGATGGAATGAGAGTTACGTTGAACCTCAATAACGATTCTGAACTTGGTAAGTACGCCTGGCGCGGCGAGATCTTTGCCACTGATTTTGCAACCCAGCGCTCGTTGGCGTTTCCTATCCCAGAGCAAACCTTCAGTGTTGTTGATGAAGTTGATCTAGAAGCTGCTCGAATTGCAAAAGAAGCTGAATTAGCCGAGCAGCGTCGTATTGAAATGGAAAAGCAAATTATCGCTGAGCGGGAGGCTGAGCGTAAGCGCAGCATGATTATTATTGCGGTGGGTAATGTGATAATGCTGCTGATTGTGATCATTGCATGGATAGTCTGGCGCAAAATTAAAGCGAAGCGCGATGCCATGCCAGAGATGCAATTAGAAGTACCAAAGAAATAGTAGTAACACACACATAAAGCGAGAAACGGAGCCAATCGGCTCCGTTTTTTTCAGTTTAAGTTTGAGACAGAGTTTGATGTTTCTCATGGTCATTAATCATTTTATTTTAAAGTAACACCATGATTTAACGTTGATTAATCATAATAAAGCTCGCATGATACTGTTTACGTTTCGACTTGATTTTAGTGCGTATAGACGGAGTGAGTTATGACAATTGGAGAGTTAGGACTAGAACATTTACCACGACAAAAGGCCTTGGTTGAGTCAGCTTATGATGCCTTTTATTCTGAAAAAGACGTTGTTGCCGCGGTATTGCTTGGCTCCTTGTCATCAGGACAAGGTGACCGTATTTCGGACGCTGATGTTGTTGTATTTACTCAAAACAACTTCCATAAAGCCTCAGCGCCTTGCTTTACCCAGTTTGAAGCTAATAAAGACATTTTTTATCGCCTTGAGGGAGAGCACAACGAAAATGCGTGTTTCAAAAAATACATTTTTAATGACCTAACCAGTGCAGAGATTCATTGTTTAGATCTCTGTGACCCCTTCAAACTTTCTAAGCCATTTAAGACTTTATTTGATAAAGCTGATGTGATTGCGGGCATGGTTACTGATGAACCTGCGCCAAAGCATGAAGAGTTCCCAGTTTATACCAGTGGTGATCAAGGCCTGATCTGGGAACTCTTTGATTGTATTAAGTGGTTGAGCAGAGATAACCATGAGCTTGCTAAGTCCTACTTGAAAAAACTCTCTAAGAAACTCTAATTTGAGAGTCATCTCCGTTCCTCCCACTGAAGTTAGCTAGGCGGTTAGGTTATGAAATACAAAAAGCGTCAGAAGTATAAATACACTCTCCATTCTGAAGAAAAGATTGAGACGCACATTTCAGTGAGTCAGGCGTATGACAGCCCTTTTCTTAGTTTGTCCAAACAAGGCGTGTTAACGATTAAAAAGGGCTATGCATGGGATGGAGCGAGTGGGCCAGCGTTAGACACAAAAAACATTATGAAAGCTTCTTTAGTGCATGATGCTCTTTACCAACTCATGAGGGAAGAGGTGTTGCCTCAAAGTGCTCGAAAGCATGCGGATACGTTGTTGAGAGAAACGTGTTTAGAAAAAGGAATGTCTAGCTTCAGAGCAACTTATATCTATTATGGCGTCAGAGTTGTCGGTGGCTTCTTTTCTAGACCCGATACTTTGTGTGCTTAATGGGAACATCTTTCCAACGTTTAACTGTTTATTTATACAGTTTAGTTATGTAAGCTCCAAGGTGATACAAAGGAGTCGTACATAATGACAATAAGATATGAAGAGCATGTGCCAAGCCCGAAAGAATACTGTGATATGCGTATCAAAGCCGGGCTATCACCCAAATCGTTGAAAGCTGCTGAAATTGGCCTACCCAATTCGTTATATGGCGTATCTGTTCGGGATGAAGGAAAGCTCATTGCAATGGGTCGGGTTGTTGGTGACGGGGCGTGTAACTTCGAAATTGTCGACGTTGCCGTTGATTCTGATTATCAAGGTAACGGTTTAGGTAGAAAAGTCATGGAATACATCGACGGTTATCTTTCTTCTGTTGCACTTGAAGGCTCTTACGTTTCTATGATTGCTGATGAACCAGTTTTTTACGAAAAGCTTGGTTATAGGCTGGTGGCTCCTAAAAGCCAAGGGATGACAAAAAAGTTTAAGCCAAAGGCATAACACGTATTCAGCTGTGAAGATAAGCACTAGAAAACAGGAGTTTAATTTCCTGTTTTCTATATTAAATTTCTATTTAAGCCACTTCTGGAATTGGTTTGGGTGGCTGCTCTAAATCAGGCTCTTTTTGAACAGTAGGAATCTGTCCCTCACCCACAGCACTGATGTAACAGCCACTAAGTTTAATGGCAAGGTACATATCAGCTCGCAGTAAGATGCCTCCTTCACTGGTGCTGATACCAGTAAGCTCACACCATTGACGAAGACGTCGTTTCCTTCCTGCGAGGATTAAACGTACGCCTCTCTTTTTCAAAGTATTGTGAATATCTGCCAGAGTGGCCATCACACTGAGATCCAAGTGAGTAAAGCTCGATACGGCGTCGATGACAACGCAACTTGCGTCTTTGTGATGCTCTGCCTGCTCTAACACTCTACGTTTAAAGTAAGGAGCATTGAAGTAAGTTAGCGGTGAGTTAAAGCGGTAAATCACCATTCCAGGAATAGGCGAAGCTTTTCCTGAGTCGTCGATGGTCCGAATGGTACCTTTTTCATCCAAGCCAAGTAGCTGATCACTCGGTCGCATGACAATCCGTAAAAATTGAAACAGCCCTAGCAATACCGCCAAAGTGATCCCCGGTATTACACCCACGATCAACACAGAAATAAAAGTAATGATGGCCAGATAAAATGCATCTTTGTCACGAGATTTTAATTTCCAAATTGCTTTAAGATCGAGCAGCGATAGGGACGCAATGATCAATACAACACCAAGTGAAGCGATAGGGATGAACTGCAAAGGCTCGTAAATAAATACCGCAATAATGGCAATGGTGATTGCGGCGACAATCGAAACTAATTGAGATTTACCGCCATTTGCATCATTGACGGCTGTGCGTGAGTCAGCGCCGCTTATCGCGAAACCTTGCGAAAACGCTGAGGCAATGTTGGCAAAACCCAACGCCTGAAACTCTTTATTAGCATCAATATCATAACCGTTTTTAGCAGCGAAACTGCGGGCGGTGAGCATCATGCTAACAAAACTGACAATCGCAAGGTTGAGAGCCGGGACCACTAGTTCACGAACTTCACCTAGCTCAAACTCCGGTGTTTGAAACTGAGGGAAGCCACCTTGAGTGAGTCCGACAACCGATACGCCCATCTCTTGTAAATGGAAAAACCAAACTGACGCAGTAGTTACGAGGATCGCCAGCATGGCAGCAGGCCAAGTTGGTCGGTAGCGTTTGGTGAGCAAATAAACGACAACTGTCACGATACTCAGAGTTACAGTAGGCCAATGAAGATCGGTTAATCGTTGTGGAGCTTCCCATAAACGTTCCAGTAAATAACGTTGCTCGTATTTCAAACCGACTACTTTCGCAAACTGACCAACGATAATTGTGAGAGCAACACCGTTGAGTAGACCCAAAAGAATCGGACGAGAAAGGAAATCTGCAAATACCCCTAGCTTGAAACGACTTGCCAGTACACACCAAACCCCCGTCATCGCTGTCATGGTCATAACCAACTGCCAATGTTTTGTGGGGTCACCTGCGGCAAGTGGTGTCACAACAGCAGCAATCACTGCACAGGTTGCTGCATCGGGTCCGACAATGAGTTGTCGAGATGTGCCCATCATGGCGTAAACCAACATTGGCAGTACACACGAATACAGACCGACAATTGCGGATACACCAGTTAATTGTGCGTAAGCTATGGCAACTGGCAGTGCAACCGCGACAACAGAAAAGGCGGCTCTAAAGTCGTTAACAAACCATTCTTTTTGATAATGCTTAAGCTGAACAAGCCCTGGGAACCACTGTGCGAGTAATATTTTAGCCAACGGATTTACCATATATGTGAGTGAGTTACTTAAAGTATACACCGCTTAGTTGGAACGTCTGTGAGTTAGTTATCACTGGAAATCGGGGAAAAGATTGGAGTGCGAGGATTTTATTGCGCAGGGGGGCTTTGTAGTGTGAGGTGTTATGAATCCGATTCTGGAAGCAATAAAAAACGGGAGCTGATACTCCCGTTTGTGATCTCAGATTCTAGAGTTACGCGACACTATCCATCTGAGGGTATAGCGGCTTTGCGGCAAGCAGTTCCGGCTCAAAATCGTCAACGTTG
This sequence comes from Vibrio sp. 1874, assembly GCF_033344395.1. Taxonomy (NCBI): domain Bacteria; kingdom Pseudomonadati; phylum Pseudomonadota; class Gammaproteobacteria; order Vibrionales; family Vibrionaceae; genus Vibrio; species Vibrio sp. 1874. Next base: position 178,727 of record NZ_JAWPOR010000007.1, read on the forward strand.
ATTGTATCTAGACGATGCTGCTCCGCTTCTCTGAGTAGATCGGCTTCTTCTTGCGTGATAAAGCCTTGCTCAAGCCCTTCCTGAGCAATCATATCCAAACGTAAGAATGGGCGACGCTTACCCTGCGCTTTACATACTTTGTCAAACACAGGCTCAGCTTGAAGAATGACTGATAGTGCAAGTTCAATCTTACCTGCTGCGTTGTGCTCGGTTGGTTCAAGGTATTGACCGCGACCAATGCGTGAGCGCGTTGCACTTGGCGTTTGTAGAATGCGCGCCACTTTACTGTCTAGTTTATCGCTTGGTGCTTTGCGTACGCGACCAAATGGCATGATTAATACGCGTAGCGCACGGCCAATTACTTTGTTCGGGAAGTTTGCTAAGAATTCATCTACTGCCACTTCCGCTTGTTTCAAACTGTCTTGTAGACCCCAGTGTACTAATGGTAAATCTTCGACTGGACGGCCATCTTGCTCAAAACGTTTCAACGTCGCAGAGCTCAAATATAGCTGGCTTAGAATGTCACCAAGACGTGCTGATAGACGCTCTTTACGCTTCAAAGAGCCACCTAGCACTGCCATTGAGATATCCGATAGCAGAGCAAGGTTTGCACTGTAACGGTTCAATTGTTGGTAGTAACGCTTGGTTGCATCTTTGGTTGGTGATGAAGAGCCCAGACCATCGCTCAAACCAAACCAGATACTGCGCACTAGGTTACTCATTGTAAAGCTCACGTGACCAGCAAGCGCTTTATCAAATTTCTCGACAGCATTACTTGCTTCAGAATACGCCGCGTTCATTTCTTCAAGAACGTACGGATGGCAACGGATTGCGCCTTGGCCAAAGATGATCATTGAGCGTGTTAGAATGTTAGCACCCTCAACCGTTACTGCGATTGGCGCACCTTGGTAACCACGAGCTAGGAAGTTAGAAGGTCCCATACAGATACCTTTACCGCCTACGATGTCCATTGCATCGATGATGCTTTGCTGGCCGCGGTGCGTACAGTGATACTTCACGATAGCTGAGATTACTGAAGGCTTTTCACCTAAGTCGATACCCGCAACGGTTAAGTTGCTTGCTGCATCCATCACGTAAGCATTACCACCCAAGCGTGCTAATGGTTCTTCAACCCCTTCCATATGGCCGATAGGCTGTTTGAACTGACGACGAATACGTGAGTAAGCACCGGTTGCCATTGCTGCAGTTTTGATGCCACCTGTTGAGTTTGAAGGTAGCGTGATACCACGTCCAACCGACAGACACTCAACCAGCATACGCCAACCTTGGCCCGCCATTTTTTCGCCACCGATAATGAAATCGATAGGAACAAAGATGTCTTTACCGCGCGTTGGACCATTTTGGAATGGCACATTGAGTGGGAAGTGTCGGTTACCAATCTCAACACCTTTGACATCAGTTGGGATAAGCGCACAAGTGATGCCAAGATCTTCTTTGTCACCAAGTAAACCTTCAGGGTCGCGAAGTTTAAATGCTAAGCCTAGTACCGTTGCGACTGGCGCTAGGGTGATGTAGCGCTTGTTCCAAGTCAGGCGCATACCCAGTACTTCTTTTCCTTCCCATTCGCCTTTGCAGACCACACCGTAATCTGGAATAGAGCCAGCGTCAGAACCCGCTTCTGGGCTCGTTAAGGCGAAACAAGGGATTTCCTTACCTTCAGCTAGACGCGGTAAGTAATGATTTTTCTGATCTTCAGTACCGTAGTGTTGCAGTAGTTCACCAGGACCCAAAGAGTTAGGAACACCAACGGTAGACGATAGAACGCCAGAAACACCCGTTAGTTTTTGTAGTACTAGTGATTGCGCGTATGCTGAGAACTCAAGACCACCGTACTTTTTCTTAATGATCATGGCGAAGAACTTATGATCTTTCAGGTATTGCCAAACTTCTGGCGGTAAGTCCGCGAGTTCATGGGTCACTTGGAAATCACTCACCATGGCGCACACTTCATTCACAGGGCCGTCTAAAAAGGCTTGTTCTTCCGCACTTAACTTAGGTGCTTGAATTGCGTGTAGCTTTTGCCACTCTGGTTTGCCTTTAAATAGTTCGGCTTCCCACCAGACGGTACCTGCGTCTAACGCTTCTTTTTCGGTTTGAGACATAGCTGGCAGCACTTTCTTGAAAAGCACTAACGCTTTGCGGCTAATTAAAGACTGACGTACGCCAGGAACCGCGAGCACAGCTGCGGCGAGAACGTAAATAGCCCAACCAATAACGCCGACAGTACCAGCTACTGTAAGAGCCAGCATGGCTGCGGTGAGTAAGCTAATAGATTTCACGAGAGACATGCGGTGGTAGAGCGTAATGCCTAGCACGATCGCCATCGTGATGATTGAGAGCAAGATGTCCATATGTATTTTCCTTTTCAGACTTTATAAGTTTTGTACGTCTGTATGTTAGGTAAGAGGTCTAACCAGTTGGTTTAAGTGTAATCAAAATATTAAGGAAATGTAAAACATAAGATTGGATAAAAAGTGATCTAAGTAGAGTTAAAATTCTAAAGTTGAGATTTGAGTGATGGTTTCATGAGCAAGTTGACAAGTTTATTACCATCACTAATCTAAATCTGTTGGTTCACTATCGACACTAATTCTCGTTTGTGGGTAAACTCAGAGTAATCAAACCCGAGTTCAGGTTTATGAAATGTCCGATACCAAATTGGTATCAGAACAATTTGCTCAGTGAGTCAAGAGCTGACTGAAGCCGAAATAATAAAGAGAACGTCTTATGTACCATGATCTGATTAGAAGTGAATTAAACGAAGCTGCTGAAGTGCTCAACAAATTTTTAAGCGATGACCATAACATTGCGCAAATCGAAGCAGCGGCGAAAATGATTGCTGACTCATTCAAGCAAGATGGTAAAGTATTGTCGTGTGGTAACGGTGGTTCTCACTGTGATTCAATGCACTTTGCCGAAGAGCTAACAGGCCGTTACCGAGAAAATCGTCCTGGCTATGCTGGTATTGCTATTTCAGATCCAAGCCACCTTTCTTGTGTGAGTAATGACTTTGGTTATGACTTCGTGTTTTCACGCTATGTAGAAGCGGTTGGTCGAAAAGGTGACGTACTGTTTGGTCTGTCGACGTCAGGTAACTCAGGTAACATCCTGAAAGCGATTGAAGCAGCACAAGCGAAAGGCATGAAGACGATTGCGCTAACAGGCAAAGATGGCGGCAAAATGGCAGGCCTTGCAGATATTGAAATTCGCGTGCCACACTTTGGTTATGCAGACCGCATTCAGGAAATTCATATTAAGATTATTCATATCATCATTCAGTTGATCGAAAAAGAGATGGAATAATCGTTTACGGCCACCGTTTCGAGCTGTGTTGTTAGGGAGTTTTTTAAACCATGTGTGAATTGCTCGGTATGAGCGCTAATGTTCCAACGGATATTTGTTTCAGTTTTACTGGGCTCATGCAGCGTGGAGGTCGAACCGGCCCACACCGTGACGGATGGGGGATCACCTTCTACGAAGGGAAGGGCTTTCGAACCTTCAAAGATCCCAAGCCAAGTTGTGAGTCTAAAATAGCAGAGTTGGTACAAAATTATCCCATCAAAAGTCGTGCGGTCGTTAGTCATATCCGGCAGGCGAATCGTGGTGGTGTTAATTTAGAAAATACTCATCCCTTTACACGTGAGCTGTGGGGTAGGTATTGGACGTTTGCGCATAACGGTCAGCTCTCTGGCTATCAAGACTTACATACAGGTCGACATCGACCTGTCGGTGAAACAGATAGTGAACTGGCATTTTGCTGGTTGTTGAAGCAAATGGAAGATCGATATCCTGAGCCGCCAAAGGATATGGAGTCGGTATTCTTATATGTTGCTAAATGTTGTGATGAGCTAAGAGAGAAGGGTGTATTTAACATGCTTCTGAGTGATGGTGAGTATGTAATGACGTATTGCACCAATCATTTGTATTGGATCACAAGACGCGCACCGTTTGGAAAAGCTGCTTTGCTTGATGAAGATGTGGAAATTAACTTCCAAGAAGAAACCACGCCACATGACATCGTTTCTGTGATCGCAACTCAACCTTTGACGGGCAACGAAGCTTGGCAGCGTATGAAACCTGGCGAATACGGCTTGTTTCACCTAGGTGAACTAGTCAAAAATAATGCCTCTGAACTGGTAAATGTGCCGTTTGCGGCGGCTAAGCCGGGCAATCAAGCGCCAACCGAACCGTTAGAGTGATGGTCTCTTACTCTGAATATAAAAATAAAGCTCGCTTAGTCGCGAGCTTTATTTTTATGCGTTTTAAACCGAGGGCGGATACGGATGAGCATTCTTACTTTCTAGAGTGCTGGTAGTAGAGTCCTAGTCTCGCTAAGGCTTGCTGTAAAGACGTAACTGATAGAAATTTCTCATAAAACACCTCGTCAGTCTGAACGGTGAAGAACGAACCAGATTCAGAATCTACTTTCCGAGTGTTATGTTACTCAAGTGGTTATGGGATTTTTTAGAATGTTGGGTTTTAGGTTTCTAGTCTCACCATGGTTTTCTTGAATCAAGTTTATAAGTATTAAAACAACCAAGAGCAGCCCTCAGGCTGCTCTTTTGTGCTTGGAGTTTATTATTCAGGGCTACTCATCTGAGGCGTACCCATGTACGCCAAGCTCTGCGCCATCTAAATAGGCTTTACCATCCTTCATGATCAACCGCTCGTCTACCAGCCACTTAGCCACCATAGGGTAGATTCGGTGCTCCTGCGCCTGAACACGTGCCGCAAGTACACTAGCATCATCGTCTTCGAACACAGGAACTTTTGCTTGCAGTATGACAGGGCCACCATCAAGCTCTTCCGTTACAAAGTGCACACTCGTACCATGTTCTTTATCGCCAGCATCAATTGCTCTCTGGTGTGTGTGTAGCCCAGGATATTTTGGTAGAAGAGAAGGGTGGATATTGATCATCTTACCCATGTAATGAGAAACAAATGCGCTGCTCAGAATGCGCATGTAACCAGCAAGAATAATCACGTCTGGTTGGTATTCATCTATTTGACTCATTAGCTCTGCATCAAAGCTTTCACGCGAGCTGAATGCTTTAGGGTCGACAAAGTGACCGTCCACATCAAACTTTTTTGCACGTTCTAAACCAAAAGCATCTGCTTTGTTAGAGAACACAGCTGCCACTCGTGCGTTTGGCATGCTGTCTTCGCAAGCTTCCAAGATAGCTTGCAGGTTACTTCCGTTACCCGAGATGAGGACCACAATGTTTTTTAGGGTATGGTTTTTCATGATGTCGAGAGCGCCTTGGTATTGTAGGTTGGAGTTATGTAGCTTCTAAATTACCTACTAATAGAATGGTTTTTAGTGTTCTAGATAGCAAAATGAGGACCTAGTCATCTAGTGTCCTCATTCTTCTTATCTTTTGAGCTCGATTTGCAAATTATTGGATTTCAACTTGCTCTTCGTTCGCGTCTGCTTGTGCGATTTGACCAATCACCCACGCGTTTTCGCCTTCTTCTTTAAGAAGAGCAACTGCTGCGTCAGCCTGGTCTTTCGGTAGTGCGACGATTAGACCTACACCACAGTTGAATGTGCGGTACATTTCGTGTGTGTCGACGTTGCCTTTCTCTTGTAGCCACTTGAAGATAACTGGCCATTCCCAACTGTTACCATCGATAACTGCTTTCGTGCCTTCAGGCAGTACGCGTGGGATGTTTTCCCAGAAACCACCACCAGTGATATGAGAAATCGCATGGATGTCGTGTTTCTCAATCATCTTAAGTGCTGACTTGATGTAAATTTTTGTTGGTTCCAGTAGGTGCTCACCAATAGTGCGGCCTGCTAGCTCTTCGCTCTTATCTGCACCAGATACTTCTAGGATCTTACGGATAAGGGAGTAACCGTTTGAGTGTGGGCCGCTTGAACCAACAGCGATAAGTGCATCACCAGCAGCGACTTTCGTGCCGTCAATCACGTCTTCTTTTTCTACTACGCCAACACAGAAACCAGCTACGTCGTAGTCTTCGCCTTCATACATACCAGGCATCTCCGCAGTTTCGCCACCAATTAGGGCACAACCTGCTTGAACACACCCTTCTGCGATACCTGAAACAACATCCGCTGCGGTATCAACGTCTAGTTTGCCTGTTGCATAGTAATCTAGGAAAAACAGTGGCTCTGCCCCTTGCACGATAAGATCATTTACACACATAGCCACTAGGTCGATGCCAATCGTGTCGTGCTTGTTCATATCCAGTGCTAGGCGAAGTTTTGTGCCAACGCCATCAGTACCAGAAACCAGTACAGGTTGTTTGTATTTAGTTGGCAATTCGCATAGCGCGCCAAAACCACCGATACCACCCATAACTTCAGGGCGACGAGTACGTTTTACCGCACCCTTAATACGATCCACAAGCGCGTTGCCTGCATCAATATCTACACCAGCGTCTTTATAGCTAAGAGAAGAGTTGTTACCACTCACAGGGAAGTCCTCGGTATTAAGTTGGATATGAAAACGGCGCTATTCTAACAGTGCTTAAACATAGATAGCAAACGTTTGCGTCTGTTTTTTTCTTTAGTGATTTATCCTGATATCCCTGTGAAAATCATGTATAATCTGAAGGTTTGTTTAAATATTGCCAACTATAGCCGGAGATGGACATGAAAGTTGTTGAAGTAAAGCACCCTCTAGTAAAACATAAAATTGGTCTAATGAGAGAAGGTGACATCAGCACAAAACGTTTTCGTGAGTTAGCGACTGAGGTCGGTAGCCTACTTACTTACGAAGCAACGTCAGACTTTGAAACAGAAAAAGTGACCATTGATGGTTGGAACGGTCCGGTAGAAGTAGACCAGATTAAAGGTAAAAAAGTAACCGTAGTGCCAATCCTACGTGCAGGTCTAGGCATGATGGATGGAGTTCTTGAGCACATGCCAAGCGCACGTATCAGTGTTGTGGGTATTTACCGTGATGAAGAAACGCTTGAGCCAGTTCCTTACTTCAACAAGCTTGCTTCAAACATCGAGGAGCGTATTGCGCTTGTTGTTGACCCAATGCTTGCAACAGGTGGTTCTATGATTGCTACGATCGATCTCCTAAAAGAGAAAGGTTGTAACCAAATCAAAGTGCTGGTACTTGTTGCTGCACCAGAAGGTATTGAAGCGCTAGAAAAAGCACACCCAGATGTTGAGCTATACACTGCGGCAATCGATGAGAAGCTTAATGACAAAGGCTACATCGTTCCGGGTCTAGGCGATGCAGGTGATAAGATCTTCGGTACTAAGTAATTCTTTGATGTATTACTATGACTGAACAGAAAAAGGCTTGGTGAAAACCAAGCCTTTTTTGTATCTACAAGAGGAGAAGAGTAAGACACGCAACCTAATAAAGCGGCGCAGACGTACTATTTCGCGCTTTCTTCTTCCATTTGTGCGTTATCTACAACGTGGTTTTCACCTAAATCGTTTGGTAGCACAAGGTTAAGAATAATTGCCACGATACCGCATAGACTCACACCTTGTAGACTGAACTCACCAATACCGAAGGCCATACCACCAATGCCAAACACAAGGGTTACGGCAACAATCACTAGATTACGAGACTTATGTAAATCAACGTTATTCTTGATCAGTGTGTTGAGGCCTACCGTTGCGATAGAGCCGAACAGCAGAATCATGATACCGCCCATGACAGGTACTGGAATCGTTTGAAGAACCGCACCTAGCTTACCTACCAATGCAAGTACGATTGCGGTGATTGCTGCCCAAGTCATGATCACAGGGTTAAATGCTTTGGTTAGCATTACCGCTCCTGTTACTTCACTGTAAGTGGTGTTTGGTGGAGCACCCACCATCGAAGCTGCGATAGTTGCCACCCCGTCACCTGCGATTGTGCGATGAAGGCCTGGTTTTTTCAGGTAGTTTTTACCTGTAACGTTTGAGATAGCAAGCATGTCACCTACGTGCTCAACCGCAGGTGCGATAGCGACAGGAATCATGAACAAAATTGCGTTGATATTGAACTCTGGCGCGGTGAAGTTTGGCATGGCTAGCCAAGCCGCTTGTTCTACGGGAGTGAAATCAACCACCCCGTAGAATAGAGAAACAGAGTAACCAGCAAGAATACCACCAACAATAGGAACGAGCTTCAAAAAGCCTTTTGCAAAAACGCTGAGTACAATGGTTGTGAGCAGTGAGACCGCCGAGATAATGATCGCAGCATCACCATTAACTAGCTGTGCAGCTCCATCACCAGTTTTACCTACCGCCATGTTCACTGCTGTTGGGGCAAGGCCAAGGCCGATAACCATGATCACAGGGCCAACGACAACGGGCGGGAGAATTTTATGGATAAATCCAACACCACGCACTTTGATCATCGCCCCTAGAGCCACATAAACTAAGCCAGCTGCCATCAAGCCGCCCATCGTTGCACCGATACCCCAAGTTTGGATACCGAACATAATAGGAGCAATAAACGCAAAAGAAGAGGCAAGGAAGATGGGAACAGAACGTTTAGTCATTAATTGGAAGAGGAGGGTACCGACACCGGCACCAAAGAGGGCTACGTTTGGATCAAGGCCAGTTAGGAGCGGCACAAGCACCAAAGCACCAAAAGCGACAAAGAGCATTTGAGCGCCTTGTAACGCGTTTTTCATAATAATTCCCTATTTTCAAGATACGCAGACAAATCCGGCGAATACTATCATCCTGCAATCGTTTGCAATGTTGCATAGATCAAACTTTCGATTGAATTTTTCCCATAAATAGCACTTTTGAGAGTTGCTTGCTTGCAAATTGTCCTCTTTTACGTGTCTTGCGTGAAGATGAAAAATGGACAGCCTAACTTGTTGAGATAGCTTAATAAGCAATGAGTTTATTATAAAAAATAGCACTGAAGTGCTGGTTGAGGCCCGAGTTAACAAAGCTGGTCATAATACAGACAATTTACTCAGTACTTGCCTTGCTCAAGATTTGATAGTTGCTTATTATTCGGGTTCTTGTTCAGAGGATTATAAAAACTATGCGCTATTTAGCTCTCTTACTGATAGGTTGGTTGTCCCTACCAGTATATGCATTAACTCAGGTGGATATCTATCGTGCCGAAGTGGTTATCGACAGTGAGCAGAACGACGGTGAGTCTTTGGCTCGTCAACAAGGTATGCAGGATGTGATTGTTCGAGCGACCGGTTCTCAATCCTCTTTAAGCAATCCAGTGATTAAAAAGGCACTTAGCTCAAGTGCGCGTTACATTTCTCAACTAAGCTATGGGCAGGTTGATGGAAAAGCGAGCTTAAAAATGTTGTTTAACAACGACCAAATCAGCTCTCTTTTAACACAAGCACAATTGCCATCTTGGTCGCCAAATCGTGCCAATATTTTAGTTTGGATGGTTGAAGAACAGGGTTACGATCGTAACATTGCGTGGGAACATTCTGAATCTTCAAATGTTGCAGCACTTCGTAGCGCAGCGAAATTAAGAGGCCTACCAATCACTATCCCGGTTGGGGATTTTGATGATGTAACCGGTGTTAATGTCTCTGATCTTTGGGGCGGCTTTATTGAGCCAATTGGTCAAGCCAGCCAGCGCTACCCAGCTGACGCCGTTTTGGTTGTACGGGCTCAAGGTGAACAAATTCGTTGGACACTCTACGACCAGTCGCCAACGAGAATTGTAGAAGCGCAACGTTCTCCGCGTAGCGGGTCTGTATCAGGTGCTAATGCTATTGCAGAAATGGTGGATGGCATCGCAGACTACTATGCAAGTAAGAGTGCAGTTGTGGTTTCAGGAAAGTCTTCAAAAGCGCTAGCAGTGAAAGTCCTTAATGTAACCTCTGCCACGGACTTCTTCCGTTTAGAGAATGCGTTAAAACAACTTAATTCGGTTGCGGGTACAGAGATTAAGCGTGTTCAAGGGGACGAGTTAACGCTCAACATCCACCTTTTGGCATCACAACAAGCTTTTGAGAAAGAAGCTTCTTCTATTTCTCAATTAATGGTTTTTGAAGATCCTTTAGGTGAAGTTGATGCCCCAGCTTCAACTCAAGAAGAAGAGCCATTGGTTCAGAGTAATGAAGCAAAAGACGCCGCGACGCCAAAAGAAGCGCAGCCTGAAGTACCAGTAGATATTGTGGCAGAAGCAAGTGACGAAACACAGCCAACTCAGCCGATGATTATGGAGCCTGCCCGAGAACAGTATGACTTGATCTACGAGTGGCGCTCGGCATCGTAATCTCCTTGGTAGCGTTCCAGGCGTGAAACGCAAGGATCAAAGACCAATGTGGTAAGCATAAAAAAGAGTCGCAATAGCGACTCTTTTTGTTTTCTAAATTCGTATTCGAACCAATGATCAGTGATTGACTGCAATTGGCGTTATTTATTGAATTTCGCTTTTTCTTCTTTTTCTACTTGAGAGAGGCGTTTCAACTTAAGACCTAGCTCTTTGCCTCTCGCTCTAGCAAACAAAATATTGCCAGCGAAACCGAGTGAAGTCAGTATCAGTTCCACTGCCGCAAGCCAGCGTTCACCCCCATCCACATAAAGGATGGTCAGCGCATGCAAGAAATACAGCATAAGAACAAAGTTAGCCCAAGCATGAGTGTAAGGCTTACCAGCTAAAATACCAGGCAACGGAAGTAGTAGCGGAATACACCAAGCAATAGCAAGTGTTGTGCTGCTGAGGTGGGGATGAGGGGATAACGCAAGCTGCCAAATAGCGACCCAGGCTAATAAGGCTAAGTTGCCAAATAAAGCCAGGTAACGATAGGTTTTAGCCTGTGTACCGAGTGGTGTTTGGTCTAAAGAGTCAGACATCGATTAACTATCCTTGATTTTACTAACAGACTTTTAGTTTTAACGCTGCAGTTGCCAGCCTTTTGCCTAATTGTTGTGCCAGGCGAATCTCTTCACTGCTTAGGGTTGCCTCATGGCCTACACTGCTGGCGCCATACGGAGTGCCTCCGGACTGCGTAGTGTGTAACTCTGGCTCGGAATAAGGAATGCCCAAAACCATCATCCCGTGATGCAATAAAGGGGTCATCATGCTTTGTAACGTTGTTTCTTGACCACCATGCATCGAGGACGAAGAGGTAAAGACACAAGCAGGCTTATCGATTAAGTCACCACTGACCCATAAAGATGTAGTCTGATCCCAGAAGTGCTTTAAAGGCGCAGCCATGTTGCCAAACCAGACGGGACTGCCAAACGCTAGACCGTCGCACGTTTTTAGTTCCTCTAGAGTAACAATTGGATCAGAAGGGGAGTGTGAGTGAGGTGACAATTCTTCAACTGTACGCAAAATTGCTTGGCATTGAGGAGTCGATTCGACTCCTCTTGCTATTTGTCTTGCCAGTTGTTTTGTCGAGCCATGACGGCTGAAATACAAAATAAGGATCTGGCAATCCATTTATAAAATATCCAACACTTGCTCTGGTGGGCGACCAATTTTTGCTTTGCCGTTAGCAACGACAACCGGACGCTCAAACAACTTTGGATTTTTCGCCATTGCTTCGAATAATTGCTCATCGCTGACGGAGTCTTCGCCTAAGCCAAGCTCTTTATATTCACTTTCTTTAGTGCGCATCATTTCACGTACAGATGAAAAGCCAAGCTGGGCGTACAGCGCTTTTAGTTCATCCACGTTAAGTGGTGTGTCTAGGTATTTGACGACTTCCGGTGTAACACCATTTTGCTCAAGCAGTTCAAGTGTTTGACGGCTCTTTGAGCAACGAGGGTTGTGATAAATCACGACTGACATGGTTTTCTCCATTTCGTTATTGTAATGCCATGAATCGATCTCTTTGGATCATGAGTTGGTCGATACGGGCATCGTATCGTGCTTGCTCTAAGCTGCCCAACTTGGCCATTTTACTTGCTTCACTATAATATTGAATCGCTTTATTCCAATTTGCTCGCAATGCCAAAATTTCTGCTCGAGCAGCCAACTCTTCATCGCTACGCCCCAGCGCGTGGTAGCTCTTCGATATTAGGTGCCAGCCATTTGTATCTTCAGGATAGTCATGAGTGTATCTTTGAAGAACTCGCGTGGCTTGATCGTTTTTATTGTCCTCAAGTAGCGCATTGGCGTAGTTAATGGTCAATACTTTATTTTGAGGGTTACGAGATAACGCTTTGCGGAGCATCTCGGTTGCTTTTTCTGGCTGCTTCTTCTCGATGTATAAATCCGTCATAGCGTCCAAGTAAAACGGGTTACTTGGGTCTTGTTCCAGTAACTTTTTCAAAATTGGTTCCGCTTGAGATAAGCGTTTATTGTCTAAATGCACGAGTGCTCGACCATAATCAAAAGCAGGTGTAATGTCCGCAGAGGCTTTCTTTTGGGTTCTCTCAAACCAGCTCAGGGCGGCTTGTCCATCAATGCCAGCGTAACGAGCCACAATGCGCGCGCGAGCTAGATGATAGTCTATTGAAGGCCCAACACGCATTGGAGGATAGGTTCTTGCTCGCGCACGGCTATCGGTAATTCGATCTTCAGGCAGAGGGTGAGTCAGGAGCATTGGTGGCGGTTTACTCGCATAACGATACTCATCAGCAAGACGGCCAAAAAACCTTGGCATTGCTTGAACATCAAAACCGGCTTTTGCTAGTGTCGAAATACCAAAGCGATCCGCTTCTTTTTCGTTTGCACGAGTGTAGTTGATTTGACTTTGCATGTTGCCCGCGGTTGCTGCTGTAATTGCAGCCATCCCCGCTTCGGGTGAGGCAATTGAAAGCAGTAGTGCCCCCGCAAGTGCGGCTAATGTGGCCGGAGAGCGGCGTGCTTGTTCTTCCATACTCCGAGCAAGATGACGTTGTGTGACGTGCGCTATCTCGTGAGCGACAACAGAGGCCAGCTCACTTTCTGAACGAGCATGAAGAAACAACCCAGAATGCAGCGCTACATAGCCACCAAAAAACGCGAACGCGTTGATATTACGGTCGCGAATCATAAAGAAGTGGAACGGCGTTTTTACATCATTCGCATTGGCCACTAATTTGTGCCCAAGAGAGTCAATATATTCATTGATGACAGGGTCATTAACGATAGGTTTACTGGCTCTGAGCATACGCATATAGGCGTCGCCATAAATCAACTCTTGGTCTATTGAAAGCGTGCCACCAGCAGCTGTGCCAATGTCTGGCAAGTCAATGCTATTGGCATAAGTTGTCGGCGAACTGATGGCAGCAGCAAGACATAAGCAAACTAGCGAGCGAGTGCGTTTTAACATACGTTTAAAAGGTTCTCCAAAATACATAAGCATGTGGTTACAGGTCGAGAGCCTATTAACAGCGCCACATACGTTTTGGTTATCCGTGAGGATATAAGCTAACAGTAAGACCGGAAATAAATGAATTGGTTTCGTAAATTATTTTACATCCGAGCTATTTCAGCATGTGGTTAAATCATGTCAGAAGTGCTAGCACCAGCTCAAAAAGCCGTTACAATACAACCCTATCATAAGTGCAGAGCAATACAATGGAATCCATGTTACTTGATTTGCGTGAGCAACGTTGTCCTATGGCACTGTTACTTGCAAAGCGTCATGCTGCTGAGGTCTTTCAAGGAGAAGCAAAGCAGTATCATCAACTTGTCATTCAAGTGGTGGACAACAGCTCTAAACGAGACATTGTGAACTATCTTAGTGCCCAAGGGTACTCGGTTGATTGCCAATCTACATCAGAGCACTACACATTGACTGTCTTCAATAAGGAATCCGCATAAGATGTTTGAAATGGTTAGTCGTTGGTATAAACGACGTTTCTCTGACCCTCACGCAGTAAGTCTCGTCGCGATCTTGCTGTTTGGCTTTATCACCATTTACTTCTTTGGACACTTGATTGCGCCATTACTTGTCGCGATCGTTTTGGCTTATCTACTTGAATGGCCAGTTGTCAAAATGTGTCGTATAGGCGTGCCGCGCACCTTGTCGGTTATTATCGTGATCTTGGTCTTTGTCGGGTTGATGTTAATTGCTTTGTTTGGCTTGGTTCCGACGATTTGGACTCAGGTCGGTAATCTAATTAACGATATTCCGAACATGTACAACGGGCTACAAAAGTTTATTGTCACATTGCCAGAGCGCCACCCTGAACTAGCCAATTTAGAAATAGTAGAAACCGTGGTGACGAACGCCAAAAACCAAGCATTGGGGCTGGGTGAAAGTGTCGTCAAAGGGTCGCTTGCTTCATTAGTTAGCATTGCAACGCTAGCGGTATATTTGATCTTAGTGCCACTTCTGATCTTCTTTTTGCTTAAAGACAAAGAAGAAATGCTGCGAATCGCAAGCGGTATTCTGCCGAAAAACCGTAAATTGGCGAATAAAGTTTGGCATGAGATGAACGAGCAGATATCAAATTACATTCGCGGTAAAGTGTTAGAGATTTTAATCGTGGGCGGTGTGAGCTACGTGACTTTTGCCCTTCTAGACCTTCGTTACTCGGCGTTGCTTGCCGTAGCCGTTGGTCTGTCGGTTTTGATTCCTTATATCGGTGCGGCGGCTGTTACTGTACCTGTTGCTATCGTTGGTTTGTTCCAATGGGGTTTAACGCCTCCGTTTTATTGGTTGTTGCTTGCTTACGGTATTATCCAGGCGCTTGATGGTAATGTCTTGGTTCCTGTTCTGTTTTCCGAGGCAGTAAACTTACACCCAGTTGCTATCATTGTGGCTGTATTAGTCTTTGGTGGGCTGTGGGGTTTTTGGGGGGTGTTCTTCGCCATTCCTTTAGCGACATTAGTCAAAGCCGTATGGCATGCATTACCAAGCACGGAAGAAAACGAACCTGTCGAACAAGAGTAGTTGTTACCAAAGGTACGATGGTTAAAAGAAAGCCCAGCAGTTTGCTGGGCTTTTTGTTTGTAGAAAAACAATAGCGTTTAAGCGTTTTCGTTTAAGTAGTTTAATACGACTTCGTGGTGATCTTTGGTTTTGAACTTGTTGAACACATGTTCGATCACGCCTTCTTCATTGATCAGAAAGCTAATGCGGTGAAGACCGTCGTATACTTTGCCCATGAATTTCTTTTCGCCCCAAACGCCGAACTGGTCAGCAACGGCATGGTCTTCATCAGAAAGCAGAGTGAAGTTTAAATCATCGCGCTCGATGAACTTGCCTAGACGCTTTACAGGGTCGATGCTTACGCCGAGTACCACCACGTTATGTGCATCGAGTTCGGCTTTGATGTCACGAAGGCCTTTTGCTTGTGTAGTACAACCCGGCGTCATCGCCTTAGGGTAAAAGTAGAAAAGTACTTTCTTGCCTTTAAAGTCTTCAAGAGAAACGGTATTTCCGTCTTGGTCGAGCAAAGAGAAGGCTGGCGCTGGCGAGCCTGCTGTCAGCGTATTCATTTTGATTTCCTTTACTTTATAGTGTGTTTTTAATGAAATTCAGAGAACCTTGTACGTTGAGCGACTTACAAAGTTCATCGAAGTCTTCTTGTAATTGCATCAAATTAAAATCCGCGCTTACAGATGCAGTAATCGCAATGTGAAACTGGTCAGAATCGAGTTGAATTTTCGACTTGCTGATGGTTTGCGCGCTAAGAGAGTCTAAACCAATCTGCTGATCAGCGAAGAACTTAGTAAATTTTTCAGTTAACCCAGGGCGGTCTTCAGACTCAATAAACACTTCCATGGTGTAGCTGTTATCGAGCAGTTCGTGCGCCGCTGTGCGTTTCATGATCGTAATAAGGTCATGTTCTTGGCCAAGCAGGGGCAATTGTGTTTCAACTCGAGTCACGCTGCTGGCGTTCCCAGTCAGGAGCATGATCAGCGTAAATTCGCTGCCAAAGATAGCGATACGGCTATCGACTATGTTACAACCAGCTTGAGTAACGAGCTGTACGACTTGGTTACAAATGCCTGGACGGTCCGTTCCAACTGCTGTAAGTACCAGATGTTGCTTCATAAATGAGCTTCTTGTCCTTTCTTCAATAGAGAGATGTTAGCACAGATATTGCGAAGAAATATCGAGCCAGTTCTTTTTTAGTCCATAAAAAAGCAGTCGGAGCTTGAGGGGAGTGGTGGGAAATAAACAGTAAATGCAGGCTATAGGATAAACAAAACGTTTGCATGATGTGCTTGCCTATTGTCTGGCCGTTTTATTCACTTAGATCTGACTTGGCTAACAAGACCAAAGAGTATATTTTCCTTGCTTGTGCTCTTCAGTATTTTCCAAATCACTGATAGATTCTAAAGTCACTCGAAAGCCCAACACGATTATCAATATTGCCGTTAATCAAACCAAATAGAGCAATTAAGTTGCTAGACCTCTAACAACTGATAATTATTCATTCATTTGTACTTTGTAAGCGAGTTTACGCTCTTGTGTTTTTCAATCGCATTACAGTACCATGCAGAAAGAGTTAAATGAGGGAGATAAACATGTTTTCAGGAAGTATCGTAGCGCTGATTACGCCATTCAAAGCAGATGGCGAAGTAGACTTTGACGGTCTGCAAAAGCTAGTAGAGTACCACGTTGAAGCGGGTACAGACGGTATTGTGGCAGTAGGCACAACAGGTGAGTCAGCGACACTGACCATTGAAGAGCATGTGAAGGTCGTTAATAAAACTGTTGAGTTTGCCGACGGTCGCATCCCTGTGATTGCTGGCACGGGTGCAAATGCAACCCATGAGGCAGTAACATTTAGCAAATTACTGGCTGATTCTGGTATTGCTGGCTTCCTGAGTGTGACACCGTATTACAACAAACCAACTCAAGAGGGTTTGTTTTTACATTACAAGGCAATTGCCGAAGCGAGTGATGTGCCTCTAATTTTGTACAACGTACCAGGCCGTACTGCTGTTGATATGCAGCCAGAAACAGTGGCACGCTTGTCAAAGCTTGATAATATCGTGGCTCTAAAAGATGCAACGGGCGATTTGGAACGAATTGCAATTCATCGTGAACTTTGTGGCGAAGATTTTATCTTACTAAGTGGCGATGATGCGACAGGGCTGGATTTTGTGAAACTTGGCGGCAATGGTGTTATCTCGGTAACGAACAATATTGCAGCTAAAGACATGGCAGACATGTTCCATTTGGCAAGTGAAGGTAAGTACGAAGAAGCAGAAGCGATTAACCAACGCTTGATGACTCTACACAAAAACCTTTTCATCGAAGCAAGCCCTATCCCAGTAAAATGGGCAGCGCAAAAGCTTGGTTTGATTGAAGAAGGTGGTTTGCGTCTTCCTTTAACTACGCTTTCTGAAAAATCGCAGCCGATCGTCGAGCAGTCGCTAACAGACGCCCATATTTATTAAGATTGAGCTATTAAGATTGAGTTACTAGGATTGAAGTTCATACTGGGGGCCAAAGCGCCCTCGGTGTTTTAGGAGTATAGATGAAGCTTTCAAGCCAGTTAGTGTTAAGTTCATTAGCTGTATTCGTATTGACTGCCTGTTCAGGTGGTGCCAATCAACGTCGTCAAGCAAAAGATGACTTCGAGTATTTGAACTCCCCAAATTTGGGTGAGTGGAATGTCCCACAGGGTGCACAGCCTCAGTTTTACCCTAACTACGAGATCCCTCAGGGTAACTACGCTGGTGGTGTCGGTAAAGATGTCGACATTCGTCCACCTCAACAAGTCCTAGAGCTTATTCCCGGTGCACGTTTGGACCGCAGCAGTGATGGTGAAGTGACACTTTGGCTACTTCGTAAAGATGAACTAGATAAAGTTTGGCAAACGGTGCAAAACATGGTCGCGGCTAACGAGATTCCAGTTGAAAGCCAAACAGACTCTCGCATCGAGACAGGGTGGGTGACTTGGGATTCGCCAGATGAAGAGCTAGAAATTGGCAGCCGATATGAAATCGTACGCGCTGAAGCAAACGGTCGACACGGCTTTAAGGTGAGCCTTATTGACTGGCGTGAAGGCAATCAAGTGAAAGAAGTAACGGCGACCAACCGTGAGCGCTACAATGTGTTCATGACGAACTTGGTCACCGCTCGCTACGATCAAGAAGTGCGTGAAGAAGCACAGCGTAAAGCGCAAGAGTTGGTTAAACAGATCCCAATCACAATGGGTAAAGACCGCAGCGGACTTCCTGTGATTATCGCGCGTGCGCAATACAACATGCTTTGGCAACGTCTGCCTAATATTCTACCTAAGATGGGCTTTAAGATTGAAGAGCGTAGCCAGTCTCAGGGTACAATCACTGCGAAATATGCGTCTCCGGATGATGAATTCTGGAACGATATCGGCGTTAAACCAGTGGAGTTAGCCGCTGGTAAGTACACATTCTTACTTGGTGATTTAGGCAACCGTACGTCTATCAATATCACCGACTCCTCTGGCAAGCCAGTAGAAGAAGAGTTTTTGAAATCACTAGCGCCTGTATTGGCTGCAACAGTGAAGCAGTAAACAAAGCGAGCTTAACGCGGCGTGTTTACTTAATGATAGAAAAGGGACCTAGTGGTCCCTTTTTTGATGTTTAGATTAAATGTGTCGAGATGAAGCTGGTGAGTAACTAACGAGGCTCGTTTTTGTTTTTATCTTCTTCAGCGTAGCGCTGTTTATCCAATGTGTTCAGCTTATCTAAATCGTTCTTACGGCTTTTATCCATCTGACCAAACTTCATTTTTGCGGTGTATTTGAGTGCGGCAATATTACCAATGACCACGCTCAACACTACAATAATAATGACCCAAGGATTGGTTAGTATTTCTATCATAGAGCCTCCGGCGGCGTGATATTGTGAATAAATTTGGCAACGACGTTATCCAAATTATTCAGTATGACGTCAATCCCTGCAATGTTGTCGGTCTGATTTTGTTTAATCAACTGGCTTCTGAGTACATCAAGCGTCAACTGCTCGAGGCATTGCTGCCCGACAGCGCGGTGACTAATGTGCCAAGGCTCAATCGAAACGCCACCTAAATCATGCTGATAAGGGAAGAAGAAACCGAACCGACCAAGGTTGGCTTTTAACCATTGGTAGAACGCTTGCTGGTGGCCTTCAAGATACTCCCAAGGTTCCAACTTGAGTTTGGTGTCAGCAGGCAATAAATTGCGCGCATAGACATCAAAATCACAACCCCAATGATGACGACTTCCTCCGGGCAATGCCGACCAGCGCAAAATGGCCATCAATTTCTCTTCGTCATTTAACTCTGCTTTATTCAAAGGGCGGGAGTTTATGTCGAGAATTGGCAACTCACCAGAAAACTTCCCGTTCCAGATGGCTTTTTGGCGATTAAAGCCACGAAAACCACTGGCGATTTCCATTTTGAAACCTGCTTCGGTTGCGGCATTAATCATCTTCAATAAGTCATTGACTACTTTAGGGTGAAGCATAAATGCCTTTTGCCCCACTAGTGTGGATTGAAGATGGGAATCAGTGATTCCGGTGAGTTGCTCTGGTGTCATTGTGTTCTCGCTGATTACTTCGCCAATAGGTGTTTCAACGTGTTTTCGTACATGTCCGTCAACTTTTCAAGATCGTCGACTTTCACACACTCGTTCACTTTATGAATCGTAGCGTTAACAGGGCCTAACTCTACGACTTGACCTCCCATTCGAGCAATAAAACGACCATCAGACGTACCGCCAGTTGTAAGTAGCGCTGGCTTCGTATCATTGACTTCGGCCACAGCAGCTACAACCGCGTCTAGCAGTGCGCCCGTATCGGTCAGGAATGGGTCACCGTTGAATGTCCATTTTAGGTCGTAGTCCAGCTCATGCTTGTCCAATGTTTCGGTAACACGCTGAACAATTGCGTCATTGTTAAGCTCAGTACTAAAACGTAGGTTGAACTGAACATGGAACTCGCCAGGAATAACGTTAGACGCACCAGTGCCAGCCGATACATTCGGGATCTGGAAACTAGTCGGTGGGAAGTAATCATTCCCTTTGTCCCATTCTGTCGTCGCGAGTTCATGAATCGCGAGTAGAGACTCGTGCACTGGATTGCTGGCTAGGTGAGGGTAGGCCACGTGACCTTGTGTTCCTTTTACCGTTAAATCACCAGTGATGGATCCACGGCGTCCATTTTTCACTACATCGCCAACCACGTCGGTGCTGGATGGTTCACCAACAATACACATATCGATGTTCTCACCACGTTCCATCAACGTTTCTACAACGCGAACGGTACCATTGATAAATGGTCCTTCTTCATCTGACGTAATCAAAAAGCCAATTGAGCCTTTGTGGTCTGGGTTTTCTTCAATGAAGCGTTCGACAGCAACGACCATAGCAGCTAGCGACCCTTTCATGTCAGCTGCGCCGCGGCCATGCAAGTAACCATCAATAATGGTCGGTTCAAACGGATGTGTATTCCAGTGTTCCAATTTGCCAGCTGGTACCACATCGGTGTGGCCAGCAAACGCAAATAGCGGCGCTTCTGAACCACGTCGAGCCCAGAAGTTCGTGGTGTCTTCAAATACCATCACTTCAATTTCAAACCCGAGTGCTTTTAAGCGCTCGATCATCAAATCCTGACAACCTGCGTCTTCCGGCGTTACGGACTGTCTACTGATCAGATCTTTAGCAAGTGCCAATACTGGACTGTCTGTCATCCTTGAGTATTCCTTTATTTAAGAGTTGAAAATGCTAGCGTATTGATCAGCTTTAAAACCGATATGAAGTTGATCATTCACTTTTAAAATTGGGCGTTTAATCATCGCAGGGTTTTCTACCAAAAGAGCGATGGCGTTTTCCTCGTTAAGTGTGTCTTTCTGCTCTTGAGCTAATTGGCGGTAGGTTGTGCCACGTTTATTGAGCACCTGTTCCCAACCTAAAGCGCGACAAAATTCACTTACCATTTCTGCATCAATGCCTTGCTTACGGTAGTCATGGAAGTCGTAAGCAATATCCTCGGCTTCTAACCATTTCTTGGCTTTTTTGATCGTATCGCAGTTGGGAATACCAAACATGGTAATCGACATAGTCTTTCCTTTTTCTTTGTTCTATTTTTCACTGGCGCGGTTAAGACGCACTTAAGTGATTTGGGCTGTTAAAGCATCCTATCAAGAAGCAATCAAACTGACAAAATGCGGTGGAAAATATTTTCAGATAGATTGAGATAACTAATGTCACATAACTTATTTACGATGAATGCGCTATAAATCGAATAAAAATTCGTCTAAATCAAATGGAAAAGTCGAGTTATTGATCAAACGCAACACCTCGCTGAGCAAAAACGAAATAATGAATCAGCACAATTTTAGGAGGTGTCAATGGAATTGAGTCCTGTTTTTGCAAGGCGGCTATATTTGGCCTTGTTGGTGGAAAACCTAGAAAGGCCGAATGTGCCAAAGTTGATCGAAAAAACGGGGTGGCCTCGTCGTACTATTCAAGATGTACTCAAGGCGTTACCTGGGATCGGCATTGAACTCATATTCGTTCAAGATGGCCGACGTCATAATGACGGCTATTATCAACTTTCAGATTGGGGGCCTTTTGATAGCCAATGGGTTCTAGAGCGGGAGAGAGATATCGCTAGCAGTCTTGGATTTCGTGCATAAGCCAGCAATTGCTGGCTTTTTTCATATTCAGGCCTCATCCATTGCAGCGGTAGGCGGAACCCAGCACGCTAAATGAAGTGATAAAATCTTGTGGGGAGACCATAAAAACGGTGTCCGCATCGATAGCCGCTGCATTGTTTTTTAAATCGTTCATCGCGCCTTGCATCATCGCGTCATTAGTCATGAAAATGTAGTTATACCAATGGCCTTCACTTCCGGTGACTTCGCCTTTGTATTCGCATCGCTCAGGGTCGAATTGCGCGTCAATGCGAATATGAACATCTTGACTTTGAGCATGAGTAAGGTGAGAAGGCATCGTGCAACCCGTTAGAAGCACGACAAAAAGTCCAAGTAACAGGCGTTTCATTAGCTATTTCCCCAATACTATGTGAGCAGCAAAGCCAATCCAGCTCAGGACAAGTAGTGTCCAAGGCAGTTTGCTTGATGAATGGTTTGGCGCATCGTCGGTGATATTGTCTTGTTCGATAATCTCTTCATGCTGACGTTGTTTTTCACGTTGCTGTTTTTTCTTCGCTTTATCGGCTTGGCGGTTGCGCTCTTTTTGTTGTTTCTTATATTGCGCGATGCCTTTTTCGATACCTTGAGCGATGAGCTTGGTTTGCTCTTTGGTTTGACCGGGCTTTTGCGTGGATTTAGCAATTCTCATCGCTTCGGCTTGTGTTTCTTGAGAAGGCACAGGGGTGGCAGGAGTTCTTTTTTTCATGTTTCTCATCAACGTCGCTGTAAATCTTTGTTTAGTTTACCTGTGTAAGGTGCTGAAATGAACTTCAGTTCTCATCTTTGTTGGCTTGCAACTCTGAAACGATAGGTTAAAGTGACGTTTTTATCACATAAAGAAGAAGATGTTGTGCGCTATTCGCTTGACCAATATGACGCTCATGGATTTTTAAAGGCGCCGATCATTTTATGGGTGGGATGGATGTTTCTTGTGCGTTCATGGGTGGTGTTTGCCATGGCTGGTGTAAGTCGTGATAGTGGCAGTAAGCTACTCGCTATTGTTTACCCAGATTCAAGTACGTTGTATTTAGGTTTGGCGATGGGCATTCCAAGTTTGCTTCTTATGTGGTTAATGGGGCTTCGTCATCCCGACAGAGGATGGGTAAACAGAATTACTCGCTATGGTCGCGAGATCACTTTGATCTTGTGCGGTATTCAACTTGCTCAGACCATGTATCATGTGTACCTAGAACATGGAGTGTTTAATTGGGCAAACGCCCTTACCATTACCTTATTAGCTTGGTTTATGATCTATCTTCTAAATGGAAGATGGGTAAAAGACTGTTTTCATGTGCCACAATTGGCGCACGATGAACAGCAGCATTCAAAGAATTAAAAACAATAACTTCCCACTCTGGGGCAAAGTAATAGAGGAAACCTCAATGTCACAAGCTCAAACGGCGATCGTGCCAGAAGCCGGGCCATTTGCACTGTACACTCAACTCAAAGTGAACCAAAACCGTGAAAACGTATTAGAAAAACTGAAAGCACTGCCAAAGTTGGTGGAAGAGTTAAACATTACCCAGCCAGGTGCAGCGCTGACGCTTTCTATCGCATTCACAAAATCGTTTTGGGAACACCTCAATTTAGACGCGCCAGAAGAGCTTATTGATTTTACTCAACTTGGCGAAGGTGACATCGTTGCTCCTGCAACAGACGTAGATGTGCTGATTCACTGTCACTCGACTCGTCACGACTTGCATTTTTACGTGTTGCGTAAGTTCCTAGAAGAGACGGCACAAGATGTCACCATTGTGGACGAAACATATGGGTACCGTTACCTTGATGCTCGTGATATGACAGACTTCATTGATGGCACAGAAAACCCGAAAGGGGAGGCTCGCGCTGATGTGGCTCTAGTAAAAGAGGGCCCATTTGCTGGAGGCAGTTATGTTATGGCTCAGCGCTTTGAACATAACCTTGCCGCTTGGAATCGATTGAATGTCAAAGCGCAAGAAAAAGTGATTGGTCGTACCAAGCTAGACTCTATCGAGCTAGAAGACGTTCCTGCTGCATCACACGTTGGTCGAGTTGATATCAAAGAAGAAGGTAAAGGTTTGAAGATTGTTCGCCACAGCTTACCATACGGGACGGTGACAGGGCCTCATGGCCTGCTGTTTATTTCTTACTGCAATACACTTCATAACATTAAAGTGATGCTAGAAAGTATGTACGGCGTGACAGATGGTAAAACAGACCAAATGCTTCGTTTCACAACAGCGGTAACTGGTGCGTACTTCTTCGCGCCTTCGCAAGAAATGCTCGCAGAGCTAGCCATCAAGTAAGTTGTCAGACTTTATTTCTTAAGCCCTCCAATGGAGGGCTTTTGTTTTCGATTTCTATTCCAATCTCTTTTCAAAAAACACTAAACTTTTCTGTTACTTGGTCGATAAGTACTCAAAGCCTTAATTTTAGGACTCTTTATTCGTGGCGATCACCGTTAATACCAATGTTGCAGCACTTGTCGCACAGCGTCACTTGACCAGTGCAACGGATATGCTGAATCAATCCATG
Source organism: Vibrio sp. 1874 (assembly GCF_033344395.1). Lineage (NCBI taxonomy): Bacteria > Pseudomonadati > Pseudomonadota > Gammaproteobacteria > Vibrionales > Vibrionaceae > Vibrio > Vibrio sp. 1874. The sequence continues at coordinate 202,694 of NZ_JAWPOR010000007.1, forward strand.
GAGCGTTTGTCTTCAGGGAAGCGTATTAATAGCGCAAAGGATGACGCTGCGGGTCTGCAAATTTCCAACCGCTTGCAATCACAAATGCGTGGTTTAGATGTTGCGGTTCGCAACGCGAATGACGGCATTTCCATCATGCAAACTGCGGAAGGCGCGATGAATGAGGTGACCAATATCATGCAACGTATGCGTGATTTGTCGCTACAGTCAGCCAATGGTTCAAACAGCAAAGCGGAGCGCACTGCACTGCAAGAAGAAGTCTCTGCTTTAAATGATGAGTTAAGTCGTATTGCAGAAACCACATCTTTTGGTGGACGTAAATTGCTGAACGGCACATTCGGTACATCGTCTTTTCAAATCGGTGCAACGGCTGGTGAAGCGGTACAAATTGGCCTGCGGACCATGCAGCCGGAATCTTTAGGTAGCTTTTCAATGAGCTCATATCAAAGAGTCAGTTCAGATTGGACGGTTCAAAACGGAAATAATGAAATTGTTATCAGCTACCGTGATAACAATTTTGAAGAGCAGGAGATCCGTATTGAAGCTAAAGCTGGCGACGATATAGAAGAACTCGCGACTTACATTAACGGGCAGACCGATAAAGTGAAAGCGTCTGTTAATGAAGAGGGGCAACTGCAGTTACTCATGTCCCACAAGGACGCCATAAAATACCCTGGACCAACCTTCAGTGGTGGCCTGGCTGATGAGTTAGAACTTGGCAAGTATGTCACCGTAAATAGAACGGTAGATAGTATTGATATTAGCACGGTCGGTGGCGCTCAGATGGCGGTCGGCATTTTAGATGATGCTTTGAAAACGGTAGATGGCAGTCGTGCGGAGTTAGGCGCGTATCAAAACCGCTTTAATCACGCGATCAATAATCTCGATAACATCCACGAAAACTTAGCCGCTTCCAACAGTCGTATCCAAGACACTGACTATGCCAAAGAAACTACGCAAATGGTGAAGCAACAGATTTTACAACAGGTCAGTACTTCTATTCTGGCGCAAGCAAAACAAGCGCCAAACCTAGCATTGACCTTGCTTGGCTGATGAACGGCCTAGCCCGAATTTAACGCAAAACCTGCCTGTATCGACAATTCGAAAAGAAGCTTTAGCGAAAAATGAAAGTTTTTTTGCTTTTTTATCCGCTTTGTCACGATTACCCCTCCAAACGAATTATTTTCAAAAAAATCTAAAATTTTCTCTAAAGAAAACAGGGTATGCGCCGTTAATAAAAGTAACTTTGAGAGAACTACTTGGTTTTCCGAGACGTCGGAAACCGCTACACCGGAAAATCAATTGGAGAAATCACCA
>NZ_JAWPOR010000080.1:0-1454 GCF_033344395.1 Vibrio sp. 1874
CATGGTGTAGGTCAAGATGAGCTGGTGACTAACGTATTGGTTGAAAGCACTCAAAGTGATGCTGATGGTACACAAGAAACGGTTGTGGCCCCCCTAGAAATCGCCATCCTTGATGCCGATCCAGTGATCGCAAATGAGTCATATAGTGTAACCGAAGGCCAAGTCATTTCTGGCAATGTACTGGAGAATGACATTGATATTGATGGTGACTTGTACATTCGATATGTCAGAGCCGGAGGAGAGATCCAGTCTGTCCCTGATGGTGGCTCAGTAAGTTTTAGTCTAGAGAAGGGTGAATTAACCGTATTTTCAGATGGCTCTTGGCAGTTGAATGCCAGTCGCAACTTAGATCACACGGTTGAGCAAAGTCTCGTTTTTGATTATCTCGCAGCCGATGATTCAAAAGATTACGGTGTAGCAACCGCAACTATCGACATTATAGATGGCCAAGCGGGTTATGTAGGCAGCGCTACTATAAACACAGCAGAAGTACCTCTGGGAGAGGCATTATTAACCACCGAAGGCAGTGTTAATGTGATTGCTGGCTCTGATAACCCTGATCCGACTAGTTTGTATTTTGGTGGGGCATCCATTACTAAGTTAGAGGCATTAGGGCTTACAAGCTCAGTCTCTGATAATGAGCTTAGCTACACGTTAAGTTCCAGTGGAAAGCAAATCACAGCATTTGCCAATGGTGTGACTGTATTTACGTTAACATTGAGTGGCATTGAGTCGGGTAACGATGTACTAGCTTCAATCTCGCTTACTCTTGATCATCCTATCGACCAATTCAATAGTAGTGATACGGTCACTTTCCCGCTGACCATTGGAGGGACAGATCTAGACTCCACACCGCTTGTAGAGAATGAAATTGATTTCGTGTTGAAAGATGGTGTTGATCCTACGTTGAGCAACTTGACTGTTGTTGCAATCGAGGAGATTAATCTAGAAAGTGGGGCAATCTTTAAGACTGGGAGCCTTCAACTCGATATCGGGAGTGATTATGTTGACTCTCTTCGATTTAGCGAATTAAACCAGCCCACATTAGTGAGTAGTGAAAGTGAGTTGCTTTACCGTCTGTCTGATGACGGTACGACAATTACTGGCTATATCTTAGAAGGTGGGGTGGAAGTAAATATTTTTCAATCGAAACTATTATCCACATTACCTTTAGAGTCGAGTAGTGAAATAGAGTATTCCTTTGAATTATATCGCTCTTTCGATCTGTCAAAAGATCAAATCCTGGATATACCATTGTTAGTTAATGCAACAGATTCAGACGGTGACACCACCTCCGTAACATTGGATATTACCTTAGAGGCAATTGAAGGTTTGAACGATGATGCCTCTTTAACGGTGAATATTCTTGATGGCGGTGATGGATACGAAAACCAGTTTGAAGTTCCTAGTGTCACGATTCAAGGTGACGCACTCAAGATAAGCGATGAGTGGCT
>NZ_JAWPOR010000081.1:0-1450 GCF_033344395.1 Vibrio sp. 1874
TCTTCAGTGGTCCACCGAATGCGATTTCCGTCTGCATCTGTTGAAGTTGGGCGACGACGGCTTCTGAGCCTTTACCGGCCTCACATTCAAGGCACAAGAACACCTGCCTTAACAGTTGCTCCAGGAGATTGCATTGTTCATCGTAATGTTGCCACTGGTACTCTTCCACGGTCCGTTTCTGTTTTTTCAGGTAAAGGCAGAGGGTCTGGATATCCCTGTCATTCATGACCTTCAATGCCTGTTGTCTGACTACTGAGAAGGGTTGATTATCATCAATGTTCTCATCCACAAACAGATGCAGTAACTCTGCCGCTTTCGTGACATTGTCCGCGGCTGACTGCCAGGACAGGAACACTGCTTGTTGTGCAAAGGTGTTGGCAGCTTCTTGTTGCTTGCGGATATGGTAAATGAACCCATCAGTTAACCGTTCCAGTGCCAGTTGTATCCGCTCTGTCAGGTGACATAGCAACCATAGATGCTGCTGTGCGCGTTTGAATCGTTTGAGTTTACTACCGTAATAGTTGATGAGCTCACCGAAGTGTTGTCGATTTTTAAGAGACAGATTAAGCCCATCGATAACGCCATTGATTTGCGTGCGCCATGGCGCTAACTGATGATAAAGGGCAAGCTCTTTTTTAAGTTCAGGTACGGTCAGACTTTTTGCACCGCCTCTGAGCTGGTTCAGGCTTAGTCCGTCATCAATGGCTGTTATGCTGTCCAGAAAGACGTGAAGTTCAGGACTGGTGAGTTGATTAAGTTGGTGCGCCAGGTCTTTTCTGACCTGCTGCATCGCTCTGCTTATCAGTCTCTGGAGTACGGTGTACCTAGGGATAGCAATGCTGTGACTGGTTAGGAATTCAATAGCAGTATCAAAGAGGTAACGCGGCTCCAGCCAGGCATTGCCCACCTGAACAAGGTGGTCGAAAAGAGAATTGAAGTGCTGACTTTCGTCCCATTTGTGATAACCAGCAAGGTCTAATACTTTTGCGTAGAGTCGATCTTTTTGTTTTTGTGAGGGAGTGAATGGTCTGAGCCCCTTGCCGCCAAGCAGCTCTTTACTGATGAACATTAAATCCTTAGAAACCTGCGAGTAAGCGATATCTAGGATGACGGGCTTTGATTTGAAGTATCCCAAAATCGCGACAAAGTAACATCTATGAGCTCTGAGACGAATTGACCGAAAAACTGCCAATTCCGCATCGTTCAGAGAAAAGTACAGACGTTGTTCTTCGATTGAAAAAATGGGTGGGGAATAAAGATCTGCCTGTTCTGCTCTCGTGAGAATAGTAATTTCGTTTTTGATGGCCATATCAGGGCTGTTCCGTATTAAATGTACGATATTTACCTAATTTGCCACACTTATAAGTAGTAACCCACCTCCGCAGCCATTTATTGGTGTGGTCTACAGAGGATTAAGTCTTTTTAGAGGGGAAAATCCCTAGAACCCCAT
>NZ_JAWPOR010000082.1:0-1450 GCF_033344395.1 Vibrio sp. 1874
CCCGACTTAATGTATTTTTGCCATTCAACTTGGTACAAGAAATCTTGTGTGAACGTGCGATCACCAAAGAACAACCAGTTTTTACCTTCAGCATCGCGGTTTTCACGCTCTTGAATAAAGCTGCGGAATGGCGCAATACCAGTGCCCGGCCCAACCATGATGATCGGTGTATTATCATCTTCTGGCAGTTTGAAGTTATTGTTGTGCTCAACAAATACTTTTACGTCACCGCCTTCTTCTAGACGTTGAGCTAAGAAGCTCGATGCGCCACCGTAACGTTTTTCATCGTTGTGGTCATATTCAACCAACCCGACGGTAAGGTGTACTTCTTCATCCACTTCAGCTTGGCTAGAAGCAATAGAGTAAAGACGAGGCGTCAAACGGCGCAACAAACCAACCAACTCACCCGCGGTCAGTTTGGTTTTCTTCTCTGCGAATACATCAACAATTTGAGTGTTGGCTGAGTACTCACGAAGCTTGTCTTTATCTTCCACCAGCTTTTGTAGTTTCTTGCTGCCAGATAACTCGGCAAACTTAGTCACTAGCTGTGGGTTAGATGTCGTGATCTCGAACTTACTCACTAAAGCACTGTGAATAGATAAGCTTTCGCCATCAACGTCAACTGTTTCAACACCAGACAAACCAACTTTACCTAGAATTTCATTAGCAAGCTCAGAGCTGTTTTCGTACCACACACCCAAAGCATCACCTGGTTGATATGTCAGACCCGAACCATCTAGATCGACTTCAATATGGCGAACATCTTTACCCGAGTCTCGACCCGTGATCTTTTGGCTGGTGAGTAACGTCGCTGTGTATGGATTTTGTTTGTTGTACTGAGAATGTGAAGCTGCCGCTTGTCCTACAGGAAGTTGAACAATTTCCGCTTCATTGCCAGAAGATAGTGTCTCTTTAACTTTACCTAGCGCATTCTTGCGCCATTCTTCCGCTGCCGCTTCGTAATCAACATCGCAGTCAATACGGTCAATAAAAGACGTCGCGCCCAGTTTTGCTAAATACGTGTCAAAGTCTTTACCAGTTTGGCAGAAGAACTCATAACTAGAATCACCCAATGCAATCACACCATATTGAAGGTTTGATAGCTTAGGTGCTTTCTTAGATTGTAAGAACTCGTGCAACTCAATGGCATTGTCTGGCGCTTCACCTTCACCATTGGTAGAAGCAACAATGATGACGTGCGTTTCTTTGGCTAAGTTTTTGCCTTTGTAGTCGCTTGCATCAAACAACTCTACTGCAATTCCTTCTGCCTTTGCTTCTTGTTCCAACGCTTCAGCAACACCTTTTGCGTTACCGGTTTGAGAAGCAAAAATGATGGTCAACTTACCGGCAGGCTTTGCTGATACTGCGGCAGCTGCTTGGGCGATTGGTGTTGCCGCCGCACTTGGTTGATGTTGAGCTAAACCCCAAAAGTACCCACTGACCCAAGCAA
>NZ_JAWPOR010000083.1:0-1446 GCF_033344395.1 Vibrio sp. 1874
CTAAAGGCGAGTGTTGCTCGCTCGACAAAACAACCGATGCTGCTGGTGCGCCATCATGCATAAAGTTGGTCGTGACCAAAGCATCACAATAAGCTGATGAGTCGATAGGATCACTGATAGAACCCCCTTTTTGCCAGATGACGGGTTTCACCGTTAACGAGAAATGTTCGCCAGCGGCAATGAACTTATCACCTTGTTCGGATGTGCCTGAAGGCAAGGTGTTTTGGTTCTCACAGATTGCCAAGGTCCATGGTCGCGAGTACACATTAAACTTGCCTGTTACTTCAACTGTGCCGTCGTCCGGACACTCTGAAAATCCTTCACATTCGAATTGGTCGGATAACGTCACCTCGAACAGTCCGGATTCGTTAGTAATTAAGCCATGTTCCGATAATCCGTCTTTGAACTCAGCAGAATAACTAAAATCACCTTCGCTTCCACCTAGAGGTTTAATCAAAGGGTGGACTACTTTGGGTTTCCCATTGTAATTGCTGGCAACGACGGGTTCTCCTGTGGAGGCACAAGCGAGCAGACGTGTATGAACATTTTCTGGTTTACCAGCGATGACGCGAATTTCATTCAGTGTCCGTCTTTCATTTGAATACGCTTCGAACATAAACGGCGTAAACATGAAGTTGACTGTTTGCTCCTTAGCGGAGTCTCCGACCATTGTGAAAGTCAAAGAGTAATTGGCGTCTAATGCGATCTTATTGATGTCGTTTGGAATCACACGAACAACGAGCTCACCATTATCGTTAGATTGAAACTGGTTTTCAGTTGAGGTCGGTTTCCCTTTCACTACCTCTAGCGTGAACAAGTCGGGATCAGACAATATTGCCATCACTGGTGCGCCGACTACTTCATCGTTGTTGGTTGTGATCGCTGTGAATTGCGGGAGATCGTCACCGCACATCAACGCCATGTCATCAGATGGTGTCACCGTCAGGCCCAAGTCATCGTTACTTGGAGGCAACATGCTACACTCGGGCGGCGGAGTTGCGGTGCTCGGACAAATGGAGCTCGAGTAATCGCAACGTGATTGGCCAACACCGCAGAACTGAGAATACTTGCCAGTTACACTATGAGGGTGCGAACTTCCCGGCGTTTGTTGGATTTTGCCGCAAACCTGACTTCCAACACCTTGATTAAAGTTTAATGTCTGGAAGTACTTAATCGCAGTATCTTTCGCGTAGAACGAACCGTTCAGTGCGGCAGATGCACCTTTGGACTCCGTCGTGCCGTAAACCGCCATATCATCAATAAGCAGAGAACTGTGCGCCACAATATCACCGACGACGAAATGTTGTTGGAAAGGGTGATTCGTCTTGAGATGCAATTGATGGCCTTTTGATTCAATGGTGCCACAAACGTTAGCATTGAATATATCGGTCGTACTGTGAGTCAAAATTTTACCAATAATGGTGTTGTACTTACCGTCAATATGAA
>NZ_JAWPOR010000084.1:0-1444 GCF_033344395.1 Vibrio sp. 1874
CTTTAGAGACACCACTGAGAAATGGTTAAGCCAACGCTTGGCCGCCGATATCTATATTTATCCAACAAACAACTCGGCTGGGCGAATGAGCGCATGGTTACAAGATCAGCCAGAAGTTGAATCGGTTTGGTGGCGCTGGGAAAAAGATGTTCCTACCGAGCATGGCGCGTTGCAAGTGGTCAGCACAGGCCCTTCTGAAGGAGAGCTAGATTCGCTAACGGTCAAGCTCGGTGTTCCAAACTACTGGTATCAGCTACATCAAACTAAAAGCTTGATGGTCAGTGAATCTATGGCTCTCAAACTGGATATTCGTCCGGGCGATTACATTGATCTGCAAGCGCCACTGGGTGAAGGTTGGCAAGTCGTGGGTGTGTACTACGATTATGGCAACCCATACAACCAAGTGATGATGTCACATCGAAACTGGCTTTATGCGTTTGCCGGAACGGGCAACGTAGGGTTAGGCGTATTGCTGAAAGACAGCGTGAATGGGGAAGGGTTGAAGAATCGTTTAGAAAATGTCTTCCGATTGCCACAAGACCGCGTATTCGACAACAGCAATATCTACAATCAAGCCATGAGAGTATTTGATCACACGTTCGCCATCGCTGGCACGTTAGGCAACATTACTCTTATCATTGCTGTATTTGGTCTTTTCTTTGCAACCCTAGCAGGAGAACTCTCTCGTCAAAGACACTTCTCGCTGCTGAGATGCATGGGTGTTTCTGGCAAAGAGTTGGTTGCCCTAGGGGGCTTGCAACTGTTCGCCTTTGGTGCCATTTCTGCGATTATAGCAGTACCGTTAGGATTGGCCTTGGCCCACCTAATTGTTGATATCATCATTAAACAATCTTTTGGTTGGTCACTCGAACTGCAAACCATTCCTTGGGAATATGCACAAACTATCGCTTGGGCAATGCTCGCGATTATGATCGCCGGGGCGTTACCCGTAATTCGAATGATTAAGAGTACGCCAATGAAGTCGTTGAGGGATGCGTTGTAGTGGAAAAACAAAACTCTAAAAAGCGCGTTTTTGCTTCGATGCTGATCGTTGTCGTTTTTGCCATGTTGACTGGAGCGACGTTGTATTCAACGTTTTGGCTAGAGCCTACTGCTACCCAAGAAAATGAAATCAATTCGGTACTGACGCGAGAAAATAAAACCATTTTTGAGCCCGTTTTACCGGACGAGCATGTCTCATTGCCTTCAGACTTTCGCTTCCATCCTGAATATCAACATGAATGGTGGAACTACTTTGCGAAGCTGCAAGATAAGCAAGGTCGCACTTACAACGTGCAGTGGAGCTATTTTCGCGTCGCCACCGATGAACGAGAAACCAGCGGTTGGCAAAACCCGCAACTGTACATTTCACATGTTGTCGTGGGCCATGGTTCGCATGTGTGGAAAGAACAGCGTGTTGCGCGTGGTGGTATTGGTCAAGCTG
>NZ_JAWPOR010000085.1:0-1438 GCF_033344395.1 Vibrio sp. 1874
AACAAGCGATTGCCGACGAGGCAAAAAGCAAAGACCTTTCGATTGAGAAAGCGCGCCAAGAAGCCCATGACATCATGGCTGAAATCGCAGCCGACTTCTCATACGGTCTGGTGAAAAACGGCGATCGCATCCTGAGCTGGCTGTGGACCAAACTATATCAAGGCCTGCACATCAACAACGCTTCGACAGTGCGTCGCTTGGCGCAAGATGGCCATGAGATCGTTTACGTGCCGTGTCACCGTAGTCACATGGACTACCTACTGCTGTCTTACGTTCTGTACCATGAAGGTATGGTGCCACCGCACATTGCTGCGGGTATCAACCTGAACTTCTTCCCTGCGGGTCCGATTTTCCGTCGTGGTGGTGCGTTCTTTATTCGTCGTAGCTTTAAAGGCAACAAACTGTACTCCACGATTTTCCGTGAGTATCTAGCCGAGCTGTTTGCAAAAGGTTACTCGGTAGAGTACTTCAGCGAAGGTGGTCGCTCACGTACCGGCCGCTTACTGCAAGCGAAAACGGGTATGTTGGCCATGACGATTCAAGCGATGCTGCGTGGTCTAAACCGTCCGGTAACGCTGGTACCGGTTTACATCGGTTACGAGCATGTAATGGAAGTAGGCACTTACGCCAAAGAACTGCGCGGTAAACGTAAAGAGAAAGAGAACGCAGGTCTTGTTCTGCGCACTCTACGTAAACTGCGTAACTTTGGTTTGGGCTACGTGAACTTCGGTGAGCCTATTCAGCTCAACCAATACCTTAACGAGCACGCGCCAGAGTGGACAAAAGACATCGATAGCATGGGCGGTAGCAAACCACAGTGGATGAATCCTGTGGTCAATGAGCTAGCGAACAAGATGATGACGCATATTAACGATGCGGCAGCGGCAAACGCCTTAACGCTTTGTGCAACAGCCTTGTTGGCTTCTCGCCAACGAGCACTGTCTCGTGATTCTCTGATCAATCAGATTGAGTGCTACTTGAAGCTACTCAAGAACAACCCATACTCAAGCACTTCAACCATCCCAACAGAAAGTGCTGAAGAGTTGGTTGATCATGCTATCTCGTTAGATAAGTTTGTGATTGAAACAGACAGCATGGGCGACATCATTTCTCTTGATCGTAGCCAATCGATTCTGATGACTTACTATCGCAACAACATCATTCACTTGTTTGCGCTGCCATCGTTGATTGCCCAGATGATTATTCGTCAGCGCAATCTCACCGTGGAGAAAATCCAAGAGAACGTCGCGCAAATCTACCCATTCTTGAAGAAAGAGCTGTTCCTAAGCTACCAAGAGGAAGATTTAAACGACCTTGTGGTGAAAACGTTGAATGAGTTTGCCGAACAAAAAATGATCTGTCTTGATGGCAACAAATTGGAAATCAACTCATCAAATAACCAGCCGTTGGTTCTGCTTGGTCGCATGATTACTGGGCC
>NZ_JAWPOR010000086.1:0-1432 GCF_033344395.1 Vibrio sp. 1874
CTATGCGTTAAGTTCAGTGGTTAAGGCGGTATGCGGAAACCTCGGTATTGCGTGCCTCACACCTTAACAAGGCGTTAGCACTACTAGGAAAGGTTGTATGGACTGGAAATATATAAAATTAATTTCGGCAGTGGTTATTCTCGTTCTTGTTTCTGCGCTTAGCTTCGTAGTTGGTGTCAGTTTTGGCGTATCTTATAATCAAGAAACTTTAACGAATGTATTGATCCCAGCATTGAGTGCGTTTGGTGGTTGGGTTGCTGGGCTTGGAGCATTAGCTGCCGTTTTTACTTCTCTTTGGCTTGCCGAGCAACAAAGGAAAAGTAATGGTGAAAGTCTAAAATGTGTATTTGATGTTTTCGTTTTTCAAGGGGAGCCAGATAATGCCTTGGCTGTAAATGTCACCAGTAATGGCAATAAACCGAGTAACATCAATTCCATTACCATATATTCGTCCGAAGCTAAGGTTGCAATGGGTATTCAGCAGTTTGCGCCTTTCAGTTCGCCATTACCTAGTTTCTTGCCATATGGGCAGCAAGCTGTGTTTAAGCTGTCATCAGATTTTAAGCTCCATGTTAATGACTATGTAAAAAATCATTGTGCAGGCTCATATGACAATTTGTTTTTGTCAGTAAATACGACTACAAGTTCGTTTAAGGTTAAGTTTGGGGATTCAGTTGTTAAGTACCTCAAAAAGTAGTGCTAACAAAGCGTTTAAGGCAGATTCGCAACGCGTGGCATTCTCAGTTCAAATTGAGTATTGTGTTTAAGGTGCAATGGTTTAGGTTAGGTGGTAGCGTTGCTCACTACTTAACGCGGCGTTATAACTCAGGAGGAAGAGTGGAAAATTTCCCGATAGAAAAGCTCAAATTTACAAGTGCAAAGATTTCTGGCGTCGATGGTGACGTTTCACTTGAGATAGGAATAGAGCCGTTTGAACTTAGTCTAGACGACTATTCTGAGAAAATAGAAACTGTAATTAGCCTAAACGGTATAAATTTACCTACAGAGCTTAATGAACTTGCTGGTAGAACATTTACTTTCCCTGTAAACCCAGATGACGGGTATATTGATGGGTCAGTTTACTTCTTTGCTGCTCATAGTCCTGTTGATATAACTGAAATTAAATTTGGCGAATCGACAAATGGAAAGTTACCTATGACACTTGAATCATCATGGGTACTGGAATTTGAGCTAACAGGGTTTAAAAACTTACATACAACAATCCACACGTATCTGAAGTTATAACAAACTGTTTAAGAGTGATTCGCAACGCGTGGCATTTTTACTATGCGTTGATTTTAGTGGTTAAGGTGGTATGCGGCAGCTCCGGTATTGCGTTGCTCACACCTTAACAGGGCGTTAGGTATTCAGGATGAAATCAAATATTACAGTGAAATTTGCATGTTTAGATTGCAGGAAAGTGTTTAAAAAG
>NZ_JAWPOR010000087.1:0-1423 GCF_033344395.1 Vibrio sp. 1874
CGCAAAGCGACAGCGGTGTTGACGATCATGACGGTAGCAATATCGGTAATCTTGCTGCTTGGCGTAGAACGTATCCGCACTCAAGCAAAAGACAGCTTTGCGAACACCATTTCCGGAACGGACCTAATTGTCGGCGGACGCTCAGGCCAAGTGAACTTACTGCTGCATTCAGTCTTTCGTATCGGTAATGCCACTAATAATATCGATTGGAAAAGCTATCAAGAATTCAGCCAGCATCGCGCGGTTGATTGGGCAATTCCCATTTCGCTCGGAGACTCTCACAAAGGCTTTCGAGTGATGGGAACCAATCATAGTTACTTTGAGCATTATAAGTACGGAAGTAAGCAACCACTTACTTTCTCGAAAGGGAAAGAGTTCAATGGATTATTTGAAACCGTACTCGGATCGGACGTCGCCAAACAATTGGGTTACCAGATAGGCAGTGAAATCATCATTGCCCATGGTATCAGCGATGTTGGCTTCAGCCGTCACGATAAACTGCCATTCAAAGTTGTTGGTATTTTAGCTCCAACTGGCACACCAGTAGATAAGACGGTTCACGTCTCGTTAGAGGCGATCGAAGCCATTCATGTCGGTTGGGAAAGTGGTGCACGCTTGGGTCCAACACCGGATGCGAAGGTATTACAAGAAAGGGATTTTCAACCAAAACAGATCACTGCCATGCTTGTGGGCTTGAAATCGCGCATTCAAACTTTTGCGTTGCAAAGGCAGATCAACAACTACCCGAAAGAGCCTCTCAGTGCAATTATGCCCGGTGTCGCGCTACACGAATTGTGGGGCATGATGTCTGTCGCAGAACAGGCCTTGATGGCGGTTTCTGGTTTTGTGGTTATCGCGGGTTTACTCGGCATGTTAAGCAGCCTACTGACCAGCTTACAAGAACGACGTCGAGAAATGGCCATTTTACGCGCTATGGGAGCGCGCCCGCGCCACGTTTTTTCTCTGCTCATTAGTGAAGCGAGTTTACTCACAGCAGCAGGTATCGTCACCGGCGTTTTGGGGCTGTATACGATACTCGCCCTACTTCAGCCCCTAATTCAACAACACTACGGTATAAATCTCACGTTAAGCACGCTTTCTGCGTACGAATGGATGCTGCTTAGCTTTGTACAATGCGCCGGTATTGTGATTGGTTTTATTCCAGCATTCCGCGCCTACAGACAGTCACTCAGTGACGGAATGACCATAAGGATCTAACGATGTGGAAAAAAGTTTTAGCCAGTTGCTTACTCGCGATTGCATTTACGACGCCGGTCATGGCGAGTGATGAGCCATTAACGCTCGACTGGATCGATCTGGTTCCTGAAGCGGAACGTAAGCTGTTCGACAGCGTGGGGATGCCCGCATCTGATCACAGTGGTGGCGCGGCGCAGCAATCAAAAATCGGTAACGTCAGACCAGA
>NZ_JAWPOR010000088.1:0-1418 GCF_033344395.1 Vibrio sp. 1874
CTGGCGCGGGTAGCTGCCGAGTTTGCGCAGCATCAGCGAAGCCGTTACCGTGCCTTGCTTGATGGAGGTGGCCAGCCGCAGAATTTCATCCCAATGGGCGCGTATTTGCTTGATGTTCAGCCTGTCGCTGCTAATCATCGGCTTGAGCGCGTCATAGGCGGCATCGCCCTTGGGGATGAATAGCTTGGTTTCGCCCAAGTCACGGATACGCGGCGCGAAGCGAAATCCCAGCAAATGCATCAAGCCAAACACGTGATCGGTGAAGCCTGCCGTGTCGGTGTAGTGTTCCTCGATGCGCAAGTCCGACTCGTGGTACAGCAGGCCATCAAGCACGTAAGTTGAATCACGAATGCCCACGTTGACCACCTTGGCACTGAAGGGCGCGTACTGGTCGGAGATATGGGTGTAGAAAGTCCGTCCTGGACTGCTTCCATACTTCGGGTTGATATGACCAGTGCTTTCTGCTTTGCTGCCGGTTATGAAGTTCTGGCCGTCCGACGATGACGTGGTGCCGTCACCCCAGTTGCCGGCGAAGGGTTGCCGAAACTGCGCATTCACCAGCTCGGCCAGCGCCGTCGAATAGGTTTCATCGCGGATGTGCCAGGCTTGCAGCCAAGACAGCTTGGCGTAGGTGGTGCCAGGGCAGGACTCGGCCATTTTGGTCAGACCCAGGTTGATCGCGTCGGCCAGGATCGTCGTCAACAGCAAGGTTTTGTCCTTGGCCGTGTCGCTGGTCTTCAGGTGTGTGAAGTGGCGGGTGAAGCCCGTCCATTCATCGACCTCCATCAGCAACTCGGTGATTTTGAGGTGCGGCAGCAGCATAGCTGTCTGGTCGATCATGGCTTGCGCGGCGTCTGGTACTGCCGCGTCCAGCGGCGTGATCTTCAGGCCTGACGCGGTGGTGATGATGGCATCCGGTAAGTCGTTGGCCGCAGCCATGCGGTTGACTGTGGCGAGTTGCGCCTCCAACAATTCCAACCGGTCATGCAGGTATTGGTCGCAGTCGGTGGCCACTGCCAGCGGCAATTCGCTGGCCAGCTTCAAAGTGGCGAACTTCTCGACCGGCACCAGGTATTCGTCGAAGTCCTTGAACTGGCGAGAACCCTGCACCCAGACATCACCGGAGCGCAGCGCGTTCTTCAGCTCCGACAGGGCGCATAACTCGTAGTAACGCCGGTCGATGCCGTCGTCGGTCAGAACCAGCTTTGCCCAGCGCGGCTTGATGAATGCGGTTGGCGCATCGGCGGGCACCTTGCGCGCGCTGTCGCTGTTCATGCCGCGCAGCATGTCGATGGCATCGATCACACCCTTGGCGGCGGGCGCAGCCCGCAATTTGAGCACGCCCAGGAACTGCGGCGCGTAGCGGCGTAGCGTGGCATAGCTTTCACCGATGTGGTGCAGGAAATCAAAGTCGGCAG
>NZ_JAWPOR010000089.1:0-1411 GCF_033344395.1 Vibrio sp. 1874
TTTTTGACCGACCGCTTGGCGCATAAATTTCATTTCTTCATCAGTCATTCCAGATTGAGCGTATTCATTCAGCTCATTTTCCATCTCGATAATCGATGCGACCGTCGAATCGGCACGAACTTGCGCGGTAAATACAACCGAACCGGTTTCAGGATTCCCCGAGAAGTAACCGTAAGCACCGTAGGTGTAGCCTTTGTCTTCACGCAGGTTTTGGTTGATGCGACTGTTAAAGTTACCCGCTAGGTTAAAGTTCGCGAGCTGGCTTAGATAAAAGTCACCCGTGGCATCATAAGGCATGCCTTGACGAACCATCATAACCACACTTTGCGGTGCCCCTGGTTTGTCGACAAGATGAATTTTCTGCTCACCTAATGCTGGTATTGTTTGAGGAGCATAAAGTGGTGCCGCTTCATCTTTCCATTCAGCCCAAAACGCAAGCTTCTGCTCAATGTCTTGTTTAGCAATGTCACCCACCACCACGACTTGTGCACTCTGCGGTGTGTAGTGCTTAGCGTAGAACTCACGTACATCATCAAGCGTTAGCGCACTGACCCCGGCTTGCGTGCCGTCTTTCGGACGAGCGAAAACAGAATCGCCATACAGCACTTGTCGACTTGCTTGAGATGCCATCCAACTTGGATTTTGATGTTCGTACACAAGCCCTTCGAGTGCCTGCATTTTCACACGATCAAAATCTTCTTGTTTGAACGCTGGCGATAGCAGCATCTCTTCAACGATTTTCAGTGTTGGCTCTAAATTCTTTTCTAAAGAAGAAACGCTGATGTTCGTCGTGTAGCCTGTGGCATCGACAGAGATCATGCTGCCGAGTTTATCGAGCTCAGCTTGAATTTGTTCCACGCTACGTTTGGTCGTTCCTTCTTGCAACATAGCGGCCGTCAGTTGCGCTAGGCCTTCTTTGCCTTTTTCCACAAAACGCGTGCCCGCAGGCAAGCTGAATTGCATCATGACTGTCGGAGTTTCGTTGCTCACGGTGCCGAGTAGTTCAGAGCCGTTGTCAAAGTGCACATTGTACAGTTCTGGCATTGTTGCTTTCACTGGTTCACCGACCGGTGGCTGCTCTGAACGATCAAAATTGTCCGTTGCGCGGCGATAGGCTAACTGATCATCGGTAATTTTTTTGTACTCTGGCAAGGTGCGTTCTGGCGTTGTAAATGTCGCAGACTTAACAGCAAGATCCGTTTTGCCTTTTGGTACCACGCTCAAGGTGACTTTCGACTTACCTTGAATAAAGTTTTGGTACACCTTCTCAACAGATTGAGGAGTCACGGCGCGAATCTGTTCCAATTGTTTTTCAATCAAATCAGGTTGGCCAAAGAAAGTTTCATTCGACGCTAGCTGTGTGACTTTACCTTTCACGCTTTCAAGCGCGAAAATCGCATCCGCTTCAGCT
>NZ_JAWPOR010000008.1:0-184341 GCF_033344395.1 Vibrio sp. 1874
GAATTGGTAGACGCACCAGATTTAGGTTCTGGCGCCGCAAGGTGTGAGAGTTCAAGTCTCTCCTTCCGCACCATTATCGGAAAACCCAGCATGACTTTGCTGGGTTTTTTATTTTTTTGGTTCTGGACTCGGGAAATCATTAGATTTGCCGAATTAAAAAAGCGAGCTCATGGCTCGCTTTTTTTCTATCTGTGATTTGAGTAGCTTACTACATACCTAACGCGTATTTCAGTACTTGAGCCTTAATTGGCCCTGAGTTTTCAGCAAGCTTCAATGCAGCATTACGTACGAACTTCAATGGCCCAAGATCGTTGCTAAAACCTTTATAGAAAAAGTCCATGCCCGTCTGCATGAGTAAGTTGTCAGGTCGACGTGCGCGTTCGTATTTCGCGAGTAAGGTATCTTCCAGCTTTTCTTGCTGTTCTGTTACCGAAAGGAGAACGTCTACATCTTTGAAGCCTAAGTTTACCCCTTGCCCTGCAAGCGGGTTGATCGTATGGGCAGAGTCACCCACTAATACGCAATTTTTGCTTGAGTAGCTTTGCGCATGACGACGAGTGAGTGGGAATGAGCCAAACTGTAAAACTTCAATATCGCCTAATTCTGCAGGGAAATGACGTAAGATTTCTTCCCTTAGTTGAGGTTTACCCATCGCACACAGTTGTTTAATACGTTTAGGCGAGTCATACCAAACCAAAGAACCTTGGCCTACTATTTGACCATCGTCGTTACTCAAAGAGCACAGAGGTAAAAATGAACGTGGGCCTGAAGGTGTAAATTGTTGCCAAGTAATATCTTGCTGAGGCAATTCTGTTTTCACGTTAATCAACATGCAGTGTTGTCGGTAATCCCACGCAGTTACACCAATTCCAGCCAATTGACGAACTTTAGAGTTTGCACCATCAGCACCAATCACCCAGTTAGCTTCAAACTGCGCCCCACTTTCTAGTGTCACAAGATTTACATCTGCAAACTCAATGGCTTTTAATCGCTCAGGACACATCACGGTTAGATTTTCATACTTAGAGAAGACTTGCCAAAGACCTAATTGGATTAGGCGATTTTCAACGATGTAACCTAGCTGATCCAATGACAATTCATCAGAGTGAAAACGAGTACGGCACTCTGGGTGCTCCCAAGTTTCTAACCGCCGATAAGGACAAACTCGCATGCTCTTGATCTCTGACCATGCTCCGAGTGAATCAAGTAACTCCACCGACTGGTGCGAGATTGCAGATACACGAATATCCATCGCCTGAGCGGCATCAAAAACTTTAGGTTTTGTACCTTCGACCAAGACAACGCTTCTGCCCTGCTTGGCAAATCCAACAGCGACGGCTGCCCCGACCATACCGCCACCGATCACGGCGATGTCATACTTGTTCATTTTTCACTCTTCATCGTGCTGATTAATTGGCGTTTTTTATTGTACTTTCCATGGCTATTTTTACAAAATTGTTTAACAAAAAACCTTGTTCTGCATAGGGCGAAAAACTAGATTTCATCGGGCTTTGCAGAGAATTAGCTAGATCACTAGTCAGGTGCTTTTTAAAGCAGTACAATACGCCGCTTACCGCCGTGATGGCGGCTATAATTTGAGCAATAGCTCTCCGATTTAAGTACAACTGAACGAGCGAAAGTGAGATGAGTAAGAAACTGCTAATTAAAACCTGGGGCTGCCAGATGAACGAATACGATTCATCAAAAATGGCCGACCTGCTTAATGCTGCAAACGGCTACGAGCTGACGGAAGAGCCAGAGGAAGCAGACGTACTTCTACTTAACACCTGTTCGATCCGTGAAAAAGCGCAAGAGAAAGTTTTCCACCAGCTAGGCCGCTGGAAAACACTAAAAGATAAGAAACCTGGCGTAGTTATCGGTGTAGGTGGTTGTGTAGCAACGCAAGAAGGTGACCATATTCGTGAACGTGCACCATACGTTGACGTTATTTTTGGCCCACAAACTTTGCACCGCCTACCTGAGATGATCAAACAATCTCAGTCCGATGATGCACCAGTTATGGACATTTCGTTCCCAGAGATCGAAAAATTCGACCGCCTACCTGAACCTCGCGCTGAAGGTGCGACAGCATTCGTTTCTATTATGGAAGGCTGCTCTAAGTACTGTACTTACTGTGTCGTACCGTACACTCGTGGTGAAGAAGTAAGCCGTCCAATGGATGACGTACTATTCGAAATCGCCCAACTTGCTGAACAAGGCGTACGTGAAGTAAACCTTCTGGGTCAAAACGTAAACGCGTACCGTGGTCCTATGCACGATGGTGAGATCTGTTCATTTGCAGAACTGCTTCGTTTGGTTGCGTCTATCGATGGTATCGACCGTATTCGTTTCACGACGAGCCACCCGTTAGAATTCACAGACGACATCATCGCAGTATACGAAGATACGCCAGAACTTGTGAGCTTCCTGCACTTACCTGTGCAAAGTGGTAGTGACCGTATCCTAACGATGATGAAACGCCCTCACACCGCTATCGAATACAAATCGATCATCCGTAAACTGCGTAAAGCTCGTCCTGATATTCAAATCAGTTCAGACTTTATTGTTGGTTTCCCTGGTGAGACAGACAAAGACTTCCAAGACACCATGAAGCTAATCAAAGATGTAGACTTTGACATGAGCTTCAGCTTTATTTTCTCTCCACGTCCAGGTACGCCAGCAGCGGATTACCCTTGTGATGTGTCAGAACAAGTGAAGAAAGAGCGCCTTTACGAACTACAGCAAACTATCAATGCTCAAGCGATGCGTTACTCTCGCTTAATGCTTGGCACAGAACAACGTGTTCTAGTTGAAGGTCCTTCGAAGAAAAACCTAATGGAACTACGCGCTCGTACAGAAAACAACCGTGTAGTAAACTTTGAAGGTAGTGCAGACCTAATTGGTCAGTTCGTTGATGTGAAGATCGTAGACGTATTTGCAAACTCACTGCGTGGTGAGCTAGTACGTACTGAAAAAGACATGGATCTTCGTAGTGTGATTTCCCCAACGCAGATGATGGCGAAAACACGTCGCGAAGATGAGCTGGGTGTAGCTACTTTTACGCCGTAAGCTCGTATAAATAGCCATAGAGAGCCTGGTCGTTATCAGGCTCTCACTAAGTGGCAAAAAATGAGAGGCAACATTGAGCAATAAAATCGTAACTCTAGAAATTAACCTAGAACCTTCAGACAACCGCCGACTAGCTAGCCTGTGCGGTCCATTCGATGACAACATCAAGCATTTAGAACGTCGTCTAGGCGTTGAAATTAACCACCGTAGTGACCACTTTACGATTGTCGGTAAACCTCATACCGCATCAGCTGCGCTGGATATCCTGAAAACTCTATATGTTGATACCGCACCTGTACGAGGTGAGATCCCAGATATTGAGCCTGAGCAAATCCATCTAGCGATCAAAGAGTCTGGTGTTCTTGAGCAGAATACTGAGTCTAATATCGAGCATGGTAAAGAAGTCTTCGTCAAAACCAAGAAAGGTGTGATCAAACCACGTACGCCAAACCAAGCGCAGTACTTGGTTAACATGGTCACGCATGATATTTCTTTTGGTATTGGCCCGGCAGGTACAGGTAAAACCTACCTTGCTGTAGCAGCAGCTGTTGACGCACTAGAGCGCCAAGAGATCCGCCGTATTCTACTTACTCGTCCAGCGGTTGAAGCTGGTGAGAAATTGGGCTTCCTACCTGGTGATTTAAGCCAGAAAGTCGACCCATACCTACGTCCGCTATACGACGCCCTATTTGAAATGCTGGGCTTTGAGCGCGTAGAGAAGCTGATTGAACGTAACGTGATTGAGGTTGCCCCTCTTGCTTACATGCGTGGTCGTACTCTAAACGACGCCTTCATCATTCTTGATGAGAGTCAGAACACCACTGTTGAGCAGATGAAGATGTTCCTAACGCGTATTGGTTTTAACTCTCGCGCGGTTATCACTGGTGATGTCACGCAGATTGACTTACCTCGTGGTGCGAAATCGGGTCTTCGTCATGCTATTGAAGTACTAAGCGAAGTTGACGACATCAGCTTTAACTTCTTCTTAGCCGACGACGTTGTACGTCACCCTGTGGTTGCTCGTATCGTTAACGCGTACGAGAAGTGGGAAGCACAAGACCAGAAAGAGCGTAAAGAGTTCGAGAAACGCCGTCGTGAAGAACGCGACGCGAAGTTACTAGAAGCAGCAAAAGCCGAACTGAATGCACAAGTTGCTTCAACTAAGGAATAACCATGGCGATTGAACTTGATCTGCAACTGGCAGTCGAAAATGAAGAAGGTCTGCCTTCGCAGCAAGATTTCCAATTGTGGCTAGATAAGACAATCCCTCTCTTCCAGCCACAAGCCGAAGTCACCATTCGTATTGTTGATGAACAAGAAAGTCATACGCTCAACCATGAGTATCGCGGCAAAGATAAACCAACTAATGTGTTGTCGTTTCCATTTGAAGCACCTCCTGGTATGGAAATAGATTTACTTGGTGATTTGATTATTTGCCGCCAAGTTGTTGAAAAAGAGGCGGTTGAACAGAGCAAGCCTCTGCTAGCACATTGGGCGCATATGGTTGTACATGGCAGCTTGCATCTGCTAGGTTATGATCATATAGAGGATGACGAAGCCGAAGAGATGGAGTCCCTCGAAACCGAAATCATGCAAGGTATGGGTTATGAAGATCCTTACATTGCTGAAAAAGAGTAGCTATTGGCCACTCGACAGGGAAAGGCGAACCACCTAAATGACTCTCGTGTTCGCCTCTCTATGTGTGCTATCACACTTCTGATAGCGTTACTTAATTGAGAAACAATGAACGAAGATAATTCTCCCTCTTCTAACGAAGATAAGAAAGAAAAGGCAGAAGGTCCGAGTAGAAAGTCCTTCTTTGAACGTCTAGGTCAACTATTTCAGGGCGAACCAAAAGATCGCCAAGAGCTTGTGGATGTTATCCGCGACTCTGAAGTTAACGACCTGATTGACCATGACACTCGCGATATGCTCGAAGGTGTTATGGAAATCTCCGAAATGCGTGTGCGTGACATTATGATCCCGCGTTCGCAAATGGTTACCGTTGAGCGTACTCACGACCTTGATACCTTGGTTGCTTTGATTACCGATGCTCAACACTCTCGCTACCCTGTGATCAGCGAAGATAAAGACCATGTGGAAGGCATACTTCTAGCGAAGGACTTACTTAAATACTTAGGCTCAGGCAGCAATCCATTTGATATCGAAGAAGTCATTCGACCAGCGGTTGTAGTACCGGAAAGTAAACGCGTTGATCGACTGCTGAAAGAATTCCGTGAAGAACGTTATCATATGGCCATTGTTGTCGATGAATTCGGTGGTGTTTCTGGTCTTGTAACCATTGAAGATATCCTTGAGGAAATCGTCGGGGATATTGAAGATGAATTCGATGAAAGTGAAGAGACGGACATTCGTAAGCTGAGCAAGCATACGTTTGCTGTCAGAGCGCTGACAACCATCGAAGAGTTTAATGAGACATTCGGAACCAACTTCAGCGATGAGGAAGTTGATACCGTTGGTGGTATGGTCATGACTGCCTTTGGTCACTTACCTTCTCGTGGTGAACTGGTTGAAATTGAAGGCTACAACTTCAAAGTCACCGCTGCCGATAACCGTCGTGTCATTCAACTCCAAGTGACGATCCCAGACGAAGAAACCCTGGTTGAAGCCACTCAAGAGTAACGCGATACCCATTGGGAATCTCAGAAATTACAATGATGAATGAACTCTTTCATCGCCTTAAGCGGCCCTTAGTGGCCGCTTTTGTTGGCGCCTCTACTACACTCGCTTTCGCTCCTTACCAGCTGTGGCCTATTGCCATTCTTAGCCCAGCAATTCTACTGATTCTTCTTGCTAACCAAACTCCGAAACGCGCACTATGGATTGGTTATGCTTGGGGGTTAGGTCAATTTGCAACTGGCGTTAGCTGGGTTTACGTCAGTATCTCCGGTTTTGGCGGTATGCCGCTCATTGCCAATTTATTTTTAATGGGCTTGCTTGTTGCCTACTTGGCTGTTTATTCAGGCTTATTTGCTTGGCTCAACAACAAGCTGTTTCCTCAATTTACGCTCACAAAAGCACTTCTCGCTGCACCTGCTTTATGGCTGATCAGTGATTGGTTACGTGGTTGGGTGATGACTGGCTTCCCTTGGTTATGGCTAGGCTATAGCCAGATAGATGCTCCACTCGCAAGCTTTGCACCAATTGGCGGCGTAGAACTGCTTACTCTATTTATCCTTATCAGCGCAGGGGCGTTAGCCTACGCATGGATTCATAAGCAGTGGCTGATGGTGATTATCCCTGCGGTACTACTCAGTACTGGCTTTGGGGTTCGCAACTACGATTGGGTAACACCCCGACCAGAAGACACGACTAAGCTCGCGCTGATTCAAGGTAACGTAGACCAGAACCTAAAGTGGCTACCAAGTCAACGCTGGCCAACCATCATGAAGTACGCTGACTTAACTCGTGAAAACTGGGATGCAGACATTATCGTTTGGCCAGAAGCAGCAATTCCCGCTTTTGAAATTGAAGTGCCTTCATTTTTGAGCAATATCGACAGCGCTGCAAAAATGAATAACAGCGCAATCATCACCGGTGTCGTCAACCAAGCTGAAGATCGACAGTTCTACAACAGTATTCTGTCCCTAGGCATCACACCATACGGTGACTACAGCTTCGATTTAAGCGAACGTTACCATAAGCATCACCTACTACCATTTGGTGAGTTTGTACCATTTGAAGATATTTTGCGCCCATTAGCGCCATTCTTTAACCTACCGATGTCGTCGTTTAGCCGTGGGGCTTTTGTGCAGCCAAACATCGTTGCGAATGGCATGCACATGGCACCAGCGCTTTGCTATGAGATCATCTTTAATGAGCAAGTGCGTCAAAATGTGACTGACGAAACAGACTTCATTCTAACGCTTTCAAATGATGCATGGTTTGGTCACTCTATCGGTCCTCTTCAGCATATGGAGATCGCCCGTATGCGTGCCTTAGAGTTAGGTAAACCGCTCATCCGCTCGACTAACAACGGATTAACAGCGGTAACCGATCACAAAGGTAAAATCGTTGAGCAAGTACCGCAGTTTGAAACTGCAGTACTGCGCGCAGAGCTCACCCCAACCAATGGACAAACGCCATATCGAGTCCTTGGTACTTGGCCATTGTATATTTGGGTTGGGTTAAGTTTAGCGCTGGCGCTCGGCTTAAGAAGAAAACAGAGCTGATAACAGCTTGAAAGTAGAAAAGACAAAAAAGAGGCGACTAAGCCTCTTTTTTATTCATAGCATTATACTGTCGTTACGCGCCATTTATGGCTTTAATGACTGACGAGTAAAGCCTTTGTGACCACATTTAATACACGGAATGATTACAGTTGGGTGGTTATACGTTGTCTTGTGACCACACTCATCACAGACTAAAGTGCCTAAGCCTATCACCTCTCCTGCTTCATATAGCCCTTGATGCTCTAAGTCATCGAACAACTCAACCCACTCAACTTTAGTTCGGTCAGTAATCTCTAACAGCCCTTGCCATATCGAGTCCGCAATCGTTAAGTAAAACGGGCCGCTTTTGCTATCCTCGTAACTCTCTGAAAACTCTTTTAAGTCTGCTTTAAGGTACGCTTTGATTAAAGCCAATTCATCTTTGGTCAAGTCATTAGCAGCATCCACCACTTTGCCCGACGTCTCAATCGCTTTGTTAACTTCTTCCGGACTGTGCTTCAAGGTTTCAATCACATCCTCGAGCATTTCCTCATAACCTGTTTTACGTTTAGGCATAACTGACCTCCATCTTTCTCCTACCTGCGTCACTTAAGGGCGCATGGGTACAGATTGGCTATTGTTGTGATCCCTAGCTTTAGGTATTCTATGACGATCTATTTAAGTCTGTTCTAACCGAACTCACAAATTCCAAGATAACGGATACCATCGATGCAAGAACAATACAACCCACAAGATATTGAACAAAAAGTTCAAAAGCACTGGGATGACAACAAAACCTTTGTTGTAAGTGAAGACCCAAATAAAGAAAAATTCTACTGTCTGTCCATGTTCCCATACCCAAGTGGTCGACTGCACATGGGTCACGTGCGCAACTACACTATCGGTGATGTAGTATCTCGTTTCCAACGCCTACAAGGCAAAAACGTGATGCAACCTATCGGTTGGGACGCATTCGGTCTACCTGCAGAAAACGCAGCAGTAAAAAACAAAACTGCGCCAGCACCTTGGACTTACGAAAACATCGAATACATGAAGAACCAACTTAAGCTTCTAGGCTTTGGTTACGATTGGAACCGTGAATTCGCAACATGTACACCGGAGTACTACCGCTGGGAACAAGAGTTCTTCACTAAACTTTACGAGAAAGGTTTAGTTTACAAAAAGACTTCTTCTGTTAACTGGTGTCCTAACGACCAAACTGTTCTTGCAAACGAGCAGGTTGAAGACGGTTGTTGCTGGCGTTGTGATACGCCTGTAGAGCAAAAAGAAATCCCTCAATGGTTCATCAAAATCACTGAGTACGCTCAAGAGCTACTAGACGACTTAGACAAGCTTGAAGGTTGGCCTGAAATGGTGAAGACCATGCAGCGCAACTGGATTGGTCGTTCTGAAGGTGTTGAACTGAAGTTTGAAGTTAAGGGTCAACAAGACCTAGAAGTTTACACAACACGTCCAGATACGCTAATGGGTGTGACTTACGTGGGTATCGCAGCCGGCCACCCTCTTGCAGCTCTTGCAGCAGAGAACAATCCAGAGCTTGCAGCGTTTATCGACGAATGTAAGAACAACAAGGTTGCAGAAGCTGAGCTAGCGACAATGGAGAAGAAAGGTATGGCAACTGGCCTTACTGCGATTCATCCATTGAACGGCCGCGAAGTACCAGTATACGTAGCAAACTTTGTACTGATGGACTACGGTACAGGCGCGGTAATGGCAGTACCTGCACACGACCAACGTGACTACGAGTTCGCAACGAAGTACGGTCTAGACATCGTGCCTGTTATCAAGCCTGCTGATGGCAGCGAGCTAGACATTTCTGAAGCGGCATACACAGAGAAAGGCGTACTGTTCGATTCTGGTGAATTCGACGGCCTAGAATTCCAAGCGGCGTTCGATGCAATTGCAGCGAAGCTAGAAGCAGAAGGCAAAGGCACTAAGACTGTAAACTTCCGTCTACGCGACTGGGGTGTATCTCGTCAACGTTACTGGGGCGCACCAATCCCAATGGTAACGACTGAAGACGGTGAAGTTCACCCAGTACCTGCTGACCAACTACCAGTGATTCTTCCAGAAGACGTGGTAATGGACGGCGTAACCAGCCCAATCAAAGCAGACAAAGAGTGGGCGAAGACAACCTTTAACGGCGAACCTGCTCTACGTGAGACAGATACGTTCGATACGTTCATGGAATCTTCTTGGTACTACGCGCGTTACTGTTCACCACAAGCGGACGACATCCTAGACCCAGAAAAAGCAAACTACTGGCTACCAGTAGATCAGTACATCGGTGGTATCGAGCACGCTTGTATGCACCTACTGTACTCACGCTTCTTCCACAAACTACTGCGCGATGCGGGTTACGTAACTTCTGACGAACCGTTCAAGCAACTACTGTGTCAAGGCATGGTACTGGCTGATGCGTTCTACTTCGAGAACGAGAAAGGTGGTAAAGAGTGGGTAGCTCCAACAGACGTAGCCGTTGAACGTGATGGTAAAGGCCGCATTACTTCTGCTAAAGACACTGAAGGTCGTGATGTAACGCACTCAGGCATGATCAAGATGTCTAAGTCTAAGAACAACGGTATCGACCCTCAAGAAATGGTAGACAAGTACGGCGCTGACACAGTACGTCTATTCATGATGTTCGCGTCTCCAGCGGACATGACACTTGAATGGCAAGAGTCTGGCGTAGAAGGTGCGAACCGCTTCCTAAAACGTGTTTGGAAACTAGTGAAAGAGCACACAGCGAAAGGCGCAGCAGAAGCAGTAGATACCGCAGCGCTTTCTGGTGATCAAAAAGCACTTCGCCGTGACGTTCACAAGACTATCGCGAAAGTGACGGACGATATCGCTCGTCGTCAAACATTCAACACCGCGATCGCAGCGATCATGGAGCTGATGAACAAACTAGCGAAAGCGCCTCAAGAATCTGCGCAAGATCGTGCAATCCTTGACGAGGCACTGAAAGCTATTGTTGTCATGCTTTACCCTATCACTCCGCATATCTCATACGAGCTATGGGCAGCACTAGGTGAAACAGACATTGATAACGCGGCATGGCCGACGTTTGACGAAAAAGCGCTAGTTGAAGACGAAAAAACTATCGTTGTTCAAGTTAACGGTAAGCTACGTGCGAAGCTAACAGTCCCAGCTGATATCTCTAAAGACGATATCGAACAGCTTGGTCTAAACGACGAAAACGTGGTTAAGTTCACTGATGGCCTGACTATTCGTAAAGTTATTTACGTTCCAGGTAAACTGCTGAACATCGTTGCAAACTAATCGCAGCTGTCAATTTGTCTCTGTTTAGCGAACTTATTTGTTAACCAAGAGTCATTAAACAGGGTAGTTTTCTACCCTGTTTATTTACCTCAAACCATTCACATGAGTGGTTTAAGGTAAATAACCCCTTCAATTTAGGATGAATACAATCAATGCGCTTTTTCTCTTTGATTAAACTACCAGTGGTATTGGTATTAGCGGGGCTTCTTTCTGCCTGTGGTTTTCACCTTCGCGGCGAGTATTCCGTACCGGAAGAGCTGCACACTATGTCTTTCTCCAGCTACGATGAATACAGTGAATTAACTCGCTATGTTCGCTCTCAACTCGAACTGAACAAAGTTGAACTTGTTCAACCATCATCGACGGTACCCAACCTTCATTTGACGGAAGCGACAATCGATGAGCGTACACTATCGCTTTATCAAAATAGCCGTGCAGCAGAAAAAGAGCTGACATACGTAGTAAAATACCGTGTGACAATTCCTGGCTATGGTTCTAAAAACTTTACGACAACAGTAAACCGCAACTACCTAGACAACCCGTTGACCGCACTTGCAAAATCTGTTGAGCGTGACGTAATTGAAGACGAGATGCGCTTGCAAGCTGCAAAACAGATGATGCGCCAGTTGGGCCGTATTCGTGCCGAATATGAAGCAGGACAAATCTCTGAGCCAGCGAACAAAAACTCTTAGTCACTATGCGAATTTATGCCGATAAGCTAACGGATCATTTAACTAAACAAGTTAAACAGGTTTACTTAATCTTTGGTAATGAGCCGTTACTGATTCAAGAAAGCCGCCAAGCAATCCAAAAGGCAGCGTTTCAGCAAGGTTTTGAGGAAAAACACCGTTTTGCTGTGGATGCTAGCATCGACTGGAACCAAGTTTACGACTGTTTCCAAGCGATGAGTCTGTTTTCACACCGTCAATTGATTGAGCTTGAAATTCCTGAAAGTGGCGTGACAACCGCCGTCAGCAAAGAGCTGCAAACACTGTGTGATATGCTTCATGATGACATCATGCTCGTCATTGTTGGTAGCAAACTGACCAAAGCCCAAGAAAATGCGAAATGGTTCAAAGCATTAAGCTCAAAAGGCGATTGGGTAAGCTGCTTGTCGCCAGACCTTCAACGCCTACCTATGTTCATTCAGACACGTTGCCGCACATTGGGACTAAAACCCGATCAGCAATCACTGCAAATGTTGGCTCAATGGCATGAAGGTAACCTATTTGCATTGACACAAAGCTTAGAGAAATTGGCCCTACTCTACCCGGATGGTGAGCTGACCATCATACGTTTAGAAGAAGCCCTAAGTCGCCATAATCACTTCACTACCTTTAACTGGATCGACGCCTTACTGGCAGGTAAAGCAAACCGTGCACAACGTATTCTTCGCCAACTTGAGGCGGAAGGGGTTGAGACCGTGATCTTGATTCGAAGTGTACAAAAAGAGTTGAGCCAACTTTTAAATATGCATCAAGACTTAACTCAAATGGGAATGAACCAGGTATTTGAGAAATATCGAGTTTGGCAAAACAAGCGTCCACTCTATAACGCAGCACTGGCCCGCTTATCAGCGAGTCGTATTTGTGCATTGCTCTCCTTGTTGGCTCAAGCCGAGATAAAAGCCAAAACTCAGTATGACGAGTCTGTATGGCCAACTATTCATCAGTTGAGCTTAGAAACCTGCTCTCCTGATATTAAGCTGGCAATTTAAAAATCAAAGCGTGATATAGTGCGCGACCTGTTTTGCAAGCAAGAATGTAAAACACTGTAGAGATAAGAGACAAACCGAGGAAAACCGAGTGCTTCGCGAAGAACTGAAAGACTTTTTAGCTGATAAAGCCGACGACATGAAAGCGGAAGACATTATCGTCCTAAATGTGGAAGATAAATCAAGCGTGACAGATTACATGATCATCTGTACTGGTACATCCAAACGCCACGTTTCATCCATCGCTGACCATGTTGCAACAGAGGTGAAAAAAGCCGGTCTTGAGCCACTAGGAATGGAAGGTGAAAACGAAGGTGAATGGGTAGTCCTTGATATGGGCGAAGCCATGCTTCACGTGATGCAAGAAGAGCACCGCGAACTCTACCAGCTAGAAAAACTCTGGGGTTAATCTTTTGAAAATTCAACTAATTGCTGTTGGTACAAAAATGCCAAAATGGGTTGAGGAAGGCTTTCAAGAATATCGTCGCCGTTTCCCGCATGATATGCCGTTAGAGTTGATTGAAATCTCTGCTGGCAAGCGTGGTAAGAATGCCGATATCGCTCGCATCCTGCAAAAAGAAGGAGAAGCGATGCTCGCGGCGGTACCAAAAGGCAACCGTATCGTCACGTTAGATATCCCAGGTAAAAAATGGGACACTCCTCAACTCGCTGAGCAGTTAGAAGCTTGGAAATTAGATGGCCGTGATGTATCAATATTAATCGGCGGTCCCGAAGGACTCGCTCCTGCATGCAAAGCTGCAGCAGACCAAAGCTGGTCATTATCTGCCTTAACGCTACCCCACCCTCTAGTGCGTATCGTAATGGCAGAAAGCTTGTACCGAGCGTGGAGCATCACCGCTAACCACCCTTATCATCGCGAATAATCGTTGTTTAACTTTAGAGCCAAGCGTTAATGATTCGTAAACGCCGCAGTCAAATCCGAGATTATCAAGCCGAAGCGCGTCTGTTTGCCAGCCGCGCTATTGTTGCTTTTATCGGCATTGTTGTCTTGATGGGAGCTCTGGTTGCCAACATGTACAACATTCAGGTGAACCAGTTTCAAGACTATCAAACCCGCTCGAACGATAACCGCATCAAAGTAGTGCCTATCGCGCCTAACCGAGGTCTAATTTATGACCGAAATGGCGTTTTACTGGCAGAGAACCGTCCCGTCTTTAACTTAGAACTGACCCCAGAAAAAATTAAAGACATTGATGCAACCATCCAAGAATTACAAACTATTCTGGAAATTACACCAGACCAGATTGAACGTTTCCACCACGAGCGTAAACGGACTCGTCGATTTAAATCGGTCCCACTGCTTACCCAACTGAACGAAAAACAAGTAGCGGTATTCTCCGTCAATCAGTACCGCTTTCCGGGTGTGGAAATAAGTGCGACCTTAAAGCGCTACTACCCTTTCAGCGAAGTCTTAACCCACGTGATTGGTTACGTTTCTCGAATCAATGATCGCGACATGCAGCGCCTGATCCGAGAAGAAAAAGACGCAAACTATCAAGCCACTCGCGACATTGGTAAGCTGGGTATTGAAAAATACTACGAAGACCTCTTACACGGTACAGCCGGATATCAAGAAGTCGAGGTAAACAGCCGCGGCCGAGTAATTCGTACGTTAAAGTACGTTCCACCTGTACCCGGAAAAGACATCGTTTTAAACCTTGATATCAACTTGCAGCTGTACGTACACCAATTATTGGATGGCCGCAGAGGCAGTGCTGTAGTGATCGATCCTAGAGACAACGGTGTACTGGCTATGGTTTCAAGTCCTAGCTACGATCCTAACTCGTTCGTGCACGGAATCTCAGGTAAAGACTATCGTGCCCTTTTGAACGATAAAAACCGTCCTTTGGTCAACCGCACTACACTTGGCATTTACCCTCCGGCCTCTACCATCAAACCATTTATGGCGGTAGCCGCGCTGCAAGAAGGTGTCGTCACACCTAACACCACACGAAATGACCCTGGTTATTGGCGCATACCAAACTCCAACACACGCCCGTTTCGTGACTGGTTGCGTTGGGGGCACGGGCGCGTCGATATCATTAAGTCGATCGAAGAGTCTGTTGATACCTTCTACTATCAAATCGCTTATGACATGGGTATTGACCGTATTTCGAATTGGATGATGATGTTCGGTTTTGGTGATTACACTGGCATTGATATCTACGAAGAAAGTAAGGCGAATATGCCGACTCGTGACTGGAAAATGTCTCGCCATAAAACCCCATGGTATAAAGGTGATACGATCCCTGTGGGTATCGGCCAAGGATATTGGACAGCAACACCAATGCAAATCGCCAAAGCAACCTCCGTATTAGTAAACGAGGGAGAAGTGATCGCACCTCACTTGCTCAAAGCGACGATAGAAAATGGTAACGACTTCGAAGAGCAGCAAACGACAGAATACGTGACTTACCCACCAATCAAGAATGTGCCTAAAAAGTACTGGGATATGGCGAAAGAAGGCATGCGTCGGGTAAACCATGGCACGCGCGGAACAGCTCGTCGCTCATTCTACAAAATGAATTATGAAACAGCGGGTAAATCAGGTACTGCACAGGTCTTCGGTCTGGGTGAAAACGAAGAGTACAACGCCGATGAAATCGCCGAGCACTTACGTGACCATGCGTTATTTACTGGCTTTGCACCATTTGATGATCCTAAAGTGGTCGTCACTGTAGTACTAGAAAATGCCGGTGGTGGTTCTAGTAACGGTGCCCCAGTAGTAAGGAAAATTTTTGACCGAGTCGTTCTTGGTCCAGAAGAAATTGAGCCTGAAAACAATGCGAAGAAAGAGGTAAAACAGTAATGAAGATGGATCCCTCTACAGGTAAAAATCGCGCCCTGTTTGAACGCTTCCATATCGACTTACCACTCCTACTTGGCATACTGGCCCTGATGGGGTTTGGCCTGGTGATCATGTACAGCGCCAGTGGCCAAAGTTTACTGATGATGGATCGCCAAGCCATGCGAATGGTGCTTTCACTCGTTGTGATGCTCGTCCTTGCACAGCTTTCTCCACGAACTTACGAAAGCTTGGCACCTTTGATGTTCGTTGGTGGCGTTATACTGCTTTTCGGCGTGCTGTTTTTCGGTGAAGCATCGAAAGGCGCGCAGCGTTGGCTTAACCTCGGTTTTGTGCGCTTTCAACCGTCAGAGCTATTGAAGCTCGCGGTGCCATTAATGGTAGCTCGCTATGTTGGTAGACAGCCCCTCCCACCAACGCTAAGAACACTCATTGTTGCACTGATTATGGTCTGCTTACCAACCATTCTCATTGCAAAACAGCCTGACTTAGGTACCTCAATCCTGATCGCGGCTTCCGGTATTTTTGTTATCTTCCTCGCCGGCATTAGCTGGAAAATAATTGCTGGTGCTGCGATTGCATTAGGTGGTTTCATTCCAATTCTGTGGTTTTTCTTGATGCGAGAGTATCAAAAAGTGCGAGTTCGTACTCTATTTAACCCGGAGTCTGATCCGCTAGGAGCGGGCTACCACATTATTCAGAGTAAAATTGCGATTGGCTCCGGCGGTATTTCCGGCAAAGGTTGGTTGCAAGGTACGCAGTCACAACTAGAATTTCTTCCTGAACGACACACTGACTTTATCTTTGCAGTAATTGCTGAAGAATGGGGTATGATTGGCTTCCTTTGCCTTTTAGCCATCTATCTATTTATTATTGGACGAGGTTTATATCTCGCCAGCCAAGCGCAAACCGCATTTGGACGAATGATGGCAGGCAGTATTGTACTCAGCTTCTTCGTGTATATTTTTGTAAATATTGGCATGGTAAGTGGCATCCTACCTGTAGTAGGTGTACCGTTGCCACTCATCAGTTATGGCGGCACATCAATGGTAACCTTGATGGCTGGTTTTGGTATTCTGATGTCGATTCATACGCACCGAAAAGCATTCTCTAA
Organism: Vibrio sp. 1874; assembly: GCF_033344395.1. Taxonomy (NCBI): domain Bacteria; kingdom Pseudomonadati; phylum Pseudomonadota; class Gammaproteobacteria; order Vibrionales; family Vibrionaceae; genus Vibrio; species Vibrio sp. 1874. Next base: position 16,200 of record NZ_JAWPOR010000008.1, read on the forward strand.
GGCGACCTAGACATGCAAAAACGCGCTTTATATTCCTTGGTTTTCTCTGCTCTTATTTTGGCAGGCTGTTCATCAACTAGCCAAAAAGAACAAGAAGGCCGTTACGAACTCGAATCCGATGTTGCACCGGATACACCGCTTTCAGTCGAACACATCGAGGATGCGCATCCTAAATATGAACCGTACAGCCTAGGTGGGAACAAAGATTACCACTTGCGTGGCAAAGACTACAAAATAGTTCGCAATGCGAAAGGCTTTAAAGAAAAAGGTCGCGCATCTTGGTATGGGAAAAAATTCCAAGGTCATTTGACTTCTAATGGCGAAATCTATGACATGTACTCAATGACGGCAGCGCATAAAACGCTACCGTTACCAAGTTACGTAAAAGTTACCAATACTGACAACGGCAAAACCACCATAGTACGAGTTAATGACCGAGGTCCTTTTCACGATGGTCGTATCATTGATTTAAGCTATGCCGCCGCGCACAAGTTAGATGTCATAAAAACAGGCACCGCGAACGTGGAAATTGAAGTGATCAGTATCAATCAGCCTACGGACAAAAAGTCATTAGAAGCGCACCCTAGGTACGTTATTCAAGTAGCATCATCAAAAAATGAAGAGCGTGCGCGAACTTTAGGTACCGAGCTTGGTCAAAAATTGGATACAGAAACTTTCCTAGAGAGTGCGAAAGAGTCTTATCGCTTGTTGTTAGGGCCATTTACTGACTATTCCCTGACGCAAGCCACACTAGATAAAGTAAAGTTGCTCGGCTATTCGTCTGCATTTATTAAAAAACACAACACTGCCAAATGACCTCGTGTCATGAATTTCTCTTTGATCCCCCTCTTACATAACTAGGGATTCTGATAAGATGTCTGCAGTTAACCCAAAAATTTGAATTACCATGAATAAAAATAAGTTTGTGAAATCTATTCTCGTTTCTTCGGTTGCCCTTTCTGCAACTTTCGCTCAATCTGCTCTTGCATCACCTATCGTTGTTCCAGACGCCCCTCAAATCGCGGCGAAGGGCTACGTGCTGATGGATTACCATTCAGGTAAAGTACTGGCAGAGAAAGAGATGAACACAAAATTGTCTCCAGCTAGTCTGACTAAGATGATGACCAGCTATGTAATCGGCCAAGAGCTAGCGCGTGGTAATATCTCAGAAGATGATGATGTCACCATCAGTAAAAATGCGTGGGCGAAAAACTTCCCTGATTCATCAAAGATGTTCATTGAAGTAGGCACAACAGTTAAAGTACGTGACCTGAACCGAGGTATCATCGTCCAGTCAGGTAACGATGCCTGTGTTGCGATGGCAGAACATATTGCAGGTTCAGAAGATGCATTTGTTGACCTAATGAACGCTTGGGCCAACACATTGGGTATGACTAACTCGCACTTTGCCAACGTTCATGGCTTAGATAACGCAGAATTGTACTCAACACCATACGACATGGCACTGCTAGGTAAAGCACTTATCCGTGACGTACCAAATGAGTACCGAGTGTACTCAGAGAAGAAATTTACTTACAACGGCATCACCCAATACAACCGTAACGGTCTACTTTGGGATAAGAGCATGAACGTTGACGGCATCAAAACGGGTCACACAAGTAATGCGGGTTACAGCCTAGTAAGTTCAGCAACTGAAGGTCAAATGCGCTTGGTTGCGGTCGTTATGGGTACTAAAGATGCCAATGCTCGCAAGTCAGAAAGCAAAAAGCTGCTAAGCTACGGCTTCCGCTTCTTCGAAACAGTGGCACCGCACAAAGCAGGTGAAACGTTCGTAGAAGAAAAAGTGTGGATGGGTAACAAAGATACCGTAGCACTGGGTCTTGACCAAGATACTTACGTAACACTACCGCGTGGTGAAGCGAAAAACCTAAAAGCAAGCTTCGTCCTTGAAAAAGAGCTAGAAGCCCCAATTAATAAAGGTGATGTAGTTGGTAAGCTATACTATCAGATCGATGGTGAAGATATTGCCGAGTACCCACTAATGGCACTAGAAACCGTAGAGCAAGGTAGTCTATTTAGCCGCATGTGGGATTACATCGTATTGTTATTCAAGAGCTTCTTCTAAAAAGAACGTTAGAGTAGCAAACTTATTCGCAAAGCCGCCTGAATGGGCGGCTTTTTAAGTTTGAGCTCCTCGTCTTGAGTTCCCCCTAATTTGACTGTACTATTTCGCACCGCAACGAATATCTACTGGAGTTATCGATATGCTAACCATCAACTCTGATGCAAAATTAAAAGACCTGCTTGAGTTCCCTTGTTCATTTACTTACAAGGTAATGGGTCATGCAAAGCCTGAACTTCCAGAGCTTGTTCTTGAAGTTATTCAGCGCCATGCTCCAGGTGACTACAGCCCGACCGTTAAACCAAGTGCTAAGGGCAACTACCACTCTGTGTCAATCAACATTACTGCAACCTCTATCGAGCAGGTTGAGACACTGTACAAAGAGTTAGGTGAAATTGACATCGTACGCATGGTTCTATAATTTTTTGATAGATTAAATTTTTTTTGAAAGCAGCCTTGGCTGCTTTCTTTTTATTTATCAAAGAGATAACGAGGCTTTACATCGCTTTCAGTTAAAAATCTGTTACGCAGCGGTAGAGCATCAGGGTTATCCGGTTTATAATCCAAAAACTTTATATATTAGCAACAGGAATTCCCATGCAACACCAACTTGTTGTAAAACGACTTGGCCGCCAAGACTATGAGCCTGTATGGAAGGCGATGCATGAGTTCACCGACCAACGCACAGAAGAAACCCGTGATGAAGTCTGGTTGGTAGAACATAACCCAGTATTTACGCAAGGACAGGCAGGTAAAGCTGAGCACTTGATTAACACTGGCGATATTCCTGTTGTACAAAGTGATCGCGGAGGCCAGGTTACGTATCATGGCCCTGGTCAGTTGGTCGCCTACTTCTTGATCAACCTACGCCGCAAAAAATTAGGTGTACGAGATCTCGTTACCACAATCGAGAACCTCGTGATCAACACGCTAAAAGCATACAATATTGACTCAGCCGCGCGACCTGACGCACCAGGTGTCTACGTTGCCGGTAAGAAAATATGCTCTCTCGGTTTACGCATTCGTAAAGGATGCTCGTTTCATGGTTTAGCCTTGAACGTAAATATGGATTTAACACCGTTTCTGCGTATTAACCCTTGTGGTTATGAAGGTATGGAAATGGTTCAGGTCAGCCAATTTGGCGGCCCAGACAATGTAGAAGCCGTAGAAAAACAATTAATAGAAGAACTCGTTACTTTGCTCGATTATGAGCAAGTAGAATTCAGCACAGAAGCACCTTCTCAAGGTAATAAAGCATGAGCAAACCAATCCAGATGGAAAAAGGCGTTAAATATCGTGACGCCGATAAAATGGCATTGATTCCCGTAAAGAACATGCCTACAGAGCAGAAAGAAGTGCTACGTAAGCCTGATTGGATGAAGATCAAGCTACCAGCCGACAGCCAACGAATTCAAGACATCAAAGCGGCGATGCGTAAGAATAAACTTCACTCCGTATGTGAAGAAGCATCTTGCCCGAACCTAGCGGAATGTTTTAACCACGGTACAGCAACCTTCATGATCTTAGGTGCTATTTGTACTCGTCGTTGTCCTTTCTGTGACGTTGCTCATGGCCGCCCATTACCACCGGAAGCAGAAGAGCCTCAAAAACTGGCGAAAACCATTGCCGATATGAAGCTGAAATACGTAGTAATCACTTCTGTTGACCGTGACGATCTGCGTGACGGCGGTGCACAACACTTTGCCGATTGTAACCGCGAGATCCGTGCGTTAAACCCGCATATTAAGATTGAAACACTGGTTCCTGACTTCCGTGGTCGCATGGATGTAGCGCTTGATCTAATGAAAGACAATCCGCCAGATGTCTTCAACCACAACTTAGAAACCGCGCCACGTCTTTACCGTAAAGCTCGCCCAGGTGCGAACTACAAATGGTCACTTGAGCTCCTTAAGAAGTTCAAAGAGCAGCATCCAGATGTACCGACCAAGTCTGGTTTGATGATGGGCCTTGGTGAAACCAAAGAAGAAATCATCGAAGTACTGAAAGATCTACGCGCACACGGCGTAACGATGCTGACTCTAGGCCAGTATTTAGCGCCAAGCCGTCACCACTTGCCAGTAGAACGTTACGTTCCACCATCAGAGTTTGACGAGCTAAAAGAAGTTGCACTAGAACTTGGCTTCACGCATGCAGCGTGTGGTCCATTTGTGCGCTCTTCTTACCATGCCGATATGCAAGCTCAAGGTATCGAGATTAAATAAGCTCTCGCTTGTTTTGAAAAGCTTGTTTTGAAGAGAAAAGGTTGGCTCAGTGCCAACCTTTTTTGTATCTGGCAAATGATGATAAAAAGCCATTCTACCACCGTCATTCTGAACAGCGAGGTACGAACGTGATTCAGAATCTGTTTTCAGAATACTGAGGATTTTTAGGGAAACTCTGAGTAAAAGAGTGTGCCTCAACAAGATTCCTGATCTCGCCTCGGCTCGTCGGAATGACGTGGTTTGGATATATTGAAAGGGACAGTGTTGGTAGCCATCTCCTTATCACACACTCTTCGCTATATCTCATTCCAAACGCCAGACAAACAAAAAGGCCCTCAATTGAGGACCTTTAGTATATCAATGTTCAAAATAGATGAGTCGAGTTCTAGGAGAACACACGGAGTTTGCGCGAGCAAATGAGTATGTTCGACACCGAAATCGACTCACTCGATGAAAAGCAGTTATGCGTAAACTGGTAGACGCTTACAAATTTCTAGCACTTTCTGTTTAGTCGCTTCGATAACTTCTTCGTTGCCGATGTTATCTAGAACGTCACACATCCAGTTTGCTAGCTCTTTTGCATCTTCTTCAGTGAAGCCACGGCGAGTGATCGCTGGCGTACCTACACGAATACCAGACGTTACGAATGGGCTGCGTGGGTCATTTGGTACTGAGTTCTTGTTTACAGTGATGTTTGCTGTACCTAGTGCCGCGTCTGCGTCTTTACCAGTGATATCTTTGTCGATTAGGTCAACAAGGAACAAGTGGTTTTCTGTACCGTTAGATACGATTTTGTAGCCACGCTCTTGGAACTGACCAACCATTGCTTTTGCGTTTTTCACTACGCGAGCTTGATAAGCTTTGAACTCTGGCTCCATCGCTTCTTTGAACGCTACTGCTTTACCAGCGATAACGTGCATTAGAGGACCACCTTGACCACCAGGGAACACTGCTGAGTTCAGTTTCTTGTACATATCTTCGCCAGCATTTGACAAGATAAGACCACCGCGAGGACCTGCTAGTGTTTTGTGCGTCGTTGTTGTTACCACGTGAGCATGCGGTACTGGTGTTGGGTATTCACCGGCAGCGATAAGACCAGCTACGTGCGCCATATCAACAAATAAGTAAGCACCTGCTTTGTCAGCGATTTCACGCATGCGTTTCCAATCAACGATTTGCGAGTAAGCAGAGAAACCACCGATGATCATCTTAGGTTTGTGTTCAAGTGCTAGCTGTTCCATCTCGTCGTAGTTGATTTGACCAGCTTCATCGATACCGTAAGGGATAACGTTGTAGTGCTTACCAGAGAAGTTTACTGGTGAACCGTGAGTTAGGTGACCACCGTGCGCTAGGCTCATGCCTAAAACTGTATCGCCTGGGTTAAGAAGCGCCATGTAAACTGCGCTGTTTGCTTGAGAACCTGAGTGAGGCTGTACGTTAGCGTACTCACAACCAAATAGTTGGCATGCACGCTCAATTGCTAGTGCTTCAGCTTTATCTACGTACTCACAACCGCCGTAGTAACGCTTACCTGGGTAGCCTTCAGCGTATTTGTTCGTTAGCTGAGAACCTTGCGCTTCCATTACACGTGGGCTTGTGTAGTTTTCAGAAGCGATAAGTTCAATGTGTTCTTCCTGGCGAAGAGTTTCTTCCTGGATAGCTGCGAACAGTTCCGCATCGTAATCTGCGATGTTCATATCACGCTTAAGCATCTGTATCTCCTGACTCAGATTAGTACTGAAAGTTGCAAAAAAACTGTTGAATGACCCGACGCAAACGTTTTCGTCACCCTAATGGCGCGCATTCTACATAATTTGATTTAGGTCATAAAGAGAAATTTACAATTTTTCTCATGCAGTTTTTTCATGATGACAAGCAATGTTTATCATGCCAGCATTGCAATCGCATAACGACAATCTATTGCCTGTCAAATTTGTGCTTTACACCCTGTAAAACAGCAATTACATAGGTTTACCGTAAATTTTACCCTCTAGCTACCGAAAAGATCATCTTTTTACTACTATGCACGCCTTATTTATCACTAATGACTGCAATATTGATGGAAAAACACTCATTAAAAGAAGACTGGATAGCGATTCTCACGGGTACCTTTTTAGTAGCTCAAGGCGTTTTCTTTCTCCAATCCGCGAGCCTTCTAACGGGAGGCACGACTGGATTGGCTCTACTTATTAGCCAATTTACACCTTTTACCTTTGGTGTGCTGTACTTTTTAGCAAACAGTCCTTTTTACTTACTAGCATGGAAACGCTTCGGCCGTCATTTCGCCATTAATAGTGCCATTTCTGGCGCGTTGGTTTCTATCTTTGCCGATCATCTTTATTTGCTAATCTCGCTCGAATCGGTAAATGAAGTTTATTGCGCCGTCGCAGGCGGGCTTTTAATGGGGCTCGGTATGCTGATCCTATTCCGACATCGCTCCAGCTTGGGTGGCTTTAACGTGCTGTGTTTGTTTATCCAAGACAAATTTGGCATTTCAGTTGGCAAAAGCCAAATGGCAATCGATGCATGTATCCTGTTTGCTTCATTCTTCTTTGTCACACCAGAAGTGATTGGCCTTTCAATTTTGGGGGCGTTTGCACTCAATCTCGTGTTAGCGATGAACCACAAACCGCACCGCTATTCCGTGACCTACGGTTCATAAATTTTTGATAATGATTGAAGCGCGATTTATAAGATTTCGCGCTCCAATCGCTATATAATACTTCGCGATTTCCAAATAGATCGGTACGGTATGCGCGACTTTCTGCAACAAGCTAAACAGACTCACAGTTGTATTGCGATTGGAGAGCTGATCTATAACCCGAAGACACAGACCCTTCATCAAGATGTTATCGCGATTGATCTTGAACCTCGCACCATTGAATTATTAGAACTGCTGTTAACAAGCGTTGGCCACCCACTCTCTGCTGACACCATTATTGAAACCATTTGGCAGAGCAAGTTCATCTCTAAGAATGTGCTCACGAACCGCATTAGCACCTTACGTGCCCTGCTACAGCAGTACTTACCCGAATACGATGCCGCTAAGCTTTTAGTCACTTACCCCCGCAAAGGCTACTTTCTTAACCCTGCCAATATTCGTTTGGTGCCACCAGCGAAAAGCCATCGACGCGTTATCCCAACTCAGGTGGCGAGGAATAAGAACTTCAAGCTGATTTTTGCTTATAGCTTGTGTGCCATACTTGCAGTTTGTAGCGTGACGCTCGCAAGCTTGTTATGGCAACGCCAAGAAATCTCAACACAACAAACACGTCATCAACTACTGATTCCCAAAGTCGAGCTACTACTCAACCGTGTCGATTCAATCGGCTCTCAGGCGCGAAAATACCGCATACTGGTCAAAGCCATCTTGCTGCAACAACAGGTCGAATATCCATACACCGACATCGCCAACCAAGATGCTCCCAGTTACTTTCTTGATCCTATCGGTCATGCGCCATATTTCCCTGGCGCACGAAACATGCAGACCAGCGACTACGAGCTCAATATCGAGTTAAAAGACGGCACAAAACAGGGCATCTTGAAAGCGCAGATGAACCTTATTTATCCTGCGACGGGCAAGCTAGCGTTTCGCAATGAGTACACACTGCGTTTATCTGACTTACAATCGGATATTTTCCAAATGCACTCGGATGTCGCGCAATACTTCAATCTGCCTGCACCTTCGGCAAGTACGTGGCAGCTTTCGGATATTCACAAAAAAATGTTATTCGAGAATGCCTTTTCTAGCCAACCTCTCCGACAATCTGATGAGTTTGCGGCTATAACAACGGCAAGACATCTCGCCTTATACGAGCACGAACATCAAAAGCTGGAAGCGTATTTAACTCAAGTACAATCGTCGTTTGATGTTTTGCCAGATGAGCTGAGCCTCTGGTTAGGTCTATTGCATTTCAAATTAGGTAACTTAGACAGGGCAAAAGCTCTGTTAACGACACCAGATGGCGACTCACGTATCCAAAACGCACTGATTTATACCTTTGTGTCTCACATTGCTTACAAGCAGAACAAACTTGAACAGTTCCGTCTCAACTACATGGAATCACTGGTGGCGCTGCTGCGCGTTTTACCTTCCGAAACCTTGTTTGAGCGTCTTTCTCAATCTGAATCAAAAGAGACTTGCCTCCAACCGTGGAAAACGTTGCATGTTAGTGTGACCGATCAAGAAATCATAAGCCGATGGAAAGCGCTCATTAACGAGTATTGCATTAACGTAACCAACGAAATAACCCCAAATAAAACAAAGACCTAAATATAAAATTAAGCTTTCATTAACCCCTATTATCTTTTGTTTTTTGCCCTTTTTCTCTCACTGAACTTAGCATGCTCGCATTCAAGCAACGGCCCAACATGAAGCGGCCTTATCAATCAGGAATGTAAACCATGCTAAACAAAATGACGCTTATCGCAGCAGCAACTCTGGCTCTTTACGGCTGTGGCGGAGGTTCGTCTTCTGGCAGTGCGAATCCAAACAAAGTGCCTCAAGAAAGTTTCGACGTCTCGATTCACAACTCAATCTTCGCTCCCACGCCAAGCACACAGCTAAACTACGCATTTAGCTTGGATGGCCAACCAGAAGGCGACATAAAACTGAGCTTCCAAGCGATGGGTCGCGAGCAAATATTGGCAGCATTGGCACAAATCCCAAACAGCGAGGCAATGGTCCAGTTGGTTAATGACTTGGTGAACTACGGCGCCGAACAGTTCTACTATTCAGACGAGCAGTACAACGACGACGAAGAGAGCAATACGCTTTACTTTGCAGGATCAGATGGTGCACTCCATGAAATCACTGACGCTTATTTCATTGGTCATCAGTTTATTGCCATGCTTATGCGCAGCGGTCCGATTTTCCGCCTAAACGGTGACGACGTAAAAGAGAAAAGCCCGAATATTGACATCGGTGAAGAAACTATATCTCTGCAAACCACTCTTACAGGCTACTCAGTTCACAACCTACTAGACCGTTTTGAAGAGCATGAGTGGGTACAAAACCTTCCTATGACAGCATCTTGCCAAGTGGTTTGGCAACAGCAAATCCGAGAGACTGGCGTGCGTAAAGCGTTCTCGATCTCAGGCAAGAAAATTGAAGCGGCATACCTGATGGAAGAAAACATCTACAACCTGAACTGTGATGACATGGACTCAATGGAGTTCGCCACTTCGGCAGAACGTTGGTTTAACCCGAGCTTAGGTCTGATTGAACAAATTGAACTGCTGAAAGTACAACAAGTACAAATCAACGAAGAGAAAGTGCAGCTAACAGCAATTGAAACAAAATAAGCCTGTACTCCACAAGTATCTCGCATCTCAATAAAAAAGGCTTTGGGGAGCACACCAAAGCCTTCATCTCGAACATCAATCTTAGGGGTGATGACACCCGAGTTTATTCTTCTATCAATAAAATACGAGTTTCGTAAGGTCGTAACACTTGATGGTTTGACGCGACTGCGCTCGCTGAGTTTTGATAGTTAGATAGCAAGTTTTTCGCCTTACTCATATCAAAACGTTCTGGCAGAACGCATTCCACCTCTTCAGCGTAGTAGTTATTGATACACAGCAGCGTTTGCTTATCGTTCTGACGAGCGTAAGCGAAAATACGTTTGTGCTCTGGCAGCAGGTCCTCGTAACGGCCATCGGTGATGACTGGAACCTGTTTACGCAGTTCAATCAGACGCTTGTAAAAGTAGAACACCGAGTTCAAATCGGCAACCGCAGCTTCAGCATTGATTTCCGAGTAATTCTGCGCCACTTCAAGCCACGGCGTGCCCTCAGTAAAGCCCGCGTGTTTTGCACTGTTCCATTGCATTGGTGTACGTGAGTTATCACGCGACTTCTGTGCCAAGATCGCCATCATATCGTCATGAGATACACCATCACGGTTGACCATGATGTCGTACATGTTAGTACTTTCAACATCACGATATTGGCTGATTTCGGTATAACCCGGGTTGGTCATGCCGATCTCTTCCCCCTGGTAAACATAAGGTGTGCCTTGCATCATGTGCACTGATGCCGCAAGCATCTTGGCAGATTCAACACGGTATTGCTCGTCGTTACCTAATCGGCTCACAACGCGTGGCTGGTCGTGGTTACACCAGAACAGCGCCCCCCACCCTTTGCCATTTAAGCCCGTTTGCCAATGATTGAAGATCTGTTTTAACTGAATGAAATCAAACGGCGCTTTGGTCCATTTTTCACCATTTGGATAATCGACTTTCAGATGATGGAAGTTGAACACCATGGATAGCTCTTTGCCGTCTAGCGAAGAATATTGCTGGCAGTGCTCTAGTGTGGTGGAAGACATTTCACCCACCGTCACGCTGCCGTATTTTTGAAACACAGATTCGCTAATCTCTTGAAGGTATTCGTGCACGCGTGGGCCGTCGGTGTAGAAGCGGCGACCATCACCAATATCATCACTTGGAAAATCTTGCTGCTTGGAAATCAGGTTGATAACGTCGAGACGGAAACCATCCACTCCTTTTTCTGCCCAGAAGCTGATGACTTCTTTCACTTCTTCACGCACTACTGGGTTTTCCCAGTTTAAGTCCGCTTGCTCTTTAGCAAAAAGGTGCAAATAGTACTGGCCTGTTTTTTCATCCAGCGCCCAAGCGTTGCCACCAAACTTTGATTGCCAGTTGTTTGGTTCAGCACCATCTACCGGATCTTTCCAGATGTAGTAATCACGGTATGGGCTGTTTTTATCACCCAGTGCGGATTGGAACCACTTGTGTTCTGTCGACGTGTGGTTCACTACAATGTCCATGATGATACGAATGCCCAACTGATGCGCTTCTGCTAGCAAAGTATCGAAATCTTCCATAGTGCCGAACTGTGGATTGATCGAGTAGTAATCGGAGATGTCATAACCGTTGTCGATCATTGGCGATTGGTAAACCGGCGTCAGCCAAATCGCATCCACACCAAGATGCTTAAGATAATCCAGCTTAGAAATGATCCCTTTGATGTCGCCCGTGCCTTTACTGCCACTGTCACAAAAGCTTTTTGGGTAAATTTGATAGATGGTTGCGGTTTTCCACCAGCTCTCATCATGCTTGGTCATAGCCATTTCTAACACTCACTTACCAGTAATCGGAAACTTAAAATTTGAAAAGAAAAAATAGGAGGAGGCAGCCAAGTCACTGCCTCAAATAGAATTACGCGTTTGCAGGCTCAAGCTCACCTTTGGCTTGTGCACGCTTATAAAGAATTAACGTTAATGCAGCAGGTACCAGCATTGCGACTAACATAGCCAAAGCAAAAATGCCCCAGAACTGCGGTTGGATAGACAAGATGCCCGGCAAACCGCCCACACCGATACCGTTCGCCATTACGCCCGCACTACCACAAATAGCAGCAGCACACGCACTACCGATCATCGCGCTCAGCATTGGGAACTTGTATTTCAAGTTGATGCCGTACATCGCCGGTTCAGTCACGCCAAGGTAAGCAGAGATAGCCGCAGGCACTGAGATATCACGCTCGCCGTGTTTTCTACTGATGATAATGATGCCGACGACCGCAGACGCTTGAGCAATGTTTGAAAGTGCAATCAGAGGCCAAATTGGCGTACCGCCTAGCTCTTGCATCAGTTGAAGGTCTATCGCGTTGGTAGTGTGGTGAATACCAGTAATGACCAATGGCGCGTATAGGAAGCCGAAGATGGTTGAGCCAATCATAGCGAAGTCACCCGTCATGGCTGCTTTTGCTGCGAAAGCAACGCCGTCACCCAACATACGACCGAATGGACCAATGATAGAGTGCGCAAGAATCACAGACACAATGATTGAGACAAACGGCACGACCACTAGGTAAAGGTAAGACGGAATGATGCGTTTTAAGTTGGTTTCAATAAACGCCAGTGCCATACCAGCAAGCATTGCTGGAATCACTTGCGCCTGATAGCCCACTTTCTCGATGGCGAATAAGCCAAAGTCCCACACTTCGGGTACTTGCTTACCAATCAGGTAGGCGTTCATCAACTGTGGCGAAACCAATGTTACACCAAGCGTGATACCCAGAATCGGAGTACCGCCGAGCTTTTTCACTGTCGACCAACACACGCCAACTGGTAGGAAGAAGAAGATCGCCTCACCAATCAGCCATAAGAAAGAGTGTACCGTAGCCCAAAACTGGCTGATTTCCGTTAGCGTTTGACCATCAAACATCTTGATGTCGCCAATCACGTTACGGAAGCCAAGAATCAGACCACCGGTAATGATCGCAGGTAGCAGTGGTACAAAGATTTCTGCAAGGTGGGAAATACCACGCTCAACGATATTCATGTTTTGACGAGCAGCGTTCTTCGCTTCGTCTTTGCTGGCTTCACTTTTACCCGTCAGTCCGATCAGTACCTTGTAAACTTCATCCACTTCAGTACCGATAACCACTTGGAACTGGCCTGCGTTGGTAAAACAGCCCTTCACCATCGGTAATGCTTCTAACTGTTTCGTATCTGCTTTGTCCGTATCATTTAGAACAAAACGCAAGCGAGTTAAACAGTGACTTACACTGGCAATATTGTCCGGCCCCCCGACCAGCTCAATAAGACGCTCCACGTCTTTACGCGCAATCTTACTCATAACTTTGTCCACCCTGTATTGGATACATTCGATTCATCATTTTGTTTTTATAAATGGGAACATTCCCATTTCTTAATTTTAATATTGCCATCCGAAGGCAAAAAACAAAATGGGAACAGTCCCATTAATTGAGAGTGATCACAGTATAATTTTAGAGCAGATCGTTTTAGTGTGGGTCAATAAACGATAGGCTGTTGAGTAAAGTGAACCACTTCCTCATCGCCATTTAATTGATTGATCAGCATGTTAGCGGACTTCTCACCTGCAAGGGTGTAACCTGGGTCGACACTAAATACTTTAGGGAAAAGGAAAGAGAGCAATTCATTACCACCAACACCTGTCACAACCACGTCTTCACGTCCTAACTCTTGAAGACGCTTAATCACGCCCAACGCGATAGTGTCACTGGCGCACACGATGGCCTGAGTATCAGATTGAAGGACTTTGTCTACCAACTGATAAGCACTTTCATGGCTCAACTTACCCGTTTGGAAACAAGGTGTAATTTGCTTGCGTTGACACCAAGCTTTATAAGCATTTAGACGAGCTAAGCCAGTGGTTTTGTCTTCAGGATCAACACCAATATAAGCAATGCGAGATAAAGATTGCTGCTCAAGGTGAGACAAAGCCATGTCTATCACACCTTGGTTATCGTAGTTGATCGAGGAAACCATTTGCGTGTCCATCGCGATCACGACGATACGATTCCCCCACTCCGCCAATGCTCGCTCATCACATCCAGTAAAGCCAAACACGATCACCCCATCGACGTTGCGACGTTTAAGCACATCCAAATGTTCATTGGTTTTATCGCGATCGAATTGGCTCTCCATGATCACCGCATCATAACCAGCGGAATACAAAGCATTGAGCATTGTACCAACGGCGCGATTTTCTGATGGTGAATCTAAACGGGAGATGATAACCCCAATAACTTTTTGGCTGCCACCACGCATCGACTGCGCCGACTTTGATGGGACGTAGCCTGATTCACGAATGATTTGCTCTACCTTCTCACGCGTTTGCGGTTTTACCTTGGGATCATTGGTAAGCACACGGCTGACCGTCGATTTGCCCACGCCAGCCAATTTCGCGATATCAAGAATGGTGAGTTTTTTGCTCATAAGTGTTCAGACTAAAAGAAGGAATCAAACAAAAGGGAAGCAGTGGCTTCCCTTATCTCAGTCAGTAATGAAGATTACTTGTTTAAGTACGCAGGCACATCTGCAATGCTATCTAATACTACCGTTGCAATGGCTTCGCCCTGTTCCGTTACTGGCTTACCAGTGCGAACCAAAATCTTAGTGCCAACGCCTGCCGCTTCTGCTGCCATCATGTCTTCAGCTTTATCGCCGATCATCACAGATTTCTCCATGTCGATCTTCAAGAAGTCACGCGCAGAAATGAACATGCCTGGTTTTGGCTTACGGCACTCACAATCTTGCTTGTACTCGCCAATGCCATGTTCTGGATGATGTGGACAGTAATAGATACCATCGAACTCAACACCATTATCAGCAAAGTTCCAATCCATCCATTGAGTCAGAGACAAGAAACGGTCTTCACTGAATTTACCGCGTGCGATGCCCGATTGATTCGTCACTAACACTAGAAGGTAGCCTTTATCTTTTAGCGCTTTCGTCGCTTCAAATACACCATCAATGTACTCAAAATCGTGTTCGTCATGAACGTAGCCGTGGTCAACGTTTATCACGCCATCACGATCGATAAAAACAGCAGGTTTTGCCAAAACGTATTTCTCTATTAACTCGGTTTAATCAGATTATTACATACCTTATAAACTTCAACACTATCTAATTCATTCTAGGCCTCGACAAAACGGTTGATTTGTTGGGCAAGAATCGGTAAATCTGAGGGTGCCCCGCCGTCTACCTCCTGCTTGTTATCTATACATCTTGGTTTCAAAACAGAACACCCATACATTTAGACGTCTAGACGTAAAAATATCTATTGACTTCATTCTGCTTAACCCATAGCATCAACTGAAAATTGAGATAAAGCTCAACATTAAGTTCTGTCAAAGGCCGTTTTTGACAGCGAAGTTCCCCGTATCTTTGGGCAGGTTGAAACATGATAGAAATAAAAAACGTCAATAAAGTGTTCTACCAAGGCAGTAAGGAAATCCTTGCCCTGAAAGACATTAACCTACACATCGACAAAGGCACTATCTTTGGTGTTATCGGTTCATCAGGTGCTGGTAAAAGTACGCTGATCCGCTGTGTCAACATGTTAGAAGCGCCGACCTCTGGTTCCATCATCGTTGATGGTGTAGATCTAACCAAACTCAGCAAAAAACAACTAGTCGAAACACGCCGTAACATTGGTATGATCTTCCAGCACTTTAACCTGCTTTCGTCTCGTACTGTGTTTGATAATGTGGCATTACCCCTAGAACTGGCAGGTAAAGACAAATCGCAAGTCACAACAAAAGTAACTGAGTTGCTAAAGCTTGTAGGCTTAGCCGACAAACACGAGAGCTACCCATCTAACTTAAGTGGCGGACAAAAACAGCGTGTGGCAATTGCTCGTGCACTGGCATCCGATCCTAGCGTGCTGCTTTGTGATGAGGCCACTAGTGCACTAGATCCAGCAACAACTCAATCTATCCTTGAGTTATTGAAAGAGATCAACCGCAAACTCAACATCACGATTTTACTTATCACTCACGAAATGGAAGTCGTAAAAAGCATCTGTCACGAAGTAGCAATCATCGGTGGTGGTGAGCTGGTGGAAAAAGGCACCGTTGGCGATATTTTTGCGCACCCTAAGACAGAGCTGGCACACCAATTCATTCGCTCAACGCTGGATCTTTCCATTCCTGAAGATTACCAAGCTCGTCTGCAAGCAGAGCGTGTTGATGGCAGCTACCCGTTGGTTCGCTTAGAGTTTACTGGCGCAACCGTCGATGCACCGTTAATGTCGCAAATTTCTCGTAAATACAATATTGATGTGAGTATTTTGAGTTCCGACCTTGATTACGCTGGTGGCGTGAAATTCGGCATGATGGTCGCAGAGCTATTTGGTAACGAAGAAGATGACAACGCAGCTCTTGAATACCTGCGTAAGCACAACGTAAAAGTAGAGGTACTTGGTTATGTCCTTTAATACGATTTCTGAATGGCTGAGTTTAAACAGCAAACTACTTTTAGGTGCAACGTGGGAAACGCTTTACATGGTTGCGGTTGCCGGATTAGTCGGCTTTGCTGTGGGTATTCCATTAGGCGTAATCCTCCATATTACTAAGAAAGGCGGCCTACTTGAAAACACCAAACTAAATAGCGGCTTAGGCGCTATCGTTAACATTGGTCGTTCTGTGCCATTCCTCGTACTGATGGTTGCGATTATTCCAGTGACAAAAATGCTGGTTGGAACCTTTATCGGTACAACCGCAGCAATCGTCCCACTGACTATTGGCGCCATTCCTTTTGTCGCTCGTCTTATTGAAGGTGCTTTATTAGAAGTACCGACAGGCTTGGTGGAAGCAGCGCAGTCAATGGGGGCGACTCCAACACAGATCATCACAAAAGTTCTACTACCTGAAGCAATGCCGACTATTGTTAACTCAGTAACGATTACCTTGGTCACTCTCGTTAGCTACTCAGCTATGGCGGGTACGGTAGGCGGCGGCGGCCTAGGTGACGTAGCCATTCGTTACGGTTTCCACCGCTACGATGTAACTATCATGGCCGTGACTGTCGTGATGTTGATTGTTCTAGTACAGATTATTCAGTCTATCGGCGACGCAGTGGTGCGCCGTGTAGACCACAGATAAGCATCAAAAATACAAATTATAAGGAGATAAAGATGAAATTTAGCCTTAAAGGTCTTTTGACTGTAGCAACGGCCGCCTCTGCTCTTGCTCTAGCGGGTTGCGGCGACAAAGAAGTAGACGTAAACAAAGTAAAAGTTGGCGTTATTGCTGGTGCTGAAGCACAAGTAGCCGAAGTTGCCGCTAAAGTAGCAAAAGAGAAATACAACCTAGACGTTGAGCTAGTAACATTTACCGATTACGTAACACCAAACGCCGCTCTGGATGATGGTTCAGTAGACGCGAATGCGTTCCAGCACAAACCATACCTAGACCAACAAGTGAAAGACCGCGGCTACAAACTGGCTATCGCGGGTAACTCATTCGTTTACCCTATTGCTGGTTACTCAAAGCAAGTAAAATCAATTGATGAAATTCAAGATGGCGCACGCATCGCAGTACCAAACGACCCAACGAACCTAGGTCGCTCACTACTGCTTCTTGAGCAACAAGGTTTGATTACGCTACGTGATGGCGTTGGTCTACTCGCTACAGTACGTGACATCGTAGGCAACCCTAAAAATATCGAAATCATTGAACTAGAAGCCCCACAGCTTCCACGTTCACTGGATGACGTAACGCTATCTATCATCAACACCACTTACGCAAGCTCTATCGACCTATCGCCAGAGCGTGACGGCGTGTTCGTTGAAGATAAAGACTCACCATACGTAAACCTAATTGTCGCTCGCGAAGAAAATGTTAATGCGCAAAACGTACAAAACTTCGTAAAAGCTTACCAAACGGAAGAAGTTTACGAAGCGGCAAAAGAGCTGTTCAAAGGCGGTGTTGTGAAAGGTTGGTAATCCCACTTTTCAAAACATGACCGAAAACAACGTTCTAAACATAAACGTTCTAAACATAAAAGGGCTGATGTGAAAACATCAGCCCTTTCTATTTGTCTATCCGCCCATTTAAGTAACTTCAATTCGCTACTTAAGGTGGTCCCAAGAGATGTTGGAAACGATTCGGCAGTCATCACACTTAAAATGAAATATGTCATGTAGTGGCTCATCGAGTAGCCACTCGCCATCGCATTTTGGACACTTGCGCGCTTTCTCGCTCTCCAGCGACTGACCTCCGACACGATACTGGTAATAGTACGTAGGGATCTTCGTGATGTATTCGATACGGCCACGTAAGTCCCAACCTCGGCGAAACAGCACACTATCCACATCGCAAATTTCGTGCAGCGCCGCATGTTCCGCTCGGCAACCCCCTGCCATTTGGATTTCATCACACGCTTGCCACTCAGTCTGCCACTTAATGACGGCTTTATGGTCTCCATTAAGTGTTGGCTCATTACGATACAAAGGAATTGGCAACAGGGTTTCACCACTTCGCAAAGGCGAACACGTATGAACATAAGTCGTGTACAACACTTGCCAGCTAGGTGTCTCTTCTTCGGCTGCTTGTTCTGAATTCAAATCACGCCCCAGCATACGCATTTTCGGAGCAAGCAAAGACGCATCCGACAAACGGTTCATGCACACTTTGACGAAATCTGAGTGATAACGTGGATGCAAGCTGTCTTGTTCTGGGCAAACAACACGAACGAAAAATTCACCTTCTCCCATCACTATCGGGAATTCACGACCTAATACTTGGCCATTGTAACGCAGAGCATCCATCAAGCCATTAATGGCTTTGTCTACCGCGCTGACGGTGGTGTTATCAAAACACTCAAACTGCAACTCAACAACATACATACTTAGACGGCAGCCTCTAACTTATTCAAGAACTCAACCAATGAATCTGCCAATACATCACGTTTAGAGGTGCCCAAACGCTCTAGAATCACATTGCCAGTGAGGTTACAAATAGAAATCACATCCATTTCCTCATCTGTCGCTGCGATAAATACTGTTGGTTTAAGTTTCAAGCGGCGCTGCGTCACCAAATGACCAAGAATATTTTCTTGTAGACGCACGAAATCGTCATCGCTCCAGACTTGCAGCAGCGTCAACGAATTACCTTGCCAAGTTGCCTCCATATCAGCGCAGTATTGAGAACCATAAAAGGCTTTAACATCATCTTGCAGTGACAACTCAATCGCATTTTCCACATTGGTGAAATCGGCAATTTCATCACGTGCGACCGCTTTCCAAAGCACCTTTCCATCACGCTTCTCTTCGACACAAGGAGAAACAAGCTCTGCAAGCTCTTCACTGCTTGGCAACTCATTGTGCTTAGCTTGCCAAGCTTGTTGGTAGCACAGGCTGAACTCTTGTAGCGCCTGAGTAACGTTTTGGGTCATGAAGGTCTCCTCATTCCTTATTTATCAGATAGCCGTACTTGCCGGATGGCAATTGACCAGCGGATTCAGTAAAATTCTCGCCATTCTAATCGAAAACGACCACAAAGTATGAGCAAATATTCTGACGCTAAAGAGCTTGCTGGCCTAACACTAGGTAAAACGACCGAGTATGCGAACCAGTATGACCCAAGCTTACTGCAACCAGTCCCTCGCAGCCTGAACCGAGATGACCTCCAGTTAGGCGATACTCTGCCTTTCATGGGGCACGACATTTGGACGCTGTACGAACTGTCTTGGTTAAATAGTAAAGGTTTACCACAAGTGGCCGTTGGCGAAGTATACATTCCAGCCACCAGTGCAAACTTGATTGAATCGAAGTCTTTCAAACTGTACTTAAACAGCTATAACCAAACCCGCTTTGCAAGCTGGGAAGAAGTGACTGAGCGTTTAACACAAGACCTGTCTGAATGCGCAGGTGAAAAGGTGCTGGTTGAGGTGAATCCAGTGACCCACTATACCAATCAACCTATCGTGACAATGGACGGTGAATGTATAGATGACCAAGACATTAACATCACCAGTTACGATTTTGATGCCGATTTGCTTGAAGGTGCAGCAGGTGAAGTACAAGTTGAAGAGGTGCTACATAGCCACCTATTGAAATCAAACTGTTTAATCACTAACCAACCCGACTGGGGCAGTGTAGAAATTCGCTACCAAGGCGCAAAAATAGATCGTGAGAAGTTGTTACGTTACTTAGTGTCTTTCCGCGAGCACAATGAGTTCCACGAACAGTGTGTAGAGCGTATTTTTACGGATCTAATGAAATACTGCCAACCAAGCAAACTGACCGTATTTGCCCGCTATACGCGTCGTGGTGGCTTGGATATCAACCCTTACCGCTCAACGGAACAAGATAAGCCAGCTCACAATCACCGTATGGCTCGTCAGTAAGCGCATAGGCAACAGAAATAAGTTCGGCAATCTAAAGGGTTGCCGGACGTTTTTATTGTCCAGGCATGTTACTATATCAAATGGCTTCAACCCGCATTTAAACGGCTAATTGAGGCTTTTCGCCGTTATCGCCATATCTAAAAACAGTTCGAGGGAACGAAAGGATGTTTTGGGACAGTTCGCGTCTATTCAAGTTGATTGGCTTTCTTTGCTTGCTGTTTGTACAGCCACTTCATGCTACCATTTTATCGTCCGCGTTACTCAACGAAGCACAACAATTGGCGGAAATAGAGCCATCACAAGCAAAACAAGCGGCAACCAACTATTTGTCACAGCGTGAACTAACAGAACGCAAAGAAAGTGACAGCCCTTCAGCCATGTCTCGCGACGAAACAGATCGTAGCGTTCGCACACCAAGCAGCACCATCGAAGCGCACAAGATTATCGCTCAGGCAGATTACGCCATGGGTAATGTTCGTTCGGCTATCGAGCACCTAAATAAAGCGGAACGCTTAGCGCAAGAATATCAATTGCCGTACATGGACTTAGATCTCCAGCTGATGCGCAACCAAATGATTTGGATGTACGACGAAAACTACTCAAAAGCGGAAGACACGCTTAACCAAATTGAACAACAGCTCGATGAAGCCGATGCCGTATTACAACGCACCGACAGCGTTCGCTACCGACTAGTGATGCAAAGAGCACTCCTCGCTTCACATAGTGGCGATGTCATTAAAGCGGAAAACTTGTACTCTGAAGCAAAGACCATGCTTGACGATAGCCGCTCTGAGTTAGCCTTGATCGACTACTACACTGCCGTCGGCGAGTTTTACCTCAATAGCAAGAAATACAATTTGGCTTTGTCAGAACTGCTATACGGTTATTGGCAATCTATTGAAAGTAACAGTGGTGCAAGATTAGCAAAAGTGAATCGCCTTTTGGCTAGGCTCTTCCAGGAGCGACGAGTGTACGACAAAGCGATCGAATACTTATCTCAAGCCGCAGATTTTTATGACTCTTACCCTAGCTCTCCGATCCTAGCGGACGTCCTAGAGCAAATGGGCGACATCTACTTTTATCAGGGTAAGTTTAACCTTGCGTTAGTGCATTACTTCAACGTGCTTGACCATGAAAGTACCAGTAAGAACATCAATAGAATCATTAAAATTCGCTTAAGCTTGGCGGCTACCTACCTACAACTCTATAACTACGCGCTAGCAGAGCAGTACTTAGACCGCTCTAAAGAGCTTTTAGAATACACCAATATTCCTAAGCTTGAAGCAAAGGCTGCCCTGCTTCAGTCAGGTCTGGCTTATCATCAAAATGACAGTAAAGACGTCATTACTAATGCTAAGCTGGCGTTAGCGCTTGCTGAAAAGTCACCTGAAAATAACAACTTCATTAAGCAGCAGTCATACCGTTTACTTGGGTTGGGTTACGAGCAGGCAGGCGAATACAAACTTTCTCTGCAAGCTTATAAAAAATACACCAACCTCGTTCGTCTAGAACAAAAGCAGCTTAACCAAATCAGTGAGGATGCGTTCCGTCAGCAAAAAGAATTTGCCGAACAAACCATCCATTACATCGGTCAATCAGAACGCTTAGAGCAAGTGGAAAGAGAGCATCGTAAATTCCAGAAAATCTCATTTGCATTGTTTATTACTGTCTTGGTCATGTTTTTGTTCATTATGCGCCGTGGTGTCATTATGCAGCGCCAAGCAAGTGAAATCGAAAAACTGCGTAACGACCTCTTCACCCACTCTCGCTCTCGTTTACGTAACTTGCGTATGCTGAATGTTAAGCTTTCTCGCTCATTGAAAAAGTCGAGCGAAACTTTCGAGCAATGGCAAATGGGTGAATTGATCCACGAACCACTTAATGATCGCCTACGCTTTGTTATGATCGATTTGCCATTCTTACGAAGCATGTACGTCCATAACGGCTATAAGGCAGGTCTAGAACTAGAACGGGCATTTGGCGACTTCCTTGCGGAAAAAATAGAAAAACCGTCGCGTCTTTACCATTTCTCAGATGCGAACTTACTCTACATAGAACCGAACGCTGACCGTGATGCTTCTGCCGAAGTCATGTTCGAAAAATTCCAGACTTGGGTGGATGAGTTCGCACAGCAGCACAACGTCAATCGTATTATTCGTATGGGCATCAGTGATTATCCGTTCTTACCCCGAGCCTACACTGCAATTAACGATGAGGAATTACTCGATCTGTTGTTGCTTGCGACTCACATCGCACGAGAAGTCAGCTTGAAGGATAAGCAAAGCCACTGGGTGTTCTTAAAAGCCATCGATAATGCGCCTGCTGCTAGCTTTGCAACAGGTAACATAAGAACTGCCTGTCAACATGCCATTAGCCAAGGCCTGATCAAGATCCATTCGTCCTACAAGAATGAGGACGACATCAAGAAAATATTAAAAAATGGATAATTAAACGCCTGTTGAACGTAATAACTAATGACGCTATAAAGTTTTTTGTTATTATCAGATAATTGTCAGTAGTACATGGACTTAACCGTAGTCACTTCATGGGAATCTTGGAATCCGATATTCAGTCGCAGCTGCATCAGCTGAGTTGTCAACTTGACCAACTCAGACTGACTCATCGTGATACTTCACTCAAATTCAAACGTGAACAACAAGTTCTTAAACGCGTTGTGGCATCATTGTCTTCAGCTTGCCAGGGTTCGAATACTCAGGTATCCAACTACCTATTTGAAATCCAACAAGAGCTGCAACATCAAAAAGATATCAGCACTCTTATCCCGCGTTTAGCGGTATTAGAGAGGATGCTCAAACAGCAGTCGAAGACGATGGATAAACAAAACGGTTACCTTGACGAACAAATCAAGCACAGTGGTGAAACACTGCAACGTGTCACGGGCTTACCTGCGCAGTTAAAACGTGAACTACGGAACCTGATGAGTTTCTCTGAAGTTCACGCCAGCAATAAAGCTGATCAAGCCACTAAGCTACTGAGTATTTACGAACGCGCTCTGAAAATCATCACGTCTAATTCACGTCTACATCTTAGTGAATTTGAAAACAATCCCGACAGATCTCAGCTTGAGTGCTTAGCCAGCGACCTCCAACATACTATTACAGAGCTGGATTTCGAGGGAGAATCAGGCGATAGATTGCTGGATATTCGCGCTAAGTTGCTCCTTGGCGTGAGTGCCGAGTCTCTCATTGAGCTTACGCTCTCAACGCTGAAATTGGTTGTCGAAGCAACAAAGTTCGAGCGCGAGGCGTCTAGCCAATTCCTTGATCAGCTGAACACTTCTCTCGCAAGTAACCTAAAAACCGTTCATCAGAACGTCGACCAGCATCATACCTACTTTGAACACCGCCAAGAGCTCAACACAGAAATGAACAGCTTGGTTGAATTAAGCCAAAAGTCACTTAATCAAGCTCAAGATATCGCGGTTGTGAAAAAAGAAATCACGCCTCTTCTCGAAAAAATGGCGTCGCTGACAGAGCGACTGAAAATGACGGAAGAGCGAGAGCAAGCGCTGCAAGAACGGTTGAGTTACAGTAAGAACCAACTCGAAGCGGTATTTGAAACTACGCAAGATTATCGTCGACGCTTAGATGACCAAGCTCAGCGCATGTTGCTCGACCCGCTGACTAAAGTTTATAACCGCACTGCATTTAACGATCGACTAGAGCTAGAGTATCGCCGTTGGATTCGCTCTCAGCAAAACCTTCGTGTTGTGCTATTTGATGTAGACAACTTCAAAGCGGTGAATGATAGCTATGGTTATACGGCTGGCGATAAAGCGCTGAAGATCATCGCTCGTACTATTAACAAGCGCGTATCAGAAACGGAAACAGTAGCTCGCTTTGGTGGCGAGGAGTTTATTCTACTCGTCCCGGAACAATCTGAAGAATACACACTGGATCTGATTAAGCATATCCAGCGTGATATTAGCCAATTACCCTTTAAGTTCCGTGAGCAAAATATTATGATTACCTTAGCTGCTGTATCGACGTCTTTCAAAGAGTCCGATACGCCAGAGTATGTGCTCGATCGTCTTGGCAAGATGCTTGCGGACGCTAAAAAACGTGGAACAAACCAGCTTAACTGGAGCTAAGATTCGTACAAAAAGCGAGCAAACAAACCAAATTTGGTGCAATCTACGCTTTATAACCACCCATTTTCAACGAGTTATCACATTTCTTCCCTTTTAGTCTGCTAAGCTGTAAAAACCCAAGTCACTTCAAGATGATGTATTTATAAAAGGCAAATGTATCATCTTGAGGTTGCTTGGGAGTTGATAACCATAAAACCAAATCGGCCAACTACCTTTCATCAAACCATACGTATAACACCAAAAAGGTAAGTTGGTACTTTCCCTCAAATTAATGCAACACAAGGAGGCGTTATGATTACCCATATAAGCCCCGCTGGTAGCATGGACTTGCTATCTCAACTAGAAGTAGAGCGCTTAAAGAACACAGCCTCGAGTGAACTTTATCAGCTGTACCGTAATTGCACATTAGCGGTGTTGAACTCCGGTAGCCATACCGATAACTCGAAAGAACTGCTCGATAAATACCAATCGTTTGATGTCAACGTCGTGCGTCGTGAGCGTGGTATTAAGCTTGAACTGACTAATCCGCCAGAGCACGCTTTTGTTGACGGCGAAATAATTAAAGGTATCCAAGAGCATCTGTTCTCCGTATTGCGTGATATCGTTTACGTAAACATGCATTTGGCAGACGCCCAGCGGCTCAACCTTACTAACCCAATTCACATTACGAACCTCGTGTTCGGCATTCTTCGTAATGCCAGAGCATTAACTCCAGGTATCGCACCGAATCTTGTCGTATGTTGGGGTGGTCACTCTATCAATGGAGTGGAGTATCAGTACACACGTGAAGTGGGTAACGAACTGGGCCTGCGTGAACTTAACATCTGTACAGGTTGCGGCCCTGGCGCAATGGAAGGGCCGATGAAAGGTGCAGCGATTGGGCACGCAAAGCAACGTTATACTCAGCAACGTTATCTTGGTTTAACCGAGCCCTCGATTATTGCGGCCGAGCCACCAAACCCAATAGTAAATGAACTGGTCATCATGCCCGACATCGAAAAGCGCTTGGAAGCCTTCGTCCGTATGGCTCATGGTATCGTTATTTTCCCAGGTGGCCCGGGCACAGCGGAAGAGCTACTGTACATTCTTGGCATCATGATGCACCCGGATAACGCCGATCAGCCAATGCCTATCGTATTAACAGGACCAAAAGAGAGTGAAGAGTACTTCCGCTCTATTGATGAGTTCATTCGCGACACACTTGGTGAGGAAGGGCAAAAGCACTACGAGATCATCATTGACGACCCGGCAGAAGTCGCTCGTATTATGAAACGCTCCATGGACTCGGTACGCCTTCACCGAAAAGAGAAAGGCGATGCGTACAGCTTTAACTGGTCATTGAAAATTGAGCCAAACTTCCAACTGCCATTCGAGCCTACTCATGAGTCGATGGAACAATTGGATTTAAGCCTAGATCAAGAACCGCAAGTTTTAGCGGCCAACTTGCGTCAAGCCTTCTCTGGCATAGTGGCAGGTAACGTAAAGGCTGAAGGCATTCGAGAAATAGAACGTAGAGGGCCTTTCACCATTCATGGCGACGCAGTCCTCATGAAAAAACTCGATAAGTTGCTAAAAGACTTTGTCGAACAGCACCGAATGAAATTACCTGGCGGTTCAGACTACGAACCGTGTTATCGAATCGCTCACCCGGAAATTGGTGGTCGATAGTCAGGCTAGCATTCGTTACACTAGGGGCATTACGCCCCTTTTTTATTGCTAAGTCATTATGTCTATTCATCTTGTTATCATTGATGCCCTAAACCTGATCCGCCGAGTGCACTCAGCACAACCAGATCCAACCGACATAGCAAGAACCATAACCACAACGCAAAGAACCCTCACTCGCATTCTGTCAGAGGCCAACCCGACACACATCATCGCAGTTTTTGATCACCACGAACAAGACAGAGGTTGGCGCGCTGAAATTCTCCCTGACTATAAGCAAAACCGAAAACCAATGCCTCTGCCACTACTGCAAGGGTTAGATGCGATTCAACAAGCGTGGTGGGAGCAAGGTATTGATTCATTGCTGTCTGAAGGCGATGAAGCAGATGATTTGGTTGCTACACTCGCAACGAAAGTGGCCAGCCATGGTGAAAAGGTCACCATCGTTTCGACTGACAAAGGTTACTGCCAGCTGCTTTCCCCTACCCTACAAATCCGTGATTATTTCCAACATCGTTGGTTAGATGAACCATTTATCGAAAAAGAGTTCGGCGTAAAACCAAGTCAACTAGCGGATTACTGGGGATTAACAGGGATAAGCTCTAGCCAGGTTCCGGGCGTACCTGGAATTGGCCCGAAAGCAGCGAAAGAGATTCTCACTCAGTTTGAGAGTATTGAAGCAGCCTACGCTAGTGAAGATCTCGTACCGAAATACCGTAAAAAATTGGATGAGCACATTGAGTCTGCTCGTTTATGTAAACTCGTCGCCGCTTTAAAGTGCGATATAGAACTAGGCTTTAACTTGCAAGATATTCGCTTTTTAGGGCCAAACAAAGCGAAGTAGTGCCCGATGGAAGTTTCACACCATGAAATCCGGCAGATATTAAAAAAGCGCCATTTGAAGGCGCTTTTTCTATTCTAATCACTATTCCCAAAAGACTCGGGGAATAAAGTTAGTAAGGTGAAATATTCGACAGACATTGGATATGAATCGTGATTTCTTCACGATCATGATACAAATGTTTAGCTTGTAGCTTGAACTTTACCTTATTATCAATGAGGAACTGCTTCAGATTTTCAAGGTCTTGCAGCACTTCGTCATAACGCCCTTTCATTGGCAGCTTAAGGTTAAAGATGGCCTCTTTTGCCCAACCTTTTAACAGCCACTGTCCCATCAGGTGAGCAACACGAGCTGGCTTTTCCACCATGTCACAAACAATCCATGTTACGTTCTTGCGGTCTGGTTCGAACTTAAAACCATCCACCATATGGTGCTTGATCTGGCCAGTTTCCATCAAACTGTCTGCCATCATGCCGTTATCTACGCAGTGAACGAACATTGAGCGCTTCACTAATTGGTACGTCCAACCGCCTGGACATGCACCTAAATCCACACCCCACATACCTGGTGCCAAACGCTCATCCCACTCTTCACGTGGAATAAAGACATGAAATGCTTCTTCCAGTTTAAGTGTTGAACGACTTGGAGCGTCTGCTGGGAATTTAAGGCGAGGGATACCCATGAAGAACTGTGAGTTGTTGTCAGTGTAAGAGTAACCAACGTAACAGTGGCCAGGCTCAACAAAGCAAATGTGCAGTACTGGTTTTTTCGCGTTATCTTTGTTCAGCATTAAGCCTTTGCCGCGCAACGCTTGACGCATTGGGACGGTAAACTTACGGCAGAATTTCAGTAGCTCTTTCGCTTCATTTGTATCTGGCGTTTCAATTCTCAAATCACCACAACGAGGGAATGCTTCAATGTCTGCTAGTTCATTCAAAATTGGACTAATGCGGTCATCACTTGGCAACGATTGAAACTCAGCTGCTACCGCAAACATTTGTCGAGCAAAAATTAAAGACTTAAAGTCTAAACCTCTCGCAAGTTTGTCGGCATCTCCATCTTGGTAACACTCGAAGACAACATAACCTGAGTTTCTCTTCACACGAGGGAAGCCATACACTTCCAACTGTGTCGCTTTGTCCTGAATTTCACCAGCACACTCTTTCTCAAAGCCAGAACGGCAATAGAGCATTAGTTGTTTCACTTGGAGACCTCTTTGATATTGAACGCAGCAAAAAAGAACAGACACCAACCAATCATGAACAGTAATCCTCCCACAGGAGTAATTGGCCCAAACCACTTAATGCCCGTCAGCGCCAGCGCGTAAAGACTGCCGCTAAAACAAAAGATGCCGATAATAAAGCAAATCGCCGCAATGAAAAAATATTTTTGTGCTTTTTGTCCCAAATTGAGCAGAAGCAGAATGGCACAAAACACAATCGCCAACGTGTGAATAAATTGATACAGAACTCCGGTCTCAAATACACCGAGCAAATAAGGGGCCAGTGTCGCTTTTAGCCCATGAGCAGCAAATGCTCCAAGAGCGACCGAAATCAGCCCAGACAGAGCAGAGAATGAGAGTAACCACTTACTTTTCACTGTACACCTCTTTTATAAACGCCGCTAACTGCTCTATCGCGAGTGCAATGTTACCCACTTCAGTATGACCTGAGATCTTGCGCGGTTTGAAGCTGTGGTCACCATCAGGTAAAAAGCTCACCGTTACTTGTGACGAAAGGACGAAATCATCGAATTCCTCACGCTTACCAAAGGTGTCTCGTTCCCCTTGCAGAATCAGCGTAGGTTTCTCAATGGTTGCTAAGTGTTCGCCTTTGTATTTCTCTGGCTTTCCCGGCGGGTGAAATGGAAACCCTAAACAGGCAATGCCCGCCACCAGCTCATTTTCAGCCAACAAGCTCGACATACGACCGCCCATTGACTTACCACCAATAACCACGGGAGAAGAAGTAAAGTGAGCGATCACTTCGCTGTATGCTTCGAGCAACTTTGGCGCGCGATCGGGCGGACGCTTTTTGCCATCTTCCGAACGTTTCACCATGTAAGGGAAATTAAAACGCACTACACGAATACCTTGCTCCACTAATCCTTTGGCGACAGCTGTCATGAAGTCATGCTCCATCCCCGCACCTGCGCCGTGAGCAAAAATAAACAGCGGTCCGTTTTCAGGTCCCTCAGCTATCCAGTGATTCATCCAATACTTCCTCTTGTTCTTTTCTCGCGGTTGCTAACATCCAGTCTCTAAACGTTGCGATTCGGCCCATATCTGCCTGCTGTTCATGACACACCACATAGAATGCATTCTTAGATATCAACACCTCGTCGAATGGTGCAATGAGTCGTCCGGCTTCCATTTCAGGTTTGGCGAGTACGTTGTTACCGAGCGCGACCCCCTGACCGTGCGCAGCAGCCTGTAGCACCATCGTTGAGTGACTAAAAATAGGACCGTGGTTTACGTTGATGCCTTCAATGTTGTAATGACGAGCAAACTGCTTCCAGTCTTTACGCGAAGTATCGTGTAACAAAGTATGTAATTTGAGGTCACTTAAAGATTCTAATGGTTTGTTACCCAAAAGTAATGAAGGTGAACAAAGTGGGATCAAAAACTCTTGGTACAATTTATCTGCTCGCAAACCTGGCCAGTTCCCACGGCCATAGTAGATCGCCACATCAACATCATCAGTCAGTGAGCCTTCATCCATATCTACGGCTTTAATACGAACATCGATATCGGGCTCTTGAGCATTAAAATCGGCCAAACGAGGTACAAGCCATTGGATAGCAAAACTCGGCGGTAGGCTAATCGTCAATGCCCCTTTTTCGCTACGTTCCAACACCTTATCTGTCGCTTCCGCAATCGAGGTGAAAATATCTTTGATATCGAGAAAGTAACTTTGGCCTTCTTCTGTTAACAACAAAGAACGATTACGTCGACGGAAGAGCTTCAATGATAAGAACTCTTCAAGCGCTTTAATCTGGTGACTGACCGCGGCTTGAGTAACAAATAACTCTTCTGCTGCTCGTGTAAAACTGAGATGACGAGCAGCCGCTTCGAAGACTCGAAGCGAATTTAATGGAGGCAATCTGCGAGACATATGGGACCTCTAATAGGATTAGTTTTTTTAATCTGAAACATTATAAAATGTCCGTTGTCGAACAGCCAGATAAATTCTATATTTCACCCCGCAACACGGGCCTGAACGGCTTGATTTCTTTGGAAATCAATTGGCTTCGTTGTTGCGATGTTGTGTTTGCAAACTCGTATTTCGAGTTAGGTAGATTTCTACCATAATGTTTTGTCCACACTCCCTGTGACAAAACATATACTTCCTGTATTTATTTTTGACCTGTCTGTCAAATTTGTTACACCGCCTAAATTAGGCGGTGTTTTTTTATCTATCAAAAATCTCATCCGCATATCTGGCAGCAATATCACTTTATTACTCTTCTTTCGGATTAATTATCGTTATATCAACACAAAGTGTATGGCTTTGCGATAAGCCTCAACATTATGCTAAGTAATGGTTGTCTGTAACGCGATCAAAAACAAAAAAGGCGCAAATTGATGTCTCAATTTGCGCCTTTTAACGTATTTTAACAGTCAGCTATGGACGGTAAACTTTTACGTTGCTGAAGCCTTGCTCTTGCAAGTAAAGCGCTTGCAGACGGCTCATCACACCGCGGTCACAGTAAAGTAGGTATGTCTTAGACTGGTCTAAGTCACCAAACTGTGTACCCAGCTTGTAGAAAGGGATATGTTTCACATCCACACCTTCGATTTCAAGTGGGTTATCGTCTTCCTCTTCAGGACTACGAATATCTAGCACAACCGCGTGCTCTTCTATCGCTTGAACTTGCTCTACTTCTGGTGCGGCTTGCTCAGACTCTTTCGCAATATCACGAATGTCCATCATGCGAGCTTCTTGAACCACTTGCTCAAGGATACTAAAGTCGAATTTCTCTTCTTCAGCTTCTAGCTTGCCTTTCACCGCTTTCACGGTTGGCTTCTTAGAGATAACACCACAGTATTCTGGCATTGTCTTCGCGAAATCTTCTGTGCCGATTTCACGTGCTAGATTGATGATGTCTTCTTTATCCCAGTTGATAAGTGGACGCAGAATCAGCGTGTCAGTTACGTTATCGATGTGGCGTAGATTGGTTAGCGTTTGGCTCGATACTTGACCTAGCGCTTCACCTGTTACCAATGCTTCGATCTTCATCTTCTGAGCGATCATGCCTGCTGCACGCATAAACATACGCTTCAAGATCACGCCCATTTGGCCGTCATCGACTTTCTCTAGGATTTCCGCAACCACAGGCTCGAAATCAACTGAGATAAAACGTACTTTTGCTGAAGAACCGTATTTGTTCCATAGGTAGTGAGAAACCTGCTTAACGCCGATTTCGTGTGCTGGACCACCTAAGTTAAAGAAGCAGTAATGTACTTTTGAACCACGCTTGATATGAAGATAGCTTGAAACACCAGAGTCGAAACCACCCGAGATCAGGCTTAACACGTCTTCTTGCGTACCCAGTGGGAAACCACCTAGGCCTTTATGACGAGACAATACTTGGTTTAGCTTGTCGTTCGAGACTTCTACCTTGATCGTCACGTCTGGGTTTCGTAGCTTAACACTAGCGCTTTCAATCGCTTGATTTAAACCACCGCCTACATAACGCTCTAGTTCAATAGAGGTAAAGTCATGCTTGCCACGACGCTTCGCACGTACAACAAAGGTTTTATTTTCGAGTGCAGCACGGTTGAGTTCTAGTACTTGCTCGAAGATATCGTGCAAGTCTTTAAATTCAGTTTGCTTCACTTCCAGTACGTGGTGAATGCCTGGTGTATGAGTCAAAACCTCAAGAACTTCAGCGTGGAATTCGTTACTCTCAGAGGTCACTTCAATGTGATCACGACGGTTAAATACCGCGACAGACTCCGTGCGGCTCTTAATGATGTTACGAATGTTGCACTCTAAAATCTTTGTGAAGCGCTTACGCACAGATTCACTTTTTACAAAAATTTCTGGATGGGGCTTTACAATAAATTTCATAGTCTAATTCGCAGGTTAGTTTCGCAATCAACAAAGAGTGACACTCAACTTCAATACTTCATACGCAGTAAAACCGCGTTTCAGTCACAAAAAGTAGTCTGAGCTCACTTTTAAGGCGCAAGATTATACACCCAAGCGGATTGGAAAAACAAAAAAAGCGAGCAATCTGCTCGCTTTCTTATCTCTTTACTGACTTAAAACTAAAGCCTAGTTATTGAATTACCGGCACTTCTTCACTGTAGAGAGGCTCGCCTTGCATAATGCTGATTTCAACCCGTCGGTTAAGCGCGCGATTTTCATCAGAATCATTCGGTAACAAGGGTTCCGTATCCGCCATGCCTCGTACTCTTAAACGTTGATGAGAGAAGCCTCTCACTTTCTCCATCTCTTGCGCGACTGATACTGCACGCTGAGAAGAGAGATCCCAGTTAGAACGATAAAGTTCCGAGTCTAGCGGTCGATTGTCTGTATGGCCAGATACTCGCACAATGCCTGGCACGTCTTTTACTAGCTCTGCAATCTGACGAACTAAAGGACGAAACTTAGGCTGCAAGAAGGCCGAACCTTCTGGGAATGCACCTTTTTCACGCATACGTATAACAATCTGCTGACCGAGGTTTTCAACTTCAATGGCGCCTTGTTCAATCTCTCGCTCTAAGGCTTTCTTGATGCTTTCCATCAAGGTTTCCATCTCTTGCGACATCTCTTTAGATTGCTGTTGTTGCATGTCCGCTTCGGCAGATTCATTGTTTTGAGTTGACGTTTCTGGCGATTGCCCACCCGTTAACTTGCCTTCATCACGTTTTGTGCCACCAGCTCGATCAGACTCCCCTTCATGAAATTCGAGCGTCTGCTGAGTGATGTCCATGGTTTGCTGCATGATGACATCAATCGGAGTTGGTTCCGGCCGACCCGGTCGAAACTCTTGGGCAATAATGCTAGTACCTTTGGGAATGTCTTTCACTTCAAGCTGATTTTGCACACCGAAGGCAAATTTCATTGATCCTGCAATTTGTTTGAACTTCAGTACATCCATCTCAGAAAACGAGAGCAGAAGAACAAAGAAACACATTAGTAGCGACATCAAATCTGCAAATGTCCCCATCCATAACGGGAGGCCAGGTGGCGGACAATCGCATTTGTTATCTTCATCATCCATCACGACTCTCCAAGTTACTCGTCAATCTCAAGGGCACGTTTACCTTCATTGAGGTAGTTCTTCAAGTAACTATCGATCACTCGCGGGTTTTGGCCATCTTGAATCGCTAATACGCCATCCATGATCAAACGGCGATTTAGCGTTTCTTGGTCACGGCGAAGAGAAAGCTTATCCGCAATAGGGAAAAACACCATATTGGACAGGATCGCGCCATACAATGTGGTCAAGAGTGCAACGGCCATTGCTGGTCCAATCGCTTTAGGGTCATCCATGTTTGAAAGCATCGCAACAAGACCAACCAAGGTACCAATCATTCCCATCGCAGGAGCAACGTCGCCAAAGGCGCGAAATACACCAGTACCTTGCGTATGTCGTTCATCTGTAAGCGCGATGTCTTTTTTGAGTGCCGCTCTCACAACGTCGGCATCATGGCCATCAACCAGTAGATCAATGCCTTTCTGCATGAATGTGTTGTTTATTTCCATCTCTTCAAGAGCAAGAAAACCACCTTTACGCGCCGCGTCGGCCATTTCCACAATTTTTGCGATCAGGTCTTCGGGTTCATCCGCTTTAAACATGAAGGCTTTGCCAGCAATCTTTGTCGCACCAAAAAACTGTCCCATTGTGAACTTCATCAACACGACGAATATTGAGCCACCAACGACAATAAGGATCGACGTGACATCGACAAACATGCCGATGCTGCCACCAAGCACCATCGCCATAATGACGAATGCAAAACCACCAATCAAACCTAATAGGGTTGCTAAATCCACAAAGCACTCCTCACGCTATACTCAAATACTGCCATTGGGCGGATTATTACCTGTATCGACAACTCGCGCAGAATTTTTAGAAAAATCTTAGCTAATGGATCACAAATTACACCTAACAACCTCAACCAAAATATGGGGTTTCACCGCTTAGACTCGTTGAACGCTAATTTTGTGACAATTATATAAGGTTAAATTTGACCAAGTTACTAGGCTAAGGTAACTTTCGTGCATCTTACCCGAGGCTTGATTAAGGCAGAAAAAAGATGGCGGTCAAGAAACCAGAAAACATGACCTTTGAAGCAACCATTGAAGAGCTTGATAGCTTGGTTGATCAATTAGAAAATGGCGATCTTGCTCTAGATGATGCCCTGCGTAAGTTTGAACGAGGCATTGCCTTAGCTCGTGCAGGCCAAACTAAATTAAGCGACGCCGAACAGCGCGTGAGCATTCTTCTTAGTGAAGATGATGAAGCACCACTGAGTGACTTCAAACCAGATTCAGAATAACAATCAGTAGTGAGCAATGTGATGCAACAGACATTGACGTCTTTTCAACAAAGAAACAATCAGCAATTGAATTTGTGGCTCGATCAGCTTCCATATCAAGAGCAGCCATTGATTCAAGCAATGAAATACGGCCTTTTGCTAGGTGGAAAACGCGTTCGCCCTTTTCTTGTTTACATCACAGGTCAAATGCTCGGCTGTAAACCTGAAGACTTAGACACCCCCGCCGCTGCTATCGAATGTATACATGCCTACTCACTCATTCATGATGATCTGCCAGCCATGGACGATGATGAACTGCGTCGAGGTCAACCAACTTGTCATATTAAGTTTGATGAAGCAACCGCAATACTGACAGGTGACGCACTACAAACTCTTGCCTTCACTATTATTGCTGATGGTCAATTAAGCCCGGCGGCTGAAGCTCAACGCATCAACATGATCAAAGCCTTAGCGCATTCCTCTGGTGCCAGCGGCATGTGTGTAGGGCAAGCCTTAGATTTAGGCGCGGAAAATCGCCTAGTTTCTCTTGAAGAAATGGAAGAGATACACCGTAAAAAAACCGGAGCTCTGATTGATTGTGCGGTAAAATTAGGTGCATTAGCTGCTGGTGAGAAAGGTATCGAGGTTCTACCTCACTTGGAGCGCTACTCAAAAGCAATTGGTTTGGCGTTTCAGGTTCAAGACGATATTCTTGATATCATCAGTGACACAGAAACACTGGGTAAGCCTCAAGGTTCCGACCAAGGTCTGAATAAGAGCACTTATCCTTCCCTGCTGGGTTTAGAGGGAGCCATAGAGAAAGCTCACACTCTGTTACAGGAAGCACTTCAAGCATTGGAAGCTATCCCATACAATACTCAGTTACTCGAAGAGTTCGCCCGATATGTCATCGAGCGCAAAAATTAACACTATAAGCGCGCATTTATATGACTCTTGATATTTCAAAGTACCCAACACTGGCGTTAGCAAATACACCGGAAGAATTACGTCTTCTTCCGAAAGAAACATTACCAAATCTGTGTGATGAACTGCGAACGTATCTGCTAAATTCAGTGAGCCAATCTAGCGGACACTTAGCGTCTGGCTTAGGCACCGTGGAGCTAACTGTCGCTCTGCATTATGTTTACAACACCCCTATCGACAAATTGATCTGGGATGTTGGTCATCAGGCTTACCCGCATAAAATCCTCACCGGACGTCGCGATAAAATGCCAACAATTCGCCAAAAGGATGGTCTACACCCTTTCCCTTGGCGTGAAGAAAGTGAATATGACACGTTGTCTGTCGGTCACTCTTCGACATCTATCAGTGCAGGCCTTGGCATGGCCATCAGCGCACAAAAAGAAGGCAAAGGCCGTAAAATTGTCAGTGTGATTGGTGATGGCGCAATTACAGCAGGCATGGCATTCGAAGCCATGAACCACGCTGGCGACGTTCATCCTGATATGTTGGTGATTTTGAACGACAACGAAATGTCGATTTCAGAAAACGTCGGCGCCCTGAATAACCACCTTGCAAAAGTACTTTCTGGTAGCTTGTATACTTCTATCCGTGAAGGCGGTAAGAAAGTGCTGTCTGGTGTTCCACCTATTAAAGAGTTGGTTCGCCGTACGGAAGAGCACCTAAAAGGCATGGTAGTGCCTGGTACTCTATTCGAAGAATTCGGCTTTAATTACATTGGCCCGATTGATGGACACGACGTCAATGAACTCGTCAAAACGCTAAAAAACATGCGTGAGCTCAAAGGTCCTCAGTTCTTACACATCATGACCAAGAAAGGCAAAGGTTATGAGCCTGCCGAGAAAGATCCTATCGGCTACCATGGTGTTCCTAAATTCGATCCAACGCATAACTGTCTACCGAAAAGCAGTGGCGGTAAGCCAACTTACTCAAAGATCTTTGGTGACTTTTTATGTGACATGGCGGCCCAAGATCCTAAGCTAATGGCAATTACGCCAGCAATGCGCGAAGGATCAGGTATGGTGCGTTTCTCAAAAGAGTACCCAGACCAATACTTTGATGTGGCGATTGCTGAGCAGCACGCAGTGACACTGGCAACAGGCATGGCAATTGCGGGCGATCATCCGATCGTTGCTATCTATTCGACTTTCTTGCAACGTGGTTATGACCAATTGATCCACGACATCGCGATCATGGACTTACCAGTGATGTTTGCGATCGACCGCGCAGGTCTCGTTGGCGCAGATGGTCAAACTCACCAAGGTGCGTTCGATTTGAGCTTTATGCGCTGTATTCCGAACATGGTGATCATGGCGCCAAGTGACGAAAACGAGTGCCGACAAATGCTTTACACTGGCCATAAACATTCTGGCCCGAGTGCGGTTCGATACCCTCGTGGTAGCGGCATGGGCGTAGAAATCGAAACTGAGTTTACGGCGTTAGAAATCGGTAAAGGGCGCATGGTTCGCCAAGGTGAAAAAGTTGCTATTCTGAACTTTGGTACTTTCTTGGGTAACGCGCTAGAAGCGGCAGAATACCTTAACGCCACTGTTGCTGATATGCGCTTTGTGAAGCCGCTCGATGAGGCATTGATTCGTCAATTAGCCGCAGATCATGACGTGCTCGTGACGTTAGAAGAAAATGTTATCGCGGGTGGTGCTGGTGCTGGTGTCGTTGAGTTCATGATGAAAGATAAAATCATTAAACCTGTGTTGAACCTAGGTTTACCCGATGAGTTTATTCATCAGGGAACACAAGATGAACTGCATGAAGAGCTTGGTCTCGATGCAAAAGGAATTGAAAAATCCATCTTGGATTATTTAGCAAAATAGAATGTAAAAAGGGATGCTCATAGCATCCCTTTTTTACGGTCAACGTTTAATTCATCCAGCCCGCATATTTTGCGACTAGAAACAAGGCAACACCAGCCATAATTCCCGCCACGATATCATCAACCATAATACCCAGCCCACCGTGAACTCGCTTATCTAGCCACCCAATTGGCCAAGGTTTTACCATATCGAAAAAACGAAATAAGATGAAGCCAGTGATCAACCACTTCCATTCAGTGAGTGGAATATTCAGTGCAGGTACAATGCTCATCGTAATCCAAAAGCCTGCAAACTCATCCCATACGATTGAACCATGATCATGAACTTTCATGTCTGCAGAGGTCACTTGGCATATTTGAATGCCGATCACACACGAAATCAGAACAACAATGACATACGCCGTAAATGGTAATTGTGCCAACAACAAAAAGAAAGGCACGGCCGCCAGTGTGCCCATTGTTCCAGGGATAAACGGGGATAATCCACTGCCAAAACCCGTCGCCAATAGATGCCACGGGTTCTTTAATGAAATCAGAGAAAGAGGGTTGGTCATATCCTTAAACCTATACTGCTAGTTTGGTTTCAATCGTCATGCCTGCGAGTTACTCAATAGTAACAGGCTCTTGGCTAGAGCTTAGCTCAGATCATTTAAAGTGGTCGAAGCCACTTAAGTCCCAATCAAGTGGTTGATTGTTATCATGCAGCTCGAAGGTTCCATTTGGTCGGATTTGACCAATACATGTGACCTTACAGCCAGTATGAGATAAAGCGCTTTGTAACGAGCCTCGATTTTGCTCCGGCACGGTAAAACACAACTCGTATTCTTCGCCACTTGCTAAAGCATACTGCTGCGCGCTGATCTTATCATCTAAAAACTGAACTAATTCTGAAGAGATCGGTAGCTGAGAGACATCAATACTCACCCCAACCTGAGATCGCTGTAAAATGTGCTTAATATCAGAGATTAAACCATCTGAAATATCTATCGCCGACGAGGCTAAGCCAACAAGAGCTTGTCCAGCAAGCACACGCGGAGAACTAAGGTAGTGAGCTCGCTCTAGTGCTTCCGCGCCGGCTCTGCTGCGCAGAGAGTCATCTAGAATCACATCCAAGCCAGCTTTTGCATCGCCAAGGTTTCCCGTTACATATACCCAATCCCCAGGCTTGGCTCCGGAACGTGTGAGAGCTTTACCTTCAGGAACAAAACCTTGCACCGTTAGAGTCAGACACAATGGCCCTTTGGTGGTATCACCGCCTATTAACTGAATACCATAGTAATCAGCCAGTTCGAAAAATGCATCACAGAAAGGTGCAAGCCATTCTTCATCTGGCTCAGGCATCGTTAATGCGAAGCTCACCCACGCAGGCGTTGCGCCCATCGCAGCCAAATCACTGATGTTAGAAGCCAATGCTTTGTGTGCGACCCATGCTGGGTTCGCGTCGGCTAAGAAATGCGTTCCAGCTACCAATGTATCCGTGCTAATCGCAATCTGAACATTAGCTGGCGCTTTGACCAAAGCGCAATCATCACCAGCGGCTAGATGGACATCTTTACGTTGGCTCTGACGACCGACGAAATACTTGTCTATCAGATTAAATTCACCAGACATAATTCA
The DNA here is from genome assembly GCF_033344395.1 of Vibrio sp. 1874. Lineage (NCBI taxonomy): Bacteria > Pseudomonadati > Pseudomonadota > Gammaproteobacteria > Vibrionales > Vibrionaceae > Vibrio > Vibrio sp. 1874. Next base: position 54,689 of record NZ_JAWPOR010000008.1, read on the forward strand.
CTTACTTTTTGATGTAAAAGCTTTTGATACAAAAAAGGTCAGCATGTGCTGACCTTTTCATTGAAGAAATCGTTATTTCTTACGAATGTGAGGTGCTGCTTTATCAAGTACACCATTCACAAACTTGTGGCTATCTTCTGCTGCAAAAACTTTTGCAAGTTCAATCGCTTCATTGATAACAACTTTGTAAGGAACATCTTCGCGACGAGTCATCTCGTACATAGCAAGGCGAAGAAGAGCAAGTTCCATCATATCTAAATCCTGCATAGGACGAGAGATGTATGGACGAATTTTGCTATCTAGCTCAGCGTGGCTAAGTACAACACCGCTTAATAGTTCACGGAAGTAAGCTACGTCTGTCTCTGGAGCAGCAAGCGCTGGCTCAGATGCATGAAGTTCTTCTTCATCGTATTTGTCGCCAGACAAAAACTGTTCTTCAATCTTGGCAACATTCTCTTTAGTAATTTGCCATGAGTAGATCGCCTGTAGAGCGAATTGACGTGCGTTACGACGTGCGGCTGGTTTCACACTGGCCCCCATTAGGAATCAATTTCAGATAGTACATTAATCATTTCAAGTGCGCTTAGTGCAGCCTCTGCACCTTTATTACCAGCCTTGGTTCCTGCGCGTTCAATCGCTTGATCGATCGTATCAACAGTCAAAACACCAAATGCTACTGGAATGCTGAATTCCATAGACACTTGTGCTAGACCTTTGTTCATTTCACTACAAACATAGTCAAAGTGAGGCGTTCCACCGCGAATAACAGACCCTAGAGAAACAATCGCGTCGAATTTGCCAGTTTTAGCAACACGCTGAGCTACTAGAGGTAGTTCTACGGCACCTGGACAACGCACAACCGTGATGTTGTCTTCGCTTACTTGTCCGTGACGCTTTAGTGTATCGATCGCACCAGAAAGTAGGCTTTCGTTAATAAAACTGTTGAAACGAGAAATAACGATAGCAATTTTTGCATTTGGCGCTGGGAAGCCACCCTCGATCACTTTCATAAGCTTTCCTTTAACTCTATTTATAAGTGAAATATGTTCATCAAGTGAGAATCGCCGGATTCTAGCACAAATTTGTGAGCAATATCTAATGGAAATTGGAGGCAAATCACCGGTTCCTAGCCATTGACGAGTTAAGCACGTCAAAGACTAGGAACTTATTGTTCGGTTGTTACTCGCAGACGTACTCAACAACGTTCAGACCAAAACCACCTAACGCGTGGTACTTTTTGTTGGTCGATGACAGAAGGCGCATATCATGTACACCGAGATCCGCAAGAATCTGTGAACCAACGCCAACACGGCGAGACGTGCCTTGTTTTTTAGCAAGCGTTGGGGCTTCACCTTTGTCTTGCGCTTCGAACATCTTCACGCGATGAATAAGTAGATCGGTCGATTCTTCATGGCCAAGAACAACCAGCACACCGCCTTCTTCACCAATGCGTTTCATTGCCTTATCTAGTGTCCAGCTGCGCTCTGCATTACGATCGCTACGTAGTAAGTCGGTAAAAACGTCTTGAAGATGAACGCGAACCAGTGGCGCTTTTTCTTTCAAATCGCCCTTGCACATTGCGTAGTGCACTTGGTTATCAATGGTGTCTTTGTACGTGACTAACGTGAACTCGCCAAACTCTGTCGGTAACTTACACTCTGCCACACGTTCAATCGTTGTCTCAGTGTTATTGCGGTACTCAATTAGGTCGGCAATAGTGCCCAATTTAATACCGTGCTTCTCTGCAAAGATCTCTAGATCTGGGCGACGGGCCATCGTGCCGTCGTCATTTAAGATCTCAACAATCACCGATGCTGGCTCTAAACCAGCAAGACGAGCCAAATCACAGCCAGCTTCAGTGTGACCTGCACGAGTCAGTACACCGCCGTCTTGAGCTGCGAGAGGGAAGATGTGACCAGGCTGCACCAAATCCGCAGCTTTAGCGTTTGGCGCGACTGCTGCTTGAACGGTACGTGCGCGATCTGCGGCTGAAATACCAGTCGTTACCCCTTCTGCTGCCTCAATCGAAACAGTAAAGTTGGTGGTGTATTGCGCATTATTGTCTTGCACCATTGGTGGCAGACCTAGACTTTCGCAACGATCTTTGGTCATGGTTAAACAAATCAGGCCACGGCCATAGGTTGCCATAAAGTTGATGGCTTCCGGCGTAATATGCTCGGCAGCCATGATCAAGTCACCTTCATTCTCGCGGTCTTCATCATCCATTAGGATGACCATTTTGCCTGCGCGAATATCATCAATAATTTCTTGTGGCGTACTGATTGGCATAGTCTGTTATCCCGTTATTCTAAATTTGTTATTGCGACAGCAATGAAAAATTACGTTGCAGTGAATGCTAGTTAGGTCAATAGTTTGAGCTTTGCATTAAGCAAGTCAATGAATCTCGCGGTGTTCTGTGAGTCTGCTCTTTATCGCATGCCTCACGCAGCCACTCCCAAGACTTATGCAAAACCGTTTTGCTGTAAAAAGTCCATCGTGATACGAGACTCGGCCTTATCTTCTTGTTGTCCTTGCAGTAAACGCTCCATATAACGCGCAAGTACATCAACTTCCAAGTTGACTTTGCGCCCCACTTGAAACTGGTCAATCGTAGTTTCTTCACTCGTATGAGGAACGATCGTCAGCTTAAAAGCATTTTTACGTAAGTCGTTGACGGTTAGGCTAATACCATCAACAGTAATCGAGCCTTTCTCTGCAACGTACTTGCTAATTTCCGCAGGCATTGCAACCCAAAACTCTATCGCACGGCCAACTGAATTGCGTTCGACAATTTCACCAACCCCATCGACATGGCCAGAAACGATATGTCCACCCAACCGCATTGTTGGCAACATGGCTTTTTCTAGATTCACCTTATCGCCTACTTGGTAATCAGCAAACCCAGTTTTCTTCAAGGTTTCTAATGACAGATCAGCACTGTAATAGTGGCTTCCGAAGTCAACTACCGTTAAGCAAACACCATTGGTCGCAATGCTATCGCCTAACTTAACGTCTGACATATCAAGCGTACCCGTTTCAACCGTGACGGTGATGTCTTCGCCCTTCGGCGTAATCGCAGCTAACTTGCCAACTGCTTCTACTATTCCTGTAAACATACTATTTCTTATCTAAGTTCATTACGTTTGATGGTGGCGGTGATGCGAATGTCTACCCCAACCATACGAACGTCTATAATGTTTAAATCAATGACGTCAGCCATAGCGCTTAACCCTAAAGCACCGATAAGCCCCCGACCATCGCTGCCCATGAGTTTTGGCGCAAGATAAACAATGAGCTCATCTACAAGGTTAGCCTTTATCATCGCACTCGCTAGCGTAGCTCCAGCTTCAACCCATAAGTGATTGATATGGTGCTCATCAGAGATACGTTTTAATGTCGTTGATAAGTCAATTTGGTCAGCGCTGTCCAATAGAGGGATACAGTCTCCATCAGAGCGAACAATAACTCGCTCTCCATCGGTATGGAACAGCTTGAGCGCATCAGTTAAATGGTTCTGACGATCTAAGATTACACGTACTGGTTGACGAAGCTCTTCTTGTAAATACTGCGCTTGAACACTATTAGGTAAGTCATCCCAGCGCACGTTGAGTGATGCATTATCATCAATCACCGTTTTGCTAGTAGAAAGAATGCCACCACTCATTGCTCGATAACGCTGCACATCTTGGCGGGCCGTTGGGGAGGTGATCCATTGGCTCTGACCATTATTGAGTGCGCTTTGCCCATCCAAACTGGCCGCCATTTTTAATTGAACAAACGGCATGCCTGTACGCATGTACTTTATAAAACCAGGGTTAAGGGCAAGGGCATCTTGCTCTAACAAGCCGATTTGAACTTCAATTCCGGCATCACGTAACATCTGGATGCCGCGACCTGCAACTTTCGGGTTTGGGTCTACCATGGCGCAAACCACACGTGCCACTTTGGCTTTAATCAGCCCTTTGGCACATGGCGGTGTACGGCCGTAATGAGAGCAAGGTTCTAGCGTCACATAAGCGGTTGCACCAACTGCTTTTTCACCCGCCATGCGCATCGCGTGCACTTCGGCATGCGGCTCACCAGCACGATGGTGATAGCCTTCACCGACAATTTCTTCATCACGAACGATGACACACCCTACATTTGGATTAGGGGCGGTGGTAAAAATGCCACGTTTCGCTAACTTAATAGCTCGTGACATCATGGCGAAATCTAAATCAGAAAACGCTCTTTCAGGAGTGTGTTGAGTCATGAGCTACTCAGTCTTCTAGGCGGGCAATCTCTTCGCCAAACTCGCGAATATCTTCAAAGCTGCGGTAAACGGAAGCGAAACGAATGTAAGCCACCTTATCGAGCTCTTTGAGCTGGTCCATGACTAAATTACCAATCATTTCACTCGGAACCTCTCGCTCACCCGTCGCACGCAGCTGTGATTTGATCATACTGATCGCTAACTCTATAGAATCGGCACTCACTGGGCGTTTCTCTAAAGCGCGTTGAATACCGCCAACCATTTTATCTTCGTCAAATGGTTCACGGTTGCCATTCGATTTGATCACTTTAGGCATCACTAACTCTGCGCTTTCAAACGTAGTGAAACGCTCGCTACACGCCAAGCACTGACGGCGACGTCGAACTTGATGGCCATCAGCCACTAAGCGGGAATCAATAACTTTGGTATCGTTCTCGGAACAAAAAGGACAATGCATATCACCTCCATATCTATACCAAAATAACCTCATGAGCAATCACGGATAACCACGCGTTCATGGTTATACGGACTCTATTAAAGCTATTTGGGTATAACGCTTTCAAACCGAAATAAAAGCTCATGTAGTGTAGCGGAATTGGTATGTTAGACAAAACAAAAAGGGGCGCAAAAGCCCCTTTTTCACTCAAGATCTCGTCGAATGTGTTAACTGCGTGCTAAGTAGTTCGCTTTACCAACCCACTTGTAGCTAGTTAGCTCTTCTAAGCCCATCGGACCGCGTGCATGTAGCTTTTGCGTAGATACTGCGACTTCTGCGCCAAGGCCAAATTGCGCACCGTCTGTAAAGCGTGTTGAAGCATTCACATAAACCGCCGCCGAACCGACAGAATTGATGAACAGTTCTGAGTTTTCCAAACTATTGGTCATGATCGCATCTGAGTGGCTCGCGTTATGGACACGCATATGATCAATGGCATCTTTCACATCAGACACAACTTTTACACCAAGAGTGTAGCTCAACCATTCCGTATCAAAGTCACCCTCAACAGCATCGCGAATTTGTGTTGCTTGAGCCATCAGTGCTTTTGCCTTAGGCTCTGTCACGAAGGTCACTTTATCGTTCATGCGCTCTACGATCATTGGTAGGAATTGCGCTGCAATTTTTTCATGCACGAGCAGCGTATCTAATGAGTTACACGCAGATGGACGTTGAACTTTAGAGTTCTCAACCACATTCAGGGATTTCTCTAGATCAGCGGATTCGTCGACAAAGATATGGCTGATACCAAAGCCACCAATAATCACCGGAATCGTGCTGTTTTCTTTACACATTTTGTGTAGGCCAGCACCACCGCGTGGAATGATCATGTCGACGTAATCGTCCAACTTAAGCAATTGAGAAACAAGCTCACGATCTGGTTTTTCAATGTACTGCACAGAAGCGGCTGGAAGGTTCGCCTTTGCGAGCGCAGACTGAATAACCTCCACTAATTCCATATTCGAGAAAAATGTCTCTTTACCACCACGTAAAATGCTTGCGTTGCCGGTTTTCAAGCACAACGCTGCGATATCAATGGTTACGTTTGGACGCGCTTCATAAATTACGCCCACGACACCAAGCGGCACGCGACGACGAGACAGTGACATCCCATTTTCCAGTACCTTACTGTCTATTTCGCTGCCTACAGGATCGTTCAAGCTAATGACGTTGCGAACATCATTCGCAATTGCAGTCAATCGTTCTTCATTAAGCAAAAGGCGATCGAGCAGCGCATCGGTTAAACCCGCTTCACGGCCAAGTTCGATGTCTTTAGCGTTTGCCGCCAAAATAGCAGCAGAGTTTGCTTCTAGTTCATCAGCAATGATGGCTAATGCTTGGTTCTTTTGCGCAGTTGACGCTGTCGCTAATTCGAAAGCTGCATCTTTAGCAGCTTTACCCATATTCGTTAAATCCACTTTGCTTCCCTCTAATTCTATTCCTGAATGACGACCAAATCATCGCGGTGAATCACCTCAGAGCCATAATCATGACCCAAAATAGAGATGATATCTTTACTGTGCTTACCCGTAATTTTAGTTAGGTCATCACTTGAGTAGGCGCTGATGCCACGAGCCACCAACTTACCGTGAGCGTTTGTTACACGCGCCACTTCGCCTCGTGCGAAGTCACCACTAACTTTGATGACCCCTTTAGCAAGTAGGCTACTCCCCTTGCCGACCACAGCATTGACTGCACCATCATCAATAACGATGTCGCCCGATGCCGCAGGTCCCGCTAGAATCCAGCGTTTACGGTTCTCTAAGGCTTCAGCGCAAGGTAGGAAGCGCGTGCCCTGAGGTTCATCACTTAGAGAGTCAAAGATAACATTCGGCGCACTACCAGCAGCAATAATAACCTCGATACCTGCGCGGCGAGCGATGTCTGCGGCTTGCAGCTTCGTTGCCATACCACCAGTACCCAATGTTGTACCGCTTCCACCTGCGATTTTACGCAGCGTATCGTCGATGGTTTTTACTTCCTTGATAAGCTCTGCGTTCGGATCTTTACGAGGGTCAGCGGTAAACAGACCTTTTTGGTCAGTTAAAAGCAAGAGCTTATCTGCACCACATAAAATGCCTACCAAAGCGGAAAGGTTGTCGTTATCGCCAACTTTAATCTCGCTAGTCGCAACGGCATCATTTTCGTTTACGATAGGAACAATATCGTTCGCAACGAGCGCATTAATAGTGTCACGCGCGTTAAGGAATCGCTCACGATCTTCTAAATCGGCACGGGTTAGTAGCATTTGGCCGATCTTGATACCATAAATACCAAACAAAGACTCCCATGTTTGAATCAAGCGACTCTGCCCCACCGCGGCAAGTAACTGCTTACTCGCCATCTCGTTGGGCAATGCGGGGTAACCAAGATGCTCACGGCCTGCTGCAATCGCACCAGACGAAACCATTACGATTGAATGGCCTTGTTTTTTAAGCTCAGCACACTGGCGTGCTAACTCAACCATGTGTGCACGGTCGAGTGCCAAAGTGCCGCCTGTCAGCACACTTGTACCCAGTTTCACAACGACAGTTTGTGGTTGTGAAACAACTGCATTTTGTTGATTCGTTGTCATGATGTCTTCTGAAGTGAAAAACAAATAAAGAGAGGATGTTTTAACAATCAAATAGGGAATTAACAAGAGAAAAGGTGCGTTTTCGCACCTTTTTGTTTGGTATTAAATGAAAACAACCAAATTAAGCGAAATCGAAAGACTCCGTGTGATATTCGACTTCTAATTTGAAGTGTTCTTCTAAAGTATCAACCAGCTTTTGATGGAATGTGCTCTGCGTGAGATACACTTCCTCTACCACTTTTTTGGGAAGGGCTTCAGATACCCATTGCCCTTCTTTGTTGTACTTGCCAATATGATATTTAGCAGTAAAGCCTCCCTCGATGGATTCCAAATCCATCCACCAGCCCCAAAATTCACGCTTCTCAGGCGATTTTTTGTCGTCTACACATACAGATAAACAATCAAAATAATAGCGCCCTTCTTGCGATTGTGGTTCGCGCAGGTAAGGCCCTATCGCCTTCAACTTAGACATCAAGCGAAAGTGAGTCGGGCCCTGAGTCGTCTCTGACATATGAATCTCCGTTTTCATAGTTAAAAGTAAACACCCAAGAATGATTATTATTTTTAATTATCATGAGCTTATTTTTTGCTCAGATATATCACTCTTAACTAATTTAGGAGAATTGTCACCCTAATAATTCATCTTCTAGCCACTTTATGGCTAAATCGAGGGATTGCTCATATCCTTTTGTAATTGTTTTGGAACTGATTTTTTTCGCTCTACCATACTGGCTAAATAGAGCAACAAGTTGATTATCACTGTGTGGCGACACTGGATCGCCTTCAAGACTCAAAGCCAAAATAGGCACTTTGGTTTTTCGACTGCTCAGGAAGCCCTGAACCTTCAATGACCACGCCATCATCTGACCAGCCATGCTATTAATATCAACCGCATTTTTCCCCAAACGGGAAGCCAAAAGATCTAAGTACATCTTCGGCATTTTTTGCAACTTCTGAGGGGAAGTAAAAATATCATGTACGGGTGCGCCTAGAGCGACACAAGCTTTGATCTTTTCTTGCTCGACAAAAGAGAGTCTGATCATGGCATTACCACCAAAACGAAACCCAACTAACCCCACTTTGTGATGATCAACCCAAGGTAGCGAGTAAAGCTCATTCAATACCGCTTGATGTAGGCAACTTGAATTCTCGGTCAAGGGCCAATGAGAGCTATGCCCTACCGAAGGCATGTCCACGGTTAACATCGCAATATCTCGCGTTGCAAGACGATTACGGAACAAACGCCACATGTCGGTTTGTAGAGTATCCAAACCAGCGCTCACCATGACCACAGGCAACTGTTTATCCGTTCTTGGTAAATGGAGGTTCGCGATGATTTTGCGATTTTGGTAAGGCACTTCAATTTGCTTGATGGTGTACTTAGTTTTTTCTGCGCCGTCAGAATACGCTTTGTTTGCCAGTACTTGAGCCTGCGATGCCAAGTTATCATTTTTTAAATGTGGGTAGCCTGCAATACTAAAACACAAAGAAGCAGTGAAGAGTTCATCCGCTGCCTCTTCTCCTTGCATTTCATTTGCTCGCTTCTGATGATCCATACCAAGCTTGATCCACTCAAATGTCCAGTTACCACTGTGATAACCCATTACAGTGTCTAACCAATCATCATTGGTTCGCGAGTGAGATGATGAAGCAATTTTGGACAGTACGCCTTCCATTTCGATCGGAGACAATCCTTGCCAAGCCCATTGCAAGCGACGCAAATGACGATACCAAGCACGATCACCCTGCGCTTCTCGTTCATCAAGTATTTTTTTACTGGTCGGCATGTACTGGGTAAGCGCGGAGGTTTCTTTTGCTTGCTTATGTTTCACGAACAAAGTTTCGGAAAGATTTTTACTGACGTCTTCAGACATAGGAAGAACCCTAGGCTATTAGCATGATTTAATATCATAATAAAAAAAATGCCCCTATAAAGGGGCATTTCTCAATATTCTTTAACCGCGCTTATTTTTGCTTGCGGTTTACTGGCTCAGCATACTGGATTGACATATCCCAAGGCTGCTCGATCCAAGTGTCTTGAGCAATATCTACAACGTAATCATCCAGCAGCTCTTTGCCTGATGGTTTCGCACACACAGCGATCATTTTCGCTTTTGGATACATCTCACGTAGTTTGCGCGCTGTATCACCACTGTCTACTAGGTCTTCAACGATTAGGTAACCTTCGCCATCACCTTCAGGTGCTTTTAGTACCGTCATATCGCGCTGATGATCATGGTCGTAGCTTGAAATACAGATTGTATCAACGTAACGAATACCCAGTTCACGAGCTAAAATAGCGCCAGGAACCAAACCGCCGCGGCTTACCGCCCAAATTCCTTTCCATTGCTCAGCTGGCATTTGTTTCTCAGCCAGTTCACGGCAGTAAGTCTGCATTGCATCCCAAGTGATAATGAATTTTTTACTCATTGTAATAACCTAATAATTTGAAAATATGCATCCTCAAAATCTAGCGAAGTCACTCAAAAGCGGAATGCTCACTAACTTCTCCAAAATGTTTGGAGACGAGGATTTCAAGCTGCGCAAACGATTATTCTACCGAAACACACCGCTAATACCAACGGTGATATCAAAATTCTCTGCCTATTCCGCAGAAAAACCGTCTTCTGTGAACAACGTAAAAAAAGAAAAAGCCAGCGTGAATAAATCCACACTGGCTTTTTGCTCGAGAAATTAACCGACGAGGTATTTAACGATGAAGATGGCTGACATCACCCATACACTCATCGACACTTCACGGCCCTTACCGCTGAATAACTTGATCGCCGCGTATGCGATAAAGCCTAACGTGATACCTTCTGCAATCGAGAATGTTAGCGGCATAACTAAACAAGTCACAACAACTGGGGACGCTTCAGTTAGGTCACGCCAATCAATGCTTACTAGCCCAGACAGCATCAAGATCGCCACATAGAATAGCGCACCTGACGTTGCATAAGCAGGGATCATACCCGCAAGTGGTGAGAACAATAGAGCAAGTAGGAAGAGTACACCAACAACCACGGCTGTTAGACCAGTACGCCCACCCGCAGCTACACCAGAAACGCTTTCAATATAAGATGTCGTGTTAGAGGTACCAAGTAATGCACCTACTGACGTTGCTGTTGAGTCTGCAAGTAACGCTTTGTTTAAACGAGGGATGTTGCCATTCTCATCAGTTAGACCTGCTTTTTGAGAAACGCCAACGAGCGTACCTGCGGTGTCAAATAAATCGACAAATAGGAAAGCAAATACGACGGAAATCATGCCTACTTCAAACAAACCAGAGAAATCCAGTTGCATGAAAGTTGGCGCAATGCTTGGTGGCGTTGACATAATACCGCCCCACTGCACATCACCAAATAGAAGACCAAGCGCTGTAACGCCAAGAATGGCGATCATCACCGCACCTTTCACACCACGGTGAACCAGTGCAATCGTAAGAAAGAAACCAATCGCGGCCAATACAGATGGCAATGATGTGATCTCTCCCATAGAAACTAATGTCGCTGGGTTATCAACGACGATACCTGCATTTTTTAATGCGATAAACGCTAAGAAAAGACCAATACCAGCTGAAATACCTGTTCGTAGAGAATGCGGGATCGAGTTAATAATCCACTCACGGATCTTAAATACGCTTAAAAGAATGAACAGAAGGCCAGAAACAAATACAGCCGCTAACGCAACTTGCCACGTATAACCCATTCCCAATACAACAGAGTAAGTGAAAAATGCGTTCAGGCCCATTCCTGGTGCCTGTGCGATTGGGTAATTGGCAACAAATCCCATGATAAAACAGCCGATTGCGGCAGCAAGACAAGTCGCGACAAAAATGGCGCCACGGTCCATACCGGTATCCGACAGGATCGCTGGGTTTACAAAAATAATGTAAGCCATAGTTAGGAAGGTCGTAACACCTGCAATGATCTCAGTGCGCACATTTGTGCCATTTTCACTGAGTTTAAAAAGCCTCTCGAGCATGATCGAATCCTGTAAAGGTAAAAAAGTAAACGGTTGCGTAATCGATTGGCGGGAATTATAAAGTTATCAAATAGCAAATTCTAGATAGAATCTTCACTCTAATGCGTTTTTTTTCTTTGGATATGAAACACATTCTCTAATCCATCATAGCAAGCAAAGAAATATATTCTTATAAAACAATAGGTAACCCAGATAACACAGTTCTCTAAAAGAGAATAAAAACTGAGCAATGTACTAAACTTTCAGATGAAAAAGGCCCATTTTAAACATGGTATCTAACAGATTTGATGGAAAAGTCGATAAAACCGAAGAATGGGGAATAGAAGAAGGCTTTGATGGCAATAAGTGAGTCAGGAAGAGAAAATAGAGATAAAAAAACGCCACCCAATTTGGGTGGCGGTGAATCATGTCAGCACTATCACTGAAAAAAAATTCCAATTTATAGGGGTGAACAAACTGTTCGAGTCACATGCGTTGACTTCACTTAGTAGCCAAAGCTTGTTGGGTATACAAAGTTACCGGTGTAAACAGACTTGCTATTCCAGAACATTGTACTTGGTAAACCTTTCATAACTATCACCTTTTAAATCAATTAAACATTCGTTGATTTCTCGGTTCCTTGGAGGCGATAAAACGGACTCATCCTTTGAGCATTTCATTCTTCTCTCAGAAGCTGGTTACAAATATACCACCAAGAAATTTAATTACAAGCATTTTAGTGACTGGAATCACAAAAAATGCACAAATTGACCTTTATCAAAATTTATGTGTAATTAAATTACAATTTTATGAATTAAAAAATAAAGCCACTTTCAGAATATATGATAGAGAACACATAGTGCTTGTTATTGTATTCACAAACTGTGACAGTTCTGAGAGAAATCCTTGTGATCGCGACTACTCGTACTCCTTATCTGGTGGTATGCTAACGGCAATTTGAAGGCCAAATCGTCTAGCATTTAATGCTACCTTGACAATATTTTTACGGTATATATTTGGCAAAGCACATCAAAAGGAGTCCTCCGTGTCTGAGTTCCATTCTGAGATCAGTACCTTATCACCTGCTCCACTTTGGCAGTTTTTCGATAAGATTTGTTCTATCCCTCATCCATCGAAACATGAAGAAGCATTAGCACAGTACATTATCAACTGGGCAACAGAGCAAGGCTTTGACGTTCGCCGTGATCCAACCGGTAACGTGTTCATCAAAAAGCCCGCGACACCAGGAATGGAAAATAAGAAGGCTGTTGTACTTCAAGCACACATCGACATGGTGCCGCAGAAAAACGAAGACACTGAACACGACTTCACCAAAGATCCAATCCAACCTTACATCGATGGCGAATGGGTAACTGCGAAAGGCACGACGCTTGGTGCAGATAACGGTATTGGTATGGCTTCTTGCCTTGCTGTATTGGCATCTAAAGATATTAAGCACGGTCCACTCGAAGTTCTGCTGACGATTGATGAAGAAGCAGGCATGACTGGCGCATTTGGCCTTGAAGCTGGTTGGTTAGAGGGTGAGATTCTTCTAAATACAGACTCTGAGCAAGAAGGCGAAGTCTACATGGGTTGTGCAGGTGGCGTTGATGGCACCATGACTTTCGATATTTCTCGAGAATCAACGCCTGCAGGTTTTGTAACACGCCAACTGACGCTGAAAGGCCTAAAAGGTGGTCACTCAGGTTGTGACATTCACACAGGTCGCGGTAATGCCAACAAATTACTTGGTCGTTTCCTTGCCGGTCATGCTCAAGAGCTTGATTTACGTTTAGTCGAATTCCGTGGTGGTAGCTTACGTAATGCAATCCCTCGCGAAGCGTTTGTTACTGTCGCGCTTCCTGTCGAAAACCAAGACAAACTTGCTGAGCTGTTCAACCACTACACTGAGCTGCTTAAAACTGAATTGGGTAAAATCGAAACAGGTATCGTAACCTTTAATGAAGCGATCACGACTGACGCGCAAGTATTTTCAATCGCCGATCAGCAACGATTCATTGCGGCACTTAACGCTTGTCCAAACGGCGTAATCCGTATGAGTGATGAGGTGGAAGGCGTTGTTGAAACTTCTCTAAACGTTGGTGTGATCAGCACAGAAGAAAATAAAGTCACCGTGCTTTGCTTGATTCGTTCTCTCATTGACTCTGGCCGTAGCCAAGTGGAAAGCATGCTGCGCTCGATTACTGAGCTAGCAGGCGCACAAATTCAGTTCTCAGGCGCTTACCCTGGCTGGAAGCCAGATGCAGATTCCGAGATCATGGCAATTTTCCGTGATATGTATGAAGGCATTTACGGTCATAAGCCGAACATCATGGTCATCCATGCTGGTCTTGAGTGTGGCCTATTTAAAGAACCATACCCACACATGGATATGGTTTCTTTCGGTCCAACAATAAAATTCCCTCACTCTCCAGATGAGAAAGTGAAGATTGATACTGTTCAGTTGTACTGGGAACAGATGGTCGCGCTTTTAGAAGCGATTCCAGAGAAAGCATAATTCAATCACGAAAAACGACAAAGGGTGCCATACGGCACCCTTTTTTTGGTTTAGTTGAACCCAACTACACACGGTTTTGCGCGTAAGCGGCTAACTCATCCATTGAGGTTTGTGCAGCAACTTCACCATCAATGTAGTAAGTAACAAACTCACCATCGCGTACACCCATGAGTGTCGCCTTTTCACCGTTACTGTAAGTAATATCCATTTGAACAGTGTTCTCATCGATTTGCTGCATTCGCCCCTGCTCAATGACACGGTTATCCGCTAATGGTGCGATTGGTGCCGTCGTTAACGACTTATCTAACTGGTGATTGACATCAATGTAAGTATCTACCTTTGTATCGAAGATATGTGGCTTACCATTTAACGGGTTCTTACCCGTCCAAAATTCTAGAGAGTTAAACACGATATAATCCGCTGCGATCGCGACACCATAAACAGGCGCTAAAAGCATATTTAGGCCACCTCGAGCGTAACGGTTGTCAACAGCTTTCAAGTTAAACCCCATGACATAACCTGTCACGGCATTACTACCTACGCAACCTGAAAGTGAAACTGCTACCGCAGTCAATGCACCAATTTTAGCAATTGCCTTTTTCATCAAAACCTCTAGTTAGAAAGTGTGAAACCTCAAATTCGGCGCGGATATTATCGGATAAAAAGTAGGGTTAAAAGTCCGTTTTTTTGTCCTCCATGAACAGTATTATTTTTAATACAGTCACATTTTTTAAGGCTATTATTGCGCACTCTTCTCTATGTCTTGTTATGTATTAAACTGATAGAAAAGATCATATTGAAAACAAAAACTTCACACATACCAAAATTTCACGCATGACGATTAAAGTAATTTGTCGTGTCCTTAATGAGAATGATTAGTGCGATTTTGCAGCAATTGTTACATTGCTGATGACGCATTTGACAGAGATGGTTTATGGCCAGAAGTAAAAAAAGCAAAGTGTTTGAGCTCTTAGGACATCAAATACAACCAGGACAACGATTAGAGATCGAATTTGAAGCAGCGAAGCTATATACACATTCGCCTTTATCTATTCCTGTGGAAATCATCCATGGGAAACAAGAAGGACCAGTGTTAATGGTGAATGCTGCTATCCATGGTGATGAGCTTAATGGCGTAGAAATCGTTCGTCAGATCATTAACCAACTGGATCCACAAAAACTGAAAGGCACTGTCATTGCAGTACCTATCGTTAACGTTTTTGGTTTCATCCATAAATCTCGTTACTTGCCCGACCGACGAGATCTCAACCGTTGCTTTCCTGGCAGTGAAAAAGGCGCACTTGCATCTCGTATGGCACACGGGTTCTTTAACAACATTGCCAAGCGTTGTGACTACATTTTGGATCTACACACAGGGGCCATTCATCGCACGAACTTGCCACAGATTCGCGCAAACTTAAGCAACCCAGAAACTCTACGTATTGCTCAAGCATTTTCGACGCCAGTGATTGTTGATTCAGCATTGCGTGATGGCTCTTTACGCAGTGAAGCAGAAAAATGTGATATTCCAGTGCTCACCTACGAGGCTGGCGAAGCATTGCGTTTTGATCCACTTTCGATCAGCGCTGGTGTGCTCGGGGTTCGGCGCGTAATGCAAGCCATTGGTATGTTGCGAGCGAGCAGGAAAAAGCTGCCTGAGCCTATCATAGCGAAGTCCACCAGCTGGGTTCGCGCGTCAGGTAACGGCATTTTGCGTACTGTCGTTAATCTGGGAGACAAAGTAGAACAGGGTGAAACGCTCGCTTATATTAGCTCTCCTCTTGGTCATGATGAGATAGAACTAAAAGCCCCGAAGCGTGGTTTGGTTATCGGTCAACAAACATTACCGTTGGTGAACGAAGGCGATGCAATTTTCCACCTTGCCTATTTTAACCAAGGTGATAATGCTTTAGAGCAAGCAGTCGAAAGCTATATTGAAGGCCTCACTGAATTCGATGCCGAGCCGCTGACCACCGGACAGATACCGTTAGAAACTCAGTAATTCCTACCAAGTAGGCGCCTGATTAGCTCAAAAGGAGCAACAGTGCTCGCACTATCTTGTTTAAAGCCAATAAGCTCAGCGTCCATGATGCTGGGCTTTTTGTTTTATGTACGCTAACGATACTTATCGTAGTTTCCACGAATGGATAAAAAACTTTACAATCCGTCGCAAAAACACATTTGATAATTAATCTCATTATCATTTATTAATCGTAATAATGTTCTTATAATCCCAGCTTCATAAAAACACTATAAATCATCAATATGAAACGATTAAAAAGTCATCCATTCAAAGTAAATCTCATTTCACTGGCTTTGCTCTTCCCTCTTTATTCATATGCCGAGACAGCGCCAAATGAAGAGCTTGAAGTCATAGGCGTTCGTTATGCCAAACCTATTACCATTGCTGAGCCTGCGCAAACCACCATTAATTGGTCAGAGATTGAAGAGCAACAGTACTCTAATTTTGCCTCAATGATCGATGCCGTTCCCGGTGCATCAATAGATGGTGGCGGTCGTTCTGGTGGCGAACGTATTAACATTCGTGGTTTTGATGATCCAAGCGATATCGCCGTCTTTGTCGATGGCGCTCCAATTGGCTTTCAACAATACCGCTACGGTACCTTCTTTTTTGATCCGTTCTTAATTGGCGAAGCAGAAATTATCAAGGGCGCGCACGACTATCGAGCACTCAACGGGAAGTTTGGTGGCTCCATTCGCATTAAAACCAAAAGTGTCGATGATCTCCTGTACGGCGAAAGAAACTTTGGTGCTCGCATCTCAAGTGCATACAACACCAACGGCGATGAGAACGCCTACACGCTAACACTCTATGGTAAAAACGATACTGGTTTTTATTTTCTAGCGAATGGCTCGGTAAAAGATTCTGATGACATTAAAGTCGGAGGTGGTGAAACGCTAGATTACTCAGGTTATGAGCAAGAAAACATGCTCGTAAAGGTCGGTTATGAAAATAACGATCACGAGTTTGAAATTAGCCATACTCGCTACAAAGATGAAGGTCGTAAACCTTGGGCTAACCGCCGCGGAAAAATGCCTAACATCACCGAATACAATATCAAGAAATACGGCTCATTAGAAAAAGCCCAATACGCTTACACCGTCGATAACAAATACACGGACAACACCACAACCATCTCTTACCACTACATGCCGACTAACCCGTATATTGATTTCAATATCAAAATGGCACGTTCCGAAAACGATCGTCATTGGGTTCGCCCTGACGTAGCATTCGAGAAAATGTTCGTTTCTGTTGGCAGTTACGGTCATGAGTCATGGCTGAGTTACGAGCGTGACTACGTTGATGTGTTTAACCAAGCGCAATTCGGAGACCACACTCTAGTCACTGGGCTTCAATATCAAAAAACCGATAGAGACTCGTTGGTATTCAACGCATCATACGACAGTAATGAAGCGAAAAACTACGGTTGGTACACCCCTTACTACGAACCATCTGGCACGCAGTCAATTTATGCCGCTTACATTGCTGATCACTATCAAGCAACAGACCGCCTAACAATCACACCTTCTCTGCGTTACGAATACATCAAGAGTGAAGGAAAAGGGAACGCAGCGCCGGATTATAATGATCCAGCTGCCGGACATAACTACGGTGAAACGACGCATAAAGGCTTTAGCCCACGTTTGGATATCGACTTTGATGCGAGCAATAATACGCGTTTAAACGCCTCCTACGCCTACGCTTTAAAAGCACCAACCGTTGATAACATCTACTCAGTGCAATATGCGCGAGCTACCGCTACGGCTACTGCTTTGAATCTGGACGTGTCTCGTATCCATGCTTATCAAGCAAGCGTTATCAACTTAACGGAAGGGCTGGTGAACTCTCGCGATAACCTCGCAACAGAGTTAACTATGTTCTATAACGATGTTAGCGACACAGTTGATATACGAACGGGCGAAAACCTCGACAAAAATACTACTGAGTTACAAAGCTGGAATACAAACCTAGATGGCTTTAAAAACTATGGCTTTGAGCTAATTTCACAATACCGGATTGAAGATTTCTACAGTAATTTCTCAGCAAGTTACATTCGCGGCAAAAACAAAGGTAGCCTATCTGACTCTACAGGTTCAGATGATGATCATCCTGATGTACCGCCATTAAACATTAATCTGGGTTTGGGTTACGAATGGATTCCTGGTTTACGTACGGGCTGGGAAGTCCGTTGGTATGATGCGCAAACCAAAACCAAGGCAAGCGGTAATAATTTAAAAGTGAAATCGCCAAGTGAGCAATACACGCTACAAAACGCTTACGTGGTTTGGGAAATACAACAAGTCGAAGGCTTGAGCGTTGGCGCGGTTGTGAAAAACTTAACCGATCGTTACTACGAAGCATACCTATCTAATGGCGTGCCTTCGCCTGGTCGCGAAGTCAAACTGCACCTCACTTATCAATACTAACCATACCTAAAAGATGCAGGGCAGACATTAACTGCCCTGTTATATCGTATCCAATGGCCATAATTGCACGCCGTTTTATTTATCAGTATTATCATTTCCTTTTGCTTGCATACACATTATGAACAATCTAAAAACACGGCTTCTTCTGATTTGCTTCTTCCCTGTAGGTAGCCTAGCGCAAGCTTCTGAGAACATTGCAGACTACTTACAAGAACAAAGCAAGCACCAAGTTTCAGAAGATTTTTACGCACAGCCAACAGCAAATAACCTGAATCTAGATGCAAAAACTAACTCTTTAACTTGGCACGAAGATGGTAAGCCGGATCACTGTCGTTACGCCAAGCAGCCCAAAGACGTCGCAACACATTTCGACTACGGTGAAGCAAACGATCTATCTGACGGCTTACAACACTTTGATTTACCGGAAAGACATTCTGCAAAGGTCAAATCGACACATCGCACTTATGCTAATAACCCTCACCTTCTTCCTGGCAATAAACAATTTGCAGCCCCTGAAGACGGCACGTTTAGCTTGTCCGTATCGTCGGATTGTTTTTAGCCGATATAAATAAAAAATGCCCTGAGACAAAACTCAGGGCATTTTCACTATTTGTTTGATGGGTAACGTCACCATCTCACCGATTTAAACTTATTCTTCGTCAGTGTCTACTTCGGTTTCACGTGCTTTGCGGGCTTCTTCTTTACGAACTTTTGCCGCTAGTTGTTCTGCTTCGCGCTCTTGACGTTGCGCTGCTTTACGCTCGTTACGAACCACTTGGTTTTGGATAAATCCAGCCAGTTCTTGTTCAGCCCAAGCTTGTGCTTTCTCTTCGCTGTCAAAGCCTGTTTCACGCTTTGATACTACAGTCTTACGAGATGTCACTTGGCGAGTGATTTCTGCGCTCCAGCCGTTACGTTTTTCAGTGACGCGGATAGCAAATTTTGGATTCTTAGACATTTCTTTCATTTCCTAAGGGATTTAGGGATCAATCAGGGATTCGGTCAACTTGATAACTCCATCTAAGCTGAGCTGTTTAACACCATCCCTTGGTAAGCGCGGTATTAGAGCATAAAAGTAATCTAAACGCTGCAAGTTTTTTACGCTAGATAATAGATGACAAAGAAGAGGCAGAACAAAGCAACGTTTCGCCAAGTCACTAGAAAGAGCGACGAAGAAAAAAGAGTGATAAGAAAAAAGAAAGCGCTGGTCTCTCAACCAACGCTTTACTTAAGCTAGATTAACCTTGGTTAATTAACCGATATTCTTACGGGCATTTTGGAACATACG
This sequence comes from Vibrio sp. 1874, assembly GCF_033344395.1. NCBI lineage: Bacteria > Pseudomonadati > Pseudomonadota > Gammaproteobacteria > Vibrionales > Vibrionaceae > Vibrio > Vibrio sp. 1874. The sequence goes on from NZ_JAWPOR010000008.1 coordinate 74,233, forward strand.
CATCCAAGCGCCATTTTCACCCCAACCTTCCGGAGCCCAAGAATTTGCAACTGTGCGGAATACGCGCTCTGGGTGAGGCATCATGATAGTTACGCGACCGTCTGCTGTTGTTAAACCGGTAATCGCGTTTGGCGAACCATTCGGGTTGTTCGGGTATTGTTGTGTTGGGTTACCGAGGTTATCCACGTAACGAACCGCAACCGTACCTGATGCTTCAATCGCTGCTAGGTGCTCTGTATCACGTACTTCTACACGCCCTTCTCCGTGGGAAACCGCGATTGGCATGCGCGAACCAGCCATGCCGTCGAAGAATACAGAATCAGATTTCTGTACTTCGACTAGGCTAAAGCGCGCTTCAAAACGCTCAGATTCGTTGCGCACAAAACGTGGCCACAAGTCTGCACCTGGGATCAGCTCTTTCAGGTTTGATAGCATCTGACAACCGTTACATACACCTAAAGAGAACGTCTCTTCACGGTTGAAGAAGGCTTGGAACTGTTCACGAGCTTGTGCGTTAAACAGGATAGACTTAGCCCAACCTTCACCCGCACCTAGTACGTCGCCGTAAGAGAAGCCACCACAAGCTACTAAGCCATGGTATTCATCCAGTACCGCTTGGCCCGTTAGGATATCGCTCATATGGATGTCGGTTGCTTCAAAACCTGCGCGGTCAAACGCTGCTGCCATTTCGACGTGGGAGTTAACGCCCTGCTCACGTAAGATTGCCATCTTAGGTTTAGCACCTTTCGCAATGTACGGTGCTGCAACGTCTTCATTTACGTCGAAGCTGAGCTTAACGTTTAGACCAGGGTCAGAGTTGTCTTTCTTAGCTTCGTGCTCTTGGTCTGCACACGCTGGGTTATCACGTAGGCTTTGCATCTTATGCGTTGTTTCAGCCCAGATAACGCGTAGTTCGGTACGTGAACGTTCAAGCACAACTGCATCACCAGAAGTGATAACAAAGTCGTCTGAAGCTTCAACAGAACCAATCACATGTGAGCATGCCTCTAAGCCGTTTGCCGCCAGAGTAGATAGAACTGAATCTAGATCATCATTCTTAACTTGAACAACCGCACCTAGCTCTTCGTTAAATAGAACGGCTAGCGCATCATCACCCAGCTCTGCGATGTTCGCTTTTACGCCACAGTGACCCGCGAACGCCATCTCAGCCAGTGTAACAAAAAGACCGCCGTCGCCTTTATCGTGGTAAGCCACTAGCTTGTCATCACGTACTAACGCTTGCATTGCATCAAAGAAGCCTTTTAGCTGCTCTGCATTATCTACGTCAGCAGGTTTGTCACCCAGCTGTTTGTATACTTGTGCCAATGCTGTCGCACCTAAGCGGTTTTTTCCGTTACCCAAGTCAACAAGAACTAGAGAGGTATCTCCTTTGTCAGTGCGTAGTTGTGGAGTCACGGTCTTACGTACGTCTTCCACACGACCAAATGCCGTGATAACTAGCGACAGTGGAGAAGTGACTTCTTTGCTCTCGCCGTTTTCTTCCCACTTGGTTTTCATCGACATGGAGTCTTTACCAACTGGGATAGTCAAACCTAACGCAGGACACAATTCTTCACCAACCGCTTTCACTGCTTCGTAAAGACCCGCATCTTCACCTGGGTGACCCGCTGGAGACATCCAGTTCGCAGACAGTTTAATGTGTTTAATATCACCGATGTCTGTTGCCGCAATGTTCGTTAGTGACTCACCAACGGCTAGGCGAGCCGATGCTCCAAAGTCTAGTAATGCCACTGGCGTGCGCTCACCCATCGACATTGCTTCGCCATGGTAAGTGTCGTAGCTTGCCGCTGTTACTGCGCAGTTTGCTACTGGTACCTGCCAAGGACCAACCATTTGATCACGAGCAACCAGACCCGTTACTGTTCGGTCACCGATAGTAATTAGGAATGTTTTTTCTGCAACAGCAGGAAGACGAAGTACGCGATCCACCGCTTCATTAAGCTCAATACCATCACGAACAATGGCAGGGCTTTCCACTTTTAGTGTGGTTGCGTCGCGGTGCATCTTCGGTGGCTTACCAAGCAGGATATCCATTGGCATATCGATTGGCGTATTGTCGAAGTGAGAATCTTCTAGCGTTAGATGACGCTCTTCTGTCGCCACACCCACCACTGCATACGGTGCGCGTTCACGCTTACAGATGGCGTCGAATGCTTCCATGTTTTCTGGCGCTACCGCTAGAACGTAACGTTCCTGTGATTCGTTACACCAGATTTCCAGTGGGCTCATGCCCGGCTCATCGTTTGGTACATCGCGTAATTGGAACTTACCGCCACGCTCACCGTCGTCGACAAGTTCAGGCAATGCGTTAGAGATACCGCCTGCACCCACATCATGGATAAATGCGATTGGGTTGTCGTCGCCTAACTGCCAACAACGGTCGATCACTTCCTGACAGCGACGTTCCATCTCTGGGTTTTCACGCTGTACTGAAGCGAAGTCCAGATCTTCTGCTGACTGACCAGATGCCATGGAAGATGCCGCACCACCACCAAGACCGATGTTCATTGCCGGACCACCAAGTACGATTAGGCTCGCACCCACTGGAATCTCTTTCTTCTGTACGTGTTCATCGCGGATGTTACCCATACCACCAGCAATCATGATTGGTTTGTGGTAACCACGAATTTCTTCACCCGCATGAGAAGTGACTTTTTCTTCGTAAGTACGGAAGTAACCCAATAGATTTGGACGACCAAATTCGTTGTTGAATGCCGCGCCGCCAAGAGGGCCTTCAAGCATGATGTCTAACGCATTCACAATACGACCCGGCTTGCCGAAGTCGGTTTCCCATGGCTGTTCAAAACCAGGAATACGTAAGTTAGAGGTTGTAAAACCAACCAGACCCGCTTTTGGCTTACCGCCGATACCCGTCGCGCCTTCGTCACGGATTTCACCGCCTGAGCCAGTCGATGCGCCCGGCCATGGAGAGATTGCCGTTGGGTGGTTGTGCGTTTCTACCTTCATCAAGATGTGCGTATCTTCATGGTGGTACGTGTATTGACGAGATTTAGGGTCAGGGAAGAAACGCCCCGCTTTAGAACCTGTCATAACGGCTGCGTTGTCTTTGTATGCAGACAGCACATAGTCAGGTGTCGTTTCAAAAGTGTTTTTGATCATTTTGAACAAAGACTTAGGTTGATCTACCCCGTCGATAGTCCAATCTGCGTTAAAAATTTTGTGGCGACAATGCTCTGAGTTCGCCTGAGCAAACATCATCAATTCAATGTCGTTTGGGTTACGCCCAAGCTTAGTAAAGTTCTCTACCAAGTAATCAATTTCATCTTCTGCGAGTGCCAAGCCAAGGGAAACGTTTGCCTCTTCAAGCGCAAGACGACCGCCAGCTAAGATATCAACATGTGCGACAGGCTTAGGCTCTGCAACAGTAAATAATGCTGATGCGGCTTCAAATTCTGTGAATACTGTTTCCATCATGCGGTCGTGAATTAACGCTTTAACAGCGTCAGCTTGAGCTTCTGAGAGAACAACTGAAGATTCGACATAATAAGCCGTACCACGCTCTAGACGTTTCACTTTCTCCAGACCACAGTTAACAGCGATATCGGTAGATTTAGAAGACCAAGGCGAGATAGTGCCAGGACGAGGCGTGACAAGAAGTAGAAGACCTTCAGGCTCATGCTCTTCGATGGTTGGGCCGTAAGTTAGTAACTTTTCAAGTTTTTCTAACTCTTGGTCATCAAGGTCTGACTTTAGATCGGCAAAGTGCATAAACTCGGCATAAATGCCAGTTACAGGCAGATCTTGTTCACGACAAAGTTCCAGTAGTTTATTAACACGAAACTCAGAAAGAGCTGGGGAGCCACGCAAAATTCTCATGTGCTTAGGTCTCTTATGCAATTGATTAAGGTGATATTGGAATAAATTCAGACACTTAAAATAAGCCCTGTCGAACCTATGCCGATTCCACCTCGTCATTGCGAGCGCATTATATAGTAATTGTTTTTGTGATGTAACACCAAAAGCAACCGTTTGCGTCATTTTTTTTGTCAAATTTGAATTACAACTAAAATGTCGATAAAACACACAATGTCACGTTATAAGTGTGTGATTCACTTTGCCCCATGAGCTCGCTTTGATATAAAGGCAAATAGAAATTTTCCAAGATGTACCTATCAATGCAAATAAGTCACTTCAACCGGCTCAAGCGCAGTGCTCTAATTTTAGTTTCTGTTCTTTTACTCTCTGCTTGCCAGATTGAGTCGGAGCCCAAAAGTGAATTTGAAAAAATTCAAGAACGTGGTGTGCTTCGTGTTGGCACGCTAAACAATCAGCTTTCCTACTACATAGGTCCCGATGGTCCCGCAGGGTTGGATTACGAATTGGCGCGTCAGTTTGCGGAGCAGCTCGGCGTCAAACTCGAGATTAAACCAGCCTTTCGCCAAGCTGAGCTTTTTCCTGCTCTTAAGAAAGGAGATATCGATATCATCGCTACGGGTTTAAATCAAACGTCACAAGCAGTCAAACGATTTAGACCAGGCCCTGCCTATTATTATGTAAGCCAACAAGTGGTATATAAAAAAGGGCAACTTCGACCACGTGATATCGAACAACTCATTGAATACCAAGCCTCGAAAGACGACGAGTCCGACGAAGATACAAATGCAGGCGCTCAAACATTAAAGATCGTTGAACAATCGCAATATGTTCCGACCCTAACAGCGTTAAAGAAGCAGTATCCAGAACTTCAGTTTGAAATTGTTGGTGATGCTGACACGAGAGACTTACTCAAATACGTATCGAAGGGTGAGTTACGTTTTACTGTGACTGATTCGGTGGAACTTTCCCTAGCTCAACGCCTTTACCCCGATCTTGCGCTCGCGTTCGAACTTACAGAAGATCAACCTGTGTCTTGGTTTACTCGACGTTCTGAAGACGAAAGCTTGTATGCAATGCTGATAGAGTTTTTCGGTAACATCAAACAATCAGGAGAACTGTCCACCCTCGAAGAAAAGTACATTGGTCATATTGAAGCATTTGACTACGTTGATACTCGCGCATTCATTCGAGCTCTGGATGACAAATTGCCTAAATGGGCACCTTTATTCCAAAAATACAGCGAAGAGTTCGACTGGCGATTAATTGCAGCATTGGCTTATCAAGAGTCACATTGGAAACCAACAGCAAAATCGCCAACGGGTGTTAGGGGGATGATGATGCTTACTCTGCCAACAGCGAAAAGCGTCGGGGTAACAAACCGTTTAGACCCTGAGCAATCTGTTCGTGGTGGTGTCGAGTACTTACGTCGCATTGTAGGTCGCGTGCCTGATAGCATCAACGAGCATGAAAAAATATGGTTTGCGTTAGCTTCATACAATATTGGTTACGGCCACATGATGGACGCACGACGACTCACCAAAGCACAAGGTGGCGATCCGAACGCTTGGGCCGATGTAAAAGATAGGCTGCCTTTACTGCGTCAGAAACGCTATTACAGCCAAACTCGCTATGGGTACGCCAGAGGCGATGAAGCGCGTAATTACGTAGAAAATATTCGACGTTACTACCAATCCATCATTGGTCATGTCAGCCAACAGCCAGCGATTGATGAGAATAGCGATGACTTGCAAGTGATTCCGCCGCTCAACCCCGACATTTTGATATCGGGCGCAGTAGAGACCGTCGTAGAACAAGTCTCTGGCGCTTCTGACGTCACGGTTGAAGAAGACACCGAACAAGAAAGCATTGAAGAATAAACCCGCGGTAAACTAGAAAATGACGAGCCTATGAAGCTCGTCATTTTTGTTGAGTCCTAACGAAAACTTATCTAGACTCCAATATTCTGAGTGACACCAACCACACTCAACCATTCCTTTGGTTGGTCGCCTTTTCTTCATCGTTAGTAAAACTGATTGCTTTGTAACAGATTACTTTACAACCACATGGTTTAGCTCACTTGATGAAGCGGCGCTTTCGGCTACACTCTGCCGAAATAACGTCACTCCTATTATTAAGCATCGTATTGAAATTGTTTGCTGGCTCTGTGCAATGCAGAAGTCAAATGAAGAACGTTTAAACCATACAATGTTTAGTGCGATTATCGAGCCTATTGCCAAGCATCGATGAGCCGCGCTTTACTGGTATAAGTCTTGTCTGCAGGAGGTTTTGAATATGAGAAGACGTAGAGTGCAGTCAAAGCGTTTAAATAACACAGTAGCTGCTATCCGACGTAAACGTAAACTGACATGTATGAAAAAGAAAGTAAGTTCACGTAATCGTGTTTTTGTACATTTAGTCAATCACTAGTGCGTCCAAACAAACATCTACCACGTTGTAGGTGTTTGCTAGCCCTCACTACTCCCACTACCTTGCTCGCTCTCTCGATTTTCTAATGCTTTTTGTGCTTGCTTCTTCGCTTTAATTTCCTTTCGGCGACGCTTAAAAAACGCTTGTAGCTGAGTGCGGCACTCATCTTCTAGCAGCCCCTTTTCAACTAAGGCGTAATGGTAAGCGGCTTGGCTTTCAAACAAATTAAGCACTGTTCCTGCAGCTCCAGCTTTTAAATCTGGCGCTCCAAAAACAACCCGCTTAACGCGGCTATGCAATAAGGCTCCGGCACACATTGGACATGGCTCAAGTGTTACATATAACGTCGTATCCAGAAGGCGGTAATTTTCTAGCTTTTGGCCTGCTTTACGCAGCGTTTGGATCTCAGCATGTGCGGTAGCGTCATTAGTACCAATAGAGCGATTCCACCCCTCAGCGATAATTTCACCATCTTTGACAAGCACTGCGCCAACAGGTACTTCCCCCTCAGCTTCTGCTTGCTCAGCAAGCTCCATCGCTCTGCGCATAAACAATTCATCTTGAGGGGTAAACGGATGGTTAGACAAAGGAGGCTCCAAAGAAACAAAAATGATTGAAGTCGGGAATTTTATCACCAACTTCGGCTTCACTACAGCGACACATCACGGGACAAAGTCTGCAACTCCAAAAAACTAGTTACAAGACCTATCGATGTTCGTTTTACGAGAACAAAAAAGCGCAGATCGAAGACCTGCGCTTTTTGGCTGCCAATTAGCGGCTTTCACACCCTAAACGTTTTTACATTGTGTAAGTGTAAGGAGCTTGAATGCCTAGCGGGATACCTACCATCCAATAAGCAACTAGGAAGATAGACCAACCGATCAGCATTGCGATCGAGAATGGCATCATTAGTGACGCAAGCGTACCGATACCAGCCGACTTCACATAACGCTGACAGTAAACCACTACAAGAGGGAAAAATACCATTAGAGGCGAAATGATGTTCGATACAGAGTCACCCACACGGTAAGCCGCTTGAGACAGCTCAGGCGAGATACCAACCGCCATTAGCATTGGCACTAAGATTGGACCAATTAAAGCCCATTTTGCCGATGCCGAACCAATAAGTAGGTTTACAGACGCGGTTAGAAGGATCATACCGATGATGGTCACTTCACCTGGTAGGTTCATCGCTTTTAAGCCTTCTGCGCCATACAACGCTAGCATCGTACCGATGTTTGACTGAGCAAATGCAGATAGGAACTGAGCACAGAAGAACGACATAACAATGTATGCGCCCATGGTTGACATAGTATCAGCCATCGCTTTGATAATGTCGTTGCTGGTCTTGAACGTTCCAGACACTTTACCGTAAACGTAACCAGGAATGATAAACAGAATAAAGATCAACGGCACGATAGACTTCATTATCGGTGCTGAGAAGGCAGTAATTTCACCTTCAGGCGAGCGAAGTGCTGATGTTTCTGGAATTAACGCTGCAACAAGTAAAGCAATACCCGCCATCATTGCCCAACCTGCATAACGGAATGCTTTTGATTCCAGTTCAGTAAATGAACCTAGGTTTGGCGCGGTTTCCGCATCATCATCAATTGGCATTTTTGATAAACGAGGCTCGATGATTTTCTCTGTCACGTACCAACCAATCCCCACAATAATGATAGAGGATAAGCCAGTGAAGAAGATGTTCGCTAATGGGTTAACCACATATTCAGGATCAAGAACCTGCGCCGCAGTTTGCGTAAAGCCAGCCAATAGCGGATCGATACCTGAAGGGATAAAGTTTGCAGAGAAGCCACCAGATACACCTGCAAATGCTGCCGCAATACCTGCTAAAGGGTGACGACCTGCCGCATGGAAGATAATACCGCCAAGAGGAATAACCAGAACATAGCCTGCATCTGCCGCAGTATGCGACACAATAGCAACCAAAATCAGCATTGGAGTAAGAAGCTTAGCTGGCGTGAAGTTCAGCATCTTCTTAAGACCCGTCGTAATAAAACCCGAAGAATCTGCAACACCCACACCTAGCATTGCGACAAGTACGATACCCAGTGGCGCAAAGCCAGTAAACGTCGTCACCATATTAGCAAGGAAACTTGCTAGCGCTTCGCCCGTAAGTAAGTTGGTGATAGTAAGAGCTTCGCCCGTTCGAGGGTTTGGAAGATCGAATGATACATTCGACAAAAGTGCTGACGCCGCCCAAGTAATGATCAATGCCCAGAAGAACAAAATCGCAGGATCAGGGATTTTGTTACCTGTCCTCTCGATAAAGTTTAAAAAGCGCTCCATCCCGCTCGGCTTCGATGATGGTGCTTTATTTACAGCTTGGTTACTCATGGTAACTCCATAGTGAATGATGTTGGTGCCAAGGCCTATTTGAGTAATTATGACGGCCTACTATCCAACGAGTATTCTAGTAAACACTAATGGAGAAAGCACAAGGTTCTATATTTTTTTTCATAATTGGAGACATATTTTGCAAAAACACCACTTCAATTAAACATAATAAAAACAGTAGCACATCAACTCAATTAACAGTTCAAAAACCATTTATTAACCGTGACCAATTCGGTATTAAACAGGAATTACACCCGCATTTGTCCCAGCCCATGTATGCAATTGAACTTAGTTTTCGAATTCACTGTATTGTGAGATCATCGTTTTAAGCTGAACTGATCGCGTCTCGCCGATTCTATCCTTCCAGCTAGAGGTAATGGTGATAGTTTTCAGTGTTCCTGAAACCGTGGCAGCTGGAACTTCCCACTCGACGACATAAGATCCAGTAACAGAAGAGCCTGTTGCAATAGAAGCAAAATTTGCAGGTGTGATGGTAGACATCGCCGCAGAAGCACCACGCGTCCGGAACCATTCGAGCTGGTTTTCTGCTAGACGAAGTGCTTCAATACTTTTTATGGCATATTCGGATTCGCGTTCTAGATATACGTTTAGCTTCGTTAAACCTAGAGCCCCAACACCGATAAGTAGAAAAGAAATTAGAACTTCAAGAAGGTTAAAACCTTTTTGTTTAGAGATCATTCCAGGAGCCCTTTTTCCATTTTACTTTCTTGTGAACATTGGGTACAGATGTTGAATCAAACTCCAAATTAACTGCAGCACCAAAGACACTTAACCCTCCTGGGGTGTCGAAAACATATCCACCTACAGGCTTGAAAGCGCCACGGGAAAAAAAAGTAAGCTTCTTTATTTCGTCTGTAGAGAGTCCTCCTATAAATGGAGTGACTGAGACATCTGATGTCCATCTTGCGGACATGTCACTAACTGTAGAAGTAAACAATTGGTAAACAGTTCCGGGAAAAGAGTCAACCCCATTAACCGACAATAAGCCATTCTCGATAACAAGAAGCTTAGGGCTAGAATTGAGGCTGATTCCGATACCAGTTTCTAGGTCACAATCACCAACCACCCACACTTTGTCGCTCACAGAAAATGAACTAACAATTCTATCAACACAAGATTTAACTGTTGACGAGCTGCTTGCCACACTCCCATCAATCACCACAAATCCATTCTTTATTTGAGTTAATTGGGAGCGAGGATAACCAAAAAAAGCTTCAAAAGGGTCAAGATTTGGGTCATGAACAAAATCATGCTCAAACATCTTTTCGTCGCCAATATAATTTTGATTGTTACCAATGACTTTCACTTTGTAGTCGTTTACGCCACCAGAATCATCGCAGTTAGCGTCACCAGAAACGCATAACCCTAAGCGGGCAGTGTTAGTCATATGAGATGAACTACACGTTTTTCCAGAAGGGTGTGAAGTAACAAAAGCGCCCTCCATTACTACTGATTTCATAAATCGAACAGAAACACAAGTATCCTGCTCGACAAATTCAGGTGTAAAAAGATAAGAGCCCATTAACTTCAAATCTGAGCGGGCTTGTATAGCTCCGCTTGGTCTACCAACTACTTCAATACTTTTGAAGGTCTCAACTCGGTTATTTACGCTTGAAGATAGCTCGTAGAATTTGGGATCCACCAAAGATTGAGTTGCGACAACAGTACTTTGTAAACAACTAGAGTAGTCTTGCATATTTGGTGCGATCGACATATCCGCTTTATTTATCGCATAGCCACACTCCAATCCCCCTTCTGCAAGCCAATGTTCTTGTCGTGCTTCAATTTGATTGTTGGCACGCTTGATCTGATAAAAAAGAGACTTGTAGCTACCAAGCGACATCATTAACGCTGCGACAAGTAATACACTGACAACGAGTAACGCTACTGCACCTTGTTGTTTCTTCATTACTGCCAGTTCCTTTGCATCGCAGTAAACGACTGCTGAGTGCGAATATCAGTCGCATCTTTCAATTCGGTTCCCAATGTAACGGTCACCAGTACACTTTTTGCATCAGTGCTTTCTAACAGTTCACTAGTAAGGTCAAAACGATTAACGTGAATAACTTTCTTATCAAAAAGATTTTTACATGAGCGAGTGCCTGCAAGGTTAATCACGTCATCAACATCCCATATCGTTGTTTGTTTTTTTTCACAAACAAATAGCGACTCTGGCGTGCTAACTCGTTGCTCATAAGCTACGTTTTTATATAAAGGAAAAGAGCTAGCGCCAGCGCCAGAAACACCTATGTAATAAGCATAAGCAATCACCCCTCTATCAACATCATCGAGAGTGTAAATTGTGTTTGATGAGCCAGATATTTTTATAGAATTGCCATCGTTACCATCAAAACCAGCACGCTGAATGTCACTCTTGAGCATTTGCACAACACTTTCAGAGTTCTGTAACAACATTAGCTCTTTCGACCGTTCCATTATCACCCTTTGACCACTCACATAGATTGACCCCACTGTAGCAAGAGAAATAAGCCCAAGTGCCGATGCGATCATAAACTCAACAAGGCTTGCCCCTTTTTGTTTAAACATAATCATCCTTTTAAGAGCAAGTTGAATAACCGTAATATTCTGTACTGTTGCTATCACTACACACTCGCACGCGAGCAGATAAAGTGTGAGAAATAAGTTTTAAGACTTTTGATGATTCACCAACAGGATGAAACTTCAAGCTTCCTGATGATGGTCGGCCATAAACGTCGTCAAAACTGATTTGGTCTGAATCGTAGCTAGGTGTAACGACAATACCGTCATACGGCTTACCTGATAAAGAGAACAACACAGTCCCAGCCCCCTCAGCTCCGTTATCTGTCAAATCAATACGCCAGTTTCCGTCACTAGATGAACTCCCAGACATGATGATGTGTGCCCAAAGTCTTTCACGCCGTAATACTGCTTCAGACTTGCCTTCAATAACAAAGCCATGCAATTCATTAGCTAAGCGCTGCATTTTGTTGGTTTCAAAAACATTTTGGAAAGATGGAGCTGCAAACGCCAATATAATACTCAGTACAGCAACAGTAATAAGAAGCTCCAACAACGTAAACCCGCGAGGCATTTCCCAAATTCCTATGTAAACGGCAAAAGGGCCGTAATTCATCTTGCACAGATGCTATCACCTGCCAAAAATAGGCGGAAAAGTGAAAAGGAAACTACTCGTGATGATTCGAATTTCTCGTTGTAACGGCTACAAAAAAGGATTGAGAGGGATGACATTGATCGAATTACTGATAGCTGTCGTGATTGTCGGGATCATTGCTGCGGTCGCCTACCCTTCTTACACTAATCATGTAATCAAGTCTCATAGGACGGTTGCCTTGAGCGATCTTAGTCGAATTCAGCTAGAGCTAGAGACATCTTATGATGGTGGGTACGACTGGAGTCATATTCTCTCTGGAGGGACATGCACTATATGTGACTCAGACAAAAATAGATTTTCTTTCGATATTGCGAGCTCTGCAAGTACGGCCTATACCATTACAGCAACAGCAAAATCACCTCTTGGACAAGACGACGACGAGTGCTTGACTGGTTCTAAAACGATTACTTTAACGTCAACAAATGTCGAAGAACCAAGTGATTGCTGGAATTAGGAAGAACACCGAGATGCAAAAAGGCCTGCATTTTAGCAGGCCTTTGTATTTGTGCTTTTCACTAACGTCTTAGCTGGTTAAATCATCAAAGAACTTTTTCACACCGTTGAAAAAGCCTTCTGATTTAGGCTTGTGCTTAGTTGCAGCTTCACCACCACAAGACTCATCAAACTCTTTGAGCAGTTCTTTTTGGCGTGAGCTTAGATTTACTGGTGTTTCGACAACCAACTTCACAATAAGATCACCAACACCGCCACCGCGAACGCCTTTCACACCTTTACCACGCATGCGGAACATACGACCTGTTTGCGTTTCTGAAGGTACTTTTAGGCTTACGCGACCATCTAGAGTTGGCACTTCAACTTCACCACCTAGAGCCGCCATCGCAAAGCTTACTGGCACTTCACAGTATAGGTTGTTGCCATCACGCTCGAAGATATGGTGCTCTTTCACGTGCACTTGTACATACAAGTCGCCAGCAGGCGCCCCCATTTCTCCCGCTTCACCTTCGCCAGATAGACGAATACGGTCGCCAGTATCAACACCTGCAGGGATCTTAACGTTAAGTGTTTTTGTTTTCTGCTTACGACCTTGACCATGACACTCATTACAAGGGTCTTTAATGATTTTACCTTTACCGTGACAGGTAGGACAGGTTTGTTGCACTGCGAAGAAGCCTTGGCGCATCTGTACTTGACCATGACCATGACAGGTACCACATGTTTCAGCAGATGAACCTTTCTTCGCGCCACTACCATCACAGGTATCACAGTGTACTAGTGTCGGTACTTCGATCTCTTTCGTTACACCACGAACCGCTTCTTCTAGCGTCAATTCCATGTTGTAACGTAGGTCAGCACCTCGCTGGGCACGGTGGCCACCACCGCCACGACGACCACCACCAAAGATGTCACCGAATACATCGCCAAAGATGTCGCCGAAATCAGCACCGCCGCCGCCAAAGCCGCCGCCACCGAAACCACCGCCGCCTTGTTCAAAAGCTGCATGACCGTATTGGTCGTACGCCGCTTTCTTTTGAGGGTCGGTCAGAACTTCGTACGCTTCTTTTACTTCTTTAAACTTGTCCGCCGCAGAATCATCACCCTGGTTTCGGTCTGGGTGGAATTTCATCGCTAGACGCTTATACGCCTTTTTGATATCGCGCTCTGAGGCATCACGGCTTACGCCTAATACTTCGTAAAAATCACGTTTTGACATGTTCTTCGTCACCAGTTAATTACTACAAACGGCATCGATTCACCGCTTGGTGTTTGTATCGTTCTAGGTAAGTGCACTTGTCTGCAACATACTTAACTAGAAAGACAGCGTTTACAAACAGACGGGCGTAAGAGTTGCCCCAAACGCCCGCACACGAAGTCTTATCGACCCCAGATGGCTATGCAGCCATCTGGTTAAGAAATATTATTTCTTGTCGTCTTTAACTTCTTCGAACTCAGCATCTACAACGTCGTCTTCTTTAGACTGTGCACCTGCGTCAGCACCTTGTGCTTGCTGCGCTTGAGCTTGTTGTTGAGCGATTTCCATCAGCTTTTGAGAAGCAGTCATTAGTGCTTGAACTTTAGCATCGATAGCTTCTTTGTCTTCGCCTTTACGTGCTGTTTCTAGCTCAGAAATTGCTGCTTCAATCTTCTCTTTCTCTTCTGCAGGTAGCGCTTCACCAGCTTCTTCTACTTGCTTACGAGTACCGTGAATCATTTGGTCAGCTTGGTTACGTGCAGTCGCTAGCTCTTCGAACTTCTTGTCCGCTTCTTTGTTAGCTTCTGCTTCTTGAACCATTTTCTCGATGTCTTCATCGCTTAGACCGCCAGAAGCTTGGATAGTGATCTTCTGCTCTTTACCAGTCTGCTTGTCTTTCGCAGACACATGTAGGATACCATCCGCATCAAGGTCAAAAGTAACCTCGATTTGTGGCATGCCACGTGGTGCAGGCTGGATGCCTTCTAGGTTAAATTGGCCTAGAGACTTGTTGTACATCGCTTGCTTACGCTCACCTTGTAGAACGTGGATAGTTACCGCGCTCTGGTTGTCTTCCGCTGTAGAGAAAACTTGGTTCGCTTTAGTTGGGATAGTTGTGTTCTTCTCAACTAACTTAGTCATCACGCCACCCATTGTCTCGATACCTAGAGACAGTGGAGTTACGTCTAGTAGTAGTACGTCTTTAACGTCACCAGCAAGTACACCACCTTGAACTGCAGCACCCATTGCTACTGCTTCGTCAGGGTTTACGTCACGGCGCGCTTCTTTACCAAAGAACTCAGCAACTTTCGCTTGAACCATTGGCATACGAGTCTGACCACCAACTAGGATTACGTCAGTGATGTCGTTTACTGATAGGTCAGCGTCAGCTAGAGCTACTTTTAATGGCTCAAGAGAGCGTTGTACTAGGTCTTCAACTAGAGATTCTAGTTTTGCACGAGTCACTTTAATGTTCATGTGCTTAGGACCAGTTGCATCTGCAGTAACGTAAGGTAGGTTTACGTCTGTTTGAGAAGTAGAAGAAAGCTCGATTTTCGCTTTCTCTGCTGCTTCTTTAACACGCTGCATTGCTAGTGGGTCGTTCTTAAGGTTGATGCCTTGCTCTTTGTTGAACTCATCAACCAAGTAGTTGATTAGACGGTTATCAAAGTCTTCACCACCTAGGTGAGTATCACCGTTAGTTGCTAGAACTTCGAATGTTTTCTCGCCTTCAACTTCATCAATTTCGATGATTGAAATATCGAATGTACCACCACCAAGGTCGTATACCGCGATAGTGCGATCGCCGCCCTTCTTATCAAGACCGTAAGCTAGCGCAGCTGCTGTTGGTTCGTTGATGATACGTTTAACTTCTAGACCTGCGATACGGCCAGCATCTTTTGTCGCTTGACGCTGAGCATCGTTAAAGTAAGCAGGTACTGTGATAACTGCGCCAGTTACTTCCTCACCAAGGAAGTCTTCAGCAGTTTTCTTCATTTTCTTAAGAACTTCAGCAGAAACCTGAGGAGCTGCCATTTTTTGGCCTTTCGCTTCTACCCAAGCATCACCGTTGTCAGCCTTAACGATTTTGTAAGGCATGATTTCGATGTCACGCTGAACTTCTTCGTCTTCAAAACGACGACCGATTAGACGCTTAATTGCAAATAGCGTGTTTTCTGGGTTAGTTACTGCTTGACGTTTCGCTGGTTGACCTACTAGCGTCTCACCGTCAGTGTAAGCAATAACCGATGCAGTAGTACGTTCGCCCTCTGCGTTTTCAATTACACGTGGTTTGTCGCCGTCTAATACAGCAACACATGAGTTAGTAGTACCTAAGTCAATACCAATGATTTTACCCATCTGGCTATCTCCGAATAAATTCTATTTTCGTTTGGTTATAACCCCAATGTGGGGGGAGGAGAATCGGGTTTCAACCCTTGCTCACAAACAAAAATAATCAATGTTTGCTTCTCTATGCCACATAGATAAGGGCGGCAAAATGCTTTTCAAGGGCAGAATTAAAAAAAAGCGTCTTTTTTCGAAATTTATGTGTTTCTTTCTGATTAGTTGGGAACTCGTCACACTGCTGTAGCGCAACAAAACGTCATTTCCCAGATAAATTTATTTATGTCCGACTCTTCCTAAATAAAAAACGAACTCATAAGAGCTCGCTTCAATATTAGGGTTAAAATAAATGATTCAAGGTATTAGGCGTTCGCTTGAGCAGGCTCAGCATCAACACCTTCTTCTTTACCTATCTCACCTTCTGTTTTTGCAACAATGGTGTTCACTGCCGTGTCGCCGACAACGTTAGATGATGTACAGAACATATCATTTATACGGTCGACCGCTGCAATGATTGCTAAACCTTCAGGTGGTAAACCTAGTTGGTGAAGCAAAACGCCTACCATTACCACGCCGCCCCCAGGAACGCCGCCAGCACCAATAGATAACAGAAGAATAGTTAAGCCAAGTGTAAAGATGTCTGCGGTGTTAATTGGCTGGCCAAAAGCGTTCGCAACAAACATCGTTGCGAGAGCAATATAGATAGATACACCAGACATATTCATCGTTGCGCCTAGTGGTACACCGAAGCCAGCAACCGATTTAGAGACCTGAAGCTTTTCTGTCAGTGTGCGCATCGTTACCGGGATAGTCGCATTTGAGCTCGCGGTAGATAGAGAGAAAAGAATCTGCTCACGAGTTGCACGTAGGAAAGTCTTTGGAGAAGTTCCTGTCGCAATACTCACTGCCATTGGGTAGAAGAAGAAGATCCAGAACACCAACATCGCAACCACCAAAGCCACGTAACCGGCAACGGACATTAATGTATTGGCGTTTAGCGTTGCACCTAGTTGAATCATTAGTGCGAACACACCATATGGTGCAAGACTCATCACTAATCCAACCAATTTCATCATGATTTCATTTGCCATTTTGAATGTGCGAATAGCTGGGCCACCACGAGAATCCAAAGCTTGAATTGCAAGCCCCGTCAAAATTGCCATAAAGATGATTTGCAGCATGTCGCCGCTAGCAAACGCTTGTACAGGATTGCTAGGAACAATGTTAACAACTAAAGAGAAAATGTCCGGCGTCTCTGTCGTTGTCAGCTGTACAGCCTCAGATACCGTTCCTGCTAGATTAGCGCCCGCTCCTGGCTGGAAGATCAAGCCGACAGTCAAAGCCGCCGTAATCGCAATGATGGTGTTAAGAATGTAAAGGGTAAAAGTTTTTCCACCAAGACGACCAAATGCACTGATATCTTTCAAGTCAACAATGCCGCATACGATTGAAACGTAAACTAAAGGAACAACAAGCAATTTGATCAGTGAGACGAACATGCCGCCAACACCTTCTGCTGCTCCAAGTAGGTATGTATCAAAAATCGCAATACCGCTAAATAAGTACTGAATTGCTGTCCCCAGCACAAGGCCGGCAAACAAGCCTATAAAAATCTTACTAGAAAGCGATTTATCCATTATAAATCTCCGATATGTTGTGTTTACTATTTACATTTTTGTAGTTATATATGCTTACTTTTAAAGCATTAGTCGCAAATCATACACACCGAAGTTACAAAATAAAGTGATAATTTACATTTTTGTTAACGAAATTGTTTTAGAAAAAATGACTATATTTACATTCCTATGCAGAACAAACATTCACACAGCGAATGATTACAATCACTTATAGCCCTTTCCGTTAATAAACACGCAGCGAGATGAGAGAAAATCTCCTATAGGAAAATAATTAACCAATAGGAAAAAATATGAAGGGGATCAAATTTTCATTTATCGATATACAACGAAGTTCGATGCAGTCATTTATGTTTAAAACAAAAAAGCGCCCATCAAAAATGATGGGCACTTTTATATTTAAAAAACAGGGAGTTAAAGTTACTTAGCAACCATTACCATTGCCGGACGAATCACACGACCGTTTAGTTCGTAACCTTTTTGCATAACAAACATAACAGTGTTTGATTCATGATCAGGGCTCTCATGAATCGACATCGCTTGATGGAACTCTGGATTGAATGCTTCACCTTCAGGGTTGATTGCTTTCAAGCCAAATTTCGCGACAACGTCTACAAACGTTTTATGTGTTAGTTCAACGCCTTCTAGGAACGGCTTCACAGTTTCATTCTCTGTATCTGCCGCTTGAATTGCACGCTCTAGGTTATCAATAACAGGAAGCAGCTCTTCTGCAAACTTGTTCAACGCAAACTTACGTGCTTTATCGATCTCTTGCTCAGTGCGACGACGCATGTTTTCTACTTCAGCTTTAGAACGCAACACCGCATCTTGTTGCTCTTTTACTTTTGCCTCGCTAGACAATAGTGCCGCTTCTAGTTGAGCAATCTTAGCGTCTGTCTCATCACCAAGCTCTTCAAGCTCAGCTTCAACTTCTTGTGCTTCAGCTTCTACTTTTTCAGCCTCTTCGATGATTTGATCAAGCTCTTCTTCTGTAACTTTGTTTTCTTCGTTGCTCATGATATCTCCAGAATTCAACATAATGCCCTTAAAGCCATGCGCGTTTTTGCGGGCTTTAACCACATAAAAATTCGCATATTTAGGTGACTTGCCATTATTATGGGGATGAAGATTCCTGATTCAAGCCTCTTTAATGCGGAAATGCTATGAAAAATCCATGTAACGTGATCGCGATTATCGGAAAACCAAGAGATCAACAAGCAATTCAAACTCATAAAGAGTTGTACCAATGGCTGACCTCTGAGGGCTATAAAGTATTCATTGACGATCGCCTTGCCGCAATACTGGATGATATCCCACAGAGTCAGTTTGCTAGCTTAGTTGAACTAGGAAAAAATGCCGATCTAGCCATTGTGGTTGGTGGCGATGGCAACATGCTAGGTGCAGCAAGAATTTTATCCCGATTTGATGTACCAGTTATAGGCGTGAACCGCGGAAATTTGGGCTTCTTAACTGACTTGAACCCAGACGACTTCCAAGCGTCTCTGCAAGCGGTACTCGACGGTGAGTACATTGAAGAGGAGCGTTTTCTTTTAGAGGCGGAAGTACACCGCCACGGACAAATAAAGAGCCATAACGCTGCGCTAAACGAAGCCGTACTTCACCCAGGGCAAATTGCCCATATGATTGAATTTGAAGTGTATATTGATGAAAGCTTCGCCTTCTCTTTACGGGCCGACGGTTTGATTGTCTCCACTCCGACTGGCTCGACGGCATATTCACTTTCTGGCGGCGGCCCAATTCTTTCTCCTAGCTTGAATGCCATTTCACTCGTGCCAATGTTCCCTCATACATTGTCGAGTCGACCTTTGGTGGTTGATGGAAAACGTCGAATTAAATTGGTGGTATCACCAGAAAACCGTGGAACACAAGAAGTTAGCTGTGATGGACAAGTCTCACTTCCAGTTACCCCTGGCGACGAAATTCACATCTATCAAAGTCCAAATGTACTAAAGCTCATCCATCCAAAAGACTACAGCTACTATCACGTCTTACGGAATAAGCTTGGCTGGTCTAGTAAATTGTTCTAACACTTGTTACTCAGGGCAATAACTTCAATAAAAAAGCCAGCAGCTTAATTGCTACTGGCTTTTGGCTTTCTTAGACAAGAAATAGACACAAAGTAGTGAGGCGACACGATATTTGTCATCATTAAAGAGAAGCTTATAAATTTTGATCCTGTGGGCAAACTTTACACAAAAGATAGAAAAGCAAATTCAATGATCTATGTCCGGTGATATTCTCACCATGAATAGAGTATTAACTCTATTTCATACAATCAATAAAGGACATATTATGAAGAAAACCATCATTCTGTCTGTTCTCAGTACATTAGCACTTATTGGCTGCCAATCAGAGGAAACGCAAGTCAACAGTGTGTCCAATGCAAAAGCGGAAGATATCACTAAGACGAAACGGGCCCTAGCTCAACAATTGAGTGAGAATTATGCTGCCATTGAACCCATGCTGAGAAGAGATATTACTCCGCAACAGACTAACGTGTCTGTATCAGCATTTGTTAAGCAAAACCCTAACTCAGAGTTCAGCCGCCAGCTTGTACAAGCTGACACTCAAATTCGTAGCTGGAAAGGTATTTCTGAATACTCTGATCAGTTGTTAGAAGTTCGCTTGGCAAATGAAGCCATGATAACAGCATGGCAAAGTGGCGAGGTCGAGCCATTATTTGCATTTGAACCAAGTGGTGATGATGAGAATTGGCAATACATCGAAGCATTTGATGTGTATGGCAACATCCATCAACTCGATGTTTACCAGCTCCCTGAGGTACCTGTACTTGTCGTTGATAACAATAGCTCTGCAGAGCTAAAAGCAGGCTTGCAAGCTATGCAAGCTGAGATGAAAAAACTCGGTCAACCAGCTTTAGTTCAACCATATATTGCTGATGAACAACGCCAAAATACACCGCTATTGTCAAGTAGCGCAGTGGGCGAAGCGGCTCCAATTCAAACCACGCAGTTGAAAAAGATCCGTCTAGCCGATGACAAAGAACCTTGGATCTCTGGCAAGGCAGAAATCTACGCTATCGTAACGGGCGTCAATCCAAGTCGTGATGAACCTACTCTCGATTTGGTGGAGCTTCCATACTTAGACTACGATAACCAAGATTACTATCCAAATCAGATCATTATTCACTGGTCTCGTTACCGCTGGGGTGCGGCAGACATTGTGCTCATGGAGCAAGATGACGGCACAGACTATAAACAATTGGCAAAACTCCTTGTTCAAGTTGCCGAAGAAGTATTGAAAGCGATTCCAGATCCAGAAGTTCAGGCTTACGCGATTATTCCGCAAATCACGAACAAGATCATCGACACTATCCCCGATGGTGTACTCACGAATGATGATGACTTCGTCGACGTTTACTACACTCTAATGCAAGACACTTCATACGTGGATCACCCAGGTGCAGGTGTGAATGCAGTCGTCACACTAGAACCACTAACGATTAACCCAACTCGTCCGTAACCTGTTCAATTTTAATGAGTCGTTGTAATCACATCGGCTCATTTTTCCCACTTCATCACAAAAAAACAGCCTACAAAGAAAATTTTCCTTACCTGACTTTACTGTATAAAGAAACAGTATATACTGTTCTCTTATACAGTATTGTTCAGTTATACAGGTAAATAAAATGCTGGCTCATCTAAGTGTTAATAATTTTGCGATTGTTAAGTCTTTACAACTCGAGCTTTCTAAGGGCATGACCACCATTACAGGTGAAACAGGCGCGGGTAAATCCATTGCTATCGATGCTTTAGGGCTCTGCTTAGGCGGACGAGCCGATGCCGGCATGGTGCGACAAGGTGAAGAGAAAACCGAAGTTAGCGCCGCTTTTTTATTGGACAACAACTTACATGCAACACGTTGGTTAGAAGATAACGATCTGCTAGATGGCAGTGAGTGTATTTTGCGTCGTATTATCACAAAAGAAGGCCGCTCAAGAGCCTTCATTAATGGCAGCCCTGTTCCACTATCACAACTCAAATCTCTAGGGCAGCTACTTATCAATATCCATGGGCAGCACGCTCATCATCAATTGATGAAAAGTGAGCACCAAATGGCCATGCTCGACCAATATGCTGGGCATTTAAACCTACTAAAAAGCACACGAAGTGCTTACCAGCATTGGCGTCAGGCGGATAATAACCTCAAGCAGCTAAAAGAAAATAGCCAGCAAAACCAGGCGCAAAAACAGTTGCTTGAATACCAAATCAAAGAACTGAATGAGTTATCGCTAGGTGAAGAAGAATTTGCAGAGCTCGAGCAAGAGCATAAACGACTATCCAACAGTGGTGAACTCGCCACTACCTGTCAGCAAGCCATCGAACTTATTTACGAAGGTGAAGAAGTCAATGCGCTTGGTATTTTGCAATCGGCCAATCACTCCCTAATTCAATTAGCCGAATTAGATGAAAAGCTATCTGAGCTACCTAACATGCTGTCAGAAGCGATGATTCAACTTGAAGAAACGAAGAATGAATTACGCAGCTACTTAGATGGCATCGATGTTGATCCAGCTCGTATGGCTTATGTAGAAGAACGTTTTTCTAAAGTGATGTCTGTAGCTCGTAAACACCACGTAATGCCAGAAGAACTCTACCAGCATCATCAAGATCTTCTGGCCCAAGTAGAAGCGTTAGATTGCTCCGATGAACGTTTAGATGAACTTGCTCAAGAAGTAGAACACAAGTACCAAAGCTTTCTAACACAAGCAGAAAAACTGCACAAATCACGCAGCCGTTACGCAAAAGAACTGAACAAACTGATCACACAAAGCATGCACGAATTGAGCATGGAGAAAGCAGTATTCAGTATCGAAGTTAGCAATGACAACACGCACCCATCGCCGCTTGGCATGGACAGCGTGTGCTTCTTAGTATCGACCAACCCGGGACAACCATTGCAACCTATAGCAAAAGTTGCGTCAGGCGGTGAGCTATCACGTATCTCTCTAGCTATCCAAGTGATCACCGCTCAGAAAGTAGATACACCAAGTTTAATCTTCGATGAAGTGGACGTAGGTATTAGTGGCCCAACAGCTGCCGTAGTGGGCAAAATGCTACGCAAGCTTGGCGAATCTACTCAAGTATTGTGTGTCACTCACCTCCCTCAAGTTGCCGGATGCGGCCATCAACAAATGTTTGTTGCTAAGCAAACCAAAGCAGGCCAAACCGAAACCCAAATGCACGCATTAGATGAACAACAACGTGTGGCAGAATTAGCTCGCTTACTTGGTGGTAGTCAAATAACCGACTCAACGTTGGCAAACGCAAAAGAACTGCTTATCGCCGCTTAATAAATCGACAAGGGATGAGATATGGATATCAGAGCAATACACAAAACCAACTGCTTAGATCTCATCCCTATTTTTATTGAGTTAGAACATTACTACTTCAAAGAAAAAGCTTCATCAAAACACGATCTGGTCCATTATCTAAAGAGCCAAGTCTTCTCTGAACATTCTGGTGTTAATATCATTGCGGTTTACGATAATGATGACGTCGTAGGCTTTGCATCTTATACCGTCATGTTCCCTGCCCCAAAACTCTCAGGGCAGATGTACTTAAAAGATCTGTTCGTATCTTCGAAGGTTCGAGGAAAAGGGGTTGGTCTCAAGTTAATGAAGTATCTGGCATCTTTGGCGATCAAGTGTGGATGCCAAAGGTTGGACTGGACAGCTGAAAGTAGTAACCCTACCGCAGGTCAGTTTTACCGCTCAATTGGTGCAACACTAATTCATGAAAAAGAGTATTATCGTTTTTCAGGTGATGCATTACGCGAATTCGCCAAAACCGACTAACGAGTCACTAGGCTTTGCTCACCGCTGAAAGCGTCCATCACCCTACTTCCGATTGAAATTTGCTCTTCGTCACCTAACTAATACGTCATGTGGTGACATTTACCGCCTAATATCGGTGAATAAATGCAACTCAACTCAAAATTCGTTGTCAGATTGTCTACCATACGACGCATAGCTTTTTACATCTGCGTCGAGCTTGTTTATTATCAGCGCAGTATTTTAAAGGTTACTAAGAAATTATTATGCAATTAAAGAAGTGGTTAGTTGCCGTACCATTAGCAATGACATTGCTGACAGGATGTTCGGTATTGGAAAGACTGGTTTATCGTATTGATATCAACCAAGGCAACTATGTAGAACAAAGTGCGGTTGATAAATTAAAGTTTGGGATGACTAAAGCACAGGTTCGCTTCGTATTAGGGTCGCCAATGCTTATTGAAAACGGCTATCCAAACACTTGGTATTACATCTATCATCATACTCCTGGCCATGGCGAACCAGTACAGAAAGATCTGATTGTAAACTTTAATGACCAAGGCACACTCGCAGACATCAGTGGTGACTTTCCAAAAAGTGACGCATTTTACGAGCAAATTCAGTAAACTGACTTTTGCAAAAAAACCTCCCGTTTGGGAGGTTTTTTATTATATAGAAATCACGTTAGTCAAACTTTGAGTAACTCACATGAGCTATTGGGTTTATATTAATCCTGCTTATTTTTACGTACAGAACTAGGCTTGCCACCGGTGACTGGGTCTGCACTCCCCTCGGCTTTAGCCTGCTCCGCCCGTTTACGGCGAATCTCTTTCGGATCGGCGAGTAACGGACGATAAATCTCTATTCGATCTCGATCTCGAACGGTCGCATCTAACTTCACGTTACGACTAAACACACCCACTTTGTTCTTGGACAAATCAATTTCAGGGTACAACTCCAATACACCGGATTGTCGAATGATCTCTTCTACCGTTGCGTGATTATTTACCACTAAGTTAAATACACGCTGTTCATGAGGAAGAGCATAGACAACCTCAACGTGAATCATATCTGACTCAATACTCATAACACTCGTAGACCTGTTTTGCGCGTTTAGTAAATGCATTTACCATATTACTGGTAAGCTCGTTAAAAATCTTACCGAAGGCCATCTCAATCATTTTACTTGAGAATTCAAACTCAAGCTTTAGTTCAACCTTGCAAGCTTGCTCATCTAGCGCGGTAAAAATCCAACCACCACGCAACGTCTTAAACGGGCCATCCACCAAGTTCATCATAATTGCCTGACCGGGGATCAACTCATTTGAAGTCGTAAACGTTTTGCTGATTCCAGCCTTCGCCACATCGACAGAAGCCACCATACCATTCCCCGAAGACTCAATGATTCTAGAGCCCGAGCAACCAGGCAGAAATTCAGGGTATTTAGCAACATCATTAACCAGATTGAACATCTGTTCGGCGCTAAAAGACACAAGCGCAGAACGGCTGACTTGCTTCATACATACTCCTATCGATACATGTACAGATTTAAAGCTACTCGCCAATTTTACTTTTATTCCACGATTGCGCAAATAAAAGGATTTCCTATCCGATATCCAACCCGTATAATGACGCTATTATGGCAAAGAAAAAAACGAAACAAAAAGCGGGTAGCAATACTATCGCGCTGAATAAAAAAGCTCGCCACGAGTATTTCATCGATGATGAAATCGAAGCTGGCTTGGAGCTCCAAGGTTGGGAAGTGAAAGCCCTTCGCCAAGGTAAAGCCAATATTTCTGAAAGTTACGTATTTATGCGTGACGGTGAAGCCTTTGTGAGTGGCATGACAATCACTCCTTTAAATCAGGCATCGACACACGTTGTGGCGAATCCTACACGTGTGCGTAAACTACTAATGAGTCGTCGTGAGCTGGATAATCTATTCGGACGTGTAAACCGTGAAGGTATGACATTAACGGCCCTCTCACTGTACTGGTCTCGCTCTTGGGTGAAACTAAAAATTGGCGTAGCAAAAGGTAAAAAGCTGCACGATAAACGTACGGATCTAAAAGAAAAAGACTGGGCAAGAGAAAAAGCACGCGTAATGAAGAGCGCGCTGCGTTAATCTTGACCACTTAAACGCATAGTACTGGACAGCCAATGCTTTTCTGTTACTATGCGAATATTACCTGGGGCTGATTTAGGATTCGACGGGAATTCAGAAGTCTGAGGTGCATGCCGAGGTGCGGTAGGCCTCGTTAACAAACCGCAAAAAAATAGTCGCAAACGACGAAAACTACGCACTAGCAGCTTAATAACCTGCTAAGAGCTCTCTCGCCCTAGCTTCCGCACGTAAGACGGGGATCAACGAGGGATCAAACCCAAACGCGCTAGCCCGGATTCTCCCGCCTGAGAGATGAACGGCGAATTTTAATTCAGGCTAGTCATTCATTAGCGTGTCGGTTCGCAGGTGGATGGCGAAATTAAAGATCGACTAAGCATGTAGTACCAATGATGAACGGTTTTCGGACGCGGGTTCAACTCCCGCCAGCTCCACCAAACGTTTGGAAAAGGCCACCTTCGGGTGGCCTTTTTTGTACCTAAAACATCAAAAATTCAATCACTTAACTCACCTTCCTGTCTTATTCTGTCTCATCGCGTCTCATATCTGCTCACGTTTTTAGTACCCGCCCAGTTACCCTATACTCTCATCCAAGATATTTCGGGTACTAAATAGGTTTAGAAATGGCAAGACCAGCAGTTCAACTGACAGACAAAAAAGTCAAAAGCACAAAACCAACTGGCAAAGAACAATTGCTCAGTGATGGACGAGGCTTACAGCTTAGAATAATGCCAAATGGAACTAAGTCTTGGCGTTTCGTATACAAGAGTCCAGCGACAGGGAGGCGCAGCAATATAACCTTGGGCAAGTACCCAGATCTATCGATAGCTAATGCTCGGAAAATAACAGAAGGCCACCGTGAGTTAGTAGCATTAGACATTGATCCAAAACACCACAAAAAAGAAGAAAAGGAAAAAGCCGACGCTATATATAAGCACACGCTATTCAATGTTTCACAGCAGTGGATGGAACAAAAGAAATCAACAGTTACCGAAGATTATGCGAAAGATATCTGGCGTTCATTTGAGCTGCATGTTTTTCCTTCTTTGGGCTCACAACCTATTTCTATGGTTACAGCTCAAACTGTAATTCAAACTCTAAAGGTTGTCGAAGCCAAAGGCTCTTTAGAAACACTCAAACGATTATCTCAACGGCTAAATGAAGTCATGCTTTACGCTATGCACAGTGGCTTAATTAACTCCAATCCAATAAGCAATATTTTTGCTACTTTTAAAAAGCCTCAACAAGAGCATATGAAAGCGCTAGAACCACACGAATTACCCGAATTAATGGCAACTTTAACTGAAGCAAACATCAAGCGTTCTACACGATGCCTGATCAAGTTTCAACTACATACAATGACCAGACCAAACGAAGCTTCTGGAGCCAAGTGGTCAGAATTCGATTTAGAAAATCGAGTTTGGACAATACCTGCAGAGAGGATGAAAAAACGCAAAGAACACCGAATACCTCTAACGGACGAAGTCATCGTTCTATTAAATACGATGAGCTCGATGAGAGTAAATAGCGAATATGTTTTTCCGTCGGCAACAGATCCAAAAAAACCAATGCATAGTCAAACTGCTAATATGGCTCTAAAACGCATGGGGTTTGGAGGTCGATTAGTTTCCCATGGTTTACGTTCTATAGCTAGCTCAACGCTAAATGAAGCTGGACACGACTACATTTTAATTGAATCAGCACTCGCTCACCTTATTGGTACCAAAACACATCGCGCATATAGCCGAACAGATTACCTAGAACGTAGAAGAGATCTTATGGCTTGGTGGAGTAAGCACATTGTTGATGCCACTCGAACAGGTATTTAGCTAAGCTAGCGCAGTTCGAAGGACAACAATCATCGTGATGCTAAAAAGAACTTTACTTACTTCTACACAGCGAAGAGCCGCTAGAGTTGCAGATCAGCCTTGGGCGATAATGGCATTAATTTTGACGACAACGTTTCAAAAAGAACATCTGACAGCTTTATATGGAGTGAAATACCGTTAAATATTAACATTATAAGGCTTAGTTAGAATCTGTTAGTTGATTAAACGATCACAAGCAAGAGCAATCAATCTTTCTTTACTAACCAATCCAAGTAGAACTTGATACTCGTCAATTTGGCTAAAAATGTGATACCGGTAACAAATCGAGATCATTATCAAGCAAAATAGAAAAATTTAACGCAATCTCTGAACCGAAGTCACATTTTAACCGTATCAATCGAGTCTCTAAGAAGGCTGTAAATAAACAGCATATCGTTTTGTTATTTCAACTTATTCTTGTGCGTCAGGATTATGACGTTTTGTTAATAATGAAAATATCAACTCAATCTTTTGTAAGATCAACGCGCTTAGTAGACGGAAAAGTTATGCATATAGATGATACGAAAAACAACATCAGTTCAGTGTAAGAATAATATGTACGAATATAACTATACGGATACTGGAGTCATCGTAAGAACCGATGCTTCATTTGTTAAGCTTGAGTTTTTGTTTCAACCAATAATCAATTTGAAGCAGAGGAAAGTAAGGCATCTTGAGATCTTGTCTAAAGTCTTGAATGATTCCGGTGAATCTTTATACAACGAAACGTTTTTCTCTGAAATTGATCAAGAGTTCATAAAAATGGTCGCGCTAGCTCAGATTAGGTTTTGCAGTAAGCTAAAAGTCCGTATTCCCATAACTGTTAATATCACTTTATCATGTTTAAAGGATAGTTTTTTTTTACAAAGTCTCTTAAATGAACGTGACGTTAACTTTGATATTGAAATTACAGATATCGACTGTGATGTAAATTGCGGCCGTTTACAAAGTAGTATCAGATTATTAAAGCGCTCTGGCGTAGGATTGTTATTAGATGATTATTATCATAGAAACAATATTGCTAACATATCATTAGGGTTTATAGATTGGGATTACATTAAAGTAGACAAGTCTTTCCTTCATCATAACTGCGATGATATTAATGCAATAAACTATCTATTGAGAGTAATATCTCCTTACGCCAAGAAAGGTATTATTTTAGAAGGTGTTGAAACCTCTTATCAGCACGACGTCGTGAAGAACCGTGATGTTCTGGTTCAAGGATACTTTTATTCTCCTCCAGTAAGCTGGGCACAGCTAGAAAGAAAGATGAACACAACGAATAAAGAACATGTTTAAGATAAGAAAGATAAAAGTAAATTTAAAAACCAAAGATACCGGAAGCTTTGTATCTAAGTCAAAACATATAATTAAACTTACTGGTTTTTTCGGAGCTATCTCATACCCAGGATGCGTCATCGTGATCGAGGGTGAAGCTTTGATTCAGTTACCCTCAAATGCATTAATAAATTTTTCGTTGAAAGAAGAGTTATCCGATGACTTTTATTTATATTTAGTAATGTGTGACATGGATTATGATAACTATGCTTTTAATAAAATGAAACCTTATATCGACTCGTTAATTCATGTTCAAAATGGAATTTTCGAACACACTAATTTTCTACAAGAATTAATAAATAGAGATGCTTTTAGAACTCTAAAAAAACTTGATATTAAAAGAACTGACTCTATATCTGAACGTATTCATCGTCTAATATCTAAACAAATCCAACATCGTTGGACAGCAGAAGAAATATCCAAAAACCTTAATATGTCAAAAGCTACACTTATGAGGAGGATATCTCAAGAAAAAACGACGTTATCAGACTTGATACTTTCAGCAAGAATGAATAAAGCAGCTTATTTACTATTGAAGAAAAAACATCCTATAAAAAAGGTAGCTCACCTAACAGGTTTTTCTAGCGCATCTTACTTTTGCAAAAAATTTAAGGAAACATATGGGAACTCCCCTAAGCAATTTGTTAACTTAATGGACTATAAGCAAAAAGAAACGCAGCGCGAATGCGCCCGTTAAATGAATAAATTTAAAATGGACACCTTTTGACTAGAACACATTTAATAGTCAACTAGTGTTGTGTTGGGTTTTCTTAAAACTACCTATTTAAGCCCTCAAAATAGGTGGTGTTCGTGTAGTCAACAAAAATCGCAGATTACACTTTGGACTTCTTTAACCATGCTCTCGCATGCCATTGAAATGGCAACGTTCTTCTGTCTTGCTCATCTAACCAACAAAGTGATTCACAGAACATCAATTTGTTAAGCCGATACTTCTTAGTCAGATTCTTACCCCAAAACGATTGATAATCCCGAACTTCAAAGCAAGCCAACTTATGTAAATAACTCAACTGCTTGAGAGGATCTCTAAACTCCTGCTTCATAAATGGTCTAGCTTGTCTATTCTGTTTGATATGCTTAGGGTGTAACTTCGATAACTTCTCTCCTAGCCGTTCAATTGCCTCTTCATTACCCGATTTACGCATAAGAACATGGTAATGAGGTAACCATTTTTGTGGCGAATCATGAAAATCTAACTCGAACGCCCCCAATACCGGACCACTGATACCACATCTAGATAATAACTTTCTCAATCTGTCTTTATCTTTAGGGATATCATAATTGACGAAGTCATATGCATCGACTCCACGCGAGTATTGAATAATAGTATAGATACCATATTCAGTACCCATTGCTTGCTCTTGGTCAAGTAAGATTGAAGCAATGATGTTGTTAACACGTTCTATTTTAAACTGACGATTGCATTTTTTACATGCCACACTCTTACACTCGTATAAACCTTCATTGCAAGACTCAAGCTTATCTGCCAATTCATGCAATCGACCACAACCGTATCTTTGACCACGACTCTCATAGACATGATCAGCCATTTTTCTGAGCAGCTTAATACGATAATCGTTCTCTAAATAGGCTTCGTACTCGCTCATTAACCAATCACACTCTTCTAATCTGCTTCCAGATAAGAATATGTCTAGTTTCATCTTCTCCATACCTCTTCGAGTAGCTTTTGCCCTTTATCTAATTGTGGTAATAGAAAAATACTTTGGCGCTCTTCAACCCAAGCATCCACTTCAGATTCTTTCCATGCGACTCGGTTTTTCGAAAGTCGATATGAACTTGGAAACTCTCCTGATTTCATCAAGCGATAGATCTGAGCTCTGCTATACGAAGTTCTTTCTAACACCTCTCCAATTTTCATATATCTCTCATTCGCCATGTCTTTTGTCTCTTTTTCAAATAATGGTGCTATCGTATCAAACTACAGAAACCACCTTGTGAGCCTCACAAGTCATCATAAAAAAAAGTGAGACTCACAACTTAAAAAGCACTATAAAACAGTAAATTAAAACATTATTATGTGAGTCTCACATTGAAAATGCATTTAAATAGATGGAAAAATCGTGTAGCGTAAAGGATGTAATAAGGAACGAGAATTGATTATGAAACGTAGAAGTGATGCAGCTATAAGACAACAATATGTAACACAAAGAAGAAAAGATTCAGGACTCGTAACCAAGAGAATTCATGTGTCAAATGTCGCACTAGACAAACTTGATGCCATTGGAACTAAACTTGGCTTCTCAAGTAAGGAACTCCGTAACAGTGAAAATTTGTCCGCAATTATCGAGCTTTGTCTTAGTACTTTTTTAGACGGAAGCTTTGAAGGTAAAGCGAACCGCAAAGAAGCTCTGTACCTGATGCAAATCCACAACATAGCTAAGTTCAAAAAGCAACAAGGATTCAATGACAAAGCTATATCTAACTTTCTTGAAGATTCTGGCTATGAGACACCGTTCATCGCCAAAAGAGTGGTCAATACACAAAAATATCGTCTTAGAATGGTAGAGAAATGGACTGATGTACTTGTAGGAAGATTAAAAAAAGAAAGCTATGTTCAAAAACAAACCCAACTCATTGGCGAGTGTCATCGTCCAAAAAGGATAATTCGCAAGAAACCTCATGTAAGACGAGAATGTGAGGTGTTTCGAGATGAAGATTTCTCTATTTAGATAATCTTCACCTATTCTAAAAAAGAGTTGGGAGAACAGAACACTCTCACATGGGTGACTAAACTCAACATAGATCACATTTCTTAAATCTGACCCACTTTTTCTTTTAGTACCCAACAAGTTACCCAAAGCAAAAGCTAAAATGAAATTTTTCATTTAAAATCATTGAGATAAAAAACAGTTTCAGATGCCGCCAGCTCCACCAAACGTTTGGAAAAGGCCACCTTCGGGTGGCCTTTTTTGTATCAACTAAAATAGTCTCTTTTTTCAAACATTCATGCTTTCTGAAATCTTACTACATGGATTACCGCATACCTTTGGCCCATGTAGGTTTACAAACTCGTTGAGTATTAATCAGTAAACAAGAAGTTCATAAGTACTAATCAAAAAGGCAGAAAGCATGGTACTAAAAGCCCTGCAACTTAAAAGTCTTCTGCTTACCTATCCTTTCTAAGAGATAACTAGATCTAAGTCTAAAGTCTATACTCATCTCCCTCGATGAATTGATTGATGTATTCATTGTTAGTCCCTACTCGCTTGTTTCATTACAACTCTATAGATGTAATGACTACAAACAGTAGTTACAAAAAATAATGTAACTCTAATCACAAAGTTAACCTTAGATATTGAACAGAAACACAACATATATAGATTTTTAAATTTCAAAATGAAAATATTGTTGTGAAAAATTAAGTTGCTGGAATTATTACAGTCATATTAGTGAGCATTGTAATGAATTTTGAAGAAAGTAAATTGAATGACGAACACGTTAATCAATACACACCGCAAATCAATGGTGTGTTAACAAAGAAAGGAAAACCACTTAGTAGCCTAAAGGTTAGCCTTAGTATTGGTTTAAGCATGTCAGGGAAATCAATAGACTTATCAACATTCACAGACAGTACTGGTCGCTTTGAGTTTTCTCCAGTCTATGAAAATAAAGACGTCATAAGCACTCATCTCATTGATCGCTATGTAACTATTGTTTTAGTCGCAGAACTCAGCAATGATGAAAGTACTATTATTTGGGAAGGAAGCTTTGATGGTTATAAAATAGAGGATTACGTAAAAAATAACATGGCTAACCTTGCTTGTGACACTGAGAACCCTCTTAAGTACTTTGCTTTTTCAATTGATGATGAAGAAAACGATGACTACTACGTGAACAGCCAATGTAACTTATTTGGTTATATAGACTCTGACTTGTATGGAAATTAAATAATGCACTCATGATGCAACTCCAGTTCCTATGTCTCCTCTTTGGCCATTCATTCACGGGGGCATTGAGTATCGGTTAGAAGGAGGTTCTGGTATCGACTTCCACGCTCATGGACTAGGAAAAAATCTGTTCCGGGTTATGTCAATAACGCTACAAGTAATGAGTGATCGGCACTACAATCTAAGCCTTAAACTTATCTAGAACGCAACGTATTTCTTGACTTCAACAAGAGATATAACGCTCGGATGACTGATGGTTGGGTAAGTAAAATAGTCTCTTCAACTTTGACTTTACTAAGAATTTCAGGTCTGGGTCATATAATACAACAGATGCGACCGTAGGCCTTGCTACTTGGGTTCAATTAGCTAATTTCAGAGCTAAAAAATGAACGTAACGAACACGTACGCGGTATTATAGGCCACATAAATGTAATGTCAGGCAATGCGGAAATTAACCTATCTAATATTACTTGTAGAGCAATAAAGCTTTGTTTTTCAAGGTTAGTAAAAAGGCTAGACAGTCATGCTAGTAACGTATTAAATACCCTGGAGTAACAATAAAATAAATTAGCCATCGTTTTATATATACGCTTCATCGGTCTTAAATTATTTGAATGATAAATAATAAAAGTGCGAAGCTATTTTGCTTCGCACTTTTATTGAGTCCAGCACGGCTAACTATATTAGAAGCGATACTCTACACCTAGTGATGCTTGGTTAAAGTCTGTTTCCGTGTTTGCACCGTTCGCGACATTCTCCGCATTGAGTTCTACGTCGTACCACATATATTCTGCGTTAACTAAGAAGTTATCAGTAACTTTAAAACCAACACCGGCACCAGCGAATACACCTTCATCATCTTTGTTGCCTTGGAAGCCCGCAACGTTGTAATCCGTCGAGTACCACATTTGACCGCCTTTTGCGTAAAGGTCGACACGATCAGCAATGGGAGCAGTAACTTTTAGAGCCGCTGTATAGCCGTCCGTTTCGGCATTTGCTAGGTTATTACCATAGCTACCGAAATCAATGTAACCACCTTCCAACGCTAAGTAAGGATTAAAACGGTAACCAACTAAACCTTGAATAACATCGCTGTCATCATCAAAGTCATCTTGTCCATCAACTTTTAAGTAACCGTAGTTGGCGCCAACATATACACCATGATCGTTGGAGTCCGCAGCATGTGATAAAGTACTAAACGTTGCTAAAGAAAAAAGGCTAATCAAAGTAACAACATTGCTTTTCATTTCGTTCTCCTAATATAAGTTCCATTGAAGGTTCGAATAGTAAAGAGCAAATGCAATGCCAACTTTAAATTAATGAAAAATATATTTAATTTTATAGAATACTGACAATCCTCTAAAGATCGCCGAACAAAAATAGAAAAAAGAGCTGTCTGTTTACTTTATATAAACAATACTAAATTGAGGTTAATCTCTGATGTGAAAAAGATTCTTGTTAATTTGTAGATTTTTCAAAGAAATTAAATAAACATCTAAAATACTCTTATAGATTAATCAGTCAAAAAAAAATGCTTAGCTAGTTTTTATAATAAAGGAAGCTAATCACACATACGTTGCATCTTACTTTGCTTCAAGCCGTGAATACTCTACTCTTTGCCTAAGCAGAGTTTAATGGAACTGAAGTATGTTAAAAGGCAGTGAATACCCTTCTATTCGAGCATTAAGGACGTTTGTCGCGGTCTCTAATTACCTCAGTTTCTCTAAAGCAGCGGATGCACTATGTATTACGCAAAGCGCAGTAAGCAAACAAATCGCATCGCTGGAGCAATTGGTGGGTTTACCTTTAATACAAAGAGGGGCGAGTGGTATTGAGTTAACCGAAGAAGGCAAGCGTTATCTGCCGCAAGTCACAGAAGCTTTGGAGCTTATTCAGCATGCAACTGCCAACTTAATCCAGTCAGATTCAAAGCAAGAATTACTCACCGTGGACGTAACCCCTTCTTTTGCCAGTCTTTGGTTGATACCTAATATTGATGACTTCCACCAGCAACATCCTAACATCCGAGTAAGAGTCTGTACCGGGGATGGGAACGTCAAAGATTCGAGCAACGAAAGTGACTTACATATTCGCTGCCTTCCATTATCCACAAATTATGAATACAGCCACTTACTGTGCGAAGAAACATTGTTATTAGTCGGTTGCACAAATGCTCCTGTAATTGAGAGTGTGCACGCTGTTAGTAATTATCCGTTTATACCTCAAATCACTCGCCCTCAGCTATGGGAGCAATTTAAAGCGGTCTACACTGTAGAATCTCCCGTTACCTATCAACCTGTAGGCGTCGAACATTTTTACCTAGCTTGCGAAGCTGTCAGAATGGGAAAAGGGCTCGCCTTGCTTCCCGATTTTATGGCGCAGTATTCGATTTTAAGAGGGGACATTCAGCATGTTCTCAACCTTTCTTTACAGAGCGGTTATGGTTATTACGTGATGATTCCAAATTATCGACTTTCGGCTAAAAAAGTAGCGGTGTTTCACGAATGGCTGAAGAGCAAACTAAGTTAATGTTGTTTCTTTAAGCTCGTTTAGGTAAACCAAAACAACTCAAAGACTTCGGTATCTGTCTGCTCAAATTTATGGCATTCTCATCCATACTATTTAAAAAGGATAAATGGATAGTAGGATATGGACAGCAACACGCCAAGACTCTCTTTACGCACCATTGAGCCGACCGATTACCCAGAGCTCGCGGAATTAATGGACCTTGTTTTTCCTGATGTTGGTGGCTCATGGCCACGCCTGACCATCATGGATCTCATTCATCAGTTTCCTGATGGACAAATCTGTATTGAGGATAACGGAAAAATTGTCGGCGCAGCGCTAACAATCAAAGTGGACTACAACCGATTTTCACTTCCTCACCTATACACCGACATCATCACCGAGAACAACGTCATCCAAAACCAAGTGACCGGTGACGCCATGTATGGTCTCGATGTATTTGTTCACCCGGACTACCGTGGACTGCGTTTAGGTCGCCGTCTGTATGATGCGCGTAAAGAACTTTGCCGGAGTAAAAACTTCAAAGCAATTTTAGCCGGTGGTCGCATCCCGAATTACCACAAATATGCTGACGAATTGAGCGTGGCTGAATACATCGACAAAATAAAGCGCCGTGAGCTTCACGATCCTATTTTGTCTTTTCAGCTTGCAAACGACTTCGATGTCAAACGTATTATGCGTGGTTACTTGCCAGAGGACAGTGCTTCTAAAGGCTACGCAACTCTGCTGGAGTGGGATAACTTTTTCTACGAAGAGGATATTCAATCCGTACACGATGTAGAAAAAACACTGATTCGGATTGGTGTTGTGCAATGGCAAATGCGCGCCATGAATGACTTAGAGGACTTGCTCGATCAGGCTGAGTTCTTCATCTCTTCTCTTGCGAACTACAAAGCCGATTTCGCCCTATTCCCTGAATTCTTTAACGCGCCGCTGATGGGATTGCAAAACGACCAAAACTCCGTCGAAGCAATTCGCTTTTTGGCTAGCTTTACAGAAGAGATCAAAAACCGCTTCTCGCAGATGGCAGTCACCTACAACATCAACATTATTGCAGGCAGTATGCCCGTCATCGAGGATGGCAAGTTGTATAATGTGGCCTACTTGCTGCAACGAGATGGTGAAATAAACGCTCAATATAAGATTCACATCACGCCCCATGAGCAAAAAGACTGGGTGATCGACGGTGGCGACAATGTTCAGGTGTTCGAAACCGATGCAGGCAAAGTCGGCATACTGATTTGTTATGACAGCGAGTTCCCAGAGTTGGGAAGAATGCTCGCCGAGCAAGGCGCACAAATTGTGTTCGTTCCTTTCTGGACAGACACAAAAAATGGCTACCAACGAGTACGAATCTGTTCCCAATCACGAGCCATCGAAAACGAATGCTACGTTGCAATTGGGGGCAGTGTCGGCAACTTACCTCGTGTTGATAATGTCGATATCCAGTACGCACAATCTGCCGTATTTTCACCGTCGGATATCTATTTTCCACACGATGCGACCTTAACAGAAGCAAGCGCCAACACCGAAATGATAATCTTCGCTGATGTTGATTTGACTAAGTTGAAACAGCTTAATACCGAAGGCTCTGTCACCAACTTACGTCATCGCCGCCTTGATTTGTATGGCGCATTCACCAAAGCCAAAGAGTCATAAGGATCTCCCTAATTCGCCGCTACCAAAGAGCGTGGCGGCGAGTAAAGCCAGCTGCAGGTTGATTCTGCGCAATTATCAGAGGCATGTCAGTTTTTCTCAATGGTGAGAAACAAGAATTGACCCAATAGGACATTCGGAGTATCACTCCAACTTCGTTCCGCTTTTATTAGGGGAAAGCTTTTGGAACATATTAACGAACTTCTCATGTCAATGAAGCCTTTGCTTGAGCAATACGGCTACGTTGCGCTGATTGTCAGTATATTTCTAGAAGGGATAGGTATCCCGATGCCTGGTCAATCACTGATGATCGCGGCATCTTTGCTCTCGTCAGAGCAAGTCATGAACCTAAGTATGGTAATGATGGTATCGTGGCTGAGCTGCTTTTTTGGTAATACCTGTGGCTACTTAATCGGTTATTACTTTGAGGGGTGGTTAGATAAAAAAGGCTACATTTCCGGCCCTAAGATGCAAACGCTTCAATTGACGATCCAGAAATACGGCCCTACGTGCTTGGTCGTCAGCCGCTTTATTGAAGGAATGAAGCAATTTATGCCTCTTGCATGCGGTATCGCGAAAATGCCACGTAGAGAGTTTTTGCTCGGTAACGCCCTCGCGGCGACGGTTTGGGTATTGGTATTCAGCTTGTTAACTCACTTTGCATTTGAACATTTAAGCGTGTTGAGCAACCTGTACGCCGAATACAAATATCTGGTATGGGCATTTGCTGCTGTCTTATTTACGTGGATGGTTTTAGGTATTGTTAAACGCAAAAAAGCCAAATCAATGCAATAACGACAGTCTCTTCATTAGCGCATAACTAAAGCTCGTGGTATCAGTGAGATACGCAACACGAGCTTTTATCTTTTTCTTTACGTGTAAAATTTAAACAGCCATTTAGACGTCTAGACGTTGACAATGTATAAATGTGATATTAGTCTGCTCTTCTCTCTTATCATTAACATTGTCGTTTACATGTCCGGTTCCCAACAAACTACTAAAACAGTTGCACCGTCTGCGGTCGCACTGATCCCATTAATTGTATTTCTTGCGCTATTTATTGGCGTAGGCACTTACTTATCTTTGCAAGGCGTGGAATTTGCCTTCTACCAGCTGCCTGCACCCATCGCGGTATTACCAGCCATCATCATTGCGTTTCTTTTAAGTAAAGAGAAACTTAACCGCTCAATCGAACACTTCATGCGTGGTGTTGGCCACCCAGACATCATCGCAATGTGTATGATCTATCTGCTTGCAGGTGCCTTTGCTGCGGTAGCAAAAGCCTCTGGTGGTGTTGATGCAACAGTGAACCTTGGTTTATCCGCTATTCCAACCAGCATGATTTTACCGGGCATTTTTCTGATTTCTGCTTTTATCGCAACAGCAATGGGGACTTCGATGGGTACCATCGCAGCCGTTGCCCCCGTAGCGTTGGGGATTGCTGAATCAGCAGGAATGAGCTTACCGTTAACCGCAGGCGTTGTGCTGAGCGGGGCTATGTTTGGTGATAACCTTTCTATCATCTCTGACACCACCATCGCGGCGACACGCTCTCAAGGTTGTGAGATGAAAGACAAGTTTAAAGAGAACATTCGTATTGCTTTACCTGCGGCGTTGATCGCGATTGCAGTGTTCGCTTTCAACAGTACCGCGACTCAAGTGCCTGAAACTGGCGATATTGAGTGGCTAAAAGTCTTGCCGTACATCACTATTTTGATCCTAGCGGTATCTGGTGTGAATGTGTTTGTGGTTCTGTCGATTGGCATTCTTTTGGCTGGCGGCGTGAGCTTGGCATCGATTGACAATTACGGACTAACTAATCTAGCCCAAGACGTATACAAAGGCTTTGGTAACATGCAAGAGATCTTCTTGTTATCCATGCTGATTGGTGGTTTGAGTGAACTGATGCGTCGCCAAGGTGGTCTTGCTTTTCTAACAAATTTCGTTAGTAGCCTTATCCACGCGTTTGGCTCTAGTCACTCTAAGCATGCGAACAGTCGTGCAAGCGAGCTAGGTATTGCAGGTTTGGTATCAATGGTCAATGGCTGTACGGCAAACAACACCGTAGCCATCATTGTATCGGGCAGCGTTGCTCGCCAACTGGCGGAAGAGAATAATGTCTCTCCTCGCCGCTCAGCAAGCTTGTTAGACATTTTCTCATGCGTGGTGCAAGGCGTGTTGCCTTACGGTGCTCAAGTACTGCTGCTAGGTTCCGTATTCAACCTCTCGCCACTTGAAGTAGTTGCCAATTCTTACTACTGTTTTGCATTAGCGATAGCGGCTGTTGTCGCGGTGTTTATCAAACATCCCGCTCGTCAACCTGTAGCGCAAACTGAGAACTAACGACAAATACCGAAAAGGCTCCGATGGAGCCTTTTTACTTTCCTTTCTTCTTTTTTTCTTTTCCGCGAGCAGATTTACTTCAAAGCTGAACGCAAACTTTGCGCACTGTGTAAAGGAATCGCAAAGCGATGCGCCACATCGCGTAGAGCTTCCACCTGAGCCACGTTACTGATTGCTAATTCGCCTGCCACATCGACGTGGTTATTCTCAAACCCCACTCTCACATCGAATCCAAGTAACATCGCACTCGCTAAACAGTCTTGCTCTCGCGCGCCAAAAGCACAAATGGCACATCGAATTTCTTCCTCGACAAAACGCGCCAAATTCAAACCTCGTAAATCCCATGGCGAAGACTGTTGAGCTTGGTGATAACGCCCTAACACCACTAATGCATGCTGATGCGTTTTAGGTAACACGCCCGTATCACGCAGTTGGAAATAACGTTCAATGTCGGTTGCATCGTAGAGAATAATTTGGCTCACGATGTTGTTTTCTGCCACCCAATGGAAAAAGGTATGCCCTTCTTTCTCACTTGCTCGATCAGGGATTAACTCCCTCAATGCGAAAGAAGCCGCTTCTGGTTTCACAGCTTTAACTAACGCCATCTGTTGTGGCGGAGAATACAAGCCCACCGCCTCTGTGGTGAGCTGTACCATCATGTTTTGTCCCACTGCTTCTTTCACGGCATGGTAAATTGTCATGTTGTCGTCGATGTCTAATGAATGACGTCCGTTGGCGTCTCTAGCATGCAAATGGATCATGGCAGCCCCTGCCGTTTGACAAGCGATAGCCTCTGCAACCAGTTCGTCTGTTGTCATGGGTAAGCTGGCGTGATCGTACTTAGTTTTTCTTGCACCGTTTGGGGCCACGATAATAGCGATAGGCTCTCGTATAGATCGATTTTCTAATTCCATTCCTTCGCTACCTCTTTTAGCGTTAATGAGAGTTTGCCAACTAGCTCATCAATATGGTGAGGCTGAATAATGAATGGCGGTGCAAGCAAGATATGGTGCCCATTAACGCCATCAATCGTTCCTCCCATTGGGTAGCACATTAAGCCATTTTCCATTGCTTGCTGTTTGATGCGTTTGTCTGCCAATGTGGCTTTACTCAGAGGCGCCTTGCTTTCTTTATCCGCCACCAGCTCAATGCCAAAAAATAAGCCTTTACCACGAATGTCGCCAATGTACGGTAAATGGGCCAATTCAGAAGTAAGCTCATTACGCAGCAAAGCACTTTGCTGATTCACCGCCGTTAATAAATCATCTTGGAAGATGGTTTGAATGGTTGCCACGGCAGCAGCGCACGCCACAGGGTGCGCCATAAAGGTATGGCCATGTTGGAAAAAACCGCTTCCACCGGCAATAGCTTGGTAGACTCGATCATTCGCAACCACCGCGCCAATAGGTTGATAACCCGCACCAAGCCCTTTAGCCATACACACCAGATCGGGGTCTGCCTCTTCTTGCTCAAACGCAAAAAAACTACCACTGCGTCCAACGCCACACATGACTTCATCCAAGATCAATAACACATCGTATTGGTCGCATATTTCGCGAATACGCTTGAAATAACCTTGTGTGGCAGGCACAGCTCCAGCGGTGGCTCCCACAATGGGCTCGGCGACAAAAGCCATGACATTATCAGCCCCCAACTCAAGAATTTTTGCCTCTAGCTCATTCGCCGCTCGCAATGAGTAATCCAATTCCGACTCATGACTCTGCTGATAACGATAAGCATAGCAAGGGGCGATATGATGGCTCGGGTGTAAGATGGGTTTGAACGGTTCACGTCGCCATTCATTACCTCCGACAGCCAAAGCCCCCAAGGTATTGCCGTGATAACTTTGCTGACGCGCGATGAATTGCTTTTTCTCTGGCTTACCTGATTCCACGAAATACTGCCGCGCCATTTTTAGTGCCGACTCCACCGCTTCTGATCCGCCACTGACTAAATACACATGGTTGAACTGTTCAGGCATGTGCTGACAAACCAATTCTGCTAGGCGCTCACTGTTATCACTAGTAAAAAATCCAGTATGAGCAAACGGCACTCGCTCGATCTGTTCCAACATCGCTTTTTTAACGGCTTGATGACTGTGGCCAAGGTTTGATACCGCAGCCCCACCACAAGCATCGAGATACTGCTTTCCATGCTTATCGAATAGATAAACACCTTCACCTCTATCGATGATTGGTAGCGTGGCATGGCAATGACGGTGAAATACGTAAGACATTTGAGTCCCTTCCAATGTGTAATACTTGCACACATCATCAGGAACAAACCCAAACGTGACAAGAGAATAAATCTCACCCTCTATGAGCTTTTGGAATGCCACAAACCAAAAACACCAAAACCCTTGATATTTAAACAATAAAATAAAAATAGGCCAGCTTTTTTAAAGGCTGGCCTATGGGTAACCCAAAGCTAAAAACAGAATCGTTTTACGAGTTTAGTGCCTGTTCTAAATCGGCTAGAATATCGTCAATATGTTCAATACCCACCGATAAACGAATCATCTCTGGAGACACACCAGCTTGTTTTTGTTCTGCTTCGCTCAATTGACGATGAGTCGTCGATGCAGGATGGCAAGCCAATGATTTTGCATCGCCAATGTTCACCAAACGCTTAAAGATTTTCAAAGCATCATAAAAACGCACACCAGCGTCATAACCATCTTTTAAACCAAACGACAAAATCGCAGAAGGCTTACCTTTCATGTATTTTTCGGCGAGATGGAAGTGTTCAGAACTTGGCAATCCGGCATAATTTACCCAACTGACTTTGTCATTCTGTTCCAAGAATTCAGCCACTTTGAGTGTGTTCTCGGTATGGCGCTCCATACGCAGCGGTAACGTTTCTAACCCTTGCATAAGCATAAATGCATTCATCGGTGATAATGCTGCTCCGGTATTACGCAGTGGTACGGTACGCGCACGCCCGATAAATGCCGCCTCACCAAACGCTTCGGTATACACCACGCCGTGGTAAGAAGGTTCTGGTTGGTTGAAAACAGGAAAGCGGTCTTTGTGCTGTGCCCAAGGGAATTTACCGGAATCCACAATCACGCCACCTAATGTGGTGCCATGCCCACCAACGTATTTAGTGAGAGAGTGAACTACGATATCCGCACCAAATTCGATGGGTTTGCAAAGCACTGGCGTCGCAACGGTGTTATCCACAATCACAGGTACGCCTTGTGCATGAGCAAGCTCCGCCACACGTTCTAAATCGATGATATTGCCCGCAGGGTTCCCAATGCTCTCGCAGTACACCGCTTTGGTATTTTCATCAATTAATTCGGCCAAACTTTCTGGCTTGTCATCTTTAGCAAACTTCACCTGAATACCTTGATTTGGGAGCATGTGCGCAAACAAGGTATAAGTACCGCCATAAAGTTGCGGCGTAGAAACGATGTTATCGCCCGCTTGCGCTAACGTCAGAATCGCATAGTTAATCGCTGCACTCCCCGCACTCACGACCAATCCAGCAATGCCGCCTTCTAACGCTGCCATGCGTTTTTCCAGCACGTCATTAGTCGGATTCATGATGCGAGTGTAGATATTCCCCGGCACTTCCAAGTTAAACAGATCAGCACCATGCTGCGCGTTGTCAAACTCGTACGCGACTGTTTGATAAATCGGCGTCGCGACAGATTTAGTGGTAGGGTCAGTTTCGTAACCAAAATGGATGGATAGCGTTTCGTCTTTCATGTTCTTCCCTGTCTTTCATCACTCAAATAGCGGCAAGCAAAGCACTTACCTTGCTTAAAACTTATATTGCCCAATTTTTCAACAAATAACGTAGGGATGAATCACAGAGATAAAACGCTAATTCAACTGTCCAAGTAACCAGTGACGAAACGTTTCTGTCGCATTCGTACGTGTGTTCATGATCAAGTAATACCCTGCATTGGCAGGAATCGGTTTGAATGGAGAAACCAAACGCTCTGTCGTCAATTCATCCTCAATCAGTGCCATTCGTGCCATCGCAATCCCAACGCCTGCTTCGGCTGCAGACATCGCCATATCCGTTCGATTAAAAAAGTGTCCGATATCGGTTTTAAAATCCAACCCCATCGCTGACGCCCAATATAGCCACTCATAGTCACGCGTCGCTTTTTCCCATGGCATCGCATCGTGTAGTAGCGTCGCCTCTTGCCATTGCTTCACTGGCATTGAGGTTTTTTGTTCACCAAACAATGTTTTTAGCCAGCCATGATCCTCAAGGTATTTTGGACTCATCACCGGCAGCAGATGCTCATCCAAAATCAGCTCCGCGTTAGCATTTCTATAAGGATGAAGACCATAGTCAATTGCGACGTCATAGTCTTTTATCTCACTATTTACCAGCGCACCTTCCGCAAAGATTTGTACTTGGATATCCGGATTATCATGATGGAAGCTTTCGAGCTTTGGGACTAACCATTTGAAAGCAAAAGAAGGCGTCAACTTCAAACGAATTTCATTGGTTTGTTTTTCTACTTTGAGCTCATCAAGCAATTTGCTCAGTTCCGAAAAGTGAAACTGCGTCGCTTGGTGTAACTGAGTGCCTTTTACGGTTAAACGAGTACCGCGAGAGTGGCGTTCAAATAAAGTAAAACCTAATAACGCTTCCAAATGAATAATTTGTTGGCTTATGGCACCAGTGGTGAGGTGTAAATGTCTTGCAGCACCAGTAAAGCTGTTGTACTCCGCGACTTGGCTAAATAGACACAAGCCACTTATCAGATTACTTTTCATCCTTGAGCCTATAGTTTTTCTAAACGCTGTGTGTAATTTATATCGATTGTTAACAAAAGGTAAAGAAAAGAAACTGAGCACTCTGATAAATGTGTGGAGTGCATCAATGGAAGTCATCGTATTAGGCAGCGGCGTTATCGGCTTAACCTCTGCTTGGTATTTATCTCAAGCAGGCTATCAAGTTACCGTCATTGACCGCCAACCAAGCAGTGCCATGGAAACGAGCTTCGCCAATGCCGGGCAGATCTCATATGGCTATTCTTCGCCTTGGGCTGCGCCTGGTGTTCCTGTTAAAGCCATTAAGTGGTTAATGGAGGAGCATGCTCCACTTAAAATCAAACCCACTCTGAATGCCGACATGATCCGCTGGGCGAGTAAAATGGTCGCGAACTGCACCCTACCTCGCTATCAAGTTAACAAGGCTCGCATGCTTTCGATCGCTAACCACAGCCGTATTTGCTTAGAACAGTTACGCCAAGAACACGCCATTAAGTATCAAGGACGTCAGTTTGGGACCTTGCAAGTATTCCGAACACATCAACAGCTGCAAGCTATTGAAAAGGACATGCAGCTCCTTGAACAAAGCGGAACCCGATTTAAGCTAATGGACGTCGAACAATGTATTGAACAAGAGCCAGGGCTTGCACTTGTGAAAGACAAACTGGTTGGTGGCTTGCATCTACCTGA
This sequence comes from Vibrio sp. 1874, assembly GCF_033344395.1. Classification (NCBI taxonomy): domain Bacteria; kingdom Pseudomonadati; phylum Pseudomonadota; class Gammaproteobacteria; order Vibrionales; family Vibrionaceae; genus Vibrio; species Vibrio sp. 1874. The sequence continues at coordinate 118,483 of NZ_JAWPOR010000008.1, forward strand.
TGACGAAACGGGCGATTGCCATCAATTTTGCCAACAACTAACGGAGCTTGCTAAGGCACACGGTGTCCGATTTGAGTTCGATACTGAAGTAAGCAATTGGGTTACAGTAGGTAAAAAGATCATAGGTGTCCAAACGAACCGAGGACAATTTAAAGCAGACCAATATGTGGTGGCCTCTGGCAGCTACTCTACAGCGCTACTCAAGCAACTCGATATTGATATTCCGGTCTACCCTGTCAAAGGCTATTCACTCACCATCCCGATGGAAGATGAACACTTCTCTCCTCGATCTACTGTGATGGATGAAACCTATAAAGTCGCTATGACTCGATTTGATGACCGAATTCGCGTAGCTGGCACCGCAGAATTAGCAGGGTTTGATGCTTCCCTTCCACAAAAGCGCAAAAACACCATCGAAATGGTCATCCGTGATCTTTTTCCTCGTTGTGGTGACTTCAGCCAAGCTGAGTTTTGGAGCGGCTTTAGGCCAATGACGCCTGATGGCACACCAATTATCGGCGCGACTAAATACGATAACCTTTTTACTAACACCGGACACGGAACTCTGGGTTGGACGATGGCTTGTGGTTCAGGTCAATTGCTAGCAAGCGTAATGAAAGGTGAAAAAACAAAAGTGATGGATAATGCGGAGCTTAACCTTTGTCGTTACGCCTGAGGACATGACTGAACAAAAAACAGGCAGACACTTGCTCCACAAAATGCATAACCACTGGCATTTTTAACTCATCAAAATCGCAGCACATTTAAATGACAATGTGCTGCATAATTAATCATCAAGCAAATCTTCTACCTAAAAGGAGCAAATAAGCAACAAGAACCAAATTTTAACAACTACTCTCCATTCTGTGTTCATCATCACGCTACAAAGGATTTGTAGCTAAAAAAGTTAACAATTGCATTACATAAAGGGTAATGTATTGTGTGAAAAACAACCACAAACACAACTAACAGGGAAAATACTCATGCAGTCATTAGTTGATTTTCTGAATGGAATTATTTGGAGCCCGGTACTGATCTATTTGTGCCTTGGCGCAGGTTTGTTCTATTCAATCATGACGCGTTTTGTACAAATTCGTCACTTCTTTGAGATGTGGCGCTTATTACTTTCAGGGAAGAGTTCAACAAAAGGGATATCATCATTTCAGGCACTTGCCGTTTCACTGTCTGGCCGTGTAGGTACAGGTAACATTGCTGGTGTTGCTGCTGCTATCGGTTTCGGTGGCCCAGGCGCCGTATTCTGGATGTGGGTCGTAGCCTTCTTTGGCGCTGCAACCGCATACGCAGAATCAACACTTGCACAAATTTATAAAGAAGAAGACGAAGGCGAGTTCCGTGGTGGCCCTGCTTACTATATTGAGAAAGCAATGGGACAAAAATGGTACGCTTGGATCTTTGCTATCGCGACCATCTTTGCTTGTGGTGTTCTACTTCCTGGCGTTCAATCGAACAGTATCGGTAACGCAGTAGAAGCCGCATTTGGCTCAGGTGACATGATTGAAACCGCTATTGGTACCTTCAGTTTTGCTAAAATTTTCACTGGTACGGTTGTTTGTGTCATTTTGGCTTTCATCATTTTTGGTGGCGTAAAGCGTATCGCGAACTTTACCCAAGTCGTTGTGCCATTTATGGCGTTAGCTTACATCATTACTGCGTTTGTCATCATCCTTCTAAACATTGGTGAGGTTCCACGCATTTTCGGCATGATCATTGGTGACGCATTCACACCAATGGCAGGCGTTGGTGCAGCAATCGGCTGGGGTGTAAAACGTGGTGTCTACTCCAACGAAGCAGGTCAAGGTACTGGTCCTCACGCAGCAGCAGCAGCGAGTGTTGATCACCCAGCTCAGCAAGGTCTTGTTCAATCTTTCTCTATTTACATCGATACACTACTTGTGTGTTCAGCAACCGCGTTCATGATTCTTATCACTGGCGCGTACAACGTAAATGGTGCGATTGAAGGTACATTCCTGGTTCAAAACCTACCAGCGGATATTGGTGCAAATGGCCCTGTGTTTACACAGATGGCGATCGAAAGCGCACTACCTGGCGTGGGTAAACCATTCATCGCAATCGCTCTATTCTTCTTCGCGTTTACGACCATTCTGGCTTACTACTACATTGCAGAAACGAACATTGCTTACATTCGTCGTACGTTCAAAGTAAATGGACTGATGTTTATTCTGAAAGTCATCATTATTTCATCCGTGTTCTACGGAACCGTGAAAACCGCCAACTTAGCATGGGCGATGGGTGATGTAGGTGTAGGACTGATGGCGTGGCTAAACATCATCGGTATTTTGATCATCTTCTTTATGTCGAAGCCTGCACTCAAAGCATTGAACGACTACGAAGAGCAACAAAAACGTGGTGTGACCGATTTTACATTTAACCCTGTTGCACTGGGCATTAAAGGCGCAGATTACTGGGAAGATAAGTACCGACGTAAAACAGGTAAAGCACCAACGGCAGACAGCAATAGCGCAGAAACTGTTGAGCAACCATCAACATAGCGTTATCACATAAATAAGAAAAAGCAGTGGTCCGATTAAGGACATAAAAAAGGGGGATTAACCAATGGTTAATCCCCCTTTCTTCTTTATGAGTAACAGCTTAGGCGATAACCGCTTCAACTTTACGAGCGATTTTTGCTTTACCCACAGGTAACACTTCACGACCAAATTCGTTGTTCAGTACTTGCGCCATTGCGAAGTAAATTGCACTTGCGCCACAGAAGATACCCTCGAAGCCAGCGATAGCACCGATCACTTCGCTACCAGTGAAATCACGAGCAGCAAGCAAGAAGAACAGGATAGTTAGAGAACCAAATACCACTTGCTTCGCTGTTGGGTAACATAGAGAACCAATAAACATGAAACCAGTGAAGATGCCCCAAAGCGCTAGGTACCAACCCATAAAGCTTGCAGGGCTTGCAGGAAGACCCATGTGAGGCATTACGATTAGACCAACCAATGTTAGCCAAAATAGACCGTAAGAAGTAAACGCAGTTGTGCCGAATGTATCACCGCGTTTAAAGCACATGATGCCAACGATTACTTGGCTAAGGCCACCGTAAAAGATGCCCATCGCTAGGATCATAGAGTCAATTGGGAAAAATCCTGCATTATGAATATTGAGCAGAATAGTGGTCATACCGAAACCCATTAGACCTAGCGGTGCTGGGTTAGCCAGTTTTGTCGACATGTACAAATACCTTTTTTCAAAAATGTTGATAAAAAATGCGCGCGAATTTTAATGGGCTCCAGAACAAAAGAGAAAAGCTGTTATTGAAAACTTAGATTCCATAAATAAACCACTACATATATAAAAAAAGACCCTGCAAAAAAGCAGAGTCTTTATAGATAGTTAGGTTGTTTTTCACTCAATCACTGACAAGAAATCTCGTCCCAGAACCAGTTGCTTTGCGTTGGGCTTTCCCATACTCCAGGGCCATTTTTTGCGACAAAACATTTGTTTTGGTACGTCACTTTATCGCCGTTAGCGACTTGCGTTACACCCGGCTCCCACTGAATAAAATTGCCTGTAACTGGTGGTTCTGGCTCGGTTACTGGCGGCTCAGGTTCTGTGACGGGCGGCTCTGGCTCAGTCACCGGTGGTTCAGGTTCCGTTGTAGGCGGCTCCGTAGGAGTGCCTGAAACCAGCTTCCAAGGGTCTCTTTTCGTTGGCTCATTACCTTGTGACCACCATTTCGCTTCGTAAACAGCACCTTGGTAAGAAACTTGATCACCCGTGTTATATACTTTGCCAGAATCCCAAGCTGCCACACCACCTACAGGCGGATCGACCGGATCCACTGGGTCTAACTTGTCAACTACACGAACTTCTGGCCAACCCGCATGAGATTGGTAGAAGTTAGTTACACATTTCTCATAGTCACCCGCAACTAGCGCAGAGTAAGCCGTTTGGAAACCAACAAGTTCACATTCAAAAGAGTGGCCTCCCGGACGATCTGAGTAGTATTTCCAGTTCCCATCCCAGTTGGTGTACAACACGTCTGTCGCACCATTCAGATTTAAGCTGCCGTAAGGCGTCTGCTGCCAACAGGTATTGGTCTCATCGGCTTCAATTGGAATTTGATAATGAGCGGCAAGTCCTTCCCAATAGCGAATACGGTTAACAGGTTGACCTTTATCTTTGTTTTGCTCTCCACACTCAATACCACCATTGATCACGTTGATGGTGGTACCAAAGCCGTAACCAATGCCAGCATCAAGCTCACGCTGTGAAGGCACCCAAGTACGGTCAATCACATGTAGCATTGCAGGTTTCGGTGCTTGTGGGGTTAGGAAGAACCAGATAGCCGATGCCAAGTTCAGCCATGAATCCGCAACCAAGCCTGGATTTTTCAGCAATACAGATGCATCGCCATCAAACATCACTTCAGAGAACGCGCCATAGTTAAAATGGTAAGAAAGCTGTTTAGCACCACGTCCAAAATAACCTTGTCCTGGTTCACATGGCCAACGCTTATTTTGCCAGTCATTTTGACCACAACCTGTTGTGTAACCTTCTTGCCCTTCAGACCATCCCATTTCTCGCACATGAACCAAAGCTTGCTGCCACTCTTCCAACCCTAGCGGATTATCCGATACGTTATCAATCGAAATATGGCCACCGGTTTCTTGTGCAAAGTGAGCAAACGCTGTCACGATCGATTTTTTACAAATTGCATCCGAATCACGACCGTCTGTGTACTCACCACAGAATGCAGGGAACTTACCAATTGCACGTAGGAAACGCGTGTAAGTGTATTCAGGTGCCGCCATTTGAGTCAGGAAGTCCCACTCACTTTCGGGGAATACACGCTCTACACGCTTCACGTTTTCTGGGTTGGTTGTCGCCCCTGGTACAATCGCTTCAACCACTGAGTTCGGGCGTGTCTCTAATGCTTGTGACCAAATGGCATACATAGGATCAGAAGTTTTGCTTTGCTCTACGGCTTGAACGTCACCACGAGCAATAACATAACCATTCGGATTTTGCGGATCGGGCTGAATATTCATACTCGCATTCACTTGTGCTGCTAAGACACAACTCAATGCAAGAGGAAGATGTTTGAGTGCAAACATGTCTAGTCTCCGGATTTCAACAATACAATATACGAGGAATAACTAGACATATAGTGGATCATATATACGAAACACCGAGCCAAGTACGTTGATTCTGCGAGACAAAATGAATAAATAAGTCCTCACACACATTTTGTCACAAGAAAAATGTTACCTTGACTCAAAAGAAAAGCGGAGACCCTGTGAGCCTCCGCTTTGTGATGTTTCTCTCTTTATTGTTCTGCCGAAACCACCTCTAGCTTCGCGGTTGAGGTTGACTTTTGTTTAGACAGCACAAAATAAACCACACACTGAGAAATAATTGCGGCAAGCACAATCACTGGTGAGGCGTTGATTCCAGCTAAAAGAAAACACCCCAATGCGATCATTCCATTGAGTAATGCGTAAGGCAATTGTGTACGGAAGTGCTCATACTGTTCACACCCCGCTCCTGTCGACGACAAAATCGTAGTTTCAGAGATGGGAGAACAGTGATCGCCAAACAAGCCACCAGATAATACCGCACCAATACAAACCAACAGTGGTGCATCAATCGCGACGGCAGTTGGGATCACTAATGGCATCATGATGGCAAACGTCCCCCAAGATGATCCCGTAGCGAACGAGATAATACCGGCCAGTAAAAACGCAACCGCTGGCAATAACCAGTAAGGGAAACCGGCTTGAGCTTGTTCAGCAATGTATGCAGCTGCACCTAATTCTTTCCCAACCGAGCTAAGCGCCCAAGCCAATACCAGAATCACCGCCACTGACATCATGTTTGACATCCCTTTCAGATAAACCTGAATACCATCCGAAAGCTTTCTTACGCCATAAAACGCCATCAGCGCAATTAAAGTGAAGGCCGCGAAGAAATATGCAGAAGAAAGTGCAGCCCTAAACGTTGATCCTGCCACTTTTTGAAATGGAAAACCGTGTGGCACGAGGATGGTACATAGAACCACCAGCATAACGAGCAAAGGCGCCCATACAAAACTGGATTTTGCATTTTTATGCGTAAACACATTCATAGACTCCTGCACTTTCCCAAAGTCGGAGCCCTGCTCTGCTAGTTGTTCAGCCTTCGCCATCGGTCCGAAATCTAATTTGAAGAAAGAGACAATCGGCACAATCGCGATCGCAAGAAAGGCGTAAAACTGATACGGGATCGCACCAATGAAAGCATCCCAATCACTCATACTGACATTCAGGGCAGTAAACTCTTTTTGAATCAATCCCATGATGTAAACGCCCCATCCGATAAAAGGGATCAAGATTGCGACGGGAGAGGAAGTAGAGTCGATAATAAAAGCTAATTTTTGGCGTGATACTTTTAACTTATCAAATAAAGGGCGAAAAACAGGGCCAACAATCAGTGGTGTACCAAGGTCTGAGAAGAAAATAACCACACCACCGAACCATGCGGACAGTTGAGCTTGGCATTTACTCGCAACCCATTGAGTAACCTTTTTAGCAAACGCCACACCACCGCCAGATTTCTCCATCAAGGCAACAAAGCCACCAATAAAGACCAAGAGCAAAATGACGCCCGCATTGTAGCTGTCAGTTAATTGCGGCAGTAGATAGCTTTTCATCAGTGCACTAAACGAGTCTAGTGGCCCTTTTTCGACAAATGTCCCTTCGAGCATAGCGACACCACTCACCACACCCGCGAATAAACCAACAACGACATTTCTTGTGGTCAGCGCGAGGAAAAGAGTAATAAGGATGGGAATGAGAGAGGTAACGTCAGCCTGTTCCATAGCAATACCATTTATGATAATTAAACAATTAAAATGAATATATATTTAATTTAACCGCATGTATATATCTCTCACAAAAAAGTTGAGCCACCTCTTCACAAACTTGAAGTACAAAAAAACCAGCCCGAAGGCTGGTTCTTATAAACTCAACTGTCTAGAGGAAAATTATTCCCACTCGATAGTCGCTGGTGGCTTACCTGAAATGTCGTAAACAACACGAGAAATGCCATCAACTTCGTTGATAATACGGTTAGATACCTTACCTAGGAAGTCGTATGGTAGGTGTGCCCAATGAGCAGTCATGAAGTCGATAGTTTCTACCGCACGTAGAGACACAACCCAATCGTACTTACGGCCATCGCCCATTACACCAACAGAACGTACTGGTAGGAATACCGTGAACGCTTGAGATACTTTGTTGTATAGATCAGCTGCGTGAAGCTCTTCAATAAAGATAGCATCAGCACGGCGTAGCAAGTCACAGTACTCTTTCTTGATTTCACCAAGAACACGAACACCTAGACCTGGACCCGGGAATGGGTGGCGGTAAAGCATGTTGTAAGGCAGGCCTAATTCTAGACCAATCTTACGAACTTCATCTTTGAACAACTCACGTAGTGGCTCAACAAGACCCATTTCCATGTCATCTGGAAGACCGCCCACGTTGTGGTGCGATTTGATCACGTGCGCTTTACCAGTCTTAGATGCAGCTGACTCGATTACATCAGGATAAATCGTACCTTGAGCTAGCCATTTCGCGTTTTTCAGCTTCTTAGACTCTTCATCGAATACATCTACGAATACGTGACCGATAGTCTTACGCTTCTCTTCTGGGTCAGACTTGCCTTCAAGTGCTTTTAGGAAGCGTTCTTCAGCGTCAACTTTGATGATGTTCAAACCAAATTGGTCGCCGAACATATCCATTACTTGTTGACCTTCGTTTAGACGAAGTAGACCGTTATCAACAAATACACACGTTAGCTTGTCGCCGATTGCGCGATGAACCAGCATCGCAACTACCGATGAATCAACACCACCAGATAGACCTAGGATAACTTCGTCGTCACCCACTTGCTCTTTAATGCGAGCAACCGCGTCTTCGATGATAGATTCCGAAGTCCATAGACGCTCACAGCCACATACGCCAAGAACAAAGTTCTCAAGCATTTGTAGGCCACCTTTTGTGTGTGTCACTTCTGGGTGGAACTGAACACCGTAGTATTTCTTCTCTTCGTTCGCCATCGCAGCGTAAGGACAAGTGTCTGTCTCACCAACTTTTACGAAATCGGCTGGGATCTCTACTACTTTGTCGCCATGGCTCATCCAAACGTCTTGAGTTGCTTCAAGGTCTTTAAATAGAGCACATTCACCAGAAACTTTAACCTGAGCGTAGCCAAACTCACGTTCGTTAGAGCCCGCTACTTTGCCTCCTAGTTGTTCCGCCATAGTTTGCATGCCGTAACATACGCCAAGTAGAGGAACGCCAGAGTCAAACACATATTGAGGCGCGCGTGGAGAGTTCTCTTCCGTTACGCTTTCTGGACCGCCAGATAGGATAATGCCATCTGGGTTGAATTCGCGAATATCCGCTTCTTCTACATCCCAGCTCCATAGTTCACAGTAAACGCCGATTTCACGTACGCGGCGTGCTACTAATTGAGTGTACTGAGAACCGAAGTCCAAGATCAGAATACGTTGGTCATGGATATTTTTAGTCATTTTGAGCAGTCTTTTTAAGGCTAAGTGATTAAAACCGAGGCGAGTGTACTCGCCTCTTCTTAATGCTTCAAGGAAAAAGCAAACGTTTCCGTTGGGTAATTAGTTCCCTAGACGGTAGTTCGGCGCTTCCTTAGTAATTTGAACATCGTGTACATGAGACTCTTGCATACCTGCACCAGAGATACGTACAAATTCAGCTTTCGTACGCATATCTTCGATAGTTGCAGAACCAGTTAGACCCATGCTTGAACGTAGACCACCCATTTGTTGGTGTACGATCTCTTTTAGACGGCCTTTGTATGCGATACGACCTTCGATACCTTCTGGTACTAGCTTGTCCGCTGCGTTGTCAGACTGGAAGTAACGGTCAGAAGAACCTTGAGACATAGCACCAAGAGAACCCATGCCGCGGTAAGATTTGTAAGAACGGCCATTGTATAGAATCACTTCACCCGGCGCTTCTTCAGTACCAGCAAACATAGAACCAACCATCACACATGATGCGCCTGCTACGATTGCTTTACAGATATCACCTGAGAAACGGATACCACCGTCAGCAATAACCGGAATACCATAATCATTAGCCACTTCTGCCGCATCTGCGATTGCAGTGATTTGTGGAACTCCCACACCCGTTACAATACGAGTTGTACAGATAGAACCAGGTCCGATACCCACTTTCACTGCGCTTACGCCAGCTTCGATTAGTGCTTTAGCACCAGCACCAGTTGCTACGTTACCACCGATGATGTCTAGATCTGGGTAAGCAGCGCGAGTTTCGCGGATGCGGTTTAGTACACCTTCAGAATGTCCGTGTGAAGAGTCGATAAGTAGAATGTCAACGCCTGCTTCAACTAGAGCAGCAACACGCTCTTCGTTACCAGCGCCAGCACCAACGGCTGCGCCAACACGTAGGCGACCACGCTCATCTTTACATGCGTTTGGTTTACGTTCTGCTTTGTGGAAGTCTTTCGCAGTAATCATACCGGTTAGTTGGAACTCATCATTCACAACCAATACTTTCTCTACACGAGCTTCGTGCATTTTCTCTTGCACTTCTTCTCGTGTTGCACCTTCTTTAACTGCTGCCAACTTCTCTTTTGGCGTCATTACTGAAGATACTTTCTTAGAAAGGTCCGTCACAAAACGAACGTCACGACCAGTGATAATACCAACAAGCTCATTGCTCTCAGTGACAACAGGGAAACCTGCAAAACCATGCTTTTCAGTGAGTGCAACAACATCAGCGATGGTCGCGTCAGGGTTTACAGTAACCGCGTCAGTTACCATACCAGCTTCGAACTTCTTAACTTTACGAACTTCGGCTGCCTGCTGCTCAATAGACATGTTCTTGTGGATAAAGCCAATGCCACCCTCTTGCGCTAGCGCAATCGCTAGACGAGCTTCAGTAACAGTGTCCATAGACGCTGAAATCATTGGGATGTTTAGGGTGATGTTCTTAGTTAGCTGAGTGCGAAGATCAGCTGTGTTTGGGAGAACGGTGGAGTGTGCTGGCACAAGTAGTACGTCATCGAATGTCAGCGCTTCTTTGGCAATTCTTAGCATTTGCAATATCTCACAATTAGAGGAGTAAAAAGAACAATCCAATCTCATCGTTTCGCATAATGAGGGTAACCTGTGTTAGCAACAAGCTACATTTGGATTAGATATTGCGGAGGGATTATACGGTTAACGCAATCGCTTGACCACAAATTTTTTAATTTTTTTCTTGCAATTACCCCCTTGCTATGTATTATATTGCCGCTAATTTCCATACTCACGTCTAAGAGATTAGCTGTGCTCTCCAAGACCAATCAAAACATCTTTACTGTTTCTCGTCTCAACGCAGAAGTTCGTTTACTCCTTGAAAACGAAATGGGGATCGTTTGGCTCGTCGGAGAGATATCCAACTTTTCAGCTCCTGTCTCTGGTCACTGGTACCTCACTCTTAAAGACTCTCGCGCTCAAGTTAAATGTGCCATGTTTCGTGGTAACAATCGCCGCGTTACTTTCAAACCCGCTAACGGTAATCAAGTCCTAGTAAAAGCTCGTCTGTCTCTTTATGAGCCTCGCGGTGACTACCAATTGATCATCGAAAGCATGCAACCGGAAGGTGATGGCCGTCTTCAACAAGAGTTTGAAGAGCTGAAAATGAAGCTTGCAGCAGAAGGGTTGTTCGCGCAAATCAATAAGCAATCTTTGCCTGAGCACCCTAAACGTGTTGGCGTCATCACATCGAAAACTGGTGCCGCGCTTTACGATATCTTAGACGTATTGAAACGTCGTGATCCTTCCCTACCTGTTGTGATTTATCCGACAGTGGTACAAGGTGAGGACGCAGCCATTCAAATTGCACAAGCCATTGGTCGCGCTAACAGCCGTGATGAATGTGATGTACTAATTGTGGGCCGAGGTGGTGGTTCATTAGAAGACTTATGGTGCTTTAACAACGAGATATTAGCTCGCACGATTGCAGCAAGCCAAATTCCTATTATTAGCGCCGTTGGACATGAAGTTGACGTGACAATAGCTGATTTTGTCGCCGACGTACGCGCGCCTACTCCATCAGCAGCCGCTGAGCTAGTAAGCCGTGATAACAGCCACAAAGATCAAGCTTTAGTTACCCGCCAGCATAAGTTAGCGAGTGCGATGCGTTACTACCTAGCACAACAAAAGCAGCAATCTGCTCAATTAGTGCACCGTCTAGAGAGACAGCACCCAAGCTATCGCTTGCAACGTCAGACGCAACAGTTAGATGAGTTGGACATGCGCTTACAGCGAGCGATGAGTCGTTTTATTGCCTTGCGTCAACAGCGAATCGAGCGTCAACATTATCGGCTGCAATTAAATTCTCCTGTAACACGCCTTGCCGAGCAGAAGTCGAAGCTAGAACGTGTTGAGCAAAAGCTCATGGATGCAATGGATCGCAAATTACTGACTATGCGCCATCAACTCGCGATTGCTGCAGAGAAGTTAGACACCGTCAGCCCACTAGCGACATTGAAACGAGGTTACTCAATTACTCAAACTGAGCAAGGTAAAGTGATTACTCAATCTTCAGATGTAAAATCGGGAGATATATTGATTACTCGATTAGCCGAAGGCGACGTTCGCTCTACCGTTAACTGAATACAAACTCTGGTTAACTGATTTTCTGGAACTCAAATCGGACACGTGATTTTGATTTGAGTTCATTACACACATTACAAAAGTAACTCGCAGCACCGCATGCTTGCAGCTTCTCCAGCTCCGCCTCACAATCAGGGCAAAAACCTACTTTTTTAAAATCCGATTCACACTGTGCACAATGGTATTGTCCTGTCCATTCCAGTTCGACATTGCAAGTCGGGCAAATGTTCTGCTGCATATCCCGTTCCTCTCTCTAAACTAAGCAATTTCGAGTAACGCATGCTACTCAAAATAGCGAACAAGTATGTTGATCTTCATCACCGCCCCAACAAGTTTCACGAGGCGTTAACCATACTTGATACGTAGGATCTTATACTGATCGTCTGATATTTACTCCTTGATCAGCGATCACCCCTTAAAAGAATATTTATATAACCACACACCGAAAGCATAAGTTACATATTCTGCATTCCAATTTAAGGCAGAATAAAAAACCTTAAAAAGATTTAATTAAACGAAAAATCAGAATTTAATAAAAAGATCTTATTCAAAAAGCAGTGTTTACATTGGTGTGCATTTCGATAGTTTGAGCGTCGAGCTTAACGAGTTTAACTTGGATAAAAGCAAACTCATTTAAATGGCTCGCATGCGTTCCACCACAAGGGATTACCGCTAATTGACCTTCCCCTAAATCGCACTTCCAATAGCGAGAATCCGTTAATCTGTCACCGTGGCATTCCATGGTGATCATCGCATCTCGTCGAAGCCATTCCACAAGTTGGCTATTCACTTTTTTTGCAATCGCCTGGAGGTCATTCAGCATATCTGCACTGTTTAATCCTCTTTTACGGAGTGTTTTGCCTAAACGGTACGTATCGAGGCACTTGTCTGGAGTAACATAACTCGTAACTTGTGCATAGCTATTAAAGTCATAATAACCATGTGGGTCTTTGCGGTCTGCGTCTTTTCGCCAATAGTCTTCCGCTAGTACTTTATTCAACGCCAAATACGCTAAGTGTCCTGCAGTGTGGCCTCGACTCAAAGCGCGTTGGTAATCCTTATCTACCGCCAATGTCACCAAATCATCAGTAACAAGTGATTCCGTACGTGATAAAACATGCACAACGACAAACACCCAACCTTCAGCATCACGCTTTACAGGGATGTCACTACCCACATACAAAGCACCACTCTCCTGCTCCACTGCTCCAACTTGGCAATCTACTACGTCATGCTCAGACCCATTCACCTTCAACGTTCCTTTATCTGCAGGGTGATCCGGCCACATGTGACTAACGGGATGGAACGGCGTGACATCTGTAATAACGTAAGTCACTTCTTCCGTAGATTGAACGAGCTGTATTTGTGCTTCTAATTGCCATGTTTGATGACAAAAACGAGTCTTTGTTGCTGTGATAGTCATTTTTACGATTACTTTTGATAAAAAAATACCCAAGTAGAAACTTGGGTATTCGAATTTCATTATTTATTGCGGTTTTTCACCATCGACATCATACGTTTGCGTTTACGCTCTTGTGATAGCGTAAGCTTATTCGTACGGTTCTCGTATGGGTTATCACTGTTGTGGAAGTTAATGCGAATCGGTGTTCCCATAATTTCCAGAGACTTACGGAAGTAGTTCATCAGATAACGTTTATACGAATCTGGCAATTCACGAACCATGTTACCGTGGATAACAACGATCGGTGGGTTGTAACCACCTGCGTGTGCGTATTTGAGTTTGATACGACGACCACGAACCATTGGCGGTTGGTGATCATCCACAGCCATCTTCATGATACGCGTCAGTACTGACGTACCCACACGCGTTGTCGCCGAGTTATATGCTTCTTGAATAGATTCAAACAAGTGACCAACGCCAGTACCGTGCAGCGCAGAGATAAAGTGGATACGCGCGAAGTCGACGAATCCTAGACGGCGGTCCAGTTCTTTCTTCACGCTTTCTTTCACGTCACTGTCTAGACCATCCCACTTGTTAACGGCGATGACAATTGAGCGGCCAGCATTCAGTGCAAAACCAAGCAAGCTTAGGTCTTGGTCTGAAATATTTTCACGTGCATCAATCACCAGTAGAACGACGTTTGCATCTTCTACCGCTTTCAGCGTCTTAACAACAGAGAACTTTTCAACCGTTTCATTGATACGACCACGACGACGAACACCTGCGGTGTCAATTAGTACGTATTCGCGTCCATCACGTTCCATCGGGATGTAGATAGAATCGCGCGTTGTACCTGGCATATCGTATACAACTACACGTTCTTCACCCAGAATACGGTTAGTCAGTGTCGATTTACCTACATTCGGACGACCGATGATCGCCAACTTAATCGGCTGCTCTTGAAGGCGCTTGAATTCAGCTTCTGCGTCTTCTTCAGTGTAATCTTCAACAAGAGGCTCTTCGTCTTCGAATCCAGTCAGGTCTTCAATCTCACCTTCTTCAGATTCACTTGTTAATAGATCATCAAAGAATGGAGATAAAGCACGCTCAAGCAAAGCGGTCACACCACGGCCATGAGCAGCCGCAATCTGGTACATATCATCCACTCCGAGCTGCCAAAAATCAGCACACGCCGCATCGGCATCAATACCATCGATTTTGTTTACTACCAGCATCGCTGGCTTTTCAATTTTACGCAGATGCGCAGCAATTGCTTCATCTGAAGGTGTCAGACCAGCACGACCGTCAACAAGGAACAACACAACATCAGCCTCATCAATCGCGGCTAATGACTGTTCTGCCATCTTTGTTTCCACGCCTTCTTCTGTGCCATCGATACCACCGGTATCAATCACAATGAATTCGTGCTCTTCACCAAGTCTCGCCTGGCCATATTTACGGTCTCGCGTTAGGCCTGGAAAGTCCGCAACCAACGCGTCACGAGTGCGAGTCAATCGGTTAAATAGTGTAGATTTACCTACGTTCGGACGCCCTACTAGAGCTACAACAGGTACCATAACAACCTCTACAATAATCTTTCTTCTGTAGTTATAGGTAACGACTTGCTCGATGCCAAATCAAACCAGATTTTTACCTATAACCACGTCAGGGTTAATAAATTCAAACAACAAAACGGCTCCTAGCTGTCACCAGCCAGGAGCCGAATGTGAATTATATCACGATATTATTCGTTAATGGTTAGTTTCTTTACATCGCCGTTGCGAGTTGTAATCACATAACCATCCGACAATAACGTCGGGCCAACTGCCAAGCCACTATCATCGACAAACTGCTGCGCAACAAATTCGCCCGTTGAACGATCCATCCAGTGAAGGTAACCAAGCGTGTCACCGACAACGAGATAATTGCCAACAATAACTGGCGCTGTAAGTTGTCGGTGCTCAAGCAAGCTGTTTTCCCACAACTCAGTTCCGCTTCGTGAATCAACGGCAACAACATGATCTTTTTCCGTTATCACAAAGATGCGACTACCATCTGTAGAAATGTCTGTCGCAGATGAGTAATTACGCTTCCAAATCGGGTTCGCTGAACGCAAGTCAATAGCGATAAGTTGGCCATTGTATCCAATGGTGAAAAGAGTACCGCCTAGCACAATTGGCGATGAATCAACGTCAACCAAACGATCAATTTCTGTCGCGCCTTTTGGCGTACCAACAGGCTGTTGCCAAATCAACTGACCACGCTCAACGATAGCAGCTGCGAGTCGGCCATTTGCCGTTCCCCAAAATACACCGCCACCAATTGCAGTCGGAGTACTGTCGCCACGTAAAGTTAAGTTCGGCACTTCTGTACTCAATGCCCAGCGTTGCTCACCTGTACTCTCATTAAGGGCAATCAACATGCCTCGGCTAGTATTGATGATAATAAGGCCTGAATCTGCAACTGGCTTCGCCAGTACCTCACCACCAACTTGTACACGCCAAACAATTTCACCTGTTTCTTGGTCAAGAGAGATGACTTCACCATTCTCAGAGCCAATGTAAAGGTTTCCGTATGCCGCTGTGATACCACCAGAGAGACGGGCAATGACATCTTCTTCTAGGTCCGTTTGCCAACGTTGTTTACCATTCTCAGGATCCAGCGCTTTTACTAAGCCATCACGACTTGCCACGAACAATGTATCATTCGCAAATACAGGGGATAGTTTTGAAAAGTAATGACCAACACCATCGCCAACCGATGTGCTCCACTCACTACTGGTTGTAAACTGACTGTCTACCTGAGGTAGTGGCGCCATTACAATGGTGTCTTTCTCACCTGCACAACCGGCAAGTACTCCCATTGTTAACGCCCCTAGCAAGGCTTTCTTAAAGACTCTTTTCATCCAATGCGGTCCTTATTTCGCCAGATCGTCCAATTTCATTTGTAGTGTCGGGCTTGCATCTGCCGCTTGCTGAGCTTCAGTATACGCAGCGTACGCAGCATCTTTGTCACCTTGGCGAATCGCAATATCGCCACGAAGTTCAGCAATACGACCTGTCCATGCTGTATCAGTGACGTTACTTAGCTCTGCCGTTGCAGCGTCGAAGTTACCCATTTCCGTCTCAATACGCGCAATGCGGTAACTAATCAATGGTAACAACGCAGCATCTTGAGTGTTGCTTTGCGCCCACTTCAGTTGCTCCAATGCAGCAGAAAGGTCTTGAGCTTCAACTTGTGCTTTAGCAAGTTGTAGCGCAGCCAATACTGAGTATTCTTTTACTTCATTTGACTCAATGAAAGCTTTCACGTCAGCTTGAGCATCAGTGCCTTTGTCTTGCAAAGCATTCATTGCTGTCGTGTAGCTTTGAGAAGCTGCTTCACTCGCCTGAATCACAGAATCCTGGTAGTAACGCCAGCCAAATAGACCACCTAAACCAACAACCGCACCGATGATGACGGCTTTGCCGTTTTCCTTCCACCAGTCTTTAATGGCTTCAACTTGTTGTTCTTCAGTATCGTAAAGTTCCACTTCCTGTCCTCTTAAAACATGTAAATGGCAGCTTAGCTGCCATTGTTCCTATTTCGTTTAAAGGCTCCACATTTGGGAGCCTTAGCTTACGAACTAGGATGTAATTTTGTTAGATTACTAAAAGACTTAAATCAGTGCTGCGATCTTTTCTGCAACTTCTACTTGGTTGTAAGTCTCTTGCTCACCACCAGCTAAGTCTTTCAGTACTACGGTATTATCCGCAACTTCGTTTTCGCCCAGAACCAATGCTACAACAGCACCAACTTTGTCTGCGCGTTTAAACTGTTTCTTGAAGTTACCGCCACCGAAGTGATTCATCACACGAACGCCTGGAACAGACTCGCGAAGCTGTTCTGCTAGCTT
Organism: Vibrio sp. 1874; assembly: GCF_033344395.1. NCBI lineage: Bacteria > Pseudomonadati > Pseudomonadota > Gammaproteobacteria > Vibrionales > Vibrionaceae > Vibrio > Vibrio sp. 1874. Next base: position 135,478 of record NZ_JAWPOR010000008.1, read on the forward strand.
CATTCCTGCCATCATGGTGCCTTCACCCGCAGTGACTACGTACACGTCAACACTGCGACGAACGTCTGTCAGTTCCAACGTTTCTAGCATCAGTACTAGACGCTCTAGGCCCATTGCAAAGCCAACCGCTGGTGTTGGTTTACCACCTAATTGCTCTACAAGGCCATCGTAACGACCACCGCCACATACAGTGCCTTGAGCACCTAGGCTCTCAGTGATCCACTCAAATACCGTGCGATTGTAGTAATCCAGACCACGAACTAGACGTTCGTTAACTGTGTATTTGATACCTGCGGCGTCTAAAAGTTCACATAGACCTGCGAAGTGTGCTTTAGATTCTTCACCCAAGTAATCTGAAAGGCGAGGCGCATCACCTAAAATAGCTTGAACGTCTGGGTTCTTCGTATCCAGAACACGCAGTGGGTTCGTGTGCATGCGACGCTTACAATCTTCATCTAGCACATCAATATGTTGCTCAAGGAATGCAACCAGTGCAGTACGGTAGTCTGCGCGGTCTTCTTGAGAACCGATAGAGTTCAGCTCAAGACGGACATGTTCATTGATACCTAGCTCACGCCATAAACGCGCCGTCATCATGATAAGCTCTGCATCAACATCTGGACCATTTAGACCAAACACCTCAACACCACACTGGTGGAATTGACGGTAACGACCTTTCTGCGGACGTTCATGGCGGAACATAGGTCCCATGTACCACAGACGCTGTTCATCACGGTTGATCAGGCTGTTTTGGATACATGAACGTACACAACCCGCCGTACCTTCTGGGCGAAGTGTTAGGCTGTCGCCGTTACGGTCATCAAAAGTGTACATTTCTTTTGAAACGACGTCTGTTTCTTCACCAACAGCGCGGCTGAATAGGTTTGTTTCTTCAACGATTGGCATGCGCACTTCGTTATAACCGTATGCGCTAATTACATTTTTCACTGTGTTTTCTAATTTTTGCCACAGTGGCGACTGAGTTGGGAGGCAATCGTTCATGCCTCGAATTGCTTGAATTGTTTTTGCCACAATACTTACCGTAATTCTCGTTGAGATTAATCTTGTACTTTAACTTCGATGCGGTTTTCGCCATTCATCATAGCTGCTTTCGCACGGATCTTAGCTTCTAGCTTATTCACAAGGTCATCGTTATCAAAGCGCTCTTTCTGGCGTTTACCATCTTCGTAGAATGCGCTCTTCTTGTTACTACCTGCTAGACCTAAGTGAGAAACTTCTGCTTCACCAGGGCCGTTTACCACACAACCGATGATAGACACATCCATTGGCGTGATGATGTCTTCTAAACGTTGCTCCAGTGCATTCACCGTACCAATCACATCGAATTCTTGGCGTGAGCAGCTGGGGCACGCAATAAAGTTGATGCCTCGAGAGCGAATGCGCAGAGATTTAAGGATGTCGAAACCGACTTTGATTTCTTCAACTGGATCGGCAGCCAAAGAGATACGCAGCGTATCGCCTATCCCTTCAGATAACAGCATACCTAAACCAACAGATGACTTAACAGCGCCAGCTCGAGCACCACCCGCCTCTGTTATACCTAAATGAAGAGGCTGATCGATTTTCTTCGCCAGCAGACGATATGAATCCACCGCAAGAAAAACGTCTGAAGCTTTCACGCTAACTTTAAATTGGTCAAAGTTAAGACGATCGAGATGATCTACGTGACGCATCGCCGATTCAACCAAGGCTTCTGGCGTAGGCTCACCGTATTTCATCTGTAGGTCTTTTTCCAAAGATCCACCATTGACACCAATACGGATCGGGATATTTTTATCGCGAGCGCAATCAACAACAGCGCGAATGCGCTCTTCATTGCCGATGTTACCTGGGTTGATACGTAAACAGTCAACTCCGTACTCCGCAACTTTCAGCGCGATACGATAGTCGAAATGAATATCAGCCACTAATGGTATAGAAACTTGCTGTTTAATCAGTTTGAAAGCTTCTGCTGCGTCCATCGTAGGTACAGAAACTCGAACGATATCTGCGCCGACTTTTTCTAGTGCTCGGATTTGAGCGACTGTCGCTTCTACGTCAGTCGTGCGAGTGTTAGTCATTGACTGTACTGCAATTGGCGCACCATCACCAATTGGTACATCACCCACATAAATACGCGTCGATTTACGACGAATAATTGGAGATTCGTGTTGCATAATTTTTTATAACGGTAGAGTGAATCTAGCTACTTTGCCTGAAGTATACCCAGAAAGGTCGACAGGTTCACTTGCAAATGTCATTGTAACCCCTTCCGGTGCGCCTAATATCACTTTAAATGGCGCTTTTCCGGTAAGTTCTACATCTTGTCCTGGCTTATGAGTACCACTTACCAGCGTTTTACCATTGGTGTCTTTTACTTGAATCCAACAGTCCGCTTTAAACTTCATAGTAAGAAGTGTCATGCCTTCAGGTACTACTGGCGCAGGCTGTTCCTCTTCCGCCGCTTCAATCACGGCAACAGGTTCTTCAGAATCTACGCTTGTTGTATTTTCAGTTTCAGTCAGCAAAGGATCCGCCCCTTGCTCAACGGGTGCTTCAGTCGATTCAGCAACGCCTTCATTAGTTGAAGCAACTTCTTCAGGAGTGCTTGCGATTAACTCTTCAGCCGTCATCAAATCGATATCAGCTAATTCTTGAGCAGTGGGCTGCGGCGCTTCAACACTTGAATCCGTTACTTCCTTAGTTAGGCTATTCTCTTGTTGGTTTTGCCACCACCATGCCGCTGAAATGCCAATAATGACCAGCCCGATAACCCAAGTAAGGAGCATAATACGGCTATTGTGCTTCTCGTCTTTTGTTTTACGAGAGAAGCTTTGCATTTCAATTTCTTGCTCTTGAGGCTGAGCATCGGCAGTCTGCTCTAACGCCGTCAAAACCACCTTCTCATCAAGACCTACGAATTTAGCGTAAGAGCGTAAGTAACCACGCGTAAATGTCGCGACTTGTTGAGATTCAAATCGGTTATTTTCAATATCTTCAATCACAGAAATGCGAAGCCTCAGGCGATCGGCAACTTGCTTTTGGCTCATTCCCAAGGATTCACGTTTGTTTTTCAGTAATGTGCCGGCTTCAATAGAGAGTGGCACTTCATTCGTATTTTCGTGTTCTGTCATAATGGCGGTATTTAATCTGTTTTAGTGGCTAACGTGGTCATGTATTTTCGTTATTGTTCTTAAGCCTCTTTAAAAGATAGCTAGCCTAAACGCGTTAACCAAAAATAATAATTTTAAGAAACTCTCAGCGATCTGAGTGCGAATACCCGTTTTGCAAAAATCAGCAAAACGTATGTGAGAAAGTGCTGAGAATTATCGGTGTCATCGTTAGTGTTACATATCATGATAAGCGAATGCGCAACGAAGACAAAAACTCTTTACACTCAAACTAACAGATAGCTCAAGCTTTTGTCCAAACTTTGACAAAGGAATTCGAAATTATACCCAAATAACCTTAGGTTGAAGAGTGATAGTCCCAAATCTTGGCGAAAATGTCCTAAACAATAAACAAAATAGCCAGAGCGAATGGCTCTGGCTATTTTTGAATTCCGGTCGTTTATACAGCTTTCACTTCAATGGTATCGGCACCGCGTGACGCTTTCAGCATTGCCGTACGTTTAGTTCGGTCAATTACATCACCGACCAACTGACCACATGCGGCATCAATGTCATCACCACGTGTTTTACGAACCGTAACTGTGTGCTCGTATTGCATCAATGTTTTTTGGAAGCGATCAATACGTGAGTTACTTGGTTTCTTGTAAGGTGAACCTGGGTACGGGTTAAACGGAATCAAGTTAATCTTACATGGTGTGTCTTTCATCAATTCAGCCAGTTCACGAGCATGGTCCATGTCATCGTTCACATGATCAAGCAACACGTACTCGACTGTTACCTTGCCACGGTTTGCATTCGATGAAGCAATGTAACGACGAACGGATGCTAGGAAATCTTGAATATCCCAACGATCGTTAATTGGCATGATTTCACTACGCAGCTTATCGTTTGGCGCATGAAGAGAGATCGCCAACGCAACGTCGATTTTGCCCGTCATCTGATCAAGACCAGAAACCACACCTGATGTTGATACGGTTACGCGACGCTTCGACAAACCAAAGCCAAGGTCATCCAACATTAACTCCAATGCAGGAATCAAGTTCTTCATATTAAGAAGCGGCTCACCCATGCCCATCATCACGACGTTCGTAATTGGGCGACGGCCTGTTTCTTTCTCAAGACCAATTTCACGTGCAGCACGCCACACCTGACCGATGATCTCTGAAACTTTCAAGTTACGGTTAAAGCCCTGCTGTGCTGTTGAGCAGAACTTACATTCCAATGCACAACCTACTTGAGAAGATACACAAAGCGTTGCGCGATCATCTTCTGGAATGTAAACCGTTTCTACATCCTGATCACCAACCTTCATTGCCCACTTGATCGTGCCGTCTGAAGAATGCTGAGCTTCTGCTACAGTTGGTGCTTTAATTTCACACTTGTGTAAAAGCTTTTCGCGCAGCTTCTTGTTGATGTTTGTCATTTTTTCGAAGTCATCTACACCGAAATGGTAGATCCACTTCATAACCTGATCGGCACGAAACGCTTTCTCGCCAAGTTCTTCCGCGAAAAACTGACGCATGCCTTTGCGATCAAAGTCGAGTAGATTGATTTTTTCAGTGGTCATGTTGCCTCTCAATGACTGAAACAAGAATAAGGGCGCGAATTGTACAGCCTTTATTCAGCTACAACAAGGGGTGTAAGACCCTGAGTTTGCTAAGGCATTAAAATAAAAACGTTTAAATTTTAATCAGACTTTACGGTGAGAATAATGATTAGACAACCGACAGCAAAAGCGTAGAAGTGATACAGAGAAAACAGTGAGAACAAACACACTTAACTAAGCTTTCCCCCTGTAAGATGCTCAAATTAGCCAACGTCTTCGCGAATAATTACGAATGAACTCGCCGGGGAAATGGAGAACGCGGAATAAAAAACCTCGGACAAATCCGAGGTTATTACGAACTAGATCATCACGCAAAAGTGATGCATGAACGAGTTAGCGAGAGAAAACTTCTGATTCAGGGAAGAAAAACTCAATTTCACGAGCGGCAGACTCAGGGCTATCTGAACCATGAACTGAATTGTGACGCATGCTGAGTGCGTAATCAGCACGCAAAGTGCCACATGCCGCGTCCTCTGGGTTGGTTTTACCCATTAGCTCGCGGTAACGTGCAATCGCATTTTCGCCTTCCAATACCTGAACCATAATAGGACCAGATGTCATGAACTCTTTTAGAGGAGGGAAAAACTCTTTACCTTCATGCTCTGCATAAAAGCCGCTTGCCTGATCTTCTGTCAGGTGAACCATTTTGGCAGCGATGATACGTAGGCCAGCCTTTTCAATACGATTGTAGATTTCACCAATTAGGTTTCGCTCTACAGCATCAGGCTTAATGATTGAAAATGTTCTTTCTAGAGCCATAAAATTTCCTTTCTGTACTTGTAATAATAGTTGTGCTTTTAAAGTGACTTACTGGGTAAGAGCAGCACTCAAACAAGAGAGTGCTGCAATCAATCTTATTTTCCAGCTTGCTCATTGAGGAAACGAGCAAGTGTACGAACACCCATCCCCGTTGCTCCCGCAGCCCATTTATCAGAAGCGGCTTTACGATACGTACCCGCACAGTCGAAATGTAACCAGCCTTTCTTGTAGTCCTCAACGAAGTAAGACAAGAATGCAGCAGCAGTACTTGCACCTGGAGAATAATCACCAGAGCTGATATTCGATAAATCGGCAAAATTAGATGGCAACATTTCTCGATGGAAATCAGCAAGTGGTAGCGGCCACAAGCCTTCTTTTTCCTGGTTTGCCGCCGTGAGGGCTTGATGCGATAGCTCATCATCAAAGCTCATTAGCGCATGGTAATCGTTACCTAACGCATTCTTCGCTGCGCCTGTTAGCGTCGCGCAGTCAATAATTAACTCAGGCTTTTGCTCACTGGCGTAGATAAGACCGTCTGCAAGCACCAAGCGACCTTCCGCGTCGGTATTCATAATCTCAACGGTTTTGCCGTTTTTGTAAGTGATGATGTCGCCAAGCTTAAGGGCACGGCCAGAAACCATGTTCTCAGCACAACACAAGATCAGTTTTACGCGCTTGTTTAAACCGCGCAAGATAGCTAATCCTAGGCCACCAGTGATAGTACCCGAGCCACCCATATCTGCTTTCATTGCACTCATGAAGGTAGAAGGCTTCAAGCTGTAACCACCGGAATCAAAGGTGATGCCTTTACCCACAAGACATGCGAATACAGGTGCGTTTTCGTCACCAGTTGGGTTGTAGTCTAACTGAAGCATCGCAGAAGTACGCTCAGAACCACGGCCTACTGCGTAAATACCTTCCCAACCTTCTGCCAACAAGTCTTTGTCTTTGACGATACGTGCTGTCACAGTGCCTTTCGGCGCAACAGATTTAATGAATTCAGCAGCCATTGTCGCTAGCTGACGAGGAGCAACTTCTTCTGCCGTTTTGTTGATAATATCGCGGGTAAAATCAGTCGAAGTAATACGAGCTTGAAGCTCTGCTTGATCTTCATCAGACAATGCTGCCCACTCAACTGAGCCATGTTTTTTAGGGTTACGGAACCCTTGGTGGAAAGCCCATACGCTCTCTAGATCCCAGTTATCACCAGAAAGAAAAATAGAACGAATTCCTTGGCCATCTAGCTGACGAGCTGCACGTTGAATTGCGCCGAGATCATGACCTTCACCTAAGTGAATAGTTGCGCCGTTTTCAGCGAATGAAAGCAGTGCTTTTTCACCCCAATGTGGTGCTGCCGACTCTTGACTTAAAAATACAGACATCTGTGTAGACATGGTTTCTCCTTGTCTTATAGCAGCGTTGCCTACGCTGCTTCTTTTTAATAACTCACGGATGTTAGCATTATGTAGGGCAAAAATGTCAATTGGATAAAAAAACGGACCTAAAGGTCCGCTTTTTTTAGTAAGAATTGTTAACTAGGCTGTGTTTTACAGACTTAGTCCGCTTCGTCCATCCAGCACATGATAACGGCTTCTAGAATCTTTTCATTAGAACGGTTTGGCTCATCGTCAAACTCATCTAACTCCATGATCCATTGATGAAGATCGGTAAAACGCACTGTTTTTGGATCGACATCTGGAAACTTGTCACAAAGTTCAATCGCGATATCGCGAGAATCTGTCCATTTCATTGCTCATCTTCCTTTTGCTTCTTCCCTATATTGGGAAGATAGTTTTAGTGATCTTCTGAAGCGTGGTTTAGTGTGTATTTAGGAATTTCTACCACCAAGTCTTCATCAGCAATTCTCGCCTGACACCCTAGGCGTGACTCAGGCTCTAGACCCCACGCTTTATCTAGCATGTCGTCTTCTAGTTCTTCACTTTCTTCTAGTGAATCAAAACCTTCACGGATGATTACGTGGCAGGTAGTACACGCACATGACTTCTCACACGCATGTTCAATACCGATACCGTTTTTTAGCGCTACGTCTAGAACGGTGTCACCAGAGTTTGCTTCCAACACTGCACCTTCTGGGCACAAATCGTCGTGTGGTAATACAATAATCTTAGGCATAACTACTTATCTCTTATATATCGTCTACTGATTGACCTGACAACGCAGCTCGAATCGATTTATCCATACGGCGTGATGCGAAATCTTGGCTCGCTTTATCGGTATCTTTAATGCCTTGCTCTATCGCATCTGCATCATCACCATTACGCAGCTCAATCAAGGCTTCGATGGCTTTAATCAAGTTTTGTTTCTCTTGTTCTGATAGTAAGTCATCACCATCAGCTTGCATCGCTGCAATCAAACCTTCTATCACTCGGTCGGCTTCAACACGCTGCTCAGCTAAGGCACGAGCTTGCATGTCTTCTTTTGCGTGCGTCATTGAATCACGCAACATATCCGCCACTTCATTGTCACTTAAGCCGTAAGAAGGTTTTACTTGAATCTCTGATTGAACACCAGTGCTCTTCTCCATTGCCGTAACAGAAAGAAGGCCATCAGCGTCAACTTGGTAAGTCACGCGAATATGTGCCGCACCCGCTGCCATCGGAGGAATACCTTTTAACGAGAAGCGAGCAAGTGAACGACAGTCATCAACCATTTCACGTTCACCTTGTACCACATGAACACTCATCGCCGTTTGGCCATCTTTGAATGTGGTAAATTCTTGCGCACGCGCAACGGGAATCGTAGTGTTGCGGGGGATGATCTTCTCGACCAAACCACCCATGGTTTCAATACCGAGCGACAGTGGAATCACATCAAGAAGCAACATTTCAGAGTCAGGCTTGTTACCCGCGAGAATGTCTGCTTGGATACCCGCGCCGATTGCAACAACTTCATCAGGGTTAATGCTTGTCAGGGGTGTGCGACCAAAAAACTCGCCTACCATTTCACGAACCAGCAATGTACGGGTTGAGCCACCAACCATGACGACCTCGAGTACTTCATCTGCGTCGACATCCGCATCTTTTAATGCGCGACGACAAGACATCAGTGTTTTCTTCACTAGCGGACGAATCAGATCTTCGAACTGCTCGCGAGTCACGGTGCCTTTCCAACCAAAAACGTCAACGTCAACACTGTCTTGCTCAGAGAAAGCAATCTTAGCTTCAGTAGCAATGTTCAACAGTGTACGGTTCTTTTCTGCAGAAAGCGGCGCTTCTAGACCCGCTTGCTCCATTAAATAATCGGCAAATAAATGGTCGAAGTCGTCACCGCCTAATGCAGAGTCGCCACCTGTTGCTAATACTTCAAATACGCCTTTCGATAAACGTAGGATAGAGATATCAAAAGTACCGCCACCTAGATCGTAAACCGCAATCACACCTTCTTGACCTGAGTCTAGGCCATAAGCAATTGCCGCAGCGGTTGGTTCGTTAAGTAGACGGAGAACATGAAGACCAGCTAATTTCGCCGCATCTTTTGTACCTGCACGTTGCGCGTCATCAAAGTAAGCAGGAACGGTAATAACGACACCTGCTAACTCACCACCTAACGTATCTTCAGCTCGCTTACCCAATACTTTTAGGATGTCCGCAGATACTTCAATCGGGTTTTTGTCACCTTGAGGTGTTTGCAAAATTGGCAGGCCGTTTTCACTCTCTTTAAAACGATAAGGAAGTGAAGAGTAACGGGACTGAATGTCCTTTAATGAACGACCGATCAAACGTTTTACAGAGATAATCGTGTTCTCTGGTTCAAACTCTGCTTTGGCTTTGGCTTCGTGGCCGACCGTTAACGTTTCCTCAGCGTAATTAACGACTGAAGGTAAAATAGTACGGCCCTGCTCGTCCGCAAGTGGAGTTGCATCGCCGCTACGTACAGAAGCAACCAAAGAGTTGGTAGTACCTAAGTCGATACCCGCTGCTAACTTATGCTCATGAGGTGCCGAGCTTTGGCCCGGTTCTGCGATTTGAAGTAGTGCCATGATAGGTCCTTGTCACGCTTACTAGCCGAGGAGTTTGTCTTCGACTAGCTCAATTTCGTTCTTTAGTTTGGCAATGAATTTTAGCTTACGAACTCGGTCTGCGGCTTCAGCCCATAGACCATCATCAAGCTCTTGCTCGACGCTTGCCAGATGCTGTTTGTACATTTTGCTGACCTTAGAGTCGAAGTCAAAAAGCGCCGATTCAGGATCGGACTTGTCAGCAATCTCTTCCAGTTCTTCGCGCAGTTCCATTTGCTCCATTAAGAACATCGGATCTTGCATTGTTTGCTGTTCACCTCGGATCTCAACACCTTGCTCTGCGAGGATATACTCGGCGCGAGAAATAGGATTTTTCAGAACTTGATAGGCATCGTTGATTTGCGCCGCCTTTTGCACCGCCATCAAACGGTCACGTTCTGAGCCCGTTGCAAAGTTATCCGGGTGGAAGCGTTTTTGTAGTTCTCGGAACTGAGAAGAAAGAAGGCTACCATCCAGCTTAAACTGACTTGGTAGCCCAAATAATTCAAAGTGATTCATTAAGTTCGGGTCCTAGTAAAGCCTTCCGGACTCGTTTGCCCAGAAGGACAATCAATTAGACGTTGAAGCTTTCACCACAACCACATTCACTTTTCGCGTTAGGGTTGTTGAATTCAAAACCTTCATTCAACCCTTCTTTCACGTAATCCAATTCAGTACCATCTAGGTACACTAAGCTCTTTTGATCGATGATAATTTTCACTCCAGAGAGTTCAAATACTTCGTCTTCTTCATTGAGCTCATCAACAAACTCAAGTACGTATGCCATGCCGGAACAGCCAGTCGTCTTCACTCCAAGACGTAAACCGATACCTTTGCCTCGGTTATCTAGGAATGCTCTTACGCGACTTGCCGCTGATTCTGTCATTGTGATGGCCATACTGCACCTTAGTCTGTCTAAATTTCGATTGGAATGGGAGCGTCAAAGCTCCCATTATATTACGGAATAATTATTCTTGGTGTTTTTTCTTGTAGTCAGCAACCGCTGCTTTGATTGCATCTTCAGCAAGAATAGAACAGTGAACTTTCACTGGTGGAAGCTCTAGCTCTTCAGCAATCTCAGAGTTTTTAATTGCTGCCGCTTCATCAACTGACTTACCTTTTACCCACTCAGTTACTAGTGAGCTTGATGCGATTGCACTACCACAACCGTATGTTTTGAACTTCGCATCTTCGATGATACCTTCAGGTGTCACTTTGATTTGAAGCTTCATTACGTCACCACACGCAGGAGCGCCAACCATGCCGCTACCTACTGATGGATCTTCTTTATCGAATGAACCAACGTTACGTGGGTTCTCGTAGTGATCAATTACTTTTTCGCTGTATGCCATGATAAATTACCTCGAATCCTCTATTTCAATCCCTGAGATTAATGGTGAGCCCATTCAACAGTGCTCAAATCAATCCCTTCTTTGTACATATCCCATAGAGGAGACATGTCGCGTAGCTTAGTCACTGCAACGCGGATTTGTTCAATTGCGTAATCAATTTCTTCTTCAGTCGTGAAACGACCAAACGAGAAACGAACCGAGCTGTGAGCCAATTCGTCATCCATGCCTAGGGCACGAAGAACGTAAGAAGGCTCAAGGCTTGCAGACGTACAAGCACTACCAGAAGATACCGCTAGATCTTTAAGCGACATTAGTAGTGATTCACCTTCTACGAATGCGAAACTGATGTTTAGGTTGTGTGGTACACGCTGCTCAAAGTCACCGTTTACCGTCACTGCTTCTAAGTCTTTCACGCCATCAAAAAGACGGTTACGAAGCGCTAAAGCATGATCGTAATCTTTTTGCATGTCTTCTTTTGCAATGCGGAATGCTTCACCCATGCCTACGATTTGGTGAGTAGGTAGTGTACCAGAGCGGAAACCACGCTCATGACCGCCACCGTGCATTTGCGCTTCAAGACGAATACGAGGCTTACGACGTACGTAAAGTGCACCGATACCTTTAGGACCGTAAACTTTGTGAGCAGAAAGTGAAATTAGATCAACTTTCATCTCTTGAACGTCGATTGGTAATTTACCTGCAGATTGCGCAGCGTCCACGTGGAAAACAATTTTACGCTCACGGCACAGTTCGCCGATCGCTGTAATGTCTTGAACCACACCAATCTCGTTGTTTACATGCATAATAGACACAAGCACGGTGTCATCACGCATGGCTGCTCTAAGCTTCTCTAGATCGATCAAGCCATTTGATTCTGGCTCAAGGTAAGTCACTTCAAAGCCTTCACGCTCAAGTTGACGACATGGGTCAAGAACGGCTTTGTGCTCTGTTTTACAAGTGATTACGTGCTTGCCTTTCTTCGAGTAAAAGTGCGCTGCACCTTTAATCGCAAGGTTGTCTGATTCTGTCGCACCAGATGTAAATACGATTTCGCGAGGATCTGCATTTAGAAGGTCAGCAATTTGCTCACGAGCAGTATCGACCGCTTCTTCTGCCTGCCAGCCGTAACGGTGCGAACGTGACGCTGGGTTGCCAAATGTGCCATCCATTGTCATGTACTGAACCATTTTTTCAGCAACACGTGGATCAACTGGACATGTAGCGGAATAATCAAGATAAATCGGCAGTTTCATTCTCTACTCCAATGTAAAAAGCTGACCGCTAAGAGCGGACGTTTACACCGATGGGCGCGGCGGTTGTATTTTTGTTTGATAGCCCATGGGTTACCGCCAGATCAATGTCCTGACGATCAGAAATTTCGAGTACTTCATTGTCTGTCATCAACTCACCAAGAGTGATGTTATTCAAAAAGTCACTAATGCGAGAGCTTAGGTCACGCCACAGCGTGTGAGTAAGGCAACGTGTTCCACCTTGGCAATCTCCTTTACCTTGGCATTTGGTTGCATCTACTGACTCATCAACGGCAGCAATCACGGTACCAATAGCGATACTGTGAGCGTCGGCACCAAGTCGGTAACCACCACCAGGGCCACGAACGCTGGCAACGAGACCTGCTTTACGCAATTTTGAAAATAGCTGCTCTAAGTAAGAGAGCGAGATCCCTTGACGCTCTGAAATATCAGCCAGAGGTACAGGGTTTTGTTGCGAATGCAGTGCCACATCCAGCATGGCTGTCACCGCATATCTTCCTTTAGATGTAAGTTTCATACCACACCGTATCCACATGGTTTGTAATGGTTAAGATTTTTCCATACCTGAGTAATTTGGTCAAGTATTTATTTGACCATTTTACTCAGGTATTCATCCTCACATCTAAAGTGGTTATTATTCACTCAGAACTTCTTTTCTATCGAAGTCAAAACGCCTCGTAGAATATTAAGTTCTTGGGTTTCTGGTCGAGCACGAGAGAACAAACGGCGCAACTTATTCATCACCTGTCCAGGTTGCTCTTTGTTAATAAACTGGGTCTCAACCATCACCTTTTCAAGATGCTCGAAGAACAATTCGAGTTCTCGATGACGCGGGTATTCTTCCGATTCATTTGGGGAAAACTGGCTTTGCTCTAAGTTCAAGTGTGCAACTCGCACTTCGTAACTGAGAGTTTGTACAGCCATCGCTAGGTTAAGCGAGCTGTACTCAGGATTAGCGGGAATACAAACATGGTAGTGGCACTTTTGTAGCTCTTCGTTTGTCAAACCAGTTCTTTCTCGGCCAAACACGAGCGCAACCGGATGCTTTCGGCCTTCAACTGCAAATTTCTCACCGCATTCACGTGGCTCGAGCATTGGCCATTCTAATGTACGAGAGCGGGCGCTAGAACCCACAACAAGGCCACAATCTTCAACCGCTTCTTCTAATGTGCCGACAATCTTTGCATTTTGAGCAATATCACCAGCACCCGCAGCTAAAGCAAGAGTTTGTTCATCCACTTCACATTGTGGATCGACTAATACTAGTTGGTTTAAACCCATCACTTTCATTGCTCGAGCTGCTGAGCCAATATTGCCTGAATGAGAGGTACCTACGAGTACAATTTTTACTTGATCCAACATCTGTGTTTGCTACCTAAATTAAAACCGCAGAATGTTATCATAGTTTTTTAAGACACCCTAGAGGCAAGCAGACCTCTCTTCTCATTCTTGGTTATTGTTCTCGTCCGCAGTATGATCTGTACACTCAGTCGGCCGCAATTAGAGTAAAAAATAACCACTTCCCTTTTTGATTATCTCTGGTATACTCGCCGCCGCTTTCATTTGTTCTTTAACATCCGTTGGGAAATTCGTATGCATCCAATGCTAAACATTGCTATTCGCGCTGCGCGAAAGGCAGGCAATCATATTGCTAAATCATTAGAAAACACTGATAAAGTAGAATCTACTCTTAAAGGCACTAATGACTTTGTCACTAACGTAGACAAAGAAGCAGAATACATCATCATCGATACTATCAAGCAGTCTTACCCTGAGCACTGTATCGTTGCTGAAGAACAAGGTCTTATCGAAGGTAAAGATAAAGACGTACAATGGATCATCGACCCACTGGATGGCACCACTAACTTTGTAAAAGGTTACCCAACTTTCGCGGTTTCTATCGCTGTTCGTATTAAGGGCAAAACTGAAGTTGCTTGTGTTTACGATCCAATGCAAAACGAGCTATTCACTGCACAACGCGGTGCCGGCGCTCAACTAAACAGTGCACGTATTCGTGTTGCTCAACTAAAAGACCTTCAAGGTACTGTTCTAGCAACAGGCTTCCCATTCAAGCAGAAACAACACGCTGAGTCTTACATCAAGATCGTTGGTGCGCTATTCACTGAATGTGCTGATTTCCGTCGTAGCGGCTCTGCTGCTCTTGACCTTTGTTACGTGGCTGCTGGCCGTGTTGATGGTTACTTCGAGCTAGGCCTAAAACCTTGGGATATGGCAGCAGGTGAGCTTATTGCTCGTGAAGCTGGCGCAATCCTAACAGACTTTGCTGGCGGCACTGACTACATGAAGTCTGGTAACATCGTTGCTTCAAGCGCTCGTGGCGTAAAATCTATCCTTAAGCACATCCGCGAAAACGGTAACAGCGCGATCCTTAAGTAAGATTTGAAAGTCATATATAGCCCGTCACGCTGATGACTTTAGAAAGCCCCGCTCATTGAGCGGGGCTTTTTTATTTCGAACAATCAGCCTGTTTGTAGAAACGGTCGTAGTCAGATAAGTGGTCTATTTTTACGTGCTTAACCTTCCATATTTGTTCCTTCATTAAAAACTGCAGCGAAACCGTGACTGGCTGGTATACATCACCAAAGCCGTTTACAGAAAGACATCCAACTCCTCCATCCTCACTGTACTCTTCAAAGTAAGACAGCTCTGTAACCAAACTTGATGGGATAGATGATAAAAATGGAAATTGATGACCAAATTTTATTGGGTGAGACTTAATACTGTTCAGCTCTTCAATCGATAGATTTGGTCCTGCCATAGCTTCTACCACCTCTATATACTGCATCTTGTATAAATTATTACGTATATCAAGGTAAGTATCGTGGAGTGGACTTGCGATGCAGGGCGTTGAAACACTTAGTAAAACCGGAATAGGTAGAATTCTATTTAGCATAACCAACTAAACCCCAGCTTCACGGAGCGCTTGATCAATTTTACTCGGCTTAAATCTGTACTTACAAAGCCCCCACTCGCACTGCTCTAAAAGCTCACGGACATTTACCTGCCCAGTAACTCCAAAGGAAACAACACCAAAAAGAGAAACACTCCCACTGTATGTCAAAACACCATCACGAGTAGTTTTAAAAGTAACAGAAACGGCTTTTAATTTTATGCCCAGCTCTTCAACCATTTCTTTTGAAACTTCAAACTTAGTAAATCCAAGCTCACCAGATAAAGTTACTTTACCTGACTCATCAACTGCTAACTTGAACCTTTTCCCTCCAGTAACTAGCTTGGTGGTAACACCTTTATTGTGCTTGTAAGAAATCTCTACAAACTTCAGTAACTGTACTTTTATTTCAGCTTGCCTTGACATTATTTCCTCCCGAAATTGTTGAACATACTTCCGATATTCAACTCAATCAAAAAACTACAATTCAAGCTGGAAGTACCTCAAAAAAAAATGAAACTTTCAAATCTATCAGGCATAAAAAAACCGCTGATTGTTCAGCGGTTTTTGTTTTCGGTTCTCAATCTGCCTTATGGCATTTCGTCGAACTCTGCACCCTCTTTTTCTACTTGAGGTGGCATCAAGTGCTCTTTCTGGATACCCAGTTTTAGAGCCAGTGCTGATGCTACGTAGATAGAAGAGTAAGTACCTACAGTGATACCGAGTAAAAGTGCGGTTGCAAAGCCGTGAATCATAGCACCACCCTGCATGAACAGTGCAATTACCACGAACAACGTCGTACCAGATGTAATCAATGTACGGCTCAACGTTTGAGTGATTGAGGCGTCCATAATGTCTGAAGGTTCACCCTTACGCATCTTACGGAAGTTTTCACGAATCCGGTCAAATACAACGATGGTATCGTTGAGTGAGTAGCCCACAACCGTCAGTAGCGCAGCTACGATAGTCAGGTCAACTTCAATTTGTAGAAACGAGAAGACACCTAGCGTGATAATTATATCGTGAGCCAATGCCATTACCGCACCAGCCGCTAGACGCCATTCAAATCGCATCGATACATAAAGCAGAATACAGATCAGCGATACCAAGATCGCTAGACCACCAGCTTCTGTTAGCTCATCACCAACGTTGGGACCTACGAACTCTATACGACGCATTTCTACGCTTTCGCCAGTACCATCTTTGATAGCACCAATGATTTGGTTACCTAGCGTTTCACCAGAAACGTCATCACGTGGACGAAGACGAACCATGACTTCACGAGCACTACCGAAGTTTTGTACTGTCGCATCGCCAAAGCCTTTTGAATCTAGTGCTGCACGAATCTCTTCAAGGTTTGCTGGCTGTTCAAAACCGACCTCGATAAGAGTACCGCCAGTGAAATCTAGACCCCAATTAAGCCACTTGGTTGACAAAGTGAAGATAGAAGCAGCAATCATTATAATTGAAAAAACGAATGCTACTTTCGACCAACGCATAAAGCCGATCGTCTTCTCTGCTTTTAGAATTTGAAACATATTAATTCCCAGCCTTAGATCGACAATTTATCAACGCGTTTGCCACCGTAGATCAGGTTCACGATACAACGTGTACCAATAATGGCGGTGAACATTGAAGTTAAGATACCGATAGATAGAGTAACTGCGAAACCTTTCACCGCACCTGTACCGACCGCAAATAGAATGATTGCAGTAATTAGTGTTGTGATGTTCGCATCAGCAATCGTGCTGAATGCATTCGCGTAACCTTGGTGAATCGCTTGTTGTGGACTACGTCCATCACGAATTTCTTCACGGATACGCTCGAAGATCAGTACGTTCGCATCAACTGCCATACCGACTGTTAACACGATACCGGCTATCCCCGGAAGCGTCATGGTAGCGCCTGGAATCATCGACATAACACCAATGATAAGCACTAAGTTTGCCATTAGAGCAATGTTTGCAATCAAACCAAAGCCGCGGTAGTAAAGCAGCGTAAATAGCATTACGGCAACCATACCCCAGATACATGCTTGGATACCCATATCGATGTTTTGCTGGCCCATTGATGGACCAATGGTACGTTCTTCAACGATAGAGATAGGTGCAATCAGTGCACCAGCACGTAGTAAAAGTGCTAGGTTGTGTGCTTCTGCAGCAGAGTCGATACCTGTGATACGGAAGTTACGACCAAGAGCCGATTGAATCGTTGCTTGGTTGATGACTTCTTCATGCTTATCCAGAATAACTTTGCCTTCAGGCGTACGACGGCCACTGTCTTTGTATTCTGCAAACACGGTAGCCATTAGCTTACCAATGTTCTTCTTAGAGAACGCAGACATCTTATTACCACCTTCGCTGTCTAGCGAGATGTTAACTTGTGGACGACCATATTCATCAACACTTGAGCTTGCATCTGTGATGCTTTGACCGCCAAGAATAACGCGCTTCTTAAGCACAACTGGGCGACCATCACGGTCCATCTTGATTTCACTACCTGCTGGCGCACGACCATTTGCCGCTGCCGATAGGTCAGCTTTATCATCAACTTCACGGAATTCAAGCGTTGCCGTAGCTCCGAGAATTTCTTTTGCACGAGCAGTGTCTTGAACACCAGGCAGTTCAACTACAATGCGACTAGCACCTTGACGTTGAACCAATGGTTCCGCAACACCTAGTTCGTTGACACGATTACGTAAAATCGTAATGTTTTGCTCAACAGCATAGTTACGGATCTCTTGTAAACGTTGCTCAGTAAAGGTTGCAGTAAGAGCGTAACGGCCATTTGAATCAGAATCGACAAAAATCATGTCCGGGTGATTCTTTTCTAGCGTTGCTTTCGCTTCTGCTAATTGCTCTTCGTTACGCAACAACACTTCTACCGCTTCTTTTCCAGAAGGGCGGATTGCACGGTAACGAATCTTGGCGTCACGAAGTTCGCTACGGAAAGCTTCTTCTTGTTGACCAACAAGCTTTTCCATCGCTGCATCCATATCCACTTCCATTAAGAAGTGAACACCACCGCGAAGGTCAAGACCTAGCTTCAATGGTGACGCGCCAATCGCTTCTAGCCAATCGGGTGTAGAAGGTGCAAGGTTAAGTGCAACAATTGTGTCTTTGCCTAGCGCTTCGCTGATGACATCACGAGCACTGATTTGTGTGTCAGTGTCGTTAAAACGAACAAGAATTGATCCATCTTCGAGAGCAATGGATTTATGAGAAAGTTGCTCTTTGTTAAGAGCAGTAGTGACAGCATCCAGCGTTGACATATCTACAGAGGCGCCACGCGCCCCTGTAACTTGAATAGCCGGATCTTCACCGTAGATATTTGGAAGTGCGTATAACGCAGCGGTGATGATGGCAAAAAGCACCATCAAGTACTTCCATAATGGATAACGGTTTAGCACAGCGAGGATCCTTTAGCTGTTTTATAGAGACTTAAGCGTACCTTTTGGTAGCACTGCAGTGATGAAGTCTTTCTTGATTACTACTTCATTGTTCGCGTTAAGCTCAATTGAAATGTAGTCATTGTCTTCAGCAATCTTAGTGATTTTACCCACTAGGCCACCGCTAGTTAAAACTTCGTCGCCTTTGCCCATAGAAGCCATTAGGTTTTTGTGTTCTTTTACGCGTTTCGCTTGTGGGCGATAAATCATGAAGTAAAAGATCACTGCGAACATGCCAAGCATGATTAGCATTTCAAAACCACCGCCTGCTGGCGCGCCTTCTGCTGCTGCGTGAGCCTGAGAAATAAACATTAAAACATCCTCATTATATTTTATTGATAATCAAACAAATTGGGCTTTCGCATTTTAGATTCAAGTCTGAGAGTAACTAATAGAGATCGCTCTCTCAAAAATAACGTGCGTTAGCCTACTTTATTAGCAAAAGCCTCTGGCGACATGCCAAAGGCTTTAATTCTTTTAGTTTTTCAATTACTGCTCTTTTGCTAGTGGTGGCACTTCACGGCCACGACGCTCATAGAACTCAGTAACAAATTCATCGAAGCGATCTTCATCAATTGCTTTACGAATGCTTTCCATCAGACGTTGGTAGTAACGCAGGTTATGGATTGTATTCAAGCGAGCGCCTAAGATTTCATTACAACGCTCTAAATGGTGAAGGTACGACTTGCTGTAGTTTTGACAAGTGTAACAGTCACAATGCGGATCCAATGGTGTTGTATCCGTTTTATGTTTCGCATTACGGATCTTGATCACACCACCAGTCACAAATAAGTGACCATTACGTGCGTTACGCGTTGGCATTACACAGTCAAACATGTCGATACCACGACGAACACCTTCAACCAAGTCTTCTGGCTTACCTACGCCCATCAAGTAGCGAGGTTTGTCTTCAGGAAGTTGAGGACAAGTATGCTCAAGAATACGGTGCATGTCTTCTTTAGGCTCACCTACTGCCAAACCACCAACCGCGTAACCGTCAAAACCGATTTCCGTTAGACCTTTTACCGACACATCACGTAAATCTTCGTAAACACCACCTTGGACAATACCAAATAGGTTGTTCGGGTTTTCTAGCTTCTCGAAGTGGTCACGTGAACGCTGTGCCCAGCGTAATGACATTTCCATCGATTTCTTCGCTTCATCGTGTGTCGCTGGGTAAGGCGTACACTCGTCAAAAATCATAACGATGTCAGAGCCCAGGTCTTTTTGAATTTCCATCGACTTTTCTGCGTCCATGAAAATCTTGTCACCGTTTACTGGGTTACGAAAGTGAACACCCTCTTCAGTGATCGTACGCATCTTACCAAGGCTGAATACTTGGAAGCCGCCTGAATCAGTAAGAATAGGACCGTGCCAGTTCATAAAATCGTGCAGGTCACCGTGCATTTTCATCACTTCTTGACCAGGACGTAGCCACAGGTGGAACGTATTACCTAGCAGAATTTCTGCACCAGTACCTTTTACTTCTTCTGGTGTCATACCTTTAACGGTACCGTAAGTACCTACTGGCATGAACGCAGGAGTTTGAACAGTGCCGCGTTCGAAAGTCAGTTGACCACGACGTGCATTGCCGTTTTTCTTCTTAAGATCGAATTTTAATTTCACGATGCCTCCGGGTGTCAGAGAAACAGTCTGACTGAGTGTTTAGGGCTCTACCCTACTTTAAGGAGCGGTCGCTTTTCCTTGCGAGAGACAAAGCAATGGATGCTTTATTTCCTAGCTTACTGCTAGCACTCGTAAATCTATTTTTAACTACGCCGTTTTCTTCTTGATGAACATTGAATCGCCATACGAGAAGAAACGGTATTTGTTTTCCACCGCATGTTTGTAAGCATTCATGGTGTTCTCGTATCCAGCAAATGCACTCACCAACATGATCAATGTTGATTCAGGCAAGTGGAAGTTGGTGATCAAGCAATCCACCAGCTGATATTCGTAACCAGGGAAAATAAAGATTTCTGTATCGCCAAAGAATGGGGCCAGCTCAGTCCCTTTTTGCAATGCGTCTTGCGCTGCACTTTCAAGTGAGCGCACAGATGTTGTACCAACAGCAATAATTCGTCCGCCACGCGCTTTCGTCGCTTTAATTGCTTCGACGACTTCTTGTGGTACTTCTACGTACTCGGCATGCATGTGGTGATCGTTGATATTTTCCACTTTTACTGGCTGGAATGTACCCGCCCCAACGTGCAAAGTAACGTAAGCAAACTCTGCACCTTTCGCTTTGATTTTCTCCAAGAGAACATCATCAAAGTGAAGGCCCGCTGTCGGTGCCGCAACCGCACCTGGCTTTTGATTATATACCGTTTGGTAACGCTCTTTATCTGCATCTTCGTCTGGACGGTCGATGTAAGGAGGAAGCGGCATATGGCCGATTTCTTCCAGAATTTCTAGTACCGTCTTATCAGAACTAAATTTCAGTTCAAATAAAGCATCATGGCGTGCAACCATTTCTGCTGAATATTCATCATTCTCGCCAACAATAATGGTTGTACCTGGTTTTGGTGATTTAGAGCAACGAACGTGCGCTAGGATGCTTTTCTCATCCAACATGCGCTCCACCAGCACTTCTAATTTACCGCCCGATTCCTTGCGGCCAAAAAGACGAGCAGGAATAACACGAGTATTATTAAACACCACTAAGTCACCGGGTTGAACTTGGCCCAATACATCAGTAAATGTGCCATCAATGAGCTCTCCGGTATTGCCGTCCATTTGCAGCAGTCGGCTAGCGGTACGCTCTGGTTGAGGGTAGCGAGCGATGAGTTCATCTGGAAGGTCGAAATGGAAATCTGATACTTGCATGTTACTTGTCTTATCTATTGGTCAAATCACGTCTAGGCGACGATAAAATTGCGACGAGTTTTTCGCAGCAGACTAGTATATGTTTACATGCTGCAATAGCAAGCAAATCACCAGAATATAGCAGTAAAAGCCATGGTGAAGAGTGTAATAAAACGTGAAAAGCCTCGATGACTTGGCACTATTTTTAATTTGAGCCCAAAAGAGAGAACATGAAAAAAGCAAAGCAGCGTATACCGCTGCTTATTAGTTTGGCATTCCAATCGCCCTATCAAACCTCACGCTTTCGCCACAAGAATAACGGCACGAATAAACCCAATAACCAAAACCCTAGACTGCCACCTTCATCATCTGAGCCTTTGAAATCACAGTTATTGGTCGCAATGCCATCGTGACACTCTTTATTGTCACCACTTTCATTGTTAGCACTTTTGATAAAATTCGGCGCAATGATGTAACGACTTGGTGGCGCATCGGCAGTGATGTAAGACTGTACCCAGTCGTAATAGTGGCTCACCTTGGTGTAGAAACTTGGGATCGTCAAAGAGCCACACGTTGGTAGAATAAGGGGGCCGCCACTAACAATACCAATTTGTTTGCCGGTCGCCACATCGACCAACGGGCCACCACTGTCACCTTTACATGCAGAGTTGCCATATTGAGTATGGCTATCTGGCTCCAATACATGGTTTTGTGTTGGTAGCGTACAAATTTTGGTTTGGTTGTCTCTTGAATCAATGATCCCCGGAAAACTGCTGCCAATTTCTAAACGCTCATAACATTTGTCGATGGGTAAAAATGTGCTAATGGTGGTTTTGAGCGTATTAGAAGGTTCAGAAGCATCCGGCTGAGTAGCCCCCCATCCAAACACTTGCACATTTTCGACACGTTGATTGGTCAGGTAATTATCGTTCCAATCCGCCACCAAACGTGCTTCGATACTCTCCATGTCAACTTTACTCGCTAGGTCAGCAAAGTTCGCGTTTGCCACTGGGCGCGTGAGATACAGCAACGCGATGTCTGAATCTAAACCGGTTTGGATAGGTTTCACGTTGCCATTACTGTCGGTCTCAGCTTTTGAAATCCGGGTGTAATCCGGATGAACCACAACGTGAGACACCGGATAAAAGTTATCAAGCCCTGCAGAATTAAGTTCATACGCATTCGCATTCACCGACAGCTCACCCGGCGGGGTCACATAGTAGGTTGCTTCATTGGTTCCTTGTCCCATCACCACACAGTGCGCCGCAGTCAGTACCCATTGCTCTGTCAGCATCGTTCCACCACACAGCGGAAACTCTGCCATGTTACTTGCTCGCAAAGTAACGCGGTCAACAGGATCGGTTTGTTCATCTCCTAACACAATCGCCTGTGTTGATGGCACACTGAATGCCGCCACTGCCAGCGCAATAAGTTTGTTACACTTTGTTCGTTTCATCTAGGTTGCTGTCTTCAATTTGGTAAGCCTGGACGTATCTTCTTCGAGAGAAGAATCTTGGAAAATCCAGCGAATAAAAATGTGCGATTCAATTCATTGGATTACCTTGGGAACACATTCAATATCAACTAAAAATGCCAACTGACTCGCACACAAACCGACTTATTCAAATTAATAAAAACATCAATAAAACACAGATTACGCAGCCCATCAGCATTGTGCTATTTAATTGATGAAAAACGAGTTAGCTCCCAGATATACAGAAAAATATTCTCTATATTTAAGAGAAGGACAATGCCGCTGGAGGTCTCTATGATCAAGGTTGAAGACATGATGACTCGTAATCCTCATACCTTACTGCGCACGCACACCTTGCGTGATGCAAAAAGCATGATGGATGCGCTTGATATTCGACACATTCCGGTTGTTGATGCCAATAACCACTTACAAGGCTTGGTGACTCAACGCGACATTCTTGCTGCTCAAGAATCGAGCTTGCACCCAGATGAGGCTGAACAATCTTTTACTTTAGACACACCGCTCTACGAAATGATGCACACCAATATCATGACGGCAGAGCCTATCGCGGGGCTCAAAGAGAGCGCTATCTATATGCAAAAGCATAAAGTTGGCTGTCTACCTGTTGTCACCAAAGGTCGATTGGTCGGCATCATTACTGACAGTGACTTTGTGACCATTGCGATTAACTTATTGGAACTGCAAGAAGAAGTGGAACCTGAAGAAATCGAGCAGGAAGAGTAGTACGCAAGCGTATTCTCTTTGTTGTAAGTTTCGTTTTTACACCGGTTAAACGAAAAAAGAGCGGCAGGGTTGCCGCTCAAAATGCCATTACTGACGCTGATTAAGGAAGTGTTTCTCTGCCAATTAGAATTGGTCTTCTTCGGTCGAACCTGTCAATGCTGTCACTGAAGAGTTACCACCTTGGATAGTATTGGTCATTCTATCGAAGTAACCTGTACCTACTTCTTGTTGGTGCGCAACAAACGTATAGCCTTTTTCAGCTGCTTGGAATTCAGGACGCTGAACTTTCTCAACATAATGACGCATACCTTCACCTTGAGCGTAAGCGTGCGCCAGTTCAAACATGTTGAACCACATGTTGTGAATGCCTGCTAGCGTGATGAATTGGTACTTGTAGCCCATGTCTGCAAGCTCTTGTTGGAACTTAGCAATAGTTTCTGCATCTAGGTTTTTCTCCCAGTTGAAGGACGGCGAACAGTTGTACGCCAACAATTGATCTGGGTATTCAGCGTGAATTGCTTCTGCAAACTTACGTGCTTCTTCCAAACATGGCGTAGCCGTTTCACACCAAATCAAGTCTGCATATGGTGCGTAAGCCAGGCCGCGAGAAATCGCTTGGTCGATACCCGCGCGAACGCGGTAGAAACCTTCTTGAGTACGCTCACCTTCGATGAAGTCTTTATCATATGGGTCACAATCTGAAGTAATGAGATCCGCCGCATTCGCATCAGTACGAGCAATAACTAATGTTGTTGTACCCGCTACGTCAGCAGCCAAACGAGCTGCAACGAGCTTTTGTACCGCTTCTTGCGTAGGAACTAATACCTTACCACCCATATGGCCACACTTTTTCACCGATGCTAACTGGTCTTCAAAGTGAACGCCCGCGGCACCGGCTTCGATCATCGATTTCATTAGTTCGTAAGCGTTAAGCACACCACCAAAGCCCGCTTCAGCATCCGCTACGATAGGTAGGAAGTAATCAATACCACCTTCATCTTCAGGCGTCTTACCAGCAGCCCACTGAATTTGGTCTGCACGACGGAATGAGTTGTTGATACGCTTTACTACTGACGGTACAGAATCTACTGGGTAAAGAGATTGGTCTGGATACATCGTCGAAGCGGTGTTGTTATCCGCCGCTACCTGCCAGCCTGACAGATAAATCGCTTCAATACCTGCCTTAGCTTGTTGAACGGCTTGACCACCCGTTAGCGCACCAAGACAGTTTACGTAACCTTTTTTCGCACTACCGTTGACCAGTGACCAAAGTTTGTCTGCACCACGTTGTGCAATTGTGTTTGCAGGCACCATAGAGCCACGCAGTTCCACCACTTCCTCGGCAGTGTAAGTACGCTTCACATTTTTCCAGCGTGGGTTAGTTGCCCAGTCTTTTTCCAGAGCTTCAATTTGTTGGCGGCGAGTTAAGTTAGTCATTGGTCTATCCCTCTTTATAATTTGCACTTTATGCGTGTGCGTTGAGTTTCCGTTCTCAGGCAGTACTTCCCTATCTGCCTTTGAAAATCCTTCACGTTATTGGTGTTACAGTTATTCTTTATTAATCCAGGTAGTCATAACCAGGAACTGTCAAAAAGTTGGTCAGTTCATCGCTCGTCGTGAGCCTTGCCATTAAGTCTGCTGCTTCTTCAAATCGACCTGCATGGTAGCGCTGCTCGCCAATTTCTTGCTTCACGACTTCAATCTCCTCTTTGAGATAGAGCTCGAACAGCTCTTTAGTGACCTTTAATCCGTTGTCTAGCGACTTGCCGTGTTGAATCCATTGCCAGATAGAGGCGCGTGAGATTTCTGCCGTTGCAGCGTCTTCCATCAGTCCGTAAATCGGCACACAACCATTGCCAGAAATCCAAGCTTCGATGTATTGCAGCGCAACGCGAATATTGTGGCGCATTCCGCCTTCAGTGCGCTCGCCTTCACAAGGCTCAAGCAGTTCGGCTGCAGTAATAGGCGCATCCTCTGCACGGCTCACATCCAACTGGTTGGTGCGCTCACCCAGCACAGCACTAAAGACTTCCATAGCAGTGTCAGCCAAACCTGGATGAGCCACCCAAGTACCGTCGTGGCCGTTGTTAGCTTCTAACGATTTGTCAGTCTGGATCTTGTCTAATACTTTTTGATTCTCTTTCGGGTCTTTAGCTGGGATAAATGCGGCCATTCCTCCCATCGCGAAAGCACCTCGTTTATGGCAAGTACGTACCAATAATCGCGAGTAAGCGTTTAAGAATGGCTTGTCCATCGTTACCACTTGGCGATCTGGCAGTACTCGGTCTGAGTGTTTTTTCAATGTTTTGATATAGCTAAAGATGTAATCCCAGCGACCACAGTTCAAACCAACGATGTGTTCTTTAAGCGAGAACAGAATCTCGTCCATTTCGAATACCGCTGGTAAGGTTTCAATCAGCACAGTCGCTTTGATGGTGCCTGTATCCAAACCGAAATAGTCTTCCGTGAAATGGAACACTTCGCTCCACCACTTCGCTTCGTGATGCGATTGCAGTTTTGGAAGGTAGAAATAAGGGCCGCTGCCTTTTTGAAGTAACGCTTTGTAGTTGTTATAGAAATACAGAGCGAAATCGAATAGCGCACCTGGAATGATCTGACCGTGCCACGTAACGTGTTTTTCTTTTAAATGAAGGCCGCGAACACGGCAGATCAACACCGCTGGGTCATCTTCCAGCTGATAATGTTTGCCATTGCCAGGATTGGTGTAACTGATGGTGCCATTAACAGCATCGCGCAAGTTAATTTGACCATCCAGCACTTTACTCCATGCAGGAGACATTGAATCTTCGAAGTCTGCCATGAACACTTTTACATTCGCATTCAGTGCGTTAATCACCATCTTGCGGTCAGTTGGTCCGGTAATCTCCACACGGCGATCTTGCAGATCTTGTGGGATTCCTAGGATCTTCCAACTTCCTTCACGGATGTCTTGTGTCTCTGGTAGAAAATCTGGTAGCTCACCAGCATCAATACGTGCTTGCTTCTCTTCTCTTGCTTCCAGCAACTGTTCAACACGTCCGGCAAATTTTTCACACAGTAGAGATAAAAAGGTTTGGGCTTCAACAGGGAAAATTGCTTGATGTTCTGGAGCAACGACTCCATTCACCTCAAGCATGCCTTGGGTTTGCTTTAGTTGTTGTGTTTTTTGTTCTGTCTGAGCAAGCATAATCATTCATCCTTAACGTGCTTTATCAATCTTGGGCAGTCAGCGTAAAGCTACATTTGTAAGTTATGAACAACAAATTACATCCTTTAACTTTGTGTTCAACTCGTCTAGCCATGCCGATAGATTGCGTAATGCTACGTGTATTTTCAATCTAGACATAAGTCGTATCGGCCTTTAAATAAGCTATATCAACAAGGGGTTTAGTGAAACCCCCAATATAAACAAAACAGAAAATTCAAAGTTTTATTCCGCAAGGTAAAAACCATCTATCAAGCGCCTTATTTTGTAAGTTATTACGTAATAAAATTACATTAAATTTAAAGTCGTTTTATCATTTCAAACAAGCGTATGAATATAGACTGGTAAACAAACACCTTGTATTCACAAGGGCTGAAGAGATGTATTTAAACAGGGGTCAAACAAGGTATGCAGGGCTTTGTGTAAAATTAACATTGTGAAATTTCACTATTTTATGAAAGCTTCATCAAAGAAGAGCTGTAAAATTTTACAAGTCAAAGTTTACCAACAGAATAAAATACTAGAAAGCGCACTGTTTCCAGTGCGCTTTTAGATAAATAATGGAGAAGTAAGGGCTAATACTAATAGCTAAAGCAGCTCTGAAACGACTTCTGCAAGTTGATTAAATGTTTTCGTTCTTGACGAGCTCGGACGCCAAACTAAGCCTATTTCGCGATAAGCTTGTTTACCGGGAGGATCGATCACGACTAAATTCTGGTTATGCAGCAAGCCATGGTCGATAGCCATTTGAGGAATGAACGTTGTTCCCAAACCATTCGCAACCATTTGCACCAGTGTATGGAGGCTGGTTGCCGTAAACGGATTGATTTTTTCTTTGTCTGTTAATTTACACGCTGATACCGCATGTTCCGTTAAGCAATGTTCTTTCTCTAGTAGAAAGACGGATTCGTCAGGTAAATCCGCGTAACGAATCGGCACAGGGACCGATTGGGCTTGATTAGCGCTTATAACCATTCGAAACGGATCCTTACCCACTACTCGGCTTTCCATCCCATCAATTTCGACTGGTAACGCTAAAATAAGCACATCCAGCTCACCATGTCTGAGCGCTTGAAGTAAGTTTGTCGTCGTGTCTTCTCTTAATAAAAGATTCAGTTGTGGAAAACGGTAGTTCACCTCTTGTACCAAATCACACAGTAAAAACGGAGCAATTGTTGGTATACATCCTACTTTTAGCTGGCCTTGCATATCGTCGCCTTGGCACATACGTCCAAGCTCGACCAAATCTTGCCCTTTTGCTAACAGCTCTCGCCCCTGCTTTACTACCATTTCTCCTGTTTGGGTAAAAACCAGTGGACTTTTTTTATCTTTCTTTTCATATAAGGGACAACCAATCAATTCCTCTAAGTTTTGAATACCCTTACTTAAAGTCGACTGACTGACAAAACAACGCTCTGCAGCGTCACTAAAATGTCTTGTTTCATGCAGTGTGACTAAATAGTGTAACTGCTTCAAACTGGGCCATTTATTCATAATTGTATTTGTATCTACCGCCGTTCCAGTGATCGAGTTAAGAGTTTTGTTATTATCGTTTTTTTCGATTAACTCAATCTATTTATTTCGCTTTTTTCAATACTACAATCTGTACTATAGTTTGTCTCGTACAAACACGAACCAAACCGACACAACTGAATTCGGTTTGGAGCTAACCATACTTTTTAGGAGCAAAAAAAATGGTACTAGTAGGTCGTCAAGCCCCTGATTTTACTGCAGCAGCTGTTCTAGGTAACGGTGAAATCGTTGAAAACTTCAACTTTGCAGAGTTCACTAAAGGTAAGAAAGCAGTAGTATTCTTCTACCCACTAGATTTCACTTTCGTTTGCCCATCTGAGCTAATCGCATTCGACAACCGTCTAGCTGACTTCCAAGCTAAAGGTGTTGAAGTAATCGGTGTTTCTATCGATTCTCAGTTCTCTCACAACGCATGGCGTAACACTGCTATCGAAGATGGCGGTATCGGTCAAGTTAAGTACCCACTAGTTGCTGACGTTAAGCACGAAATCTGTAAAGCTTACGACGTTGAGCACCCAGAAGCAGGCGTTGCTTTCCGTGGTTCTTTCCTAATCGACGAAGAAGGCGTTGTACGTCACCAAGTAGTTAACGACCTACCACTAGGCCGTAACATCGACGAAATGCTACGCATGGTTGACGCTCTTAACTTCCACCAGAAGCACGGCGAAGTATGTCCTGCACAATGGGAAGAAGGTAAAGCAGGTATGGACGCATCTCCAAAAGGTGTTGCAGCGTTCCTATCTGAGCACGCAGCTGACCTAGGCAAAAAATAATAGACCTTCACCCTAGCTCAACGGGTGTGATGGTTGGATGTATATAAAGCAAAAAGCTAATGCGGAAAACCGCAAACGCCAATCAGTCTAAGTAAAGTCCTATCAAAGCCCAGAGCCTCTGCTCTGGGCTTTCTTTTTCCTTCAGATAAACCGCCAAAATGAGGTAACGCTTTAGCGTAAACTTTACCTATATTTATCATCCCCTCCATACAGATTCTGCTTACTTGCCCTGTTAATATCTTAGCCACAACACCTATTTGTAACGTTAGCAGGATAAATGAACGTGGTTACTCACCTAGAAGTCTGTATCGATAATATTGAATCTCTGCACTACGCCATTGCTGGCGGCGCCACTCGGATTGAACTTTGCTCCTCTTTGGCTTTAGGCGGACTAACACCCAGTTATGGTTTTATGCAGCAAGCGGCTAAGCTTTCGAGTGTTCCAGTTTATGCCATGATCCGCCCACGCCAAGGTGACTTCTTCTACAATGAAGAAGAGATCGAAATGATGCGTTGGGATATTGAAGCGGCTCACCAATCAGGCTTGAGCGGTGTCGTGTTCGGCGTGCTCACTCAAGACGGTGATATTCATATGCCTTACGCGGCTGCGCTGTGTGAATTTGCTCAAGCGCTTGGCTTAGGCGTGACCTTCCATCGTGCCTTTGACCAGTGTCGTGACGCTGAAAAAACTTTGGAAGAACTGATCAGCTTAGGTTGTGAACGTATTTTAACCTCCGGTCTTGCGCCTTCAGCACCACAAGGGATCGATGTGCTTAGAGCTTTGGTTAAGCAAGCCCAAGGACGCATAGCAATCATGGCGGGGGCTGGCGTTAATGCGAGTAACGTACGTGCGTTAGTAGAAGACACTCAAGTTCCTGAAATCCATCTGTCAGGCAAAACCACACGCCCTAGCCTAATGACCTTTGTTGCTGAACAAAGCAAAATGGGCGCATCCGATGTCGATGATTTTTTAATCCCCATCACAAGTACACAAGCCATAACCGATGTCGTAGCAACTCTCAAATAGACCACCGTAACCTCACGCGCATAGCTTTTGAGTGCTAACATATTGTTTATCAAGGAGTGAGGAAAGGTGTATGTCTAAATTGAAGAAAAAGGAATACGAAAAGGAGCTCAAAAACCTTCAAGTTGAGCTCGTAAAACTTCAAGAGTGGGTCAAACACAAAGGGTTAAAAGTGGTGGTTCTGTTTGAAGGCCGTGATGCTGCGGGCAAAGGCGGAGTGATAAAGCGAATTACAGAAAAGCTAAACCCGCGTGTTTGTCGCGTAGTGGCTCTGCCTGCACCGACCGAAAAAGAAAAAACGCAATGGTACTTCCAACGTTACGTCGCTCATTTACCATCTGCTGGTGAAATCGTTTTATTTGACCGAAGTTGGTATAACCGAGCAGGTGTCGAAAAAGTCATGGGGTTCTGTACTCCAGACGAATACGAGGAGTTTTTACGCTCTTGCCCTGAATTCGAGAGAATGTTGCAACGATCTGGGATTATTCTGATCAAGTATTGGTTTTCGGTTTCAGACGAAGAGCAGGAAAAACGTTTTCTAGGTCGAATTAATACGCCGATCAAACGTTGGAAATTCAGCCCAATGGATTTAGAGTCACGTCATCGCTGGGCGGAGTATTCGGAAGCAAAAGATAAGATGTTTGCCTATACAGACACGAAAAACTGCCCTTGGTGGGTCGTCCCTTCTGATGACAAAAAAAAAGCGCGCTTGAACTGTATCAGTCATTTACTAAGCCAGATTGATTACAAAGCACTTGAGTACTCACCCATCGAATTACCTGAACTCAATAAAGAAGGTTACGTCAGAGCGCCCATTGATGATCAGACCTTCGTTCCTGATAAATATTAACGTGCTTTCCTTCTCTCTAATAAATAGGCCAGCCTAAAAGCTGGTCTATTTGTTGAAGTCAGTTACTTCAGTACGTCATCAATACTTTGATCACCTAGGTGGCGTACATCTTTCCCTTTCACAAAGTAAATAATGTATTCACAGATGTTCTGGCAGCGGTCCCCCACGCGTTCAATCGCGCGTGCAGACCACATCACTTGCAGAATATTAGGGATATTTTTTGGATCTTCCATCATGTAAGTCATCAACTGACGAATCACCGCTTCATACTCGGCGTCTAGTTTGTCATCTTGTTTGTGCACCTCTGCTGCCGCTTCTACATCCATACGGGCAAACGCGTCTAAAACCTGATGCAGCATATTAATTGCCTGACGGCAGAGAGGCTCTAACGACACTTGGAATTGTCGTTCTTTTGATGATGGGCTTTCAATGGCAACGTAAGCAATACGTGTCGCCACGTCACCGATACGTTCTAAATCAGTGATCGTTTTGATGATAGCCATGATTAAGCGCAAGTCTTTTGCCGTTGGCTGACGCTTAGCAATAATGCGTGTACAAGCGTCATCGATCGAGACTTCCATCGCATTCACTTTATGATCGTCACGCACAACCTTACGCGCCAGTTCGATGTCTTCTTTATGCAAGGCTTGAATAGCATACGAAAGCTGCTGTTCTACCAAGCCTCCCATGGTTAATACATGAGTACGAATCGATTCTAGCTCTACGTTAAATTGTCCTGAAATATGACGTCCAAAGTGCATGATGTTCCTTATTCCGTATAGAGTCGCGACTTAACCGTAGCGACCCGTAATGTAATCTTCGGTCTGCTTCTTCATTGGCGAGGTGAAGATCGAGTCCGCGTCAGAGTATTCAATTAACTTCCCCATATGAATGAATGCAGTATGATCACTCACTCGCGCCGCTTGTTGCATGTTATGGGTAACGATAACGACAGTATATTGAGTCTTCAGCTCATTGATAAGCTCTTCAATAGTTAAAGTTGAGATTGGATCCAACGCTGATGTTGGCTCGTCCAATAACAGGACTTCCGGCTCAATCGCCACCGCGCGCGCAATGACCAAGCGCTGTTGCTGACCACCAGATAAGCCAAATGCGTTCTCATGCAAGCGGTCTTTTACCTCATCCCACAACGCCGCCGAGCGCAAGGATCGCTCCACTGCGTCATCTAAACTGCGGCTGTTTTTTACACCTTGTAAGCGTAAGCCATAAACTACATTTTCATAAATAGACTTAGGAAATGGATTGGGTCTTTGAAACACCATCCCCACTCGGCGTCGAAGTGTCGCAACATCGACATTGGGATGATAAACATTCTTGCCATGTAGACGTACTTTGCCTGTGACTCGACACCCTTCCACTAAGTCGTTCATGCGATTGATGCAACGTAATAACGTCGACTTTCCACACCCTGAAGGACCGATAAAAGCGGTGACTCGCCCTTTGGGAATTTGCATCGAAATATCATGCAGCGCCTGAGTTTGACCATAGAACAGATTAAGGTTCTCGATTGAGATTGCTGTTTGTTCATCCGTTAAATTATGAACGTCCAATGGTGGCTCATAACCTAATGTACTATCAAAATTAAACATACTTAATCTTGTCCTAACGTTCTGTATTTTTCTCGTAAATTATTGCGAATACTGATTGCTGTTAAGTTTAGCCCGACAATCACTGTCACGAGTAAGAAAGAGGTGGCATAAACTAATGGTCGCGCCGCTTCGATGTTGGAGGTTTGAAAGCCAACATCGTAAATGTGAAAACCTAAATGCATGAACTTTCTATCCAAATGCACATAAGGGAATTGTCCGTCAACCGGTAAACTGGATGCCAATTTCACGACCCCCACCAGCATCAGTGGCGCTACTTCGCCAGCTGCACGCGCAATCGCAAGGATCAAACCTGTGATAATAGCTGGCGTCGCCATAGGCAAAACCACGCGCCATAGCGTTTCGAACTGAGTTGCACCAAGTGCCAGAGAGCCATGTCGTACGGAGCTCGGAATTCGAGTTAAACCTTCTTCTGTCGTCACAATCACAACTGGAAGCGTCAGCACGGCAAGAGTTAGTGCTGACCATAACAAACCCGGCGTACCAAAGGTTGGTGCCGGTAACTTCTCCGCATAGAATACGTTGTCGATAGAGGCACCAATCGTATAAACGAAGAAACCTAAACCAAACACGCCATAAACAATCGATGGAACACCCGCTAGGTTTATAACCGCAATACGAATAACTCTGGTTAGAGCATTATTCTTAGCGTATTCATGTAGATAGATAGCGGCGATCACCCCGAGTGGCATCACAATGATCGACATGATGAGTACTAAGAAAACCGTACCAAATATCGCAGGGAACACGCCTCCTTCGGAGTTAGACTCTCTTGGATCTTCAGATAAAAACTTCCAAACCTGTTTTCCCCAATGCATGACTTTATCAGGCAGTGACATTTGGTTTGGATACCAGTAGTCCAAAATGTCTTCGAGCGGAATCGATACTTGTGACCCCGTCATATCCTCGGCAATCAAGGCATAGTCAGAGAGCTGAAGTCGTAAACCATCAAGTTGCAAATCTAACGTCGCAAGCGCTTTTTCTATCTGCTCTTTTTTCGTCTGATTTTCCTTTAAGAAGCTTTCTGTCAGCGTGTCATTCAATTCATGCTTGCGCTTTTCTAATCGCAACTGCTCTAGCTTCCAACCAAGCTCTTTAAGCTGATCGACCACCAAAGAATCAATCTCATGGCGCAGAGTTTCTGCATCATCAAGCTTTTTATTTAGTATCGATTGAATATCACTGGTGTATATATTATCGCCATCTTGAAACGCCACCAGCTTACCAAAGAAATAACCACCGCTACTGCGCTCTATCACCGCCCACTCTTCTGGCGTCGTGGGCTCATCCAACTGCATTTGCAATACGGAGATAAAATCGGCGGGATACAACTCTCGGTTGGCGATTTTGATACTGAGTCGCGTGGCAAAATCTTCATCGTCTTCTAACTGTTGTGCTGCGCTTTCAGGCAAATAACTCTTCGGTACAAAGCTGCGCTCATACACTTGACCAATCAGAATAGTATTTTCATGTAGCACTTCGCCTTGTACAGGTGTCAGCGCTGCAACATTCCACTGATACAAGGGCGCTGGCCAAAAGTAAGTCAGGCCTTTCCAGCCGATAAGGAGTAACAACCCTAATACCGACAACAAACTGATGCTGACTGCACCGCCTGTTAGCCATATCCACGGTGCGCCAGAACGAATCCAATTTAACACGTTATTACTCGCTCTTTATTCAAACCATTATTACAACGCACGGTACTTATCTCTCAGTCTCTGACGAACCCACTCCGCAAGCGCGTTTACTGCAAACGTAAACACAAATAAAATCAATGCAGCTAGGA
The DNA here is from genome assembly GCF_033344395.1 of Vibrio sp. 1874. Lineage (NCBI taxonomy): Bacteria > Pseudomonadati > Pseudomonadota > Gammaproteobacteria > Vibrionales > Vibrionaceae > Vibrio > Vibrio sp. 1874. Next base: position 169,796 of record NZ_JAWPOR010000008.1, read on the forward strand.
ACAGCAGGCGATAATGCGAACTTCCAACTTCCGACTCTGGCAACTCAACGGCGATGGTCGCCGACAGGCTGCGCAATCCTTCCAAAATATTCCAATCCATTAATGGCGTATTGCCCGTTGCCATTAATACAATCATGGTTTCGCCAACAGCGCGTCCCAGGCCCATCATAATGGCAGAAAAAATACCTGGGCTTGCAGTAAGCAAGACAACATAGATTAAAGTTTGCCAAGGCGTGGCCCCTAATGCCAAAGAGCCATCCGATAAATGCTTCGGTACAGAGAAAATGGCATCTTCGGCAATGGTAAAAATCGTCGGGATAACAGCAAACCCCATCGCTAACCCCACCACCAATGCATTGCGTTGATCGTAACCAATACCATGCTCGGTTAAGAATAAGCGCATATCGCCACCAAAGAACGTCTGCTCAATCGTAGGCGAAATCCACACTCCAAGCCCAATCAGTACCAATATGACAGGCATGAGCACTAAAGCATGCCAACCATTAGGCAGACGATTCCGCAAAGGTTGCGGTATTAATGCCCATAGCCCGCCCATAATCATGGTGCTCAAGGGCAAAACAAACAGCATAACGACGATCGTAATCAAATGATCTTCGACAATAGGCGCGAACCACAATCCCGCGAGGAAACCTATGATCACCGTCGGCAGTGCTTCCATTAGCTCAATCGACGGTTTTACTACACGACGCATGCGTGGCGACATAAAGTAAGCCGTATAAATAGCACCTAGCACTGCGAGCGGTACTGAAAACAGCATCGCAAACATCGCCGCTTTTATCGTTCCAAACGCAATAGGTACTAGGCTGAACTTAGCCTCAAAGTTATCGCTCGCCGAAGTCGATTGCCACACAAATTCAGGCTCAGGATACCCTTCGTACCACACTTCTTGCCATAATGAAGACAATGAAACTTCCGGATAGGCATTGTCCACTTCCGCAACATTTAACGCATTATTTTGCCAAGTGATTAAGTAGCGTTCATTGTTAGACATTGCTGCGATTGCGGGCGCTTGATTGTACGCACGCTTAAACAACACCAGTTTTTCACTGGTTGTATAATGGCTTTGCAACGTGCCGTTGGTGTAAAAGCTATAAAATCCTTTTCGATGAGAATCCGGCAACAAATACTTAAGCTCTGATGCCAATTTAAAATCACGAATATGCGTTAACGTGCGTTTTTCTTCTTGCAGCGTATCAAACCATTGCGACACCCGACCATCGTTGTGCGTCACCAAAAGCGAGTAAGCACCAGCCAATAAGTCTATCGTACGAACGGAATGCTTCTTATCACCTTGAGTGAGATCGACCACCTCTCGCACAGCAAATTTACGTGCGGTTTTCTTTAACACGATCAACTCAGAGCCATCGCGCAAATAAAGCGTTTCACCGTCAGGTGTCAACAACATTTGCTGAGGCGTATTAAAGCCTGAAGAGAACGTAAAATCGATCGTTGTAGGAGACGTACCCAAAGACGAAGCCACTTGCCAGCGAGCTTTCACTTCACCACTTTGCGTCTGCCAAACAACCGTTGGTAAGGGCGTCGAAGCTGCAAATACAAACTGAGTCACAGGATCTTGAGGCGTACTTAGTGTCAGATCCATGCTGGTGTCTAGCTCAATCACTTCCGGAGGACGTGTATTTTCTCTCAATGTAGCATTAAATTCTGGCTTGAAAAGGTTCGCTTTACCCTGCCCATCAACAAATCCATACCAACCTAGCCCAGGAGCAGATTGAGAGAAAGCGACGGGTTTCTGGGCGATTTGCTGTGTATACACCGCAGGTTTCGTAGGATCGTCCATCGACAAATATTGAATCTCACCACTTTGGGTTAGAACGAACGCGAGCTGAGCGTAATCATCCACTGAAATCGCAAGTGGTGTTTCAATATGAGTGGCTCGAATGGCTTGGTTGGTTTTGATCTCCGCATCAGAAAAAAGCGGAATGATCACCATGGCGAGGTAGACAAAGATCAAAATAAGCGCCGCGAGTACGCCGACACCACCGGATGTCACTGCAAGTCGAACTAAACGATCTTTTATCAGTCGTTTCTTATCTTTTTCCTGCAATGAAAACTCGGCTTGTGCCATTTATATCTCTACCTTTTTTGACTTAGTACTAGAATATGTCGTTAAGATGACAATTATATTACAGATCACATTAAACACCTGAAAAGAATACAACTCTTATGCAATGCGTGGTATGAAATAAATCTGTAATGAAAATCTCATAATGTTCTCACTCATCCATTTTTCCAAGATGAGTACGTAATACTTCACTTTTGGCTAGGTAAGGTTATGAGCGCAGAAAAACTATATATAGAAAAAGAGCTGAGTTGGTTGTCTTTCAACGAACGAGTATTACAAGAAGCTGCCGATAAAACCGTCCCTTTGATCGAACGTATTCGCTTTCTTGGGATCTTTTCCAACAATTTAGATGAATTTTACAAAGTACGCTTTGCGGACGTGAAGCGCAGAATCCTAATCAGCCAAGAGCGCGGTGGCAGTGATAGCCCTAAACGACTGTTAACCAAAATGCAGTCGAAAGCACTAAAGCTTAACGAACAATTTGATGAGCTTTACAGCGAGTTGATTCGAGAAATGGCGCGACGTCGCATTTTCTTGGTCAACGAGCAACAACTGGATGAATCGCAACAAAAGTGGATCGCGAAATACTTCCGTAGAGAGGTAATGCCGCATATCACTCCCCTCCTAATGAAAGACGAGATCGATGTTCTGCAATTTCTCAAAGACGAGTACGCTTACATCGCCGTAGAACTGCGTAAAGAAGAACATTACCAGTACGCTCTGATCGAAATTCCGACCGATCACCTTCCCCGCTTTGTGATGGTACCAGAACAGAAAGGAAAGCGTCGAAAAACCATCATCTTACTTGATAATATTATCCGCCACTGTTTGGACGAGCTGTTCAAAGGCTTTTTTGATTATGATGAGCTTAGCGGCTATGCGATGAAAATGACGCGTGACGCTGAATACGATTTACGCAATGAAATCGAGTACAGCTTGCTTGAACAAATGTCAGAGGGTGTCAATCAGCGACTGACAGCAAAGCCCGTTCGCTTCGTCTACGAACGCGATATGCCGCCTCAAATGTTAGAGTTTCTGTGTAACAAACTTAATATCTCTAACTACGATAATCTTATCCCCGGCGGACGCTATCACAACTTTAAAGACTTCATCGGGTTTCCAAATGTTGGACGAGAATATCTTGAAAATAAACCTCTCCCGCCAATGAAATGTGCCGATTTCGAAGGTTATGCCAACAGCTTTGACGCGATTAAAGCGAAAGATATTCTGCTCTATTATCCCTACCACACTTTTGACCACATTAGTGAGTTAGTGCGCCAAGCCTCCTTCGATCCCAAAGTACTTAGTATCAAGATTAACATTTATCGCGTCGCGAAAGATTCTCGCTTGATGAACTCTTTAATTGATGCAGTGCACAACGGCAAAAATGTCACTGTGGTCGTCGAACTGCAAGCTCGCTTTGATGAAGAAGCCAATATCGAATGGTCAAAAGTATTAACCGAAGCGGGTGTGCACGTCATCTTTGGTGCGCCTGGTCTTAAGATTCACTCAAAGCTACTGATGATTAGCCGACGCGAAGGTGAAGAAATTATTCGCTACGCACACATCGGCACAGGCAACTTCCATGAGAAGACGGCACGAATTTATACCGACTTCTCCCTTCTTACGGCAGATCAAGAAATCACTAATGAAGTCCGTAATGTCTTCGGTTACATTGAGAACCCATACCGACCAGTGAAGTTCAATCACCTTATGGTATCTCCTCGTAATTCTCGAACCCAAATCTACCGCTTAATTGATAATGAAATTGCGAATGCCAAGCTAGGGAAAAAAGCCGCTCTTACGATCAAGGTCAATAACCTAGTCGATAAAGGCATCGTCAATAAGCTTTATGGAGCAAGTACTTCCGGTGTAAAAATAAACATGATCATTCGAGGTATGTGCTCATTAGTACCGGGCATTGAGGGGATCAGCGACAATATTCGCATCATCAGTATTGTTGACCGCTTTCTTGAGCACCCTCGCGTGGTGATCACCCACAATGATGGCGATCCGCAAGTTTATATCTCCTCCGCAGACTGGATGACAAGAAATATTGATCACCGTATCGAGGTAGCAGTACCAGTCCGTGATCCACGTTTGAAACAGAGAATTATTGATATAACGAATATCCATTTTACCGATACAGTAAAGGCTCGTTTAATAGATAAAGAAATGAGTAACGCTTACGTACCACGAGGTAATCGCAAAAAAGTTCGCTCTCAAATCGCTATCTATGACTATCTTAAAAATATAGAAAAGCAAACTAGAAAACAAAATTCAGATGCCTCAAATACTTGAACAAGATACTCGCTACATTGCCGCGATAGACCTCGGCTCAAACAGTTTCCATATGGTGGTGGCCAAAGTTGTCGGCAGTGACCTACAACTGGTTAGTCGTCATAAACAACGTGTTCGCTTAGCATCAGGACTCGACAGTGAATTGAACTTAAGTCACGCCGCAATGGAGCGTGCGCTAGAATGCTTAGCCATGTTCGCTGAGAGGCTGCAAGGGCTTGATGAGTCAAATGTACGTATCGCCGCCACACACACACTAAGACGCGCTAAAAATGCCCACCTTTTCATTGAGCGTGCGAAAGAAGTGATGCCTTTCCCGATAGAAATTATCCCTGGAGAAGAAGAAGCCCGCCTGATTTACTTAGGCGTCGCGCACACTCAAGTAGAATCCAACTCCAAACTAGTCATCGATATCGGAGGCGGCAGTACCGAGATGATTATTGGACAAGAATTTGAGCCTGAGCTTCTCAACAGTAAACAGATGGGATGCGTCAGTTTTACAGAGCAATACTTTAAAAACGGCAAACTGTCAGGAAAAAACTTCAGCAAGGCGATGTTAGCGGCCGAACAAAAACTCGAGTCCATCGCTTCAACATATCGTAAAAAGGGCTGGGATATTGCTCTCGGCTCATCAGGAACCATCAAAGCGATTCAAGAAGTGCTAGTAGGATTAGGTTTTGAAGATGGCCTGATCACAGCGAGTCGACTGGATACACTTATCGAAACTCTGTGTAAATTTGATTCCATTGAAGATATTGAACTGGCGGGTCTAACAGAAGAACGTAAACCCGTATTCGCAGCAGGCGTAGCGATTTTGTCCGCGATTTTCAAAGCGCTTCGCATTGAGCAAATGTTTTTCTCCGATGGTGCTCTACGCGAAGGCCTGTTGTACGAAATGGAAGAGCGTTTTGCGCGCTCCGATATTCGTATGCGCACCACAGAAAATTTAGCCAACAAGCACCGGGTCGACTTAGAGCATGCCGCTCGTGTGAAGGGGCATGCACGTGAGATGTTATGTCAGGTACGCTCTGAACTAGGCATTAAGAAAAAGAGTGAGTTATTTGACTTACTAGAGTGGGCAGCGTTGCTTCATGAAGTCGGATTAAGTATCAACTTGCGTAGTTTCCATCGCCACTCTTTTTATATTCTGTTGCACTCCACCCTACAAGGCTTCAACCGTGAGCAGCAATTAGTGCTCGCAACATTAGCTCGCTTCCAGCGTAAAGCGCTCAAATTGCAAGAACTACCAGATTTCAACCTCTATAAACAGAGTGACGTTATAAGCCTCATCAAAATATTACGGCTTTCTATCGTATTAAATGGGCAGCGTAATGAAGATCCATTGCCTGATATCACCTTATCTATCAAAAATGACGAATGGATTCTCACATGCACAGATGAAGCATGGCTAGAAAACAATAAATTACTTCACGCGGATTTACAGGAAGAACAAGAACGTTGGGACAGCGCGAAGTGGACACTCACTTTCTGATCTCGTACTGTCCATACCTAAATAAAAAGTCGGCTTACAGGCCGACTTTTTTTAACTCTTCTTCTGCAAAGTCTGCCGTAATGGGCACATAACCATCTTTCTCAACCAACGCTTGTCCCTGAGCAGAAAAGATAAAGCGAATAAACTCAGCTTCAATTGGTGTTAATGGGTAATCAGGGTGCTTATTCACGTAAACATATAAGTAACGTGATAGTGGGTACTTACCACTAACAATATGTTCTCGCGTTGGAGTCACGTAGTCATTTCCCATTTTAGCCACAGGGACTAAGCGCACGCCTGCCACTCGATAACCGACACCGGAATAACCAATTCCACTGATGGTTGACGCTACAGCTTGCACAACTGACGCGGAGCCTGGCTGCTCGTTAACTCGAGTCTTGAAATCGCCGCCACACAAGGCATTGCTTTTGAAGTAACCATAAGTTCCAGAAACGGAGTTACGACCAAACAACTGGACGTTTCGCTTTGCCCACTGTGATTCAAGACCGAGTTGCTGCCAGTTTGTGACAAATTGACTTTCACCACAGCGTAGCGTGGCAGAAAACAAAGCATCTAACTGACTAAAGTTAAGCCCTTGAATTGGATTATCTTGATGAACAAAAATACCGATTGCATCGATGGCTACCCTGAGCGCCGTTGGCTTGTAGCCATGTTCACGTTCAAACGCTTCAACCTCTCTTAAACGCATAGGGCGACTCATGGGACCAAACTGGGCTGTTTGTTCGGTCAATGCTGGAGGGGCAGTAGAAGAGCCAGATGCTTGGACTTGCGCATTAATATTCGGGTAAATGGATTTAAACTCTTCAACCCAAAGCGTTGTCATACCCGCAAGTGTATCGGAGCCAACAGAGAGCAAGTTCCCGACAATCCCCGTCGTTTTATGATAACTCGGCAATGGTTTATCTTGAGCGCCAGCCATACAGGAACAAACAAGCGCGAATAAACTGAATGTTTTTGCCAATCGTAACGCCATTATTTCACCACCAAACGCTCAGGCAATACGAAAGAAAACTTACTGCCCACGCCTACTTCACTGTGAATTTCTAAATGAGAGTCATGGTGACTCAGCGCGTGTTTTACAATGGCTAGCCCTAAACCACTTCCTCCAGTATCACGTGATCTTGCTTTATCTACTCGATAAAAACGCTCGGTAAGTCGGTGTAGGTGCTGAGGTTCAATACCATCACCGCTATCTTCCACCTCTAAGCATGCGCCTTGAGAGGTCTGGAACCAACGAACATTAATGTTCGCACCAGGTGGTGTGTATTTGACGGCGTTATAAACGAGGTTAGAGATAGCACTACGTAACTGGTCATCATCGCCCAACACGCGTAGGCTTGCATCAACATCAAATTTCAATTTATGTTGGTTGTCCCCACTAAGGCTAACCGCCTCTTTTTCTAACACTTCAAGCATCGCGGGCACATTCACGACTTCCTCAAGCTCATGCATAGGTGCCGCTTCAATTTTAGATAGTGTCAGTAGTTGGTTCACCAAACTGTTCATGCGGTTAAGCTGCTCCGTCATGACACCATGAGCTTTGCTCCACATTGGACCCACGACCATATCAGGGTCTTCAGTCATCTCCAAATAACCTTGTAGCACCGTCATTGGTGTACGCAGTTCATGAGATACGTTGGCAAAAAAGTTGCGACGCATTCCCTCAAGTTGTTTTAATTGGCTCACATCACGCACTACCATCAAGTGCTCACCCTCGGTATACGGTACGATACGTAGTTCTAGCATGCGTTCGACGTTGAGTGGTGAACGCATTTCTAATGGCTCTGAGAAGTCTTTCTTGTTGAGGTACTTGATAAAATCAGGTGTACGAATGAGATTGGAGATAGGTTGACCTGAATCTTCTGGCCAATGGAAGCCCAGTAAGTGCTGAGCCAGCTTGTTGCACCAAACAATATTGCCTTCAGCACGGAATACCACTACCGCATCGGGTAGTGATTCTGCACCATTTCTGAATCGACGAATAAGATTAGTAAGCTCTTTTCGTTTGCGGCGTTGGCGCTGTTGTAAGCGATACAACCCATTGAACAAAGATTCCCAGTTACCGCTACCAGACGGTGGCGTGAGGCGTTTTTCATCCCATAACCAAGAAGATAAACGTACTTGGTTATGCAAATGCCACACAAGCTGCAATGCCGTAGCAGCCAAAAGCAACCACGGCATATAACCGAATATCCAACCTACTATCACCCATGGGGTGTAAAAAAAAGCCAGCTCCCAGGCCAGCTTTTTCCACGTTAATCTTTCAACCACTCATAACTCCAGAAATGGTACCGATAAGCTGCGTGTTAATTTATGCCTTCGTCGAGAAGCGGTATCCAGCACCACGAACAGTTTGGATCAGCTTATCATGCCCTGCAGCTTCCAACGCTTTACGCAGACGGCGAATATGGACATCGACTGTACGGTCTTCGACATACACGTTGGTGCCCCAAACATTGTTTAATAGCTGCTCACGGCTGTATACGCGTTCTTGATGCGTCATGAAAAAATGAAGCATCTTAAATTCTGTTGGGCCCATGTCTAATGGCGCATCATTAGCCGTAACACGGTGCGATACAGGGTCAAGCTTCAATCCCTGTACATCAATTACATCTTCTAGTGCAGTCGGAGTAACGCGACGAATCACCGCTTTTAAGCGTGCAACCAACTCTTTAGGAGAGAATGGCTTAGTAATGTAGTCATCCGCACCGACTTCTAAACCGCGCACTTTATCTTCTTCTTCACCACGAGCGGTAAGCATCACAACTGGAATGTTGCGCGTTAATTCCTCTCGCTTCATATGTTTGATGAAGTTAATGCCACTACCGCCTGGTAACATCCAATCCAGTAAAACTAAATCAGGGAAGGGTTCAGCCAGTTTGGTTACTGCAGTATCGTAATCTTCCGCTTCTACCGCTTGGTAACCTTTCTGCTCAAGTACGAAGCACAGCATTTCGCGAATAGGAGCTTCGTCTTCAACAACCAGAATCCTTCTAGACATAATTGAGTAACCTTATGTTCGTTGAGCTAATGAATTTAAGAGACAAAGCGCCTCTCTATGCATAAGCATTATCACTACCAATTATGACACTTTTGTGACCTTTGAAAACAAATTTTCATATAACTTTCTTTTGAGGTTCATTCGGATATTTTTCATTTCTATTAAGACATCAGCACAAAAATTCCCTATGATTAGTCCCTTGTCATCAAGCCTAGAGAAGATTTATGTGGTTTAAAAACTGTCTGGTATACCGCGTTAACCGCGAGGTTACTTTTAACGCCGAACAACTAGAAACTCAGCTGTCTGAATTCCGATTCACCCCGTGTGGCAGTCAAGACAAACAGAAATTTGGCTGGGTCAGTGCAATGGGTAGACATGGCGATATGATGACTCACGTGTCAGAAAACCGCATTCTGATTTGCGCCAAGAAAGAAGAGAAAATGCTACCTGCCTCTGTGATCAAAGAATCATTGAATGCAAAAGTAGAAGCAATGGAAGCGCAAGAAGGTCGTCCTCTGAAGAAGAAAGAGAAAGACAACCTGAAAGATGACATCGTAATGGATTTACTGCCGCGCGCATTCAGCCGCAGCAGCCACACTCACGTGCTTATCATGCCAAAAGAAGGTTATATCCTTGTTGATGCAAGCAGCTACAAAAAAGCAGAAGATGTATTAGCATTGCTTCGTAAAACCATGGGTAGTTTACCTGTTATTCCTGCTATTCCAGAAGTGGCGATTGAAACTACGCTAACCGAGTGGGTGAAAAGCGGTGACACACCTCAAGGTATCAGCATGATGGACGAAGCTGAGCTAAAATCCGTACTTGAAGAAGGTGGTGTGATTCGCTGTAAGAAGCAAGAGCTCACCACTGATGAAATCCGCAACCACATCGCTGCGGATAAAGTCGTGACGAAACTTGCGCTTAATTGGCAAGATCGTATTGAGTTCATTATGACGGAAGATGCAGGCATCAAACGTCTAAAATTCTCTGATGAATTGAAAGATCAAAACGATGATATTCCACGTGAAGATCAAGCAGCTCGATTTGATGCAGACTTCTCTCTAATGTGTGGAGAGTTCAGTGCTTTCCTTCCCAACCTATACGATGCGCTAGGCGGCTTACCGAATCCTAACGCATAATATTGTATAAAGGTTAACCATAACGCCCTCACTTTTTTTGAGGGCGTTTTTCTATCTGAAGCACAATTACCCTAGTCACAGTTCACATTTTGACGTAAAATTTGCGCCCCATTTCCATTAGGTGGAATTGGCCTGACTTGTGATCAGATAAAAGAGAATTGAGCAATGACAACTGAGAAAGCATTCGTGCCTGAGCTACTATCTCCAGCGGGCAGCCTGAAAAACATGCGTTACGCATTCGCCTACGGGGCAGATGCAGTTTACGCTGGCCAACCTCGCTACAGCCTTCGCGTACGTAACAACGAGTTTAACCACGAGAACCTAAAAATCGGTATCGATGAAGCCCACGCCCTAGGCAAAAAGCTTTATGTGGTATGTAACATTCAACCACACAACTCGAAGCTAAAAACGTTCATCCGTGATCTTAAGCCAATCGTAGAGATGGGTCCTGACGCATTGATCATGTCAGATCCAGGCCTAATTATGATGGTTCGTGAAGCTTTCCCAGAAATGCCAATTCACCTTTCTGTACAAGCGAACGCTGTAAACTGGGCGACCGTTAAGTTCTGGGCAGCGAATGGCGTGGAACGTGTGATCGTTTCTCGCGAGCTATCTCTAGAAGAAATCGAAGAAATTCGTGAGCATTGCCCTGAAACTGAGCTTGAAGTATTCGTTCACGGTGCATTATGCATGGCTTACTCAGGTCGTTGCCTACTTTCTGGCTATATCAACAAACGTGACCCTAACCAAGGCACTTGCACTAACGCATGCCGCTGGGAATACAAAGTTGAAGAGGGTAAAGAAAACGACGCTGGTGATATCGTAGAGAAATTCGACCCGACTGAAGCACAGCCTGTCGAAGTACAAGACGAGCGCCCTGAAACCACAATTGGTCGCGGCAAACCAACAGATGAAGTCGTTCTGCTTTCTGAAGCGCACCGTCCAGAAGAAAAAATGGCGGCTTACGAAGATGAGCATGGTACTTACATCATGAACTCTAAAGACCTACGAGCGGTTCAGCACGTTGAACGCTTAACTAAGATGGGTGTTCACTCATTGAAAATTGAAGGTCGTACTAAATCATTCTATTACTGTGCTCGTACTGCACAGGTTTACCGTAAAGCGATTGATGATGCTGTAGCAGGTCGACCATTCGATGAAAGCCTAATGGGTACACTAGAAAGCCTAGCTCACCGTGGCTACACTGAAGGCTTCCTACGCCGTCATACACACGATACTTACCAAAACTACGATTACGGTTACTCAGTCTCTGATGCTCAACAGTTTGTTGGTGAATTCACAGGCAAACGTCGTGGTGACATGGCTGAAGTAGAAGTAAAAAATAAGTTTCTTGTCGGTGATAGCCTTGAACTAATGACGCCAAAAGGCAATATTGTTTTCACGCTAGAGGCAATGGAAAACCGCAAGTCAGAGTCTATTGAAGACGCGAAAGGAAACGGTCACTTTGTATTCATTCCAGTACCAGCAGAGCTAGATTTAGAATATGGCCTATTAATGCGTAACCTAAACTCAGGGCAGGACACCCGTAATCCGACTGGTAAGTAACCATGGCCTTGCTCATTACTGATAAATGCATTAACTGCGACATGTGTGATCCCGAATGCCCCAATGGGGCAATCAGTATGGGAGAGAGCATTTTCGAAATTGATCCAGCGCTATGTACAGAGTGTAAGGGGCATTACGAAAAGCCGACCTGTCAGTCAGTGTGTCCAATTACAAAATGCATAATCACTGATCCGAACCATGTCGAAACTGAAGAGCAGTTGCTTGAAAAATTCGTGATTATTCAAGGGTTAGCATAAGAGCAATTAGGTTCAACTTTGGCATCAAAGTTGAACCTTTTCTCAACCTGATTTTTCAATAGGGATAATATTGCAGAATAGCTCTTTTTCAAAATGATACTCTAGTCTCTCACGCCAATTTTCCGCTTGAGAAACAGGTATTAAATAAAAGTTTTCTCGGCTCGTATCAGTAACGAAAGCCATCCCATATTGCATCAGCTCATAATGCACATCATTAACAAAACCCGGATCAAGGCGTTGACGCCCAGTCAGGTGATTCACATCCTCTCGAGTCAAAGAGACTCCTTTAGTATCACTGCTAAATCTGTGTCTTAACCACTCTGCAAATTCTTTTGCACAAATCATAGTCATGGTTTTGTCCTTGATTTACTCTTCTAACAGGAAAAGGGGATATCCCTGCCTTACACACTTGTCTGCGTTGTTATCGCTTTTTAGCCAACTGACAGACATATTGCTAAGAAACCAGAGTATCGTGACGAAAGATCTTTTTCTAAACAGAGAAGTTACAACTTACCCATACTACAACTCTTTGTTTAATTTAGATTTCTATAATATGTCCCCAAAACTGATTGGGTTAGTTTTTGTATTGGTACTATTCAATGTAGACAAAAGTATGATGTTTCTCCAGTTTCATAAAAGAGATCACCAAGTACAGATAAACCTGAAGAGTAACACTAATTTGGATTGATAAGCGGCAAGCATTGAGGTGGAACGACTTTTTTTCGTTTGGGCTTAGAGGTTGTTTTTACCCGTTGAGGGGGATCAGTAGGTTTTGCTTTCGGGGCCCAACTTGCAAGCTCAGCACCGCAACCATCACCTACTGGAGGTGGTGCTTGATCAACACAATAGTCGCTCGAATCAGGACAAGATAACCTGACGTGAAAGTGGTAATGATGCCCCCACCATGGACGTACTTTACGTAACCAAGAACGATCTTTGCCGTTTTCTTGCAAGCAAAGTTGCTCCTTAATAACAGGATGTACAAAAATTCGTGCAACATCCTTACTTTTTGAAGCGTACCGAATTAGCTTAAAGTGCCGCTCTTCCCAGCGATGATTAAGTATGGAATAACCTTTTAAATCCACCACACTCATGGGTTTAGGAAGTTGTAATTCGTTATAAGAAAGCGGTTGGTCAGCAAGTCTTAACCAGATATCGATATCTAACCCGGTTTGATGACTAGAATGACCAGAGGAGAACCTTCCACCTCTAGGTAAAGACAAATCACCAATTAGCAGAGTGGTGTTGAGATTTTGATGAGCTTTAAGCGCCAGATTTTCAATAAACTCTATCGTTTTAGGGTGCCCATAGTAGCGCTTCGTTTTACTACGTAAGACTTGATAACCAACGCCATCGAGAGGCAAGGGTAATGCACCATCTAAACAACCGTTAGCATAACTACCAATAGAGGAGGAAGAGTTTCGGGTAGGATTAACCGCAGACTCCCAAGGAGTAGAACATACTGAAGCTGAGAAACATAAACCCAAAGTTACAATGAAACTCAGCCTCATAGCCTTTAACCTTTAGTAGTGTTCGCCATTATCGTAATAAGCTTTAGGAGATAAGGCGGAAAAGATAACTGCAACATCAATATCGGCACCAGCGATACCGCGCACTTGTTGCGTAATAAGCTTGGCAACTTCATCTTGCACTTCCTGGCCACGGTCGAACCAAAGCACTTCGACAAAAGGATATGCAGCACTCACCTCACCCTCATTGAAAAACGTAGTGTAGATATACTCAAAAGTAAAATCCTCACGCGGACAGTCCATTAGAGGCTGAAGTTCATCCGTAAGGGGTTTTGATAATGCCTGAACAGCTTGTGGCTCTACAGCACGGAATCGAAAATGTGGCATAAACTTACTTCCTAATTATTAGCATTAATGCATGATGATAACAGGAACCAAGTCAGTAATCATCCAAGCCAATGTAACCACTGACCTTTCAATAGATTGTGAATCAGATGTGCTCGATAACGAAGAAAAAGTGTTATGAAATTCGAAGGTAAAACAGAAAGAGCAAAGCGATACATCAACATTTAGTAATTACATTACTAGAAAATAAAACTATCTGAAGCAAAGGTATGCCATATTCGTTGGATAAACATACACCTAACGTCGAAACTATACGTTAGGAATAAAAGAGCCCCTGACCTAAGCCAGAGCTTATGAACATGGGGGATAGGTGAAGTGGACCAATATCTCGGAGATATGAACTTTCAATCCCCCGATACTTTGGTATGAGAGGAATCGACAACTCTCCAACTAGTCAGATTCTCTTTTCTTCAGATGCAAAAAAGCCCCAGCATTACTGCTGAGGCTTTAGAGTATGGCAGGGGTGGAGAGATTCGAACTCCCAACACGCGGATTTGGAATCCGCTGCTCTGCCAATTGGAGCTACACCCCTGTAATTCGTGTTTATTGAGACGACGCTCAAATAAGTGGCGGAGTGGACGGGACTCGAACCCGCGACCCCCGGCGTGACAGGCCGGTATTCTAACCAACTGAACTACCACTCCGCAGTGGTATCACTCGCTTTAATAAGCAAGCGTCCGCTTTTGTCTTCACTTTTCGAAAAAGTGAAAATAAAACTAAAGCCTGGCGATGTCCTACTCTCACATGGGGAAGCCCCACACTACCATCGGCGCTATTTCGTTTCACTTCTGAGT
>NZ_JAWPOR010000090.1:0-1394 GCF_033344395.1 Vibrio sp. 1874
GAAAGCTTTAGGCTTAGATTAATAAATTGGGCGGATTGGTGTTATAAACCCAGCCCCCTTTAGGTTAGAATCCCCAACAAAATAGAGTTACACGGTACCTGTTAATGTCAGATCCCAAGTTCGTCCACCTTCGTATTCACAGTGATTTCTCGATGGTGGATGGTATCAATAAAGTTCCACCGATAGTCAAGAAAGTCGCCGAGCTTGGTATGCCTGCCATGGCTTTGACTGACTTCACCAACTTATGTGGTTTGGTGAAGTTTTATGGCACAGCGCATGGCTCCGGCGTTAAACCGATCATCGGTGCAGATTTCAAAATGCAATCTGATGAATTTGGTGAAGAACTGACCCAGCTGACAGTACTTGCTGCCGACAATGCAGGTTACAAGAACCTCACGTTACTGATTTCCAAAGCGTACTTACGTGGCCACGTTCAGCACCAACCTGTGATTGATAGGGCGTGGCTGGCCGAGATGTCAGAAGGCTTAATCGTTCTCTCTGGCGCTAAAAATGGCGATATCGGCAAAGCGCTGCTTAAAGGTAACCGTAAACTGGTTGAAAGCTGTGTAGAGTTTTACAAACAGCATTTCCCGGACCGTTTCTATCTAGAATTGATTCGTACAGGCCGTCCGGATGAAGAGACGTACTTGCACTTTGCCATCGATCTCGCTGAGCAACATGACTTGCCCGTGGTCGCGACAAACGAAGTGGTTTTCCTAAGTGCAGACCTTTTCGATGCGCACGAGATTCGTGTTGCGATTCATGATGGTTACACACTAGAAGACCCACGCCGACCAAAAAATTACAGCCCGCAGCAGTACCTTCGCACTGAAGAGGAAATGTGTGAGCTGTTTGCTGATATTCCTGAAGCGTTAGAAAACAGTGTCGAGATCGCTAAGCGTTGTAACGTGACCGTTCGTTTGGGTGAATACTTCTTGCCAGCCTTCCCAACAGAAGGGATGGAAGAAACTGAATTCTTGGTCATGAAGTCGCGAGAAGGTTTGGAAGAGCGTCTAGAGTTCCTATTCCCTAATGAAGAAGAGCGCAAAAAGCGCCGTCCAGAATACGACGAGCGTTTACAAATCGAACTCGACGTAATCAACCAAATGGGGTTCCCTGGCTACTTCTTGATCGTAATGGAGTTCATCCAGTGGTCGAAAGACAACGCGATTCCAGTCGGTCCTGGTCGTGGTTCGGGGGCCGGTTCTTTGGTGGCCTACGCGCTGAAAATCACCGATCTTGATCCGCTTGAATATGACTTGCTCTTCGAACGTTTCTTGAACCCAGAACGTGTATCCATGCCCGATTTCGACGTCGACTTTTGTATGGATAAGCGTGACCAAGTGATTGATCACGTTGCCGAAATGTACGGTCGAGATGCCGTATCTCAGATC
>NZ_JAWPOR010000091.1:0-1391 GCF_033344395.1 Vibrio sp. 1874
TCTTTGCTGGTCATGATTTGTGCGTCATGAACGTTAAAGTTACGACGGTCGAGCTCCGCCACCACGGTAGCAAACAACGCTGGTTGATCTTTGGTGTAAACGAACACTTCTGTTCCACCGCGCGTAGCCTTTTTGCTGATAAGTACCAGCGGCTTGTTTGGATCATCCATACGCAGCAAATGCGCACAATGCCAAGCGATTTGAGTGTGAGTATGGCGCAAGAAATAGTCGGCTTTGAATCGTTGCCACAACACTTCGATTTGGCGCGCAGAAAACCCTTCTTTGCGCAGCAATGCGGAAGCCATTTGTTGGTTATGGCGAATACGCTCACGCACATCAACCGGATTTTCTAATCCGCGACGCAGTGCGCGTTGCGTTGAGTAGAAGAGCTCGGCAAGCAGCGTGCGTTTCCAAGCATTCCACAACTCTGGATTGGTTGCGCAAATATCCGCAACCGTGAGACACACTAAATACTCAAGAGATTCTTCGTCACGAACTTGTTTCGCAAACTCTGTAATGACGTCAGGATCGTAAATATCGCGTCGTTGTGCGGTGACTGACATGAGAAGGTGATGCCTCACCAGCCAGCCCACTAACTTAGCTTCTGGCTTCGACAGCCCGTGTTCAATACAGAAATCGTACGCTTCACCTTCACCAATCACTGAGTGATCACCACCGCGACCTTTACCAATATCATGGAAGATTGCTGCAATGATCAGCAGTTCTTTCTTTTGCATGCGCGGGTATATGTCGCAACAAATCGGATGCTTCGCATGGTTGTCTGGATTGTTAAAGGTATTGATGTGTTTGAGTAGGCGAATGCTGTGCTCGTCAACCGTGTAGGCGTGGAACAGGTCGAACTGCATCTGACCAACAATCTGGCTCCATTGCGGTAAATATGCGGCCATTACCCCAAGTCTGTGCATCAAACTGAATGCTTTATGAAGTGCATTTGGGTGTCGACATAACGCTAAGAATTTTTCACGAGCCGCTGGAATCGTGTGTAAAAACTTGTTTAAGCGGCGACGTGCAGTACGCAGTTGTCGCAGGGTTGGAGGGCTTACTCCTTCAATGGTTGAGTCGTTTGCGATATGCAAAAACATATCAAGAATAGTTTCAGGTCTGGCTTGGAATAGCGCAGGTTTTCTGGCTTCAATTAACGACCCACGACGTTGAAAATCTGCATCCAAAATTTCTGCGTTTTCAGTTGCACCACCATTGATGATGGCTTGATCAAACAGTTTGAGCAGCATTTTGTTTAATTCTGCGACGCGACGAAGTGTGCGATAAAACTCTTTCATCATCATCTCGACGCCGCGATTGCCTTCACCAACATAACCGAGGTTTTCGGCCACTTGTGCTTGATGTGCGAAGGTCAAACGGTTGTCGTA
>NZ_JAWPOR010000092.1:0-1382 GCF_033344395.1 Vibrio sp. 1874
AATTGGGGTCAATTGCTCTGTTAGGCTTTGCCCAAACGTTGGCAGTGGCGTACTGCTTGCGGCGGCGGTTGCCGCACCAGTTGCTGAGCCCGTTGTTGTCATATTCGTCATATCCAAACCTCTAGATCACCATACCGCGCATCATGGTTGGTCGCTTTCGTCTTTTACCCTGCACGCCTTGCAACTGATGCTGTTGCTGCCTGCGGCGCTGAACTTCTTCGATGAGTTCTTGCTCTGCGTGTTGCATTAACTTCGGCGAGGCGTTTAAACCGCCAAGCAGAACTTCTCCTGCTACGGGGCCAACACCGAGTCCTTCTAATAGCTCACTAAAAATGTCATTTCTTTCATCCGCATTTCGAATGGCTAACTCTGCATTTTCAATAGCTTGGGTAAAGGGTTGCTTCATATTGATTCCTATCTTAAAGCGTGTCTTCTCATTGGCGCTGTCAGTAACAGTCGAGAGTTTTTACATTTTTCTCTTTTTCAGTGGGCGATAGTCTGCAAGCCGCAAAAAATACCAGTCGGCTTGTTGATCGTGGCTAGCGCCACAGGCGCGTAAGTAGAATTGAGCCAAGCGTTGGCTACTCATGTTGCTACCACGCAACACATCAACGTTACCGCGGATAACCCAATCAGAAGGAAAAAGAGGGATGGCGTGCTCAGCCAAAAGAAATAGGCAAGAAAAGGGGTTACTCAACCCCAAATTCGGACTCACACGTTTGAGGAGTACAATAATGATCTCCCCTTGTTCGACACGAAATACCAGCTCCATGCCATCAACTTCAATGCGATAACCAAGTTGAATCGCACTTTTTTGCCAAAAGTACGGCGTCACTTCGATCCCCGTTTGTTCAAACGATTGTACAAGTGCTGCGTTCATTACATCCCTACCCGTCCAAGTGGCTGAATGTTGATCTGCTGAGTGAGTTCTTGAAAAGACAGAACGGGCAAATCGTAATATTCGGATTCAATCAGCTTTCGAACATAACGACGTACATCCATTGAAACCACCAGAACAGGCTTGTTCGGCATACGGCTTAAATCGCCTACGGTCTGTTTTACATCGCTAACAAATTGCTGCGTAACCGAAGGGTCAAGCGCTAAGTAGCTGCCCGCCGAGGTTTGTCGAATACCGCTGCGAATCGTGTCTTCAAGGCTCTGGTCCAGAAGGTACGCCGGCAACATGTTCTGACCGCTCGCATACTTGTAACAGATGTAACGCTTTAAGCTTGAACGAATGTATTCCGTCAACTGAACAACATCTTTTTCCTTTTGTCCCCACTCGACCATGGCCTCTAAAATGACGCGAAGGTTACGAATCGAAATGTCCTCAGACACCAAACGTTGCAAAATCTCCGTCATTTTTTGTAGCGGGACGATGC
>NZ_JAWPOR010000093.1:0-1379 GCF_033344395.1 Vibrio sp. 1874
GTCCACATCGGCTACTAGACGGTTCAGCAGATCAGCATCGCGCATTGTTGACACTCGGCCTGGGATCAGCGGAGCAAGTTTCTTGAAGAAGAAGATGCGCAAGTCTGTTAGCAACTTAAATGTCGCATTGTGGCTTACAACGCGCTCACCCCAACGGCCAGCTGTTCGTGCCATTGCGGCACCGCGCACGCCAGCACCTGGCAGCATGTAGTTGAAGGTTTCACGCGCAACGGTTAAACCAGCCACTGCTGCTGCGGAGATAAACCAACCAGACAGAGTGAGCAAGCCGATAGATGCAGCAAGTGTTAGGAACGCCAATAGCATACCCAGCGACAAACCGAACCAATGTTTTTTATACAGTTTTAGATAAGGGAGTAAATCACGCATCTAGGTTCCCCTTGTCTGATTCACGCTGCGCTAGGTTGGCAGCTAACATGTCTTTAAACAAACCTTCTTGTGAGGCTAGGGTAGCGTAGTCGCCACGTTGTACGATTTGACCATCTTGCATCACGAGAATTTGTGAAACGTTTTGCAAAGGCGCAAGTTGGTGAGTGATCATCAAGTTAGTGGTGGATTGGGTATACTTATTAATTCCCTCCATCACCAGTTTTTCACTGCGCGCATCTAAGCTTGCTGTTGGTTCGTCAAGCAACCAGAAACGGCCGTTTTGTAGCATTGCTCGCGCAAGTGCAAGACGTTGAGCTTGTCCTACAGATAAACCGCCTGAACGGTCAGAGATTGCGTAATTCAGGCCATGCATTTCAACAAACTCAGCCGCGTAAGAATCGTTGAGCACTGTATTCACTTGTGCGTCTGGAATATCGTGTTTACCAAGCGTGACGTTATCACGAATGCTGCCGTGCAATAACATTGGGTTTTGACCAATCCAGCTGACAGCTTCGCGCCAAGTCGATAGATCAAGTTGAGACAACTCGCAGCCGTTAATTTTTAAACTGCCCTTGTATGGCATAAAGCCAAGAATGGTATTAACCAAACTGGTTTTACCTGCGCCACTTGGGCCAACAAGCGCAGTGCTTTGATTGGCTTCCAATGAAAATGACAGAGGGCCAGCCAATTGTTTCCCTTCAGGGCTGAAAACAACCAAATTTTGAGCTTCGATTTGAATTGGCGTGTTCTGTTCAAGAGATTGAGTTCCATCTTTCACTTGATCGACCTCTAGTTCAAGAAACTCGACAATACTTTCGGCAGCGCCCACCGCTTGTTGCTTCGCGTGATAGAAAGTGCCGAGATCTCGAAGTGGTTGGTAAAACTCAGGAGCTAAAATCAGGATGAACAGGCCAGCAAACAAGGTGACGCCAGCACCGTAGTAACCAAAGTTCAATTCACCGATGTAACTGAAGCCGAAGTAAACCGCAGTA
>NZ_JAWPOR010000094.1:0-1359 GCF_033344395.1 Vibrio sp. 1874
TGTTGCAGACGTTGAGCCTGAGCAAATTACGCCGCTTCTACGCAAATACGTGGCATCAATTAAGATGAAGCCGGGTAAAGCTGTAGATTATCGTGTGTCATTTAATGATGAGCTGCCAGCGCGCTCGGTCGTCACTGATGGTCACGAGCCTTCATCGTTTTACCTGCTGCGTTTTACCAACACCGACAAGTACAATCGTACGGCAAAAGACACGGTGATAGAAGACATTCTGGAGCGCATCAGTGCCGCACGAGTGCTGGAGACGTTCCGTGAAGAATCAAGCTTAGATTACAGCCCTAGCATTTATACGATGACGCAAGATGGTGAGCCGGTTTCGGACTGGTTGTTTGAATCGCAGGTGGATCCAAAAGATGTGGGTTTGATGGATAAACTGTTGGATAAGGTTTTCGACGATCTCGCGACCAACATTACCCAGAAAGAAGTCGACACTGCGGCCAAGCAGCTTGCTGTCGCGATGCAAGGATTGGGTGACAACCCTGGTTCTCGCGCTTGGGTTTACAGCCGCTACCTCGCGCACGACTACGGATTGGATGTTGTGTTGGATGTGGAGAAAGCCGCTAAGAGCGTAACACTAGAAGAAGTGAAAGCACGTGCGGCATCGGCGTTTGGTCCGAATGCCAAGCGTTCTGCGCTGATTCTCAACCCGATGTAAAACCAGACATTGGATGCAAACAGTAAAACGAAAAAGACGGCTTAATCGCCGTCTTTTTTATGCGCTTTTGCGCGCGAGTCGCTTTTCAGTGTTGGCGCTGTTGTCTTTCGCCGTTGCGCTTTCTTGCGCTTTGCCTTTCAGGCTAACCACTTCTTTTTCTGGCAATTCTGCTGCTTCACCGAAGAACTTACCGCCCGGTTCAATGCTCAGATTGTTGCTCCAGATTTTGCCACTGACACGGCCTTTAGTGAGTACTTGAATGTGCTCTGCGTGACAGTTTCCGTCCAGAATACCATTGATGATCAGCTGCTTGGCATACACATCGCCAGTGACTCTACCGCTTTCTGCAACGACTAACGTGCCTTCGACATTCAGTTGACCATCGACGATGTCGTCAATCTGGACGTCGTTTTCTACTTTGAGTTCTCCGCTAACAGTACAGCCTTTGGCGATGAGAGTTGAAGCTGCTGAGCTACTCGTTGTTCCACGGTTTTTATCAAAGATTCCCATCGTATTTTTCGCTCCTTAGTAAAGATATCTTCAAAATTATTAAGGCTCCAATCAACAAACGGTTTTGGGTTCAATGCTCGTCCGACAAAGCGCACTTCGTAGTGCAGATGTGGGCCAGAAGAGAGCCCACTGTTGCCAGAAATCCCAATCAAATCGCCTTTTCTTACGAATTGGCC
>NZ_JAWPOR010000095.1:0-1335 GCF_033344395.1 Vibrio sp. 1874
GAGCGGTTGTGATTTCCATGATGGCCTCACTAAATAATCTAATACATTTTTAATGTGCTTAGGTTAACGCTTCAGACAAGGGTGAAACATGATCTCAACACATATTTAATATGAAAAAATGGCAAGAATTGTCGAATTCAGCCACGGCGTGATACACGATATAAGAAGAATATCTACTTTTTGTGATAGTGGTTGTATATGTAATCTCGGTCCGAAAACACTCTTAACCACTCTGGCTTGAAGACGGTTAATACTGCCAGTGACATCCCGTTAAGTAACCCTTCGGGGAACGCAAGCAATGGGACAAAAATAAAGTAGTTGTGTTGAATGGTTTCCCAATCGTAGTGGCCAACCAACAAGTGATAAAACGAGTTAAATACTAAGTGTAAACTGCCTGTGAGTGCGCCATTAAAAAAGCCAGCGACAAAAATAAACACAAAGATGTTGCGGGGTAAATAATGGTAACTAAGCAAAAAGACTAAGTAGCTGATTAATATTGGAACGAGCGCCGATAGCACAAGAGAGCTCGGGAGCAAGATAAACGAAATATCGTGTATCCAGTGGTAGGCGATCATCGCAGGACTGCTGAGCAAAAAAGCCATTCGCCAACCGTACATCATGGTTAGTGTCGTTAAAGCGAGAAAGTGTATTTGTAACCCTTCTTTTACTCCTGCTTGAGCAGACCAAAGAACCGTAATGAGGAAGAAAGAGGCAAGCACGATATGTTGAAATGCTTTCTCTTGTTCAAGTTTAGGCCAAACTACTTTTCTCCAATCGGGTATGCAAAAAGCAACGACAACCCAAGTAACGATGATGAGTGAGCCTACGTTAAACCAGTCCATGAACTCTTTTCCTAAAATGCGTTTGTTACTTTTACGTTAATCCTTTTATTGGGGCGCTATTTTACACGCCTTGGTGATTTATATAAGGAATTTGCCAGTGTTACATACAAAAATGCCAGCTAAATGCTGGCATTTCTAGAACGTTAAGGTTCTTATTTGCTTAGTATTTCACGTTAGAGTGGTACTGAGACAAGATGGATTGAATTTCATCCATTATCTCTTTTGAAGGAGGATTCACGCCTTCAAGAGGGTACTCTAAACCAAGAGCTTCCCATTTATGTGCACCGAGTTTGTGGTATGGGAGCAGTTCAACTTTCTCGATGTTGTCCATATCTTTAATGAATTCACCCAGCATGTGCGCCGCTTCTGGATCATCGGTGTAACCCGGCACAACTACGTAGCGAATCCATGTTTTTTGACCAATTTTGTGCAAGTAACGAGCAAAGTCTAACGTACGTCGATTCGACACACCGATAAAGTCTTGGTGAATTTC
>NZ_JAWPOR010000096.1:0-1319 GCF_033344395.1 Vibrio sp. 1874
TAAGTATCATCATCGGGATAGGTGTGAGCCATGCCAACCAGTATCGAGTCAAAGACTGTAGGCTCAATCTGTTTAGTTTCTGGATTATCTTGATAATAACGGTAGGCGGTTGTGTAGGCAGGGCCCATTCCATCACCGATCATATAAATAATATTTTTCGGTGCTTCATTGGCGTGAACAAGCCCAGCCAGTAAACTGGCCGCAAGTAAAGAGTATCTGATTGTCATATTTCATCCATGAAAAAGTGACTGCGAGTATAAGCCGTCACTTTAATTACTGTTTTGCTTACAAGTATTCATCAATACTATCATTCAGTTAGGATGAAACCGCGTATTACATCATGGTTTTGCAACCCAAATCATTTCTTAAATAGGATCACTTCTGTACGTAGGCCGGCTTTAGGTGTCTCATTCGGGTTATTCAAGTAGCGCTCAATCCCCAAAGGCTTGCTCTTCACTTTTATGCCGTTTTGGCGTGTCAAATTCATCCCTAACGACCACGCATTGCCCAAAAACTGGTAGTCACCTTTGTGCTCAATCACAAAAGTTTCACACGCTGGAATCGTGCCAAACACAAAACCATTTGGTACCTCTACCATTTCACTCACGGGCAAGCAGGTTACAAATTCAAAATGACCGAGCTTCATGTCCATTGAAAGGTAATAGCAGAACAGTTCGCCGCTGACGGGCAGACTTTCTTTCTGCATCAGTTCGTACAGACTTTGAGTTTGCTTTTTCATGATTGGACCAAGCTCAGGAATTGTGCCTGAACCTTGCAAACCAACGTAATGAATCAAATCTTGATGACGAGTGCCGATTTCGCTCAACTGCGACAATATTTGCCCAGTTTCTAACTGGCTTTTTAGCATCTTGAATCCCCGATCGTAATCCATTTCAACCATGGATTTGAACATCGTTTTCAGAAAAAACAGATACCAAGGAACACGAGACTGCATTTGCCACTCTACGGTACAACCATCTTGTGACGGCGTCACGATGAGCGTTACCTTGCCGTGGCTTTTGATGGGGCGAAAAAAATGTAGCTCCATGTCTAAACGATGTTCTTGTGTGCTTTCCAGAACAACCGCCCCCGTTCCAATTCGTT
The DNA here is from genome assembly GCF_033344395.1 of Vibrio sp. 1874. NCBI lineage: Bacteria > Pseudomonadati > Pseudomonadota > Gammaproteobacteria > Vibrionales > Vibrionaceae > Vibrio > Vibrio sp. 1874. The sequence continues at coordinate 1,105 of NZ_JAWPOR010000096.1, forward strand.
GCCCATTCCATTGGTAACCAGCACCAACGTGGCCTTGATTGTCACTGTAAGTCAGCTCGCAGCTTGGCTCCAAAATGATCCAAGGAGACCACTCAGGCCAGTTTTTAAAATCCTTTAGATAATCGATGATCTCACTTTGAGATTTGTTGATTTCAATACTTTTGCTGACCTGATAAGCAAGCATAGCCATTCCTTAAGTTTCTGTTTCGCTCTAC
>NZ_JAWPOR010000097.1:0-1294 GCF_033344395.1 Vibrio sp. 1874
CCACGCTAACCTCAAATAGCCCTTTCTTTTTTGCCATTCTTGATAAAAAACACAATTGTCGAATGGTGAGTGACCGCTATTGCGATATTGCAGGCTTAAATCATGAAGAAATCATCGGGTTAAACGATTGCCAGGTGCTAGGTGAGCAGTTTTATAAGAAGCTGGCACCTTACTACCAACGCGCATTCAAAGGCGTGCATGTCGAAGCTGAAATTACCTTAGATGAAACCGATTTAGAGACCAGCCTTCACTTTAGTTTGTCACCAGTGTATGAAGGTAACGAGGTACGTTTCGTGGTGTTTCACGCCGTCGACACCTCCGAAAAGCAAATACTTGTCCGCTCTCTGGAAGAAGCCGAAAACAAATTTGCCAAGCTGACCCAACTATTGCCCGATGGCCTGCTGCTGATTGAAGATGACACCATCATCTCAGCAAACCCTGCTTCGGCTCGTCTGCTTGGGCTTAACTCCCCTCACGAGCTGCTCGGTGAAGAGCTCTCTCGCTTGTTCATCGACGAAAACACCAAAAAAGTTTTCAGTCACCGACTCAGCACGCTTATTTCGGACAAACCGTTTGTTTGCCTGACTAGCGCGCGTTGCGGATTTGAGCGCAAAGTCCAATTGCATGCGGACTCGACGGCAATTCTAGGCAGTGAATCTCAAATTATTCTTATCCAAGATGCGGATGACACACCAAAACACTTGTCGTCGGCCTCCAGTGAAGATTCTCATATCGACTCTTTAACCAAACTGTATAACCGATTTGGTTTCACCAAGCGCCTAGAACAACTGATCAAAAGCCAAACACCGCTATTGGTGTTTTACCTCGATATCGATAACTTTAAGACTATCAATGATACTTACGGCCATGATGTAGGTGACTCTGCGATTCAACTGGTCGCGAAGTGCATCCGAGACAACATTCGTCACAGTGACGTCGCATCTCGCTTTGGTGGCGAAGAGTTTATTCTCGCGATATACGATGAAGATATTGAAGGGATGAAGCACATTCTCGAACGAGTCAAAAAAGCGATTGATGAACGATCACGACGAGTTACGAAGAATGGATTTACCGTGTCGGGTGGTGTGGTCTTTAGCTCTGCAAGCAAAGCGGAAAGCTTTGATGAACTGTTCAAGGCGGCTGATGAGAAGCTCTATGAAGCGAAAAGTACCGGAAAGAACAAGATTTGTTATTAGTTCGTGGCGCGCTTGCTAAAAGGCCGTCTGACAAATAGCTAAAAGGGCGATAATATCGCCCTTTTTTGTACTTGTCGTTCAACCATTGCGCACAATTC
>NZ_JAWPOR010000098.1:0-1294 GCF_033344395.1 Vibrio sp. 1874
GGCGCGTCGATGATATCGACATCGTACGTTCCGTTTTCTTTGGTTTGCTAATCACGCCCTGGGCCGTTTACTTCCTATCTGTGGTGGTAGATCAGTTAGAAGAGTCTCGTCAACGATTGACGAAGTTGGTTTCTAAATTGAAAGACATGCGTTCACGCGACCAAGAACTGAACTTCCAACTACAGCAGAACATCGAAAAGCTCAATCTAGAGATTGAAGAGCGGATTAAAGCGGAAGAAGCGCGTGAAGAGGCGATGCAGGATCTAGAAAATGAGGTTTCCCAGCGTGAGCGAACGCAATTAGAGTTAGCAGAGCGTACCGCTTTGTTACGTTCATTCATCGATGCGTCACCTGATTTGATTTATTACCGTAATGCCGATGGCGTCTTCTCTGGTTGTAACCGAGCGATGGAAGAGTTAACGGGCAAGAAAGAGCATCAACTTGTCGGCTTGAGCCCGTGGGATGTCTACAGTAAAGAAATTGCGCAACCAATCGTAGATACCGACCAAAAAGTCTTTAGCGACAACCAAGCGATCACTTACGAGCAATGGTTGGAATACCCTGATGGGCGAAAACACTATTTTGAATTGCGCAAAGTACCATTTTATAGCAAAGACGGTCGCCACTTGGGGTTGGTTGGTTTTGGGCGTGACATTACTGAGCGTAAGCGTCACGAAGAATCTCTAGAAAAAGCCAGCCGAGATAAAACGACGTTTATCTCCACAATTAGCCATGAACTTCGCACACCGTTAAACGGCATTGTTGGCTTGAGTCGAATGTTGCTTGATAGCCAGCTGACGGAAGAGCAGCGTAAGCACATGCAGACGATTAACGTGAGTGCGATTACGTTGGGGAATATCTTCAATGACATCATCGATATGGACAAATTCGACCGTCGCAAGCTTGAGCTGTTACCTGCGCCATTGAACTTTGAAGACTTTGTCGCCGAGATAGAGAGTATTTCGGCGCTCATGGCGGAACAAAAAGGACTGCGTTTCGACTTAGAACGTTTGAGTGACTTACCAAAAGCGATCGAGGTGGATGCGACCCGTTTACGTCAGGTGATTTGGAACCTAGTGAGCAACGCGATGAAGTTCACCAAAGAAGGTGGCGTTGTGATGACAGTCAGCGCTGATGTCGAAGAAGACTTCGCGACTATCATTATGGAAGTCGAAGACACTGGCATCGGTATTCCTGAAGCTGAACTGGATAAGATTTTTGCTATGTATTATCAAGTTAAGTCGGGCAAAGACAACTTGCATGCGGTAGGTACAGGCATTGGGTTAGCGGTTTC
>NZ_JAWPOR010000099.1:0-1281 GCF_033344395.1 Vibrio sp. 1874
CGCTGGCGGACAATCAGATGCAAAGCCTGTGTGACGAGATTACCTTCGCCGCGGCAAAACTGGCTCGCGAAGTTGCCGATGAGTGGACGGCGAAAACGCCTGACAAACCTCGTTACGTTGCAGGTGTACTTGGTCCAACTAACCGAACGTGCTCTATCTCCCCTGATGTGAATGATCCCGGCTACCGCAATGTTTCTTTCGATGAGCTGGTTGAAGCGTATTCCGAGTCAACTCGAGCATTAATCAGAGGTGGCGCTGATCTTATTTTGATCGAAACTATTTTCGATACATTGAATGCTAAGGCATGTGCCTTTGCTGTCGATTCTGTATTTGAAGAGCTTGGTGTTGCACTGCCTGTCATGATTTCCGGTACGATTACCGACGCTTCGGGGCGCACGTTATCAGGGCAAACCACGGAAGCATTTTACAACTCTCTACGTCATGTAAGGCCGTTATCTTTCGGTCTTAACTGTGCATTGGGGCCCGATGAACTGCGCCCATACGTGGAAGAGCTTTCTCGTATTTCTGAATCATTTGTTTCCGCACACCCTAACGCAGGTTTGCCGAATGCTTTTGGAGAATATGACCTTTCTCCAGAAGATATGGCAGAGCATGTAAAAGAGTGGGCTAGCAGCGGCTTTTTAAATCTGATTGGTGGCTGTTGTGGTACAACGCCGGAGCATATTCGCCAAATGGCGCAGGCCGTTGAAGGTGTTACACCTCGCGCTTTGCCAGATTTGCCTGTTGCTTGTCGTCTCTCCGGATTAGAGCCATTAACGATTGAGAAAGAGACTTTATTCATCAATGTCGGTGAGCGAACTAACGTCACAGGTTCTGCTCGCTTTAAACGTTTGATCAAAGAAGAACAGTATGACGAAGCATTAGAAGTCGCGCGTCAGCAAGTTGAAAATGGTGCCCAAATCATCGACATCAACATGGATGAGGGGATGTTAGATGCACAGGCTTGTATGGTGCGTTTTCTAAACCTATGTGCCTCAGAACCAGAAATCTCCAAAGTGCCAATCATGGTCGACTCTTCCAAATGGGAAGTGATCGAAGCGGGTCTGAAATGCATTCAAGGTAAAGGCATTGTGAACTCTATCTCTTTGAAGGAAGGCAAAGAGAAATTTGTTGAGCAAGCTAAACTGATCCGTCGTTATGGCGCAGCTGTGATCGTCATGGCATTCGATGAGGTTGGTCAGGCAGAAACGCGCGCGCGCAAGCTAGAAATTTGTACAAATGCTTATCGTATTTTGGTAGACGAAGTTGGCTTCCCGCCAG
>NZ_JAWPOR010000009.1:0-175703 GCF_033344395.1 Vibrio sp. 1874
CATGGTGTAGGTCAAGATGAGCTGGTGACTAACGTATTGGTTGAAAGCACTCAAAGTGATGCTGATGGTACACAAGAGACGGTTGTGGCACCGTTAACGATTACTATTTATGACTCTGATCCGGTGATTAGAGATGACACATACTCAGTCGTAGAAGATCAAACAATTACGGGCAATCTACTTGAAAATGATATTGATCTTGATGGAACACTTTATGTGAAATTTGTAGAGGCTGGCGGGGAGCAGAAGTCAATTCTAGAGGGGGGATCCGTAAGTTTTAGTTTAGAAAAAGGCGAATTAACCGTATTTTCTGATGGCTCTTGGCAGTTTGATGCAGATCGAAACCTAGATCATTCGGTCGAGCAAAGTGTTTCTTTCAGCTATTTAGCTGCAGATGACTCCCAAGACTATGGCTTGGCTAACGCGACCATTGACATTACTGATGGACAAGCAGGTTACGTAGGCAATGCGACTATAGACGTAACAGAAGTCCCTTTGGATGGCCCGATACTGAACTCTGAAGGAACTGTTAATATTGTCGCGGGATCTGACAATCCGGATCCGAGTAGTTTGTATTTCGGTGGGTCATCTATTACTAAGTTAGAAGCATTAGGGCTTACAAGCTCAGTCTCTGATAATGAGCTTAGCTACACGTTAAGCTCCAGTGGAAAGCAAATCACAGCATTTGCCAATGGTGTCACTGTATTTACGTTAACATTGAGTGGCGTTGAATCGGGTGATGATGTATTAGCTTCAATTTCGCTTACTCTTGAGCATCCTATCGATCAATTCAATAGCAGTGATACGGTCACTTTCCCGTTGACCATTGGCGGCGTAGATTTAGATGCCACACCGCTTGTAGAGAATGAAATTGATTATGTTCTAAAGGATGGTGCAGACCCAACTTTAAATAATTTGAATGGGGTAGAAGTAAAAGAATCTGATCTCGCAAATGGAAGTGTGTTGAGCTCAGGGAATTTTCAAGTTGAGGTTGGCAGTGATTACCTCGAATCTTTGTCGTTCATCGTCTCTGAACAACCCTTGTTGACGAGTGGTGAACAAGTTGTGCTTTATCAAGTCTCTGCGGATGGCAAAACACTTGATGGTTATATTCTTGACGAAGATGGGCAAACTCAGATTCCCATCTTTCAAGCTACCCTCAATGCTTCATTACCTATTGATGCAAATAGCGACATTACCTACTCCTTTGAGCTTTTTCAGGCTCTCGACCAACAAGAAAATACTGATCCAAACGTACCTCTCGTTGTTACTGCAATGGACTCAGACCAAGATAACACGTCGGTCGTTTTAGACATTAATGTGATAGATAACGACAATGGACAAGCGCTAATCAATAGTGGCAATGTCGAGTTAACCGAAACACCTGTCGATACAAACATTGCTCCTGATGGGGTTTCAGCCATAGCGAATACGGATGTGATAGTTACGTCATCATTCGATCCGATTGTGTATCTGGGTGTTGACATAAATGATGGAGATACTGTCAAAACTACGCTTGGTGATGCTGTTACTTATAACGGAGAGGCTGTCACTTGGTACGATAACAATGATGGAAGCTTTGACGCAATTTCAGACACTGGAGACGTTGTATTTAGGGTCACGTTACCTAGTGACTTCTCTTTGCCATCAAATGATACGTCTACTGTTAATGTAACTGTAGAGCTTTATCACTCGCTTGACCATGTTTTAGGTGATGGGACGCAATTGTCGATCTCTATGCCCATCGTGGCGAGAGATTCTGATGGAAGCGAGATCTCTACGGAGTCCAACATACTGGTCTATGATGGCTTGTTTCCGGAACTAGTAATTACAGAGGGAATCACAGTCAATGAAAGCGGGTTGAATGATGATTCGCTTGATTCTGGCATCGAGGGCTCGTCACCATCCATTACGCTATTACAAGGTTCAGACTCTATCGCCAGTGTGAGCGTGAATATCGATATGTTCAATGCGCTCGGCTATAAAACAAGTAGTGGTAGCCTGGTTTCGCTTGATTCACCGGACTCGAATGGTTGGTTATATGCAAGAGATGAAAGCGAGCAAGACGTCTTTAGAATTAGATTTAATACCGATGGGACTGTCGAGTTTGATCTATACCGTGCACTTGAACACGATGAACCTGACGGTGTTCCAGCGGACGAGAACACATTAGAACTCAGTTTTTCAATTTATGCCGTTGATAAGGATGGCGACCAGTCTGAAGCTGAGACATATACCGTTAGTGTAGTGGATGATATCCCTGAAGACACAAGCTCACCAATAGAAATTGAACTTACCGAGGGGGATGAGTTTTCGGGAAACTGGTTTAGCAATAATGCCGACTTAATCAGTTCAGATGGCACGTTGATTTCAAGTTTGACCTATGCAGGTGAAACATACGATACGGCGAGTTCGGTATTTAGCAATGATGCTTGGACCATCGATTTAATCAATAGTAGTGATGGTAACTTAAAATATGGAACGCTGACTATTGCTCAAGATGGGACATTTACGCTAACTACCGAGCTTATTGTTAATACGCCTGTAGGTGGTTTGCTTGATGATCTAACGATAACTGTGACGGATGCAGACGGTGACCAAGCAAGCAGTGAAGCTCAATTAATTCTTGATGATGCCAGGGGCTTTATTCGAACCGTTAATGTAGATACGTTAGAAGATAATGGCGCGAATAACAGTGGAGACCCTACGCCAGTCGCGTTACCGATTAGAGTTTCTCCTGGGGATACGGAGAATAATGAGCGTGTTGAAGCGATAAGGATCTCTGTTGAATCTCTACAAGGAGGGGCTCTGTTTTTAGACGGAGCGCGCCTTGAAGATGATGATAATGACGGATTTATTAGTCTTTCTGGTACAGAGCTAATGGGGGTGGGTATATTCACTGTTCCAAATGGTGATCTCACTTATCAACCAGCACTAAACCTGTCGGGCAACACTATCAAAGTTTCGTTAGCAGTGTCTGCATTAATCGTATCTGATGTCGAACCGGATGGTTTTGTATTACAAGGCAATAATACGTTAAATGTTAACGTTTTACCGGTTGCAGATTTGCCAGAGTGGTCTAATGATTCGGACTTTTCTTATCAAAGTGTTGAAGATTCCGCTGAATCACTTTCACTCAATATTGTCGCTGAAAAGTTTGACCAAGACGGTTCTGAAACGCTCCACTACCAAATTTCGAATATTCCAGATGGACTTATATTAACACTTAACGGAAGTGCTATTGAGGAAGGGAAAGCGTATAGCCAATCCGAGTTAGATCAAATTGAAATCACATCTAACGAAAACTTAGCCGGAAGATTTACTTTTGATGTAACGGCAGTAACGACTGAGTCGGGTAGTGTGTTTGCCGATGAGCAAGATAAAACAGCGGAGATTACTGAGCAAGTTGTTATCGATATATCTCCAGATGCCGATGTGCCTACGCTGACCGTTAAAAACATTCAGGGGCTTGAAGACCAAGCGATTGACTTAAAAGAGTACATCTTAGGGCGGCTCACTGACACAGATGGCTCGGAGTCTCTGTCTTATCGCATAGAAGTTCAAGATGGTTGGACATTGCCTGTCGGAGCTGGGATTACGCTTATCGGTATTAATACCTACCTAGTGACCTCCAATGCTCTAGCCAATTCAGAGGCGTTACTTCAACCAAAATCGGATATCAGCTCATTTACTGAATCTCTATCCCTTCAAGTAACCGCCATTTCAACAGAGTCGACTATTGATGGCTTAGCACCTCTTAATGAAACCGCCGAGAGCCAATTTGCAACCATTGACATTAAGCTAAAAGGCGTGGTCGATGAACCAATTGTCCTAGATGGTGGACAGGGGAATTGGCAATATGATCAAGCGACTAAAGTAATTAGTAATCTCTCTACGTTAGACGAAGATAACCTGATACAACTGGATTTTATCATCCAGACATCAGACGACGATCTATCAGAAGAAATTAATATCTTGCTTCAGAACATCCCTTTGGGAACACAACTGACAGATGTAAATGGTGACCCTATTGTTCTTCCAATTGCTTACGTGGACCCAATAACGGGGCCAGTTTATCAGGTCTCAAACGCTGTTCTTGAAAACACTTACCTCAAAACAGAGCAAGATTTTAGTGGAACACTGAGCATGGATGTTATCGTCGTTTCAACAGAGCCGGATGGTGATTCTGCTGAAACCCCTCTTAAAGTGGAAATGGAAATCTCACCTATTGTTGATCAAACTGACGGCCAAGAATTACAAAGCAATGGTATTGAGGACAATTTCATCACACTAAATCTTGAGCCTGTCGTTAATCAAGATATAGATTCTAGTGAGTCCTTGACAGGATACACCATTGTATCCATTCCAGATGGCTTAACGCTTTACTTTGATGGTAATGCAGTAGAGGAAAGTAACTTAACGTTAGAACTCAATGAACTACTTGATGGTAGCTCGGCAACATTATCTGAGTTGTTAAACAGTGGACGAATCACTGTAAAAGCTAATGAAGACCTAAGTGGGACGTTTAGCCTGGAAGTTCAGTACGAAGTGACAGACACGTCTCCTACGATGGAGACTGATGTAAAGGCAATCAATGGCTCTTTGAGCGTCGTGGTTTCTGGAAAAGTGGATATTGGTAATGAAGATATTGACAAAACACGTTTAGAAGGCGCGACTGAAGTATTCACAAGTACGGATGGGTCTGCTGTTGACGTGAGTGGAGGCATTACATTTACAGAAGCGGATATTGATGGTTCAGAGTATCTCGATTACATCGTTTTACAGATACCGCAGGGTCAAGACCTCATTGTTACTGATCCGAATGGTGCTTCTCAAGATGCCGATGGGAACTGGCTGATTCCAATGGAAGGAATCACAAGTGATAGCGTGTTGGAAACCGCTCAAGATTTGCTTGCTAGCGCATCGATTTATAGCCCATCTAATACAGAGATACTTGATGTGAATGTGTTAGCGTATGTTCGAGATGGAACGGATGCTCAATACATCACAGGTCAGTTCCAAATTCAAATTACTGGCCATGAAGGAGATGGAGACCAGTGTGCTGATCCTGGTGAACCAGGAAGCGTTCAAAGTGGGGATATTGTAGGTAAAGAAGGTGAAGATGTCTCAATTGGGGCGTTTTTAAACCCTGATGTAGCGAGTAGTGATGGTAACTTAGTTTCCTTCTTTGTCGCCGCAGATTCTTTACCTGAAGGAGTCGAGCTTACTGGCGAAGGTGTGATACCTGCTTATGATAATGCGGGCAATCTGTTGGGTTATTCAATTTCTAGCGCTGGATTGTCTTCCTTGACGCTTACTGGCGTGGATGAGGACTTTGCTGGTTGCATTACTTTCAATTTAGAAGTGACAGAAACGGCCCCATGCGATGGTGACTCGAAAACAACCGCTCAGACCATTACGGTACAAATCTCTCCTGTTGTCGATGATATCGCGATAGCACCAAGCCAAGTTACGGTTCAAGAAGATACTATAACCAACCTGAATCTTGCTCTTGTATTGGGCGATAGTGAAGGACCAATGCAGTCCATTACTGGAGAAGGTGACGCAGCGACTGGCCTTGAAAGTGTCAATTGGGTTTCTTTATCGGTGTCTGACGAGAATGCGCGGTTTACTGCCGTGGACCCGAGCCTACTCATTGACAACGGTGATGGAACATGGGTAGTGACAGATGTTACGCGTCTAAACGAAATTCAGTTAATCCCACCTGAAAACTACAGTGGAGAGCTTGTTATTTCCGTTGACGCAAACATTACTGATGAAGTCACGGGAAGTTGTTTAAGTACTGACAGTGCGAAAGATACTCAAACTAAATCAACAGAAGTTACCGTTACCATTGCCCCAGTGGTTGATAAAGCGGTTCTGGAAACAGAAGACGTAGTTGGTGATGAAGATAATTATATTTATTTAGGAAACTTATCTGCATCATTAATCGATCAAGATGGTTCTGAGTCGATGTCTTTGGTCATGACAGGAGTGCCAGACGGAGCCGTGTTGGTTTGGGACAGTAATGGGACGTTCGAATTACTCCCTGATAACGGTTCAACGGATGGTGAGAGCAAGGAGTGGCAGCTAACTCAAGCACAACTTGATAAGGTTTACTTTCTACCGCCACTAGATTTTAGTGGGGATATTTCATTAACACTGCAAGCTATTACCCAAGAGTCTGGATCAAACGACTATAACTATACCACTTCTCAGTTCAACGTCGGCGTAAAACCGATTGGCGATGATGTATCGTTGAATACAACCTCTAACACGTTCACTGGAGATGAAGGTGATTCCATTTCGATTGACTTTTTAGCGAGCGGTTTTGAAACAAATAGCAACGAATATATAGAAGTGTCAATGTTGATCAAAGCAAGCTCTGAACCCTCTGCATTGGAAGGCTTAGGTAGGATTCGTATTGGAACTCAATTCTCATCCTTTACCTTCGATGACGCGGGCAATGCCGTGGCGACGGTATTAGTGCGAGCAAATGAAGTGTCAGGTTTGGAGTTCATTCCGAAGGATGCATTTGGAACGATGGATGTTGCTCTCAATGTTAGAACGTTTGATCAAGCGATAGTGTCAGAGACACTCGAAACCGATTTTGGAGATGTGCAAACTACCGATCTAACCATTGTTGTTACCCCTGAAACTGATGAGCCAACACTAACGGCCGATTATCAGTCTATTGTGTCTGAAGCGTCTGGGAGTATTCCTTTGGGGTTGAGCATGAATTTAGTCAATCCTGCACCCGAAGAGTTTGGAAGTGTGGAGATTCGCGGATTACCAACAGATCTAGAGTTGAGTCATGGTGAAAGATTGAACGGCATTTATACTGTTGATCAAGAGGATGTCGCTGATCTTTCCATCGTTGGCGGGTTTAGCGGTGCAAGTGATTTTACGTTGTCGATAAAACCGATTGCAACACTGGGTGCTACAGTCGCAGAAGGTGCTGCTCAGACAGTCAATGTTACCTTAGTGGAAGAAGGGGGCCAAACATTACTTGCGACAGATGCTAATGATTTGCTTATTGGAGGAAGTGGCAGCGATGTATTCCAGTTTGACAGTTCAGGGCTCGGTAACGAGTTAAAGCCCTCGTACGATGTGATCAACGATTTCCAAATATCCGTTATTGGTGATGATAATGACACAATTGACATCGCCTCGATAATCACCGCTACCTCGATAACAGAAGTCGATAATAAGCTCGATTTAACAGAGAATGATGATGGCGTAACGCTTCACATAAAACCAGAAGAGACGGGGACAAAACAACAGATTCTTATGCAGGGCGTCACTCTCGATCAGCTTTACAAAGGTGACTCGACTGGCGTAGCCGAAGAAAATGTCTTACAGAAGATGATTGATGACAACAACTTGCTAGTAGGTGGTATGTCATGAAGCATCACTCATCCTCATCAAGTGAGCTGACTAACGATCCTTGGGGGCAATCGTTAACTTGGTTGATGCGCTATTTTGAGGTTAGACACCATACAAAAAAGGTGCTTTCTGGATTACCTCTTGTTGAGGGTAGATTGGATAGTGACTTATTCATCAGAGCCGCTGAGCGAGCCGATCTTGAACTCACATTAATCGATTTAAAATCCACCGCAATGTTGAGCTTTCCATTGGTGGTAATCAATAGGAAGACGTTACAACCCGCTATTATATCTGAGCGACATAACAGCGATTATCAAGTCACGTTATTTAGTGAAGATCAAGGTGAAACGCAATACGTCACGATCGAGGAACTGCATAATCAATTCCAGCCTCAAGCATGGCAAGTTTCTATGCGTCCAGAGCTGGACAAACGGATAAGTTCTATTCAAGCGGATTATAATGAACATTGGCTTTTCGCCGTAGTGAAAGAAATGTCTCCGTGGTATCGAGATCTTTTGATTGCCTCTTTCCTTATCAATACGCTAGCGCTAGTTATTCCGCTTTTCACTATGAACGTTTACGATCGTGTAGTGCCTAATCAAGCTTTCAGTACATTATGGGTTTTGGTCGCTGGTGTCTCCGTCATCATTATTTTTGATTGGCTATTGCGTAAAGCAAGGGGAGTTGTCACTGATACCGCGGGTAAGTACATCGATAACAAGCTTTCTTCGATACTTTTTTCTAAAGTTATGGGGATGAAACTTGAACACCGTCCTGCATCAGTCGGTGCATTCGCTCGACAACTACAAGGTTTTGATAGTGTTCGCGATTTTTTTACTTCTGCATCTCTTGTGACCTTAGTTGATCTCCCATTTACGTTGTTATTTTTAGTCTTAATAGGTTGGCTAGGTGGGGCAATGATGTTCATACCTATTGCCGTCATGTTTACCCTGCTGATCCTTGGCTTTGCGGTAAAAGCAAAAATAGAACAATCACATACGGAAAGTGCTGCACTATCCATGAAGCGACAAGCTCACTTGTTTGATTCATTGTCCTCTTTAAAAGAGATTAAGCAAAATAACGCTACGGGAGAAGCACAAAAGCGTTGGGAGCAAACGGTATCCATGCTTTCTGATTGGCAAAATCAATCGCGAAACTATTCGAATATCGTTGCTTACTCCATTCAATCTAGCCAGCAGATAATTACCGTAATGTTACTTGTAACAGGCGTGTACAGAATTTCTGAGGGATTGCTCAGCATGGGGGGGCTCATTGCTATTGTCATGCTTAGCGGTCGTGCTGCAGGGGCGATTAACCAGTTAGCTATGCTGTTACTTCGCTATCAACAGACAAAAACAGCGGTTGAAGGCTTAAATTCTATCATGTCTTTACCTCAGGAGGCGCAACGCAGTCAGGTCATTACGTCTGCCGAATTTACAGGGAATATACGTTTAGAAAACGTGAGCTTCCAATACCCAGATGTTGATATGCCATGTTTGAGAGATATTAATCTTACTATCAAGCAAGGCGAACGCGTTGGCGTTATTGGTAGTGCAGGAGCAGGAAAGTCTACACTCCTTTCTATTATTACCAATCAACTCAGTGTCTTACAGGGTAGCGTTTATTTTGATGACATTGACAGTCAGCTTTGGCCCGCCGAATTGATAAGAGAGAAAACGGGTTGGGTTGGCCAAGATTCGCATCTTATATACGGCAGCATTATGGAAAACATAGTATTAGGACATCATGTTATTGATCAAGAACGTTTACGCCGTGCGATAGAATTATCGGGTTTGAACCAGTACATGAGTCGCCTTCCTCATGGTCTAGAAACGCAAGTCGGAGAAGGAGGGCGTTATTTGTCGGGGGGGCAAAGGCAAGCTGTAGCGATTTCAAGAGCTTTTTATGGAAACCCAGCAGCATTAATTTTAGACGAGCCAACCAGTTCCTTAGACCAGCCTGCTGAGAATGCATTGTTTAATGCTCTTAAATCGTTGCCGCACTCGACGACGATGATTATTAGCTCTCATAAACATTCCTTATTATCGCTTTGTGATCGAATTGTTGTGCTTGATAAAGGCACAATTTTGAGGGAAGGAGCGCCCCAAGAAATTTTTGCTAAACAACAGTCTAACGCGAAGACGAACAGAGTACGCGCAGTATCAATTGTACGCGAAGGAGGTCAATGATGAGCACAGTTCGTTGGAGTAATGCTCATTTAGCAAACCGTTCGAGAACGTTGATTTGGTTGTCTGCCGCGTTAGTGCTAAGTGTGATTATTTGGGCCTCGTGGGCGAGGTTAGACGAAGTGGTTGTCGGCGAAGGAAAGGTTGTTCCTACTTTGTCTGTTCAGACGATTCAGAGCTTAGAGGGAGGCATTCTAAAGGAGTTACTTGTCATGCCTGGTGAAAGCGTCACTAAGGGGCAAACCATCGCTATTCTGGATGATACAAGGTTTAAGTCGACCTATTCGGAGACCTCTGAACAAGTTGAATCTTTGCTCGCCAGAAAGCAGAGGCTTCAAATTGAATTAGAAACGGTAAAAGTGAATAGCCTCCAACTGGATTGGAAACAACAAGTGAGTATCGAGCCTCAGACATTTGATATTTCGATGACCGGCCACTCTGCCTATCTGAATGCCAAAGCAAACTATCTTGAGCGGTTGAGCCAACTGGAGTCTGAGCTGGAGGAGGCTAAATTGCGAATTGAGCAACAATCGCAAGCTTATCTAGATACCTTGAATACCATTCAAACACTAAAAAGCAGTCTGGTTATTGTCTCGAAAGAGCGAGATATGCTGAGAGAGGTGGTTTCTAGTGGCGCGGTAGCTGAAGTGGAATTATTAAAACTGAATAGAGACGTTATAAAGCTCAAAGGAGACATCGCGAGTTCACAAGCTGCTGCCCAAAAGCAAAGGGCTGTGTATTCTGAATCCATCGCAGATTATCGTGGTACAGCGCTTGCTTTTAGGGCAGAGGCACAAGGGCAGCTCAATGAAGTTGTGACGCAACTAGCGCAGCTCAATGAAAGTCGTCAGGCGATTGCGGATCAGTTGAATCGAACGCAGTTACTTTCTCCGGTCGATGGAACCATCAAAGATGTTTTTGTCAGAACCATCGGAGGTGTGGTTAAGCCGGGTGAGCCTATTTTAGAAATAGTCCCTCGTAATAGCACGTTAATCGTTGAAGCGAGAATTTCTCCTCAGAATATCGCCTTCATAAGGCCTGGCCTGCCGGCAACGGTAAAGTTGTCTGCCTATGACTTTGTCATTTACGGAGGCCTAGAAGGAGAAGTGACCTACGTAAGCGCCGATGCACTTCAAAATGAAGAGGGCAATGCCTACTACCGTGCCAACGTTACTTTCAAGGTTGATGATAAGTTTACGATCATCCCGGGAATGCAGGTTGTGGTAGACATTCTTACAGGAGAAAAAACAGTACTGAATTATTGGTTAAAACCTATATTACGTGCGAAAGAGAATTCGCTCAGAGAAAGATAGACATAAGGATATAAGATGCGGCTTAAATCAACGTTATTGGTCTTGTTTGCAGTATCATCGTCGCCAAACGCTTTGACTTTAGAAGAGTCAGTTACGTTATCTCTCGATAGCTCCCCCAGTTTGCTTGCTCGCTATTCTCGCTATGAGTCGATGGTACGAGACCGAAATGCCATAAATGGTTCATTTCTTCCTCAGGTTAATTTGTATGCAGCAGCAGGGTACGAAGGTACTCGATATAACAACGGAAACTACATCGACAGTGAAGATAGAACATTAGAAAGAACGGAGATGGGCGTAAGAATCTCCCAACTGTTATTTGATGGATTTAAAACAAGTGCTGATGTTGATCGCCTATCTTACGAGGCTGAAGCTGAACGCTTGGACTTATTGGCATCTGCGGAAAATGTTGCATTAGATACTGTTAGAGCGTATGTGGATGTTTTACATGCCCGAGAGTTGATGAAACTGACAGAAAGAAACCTAAATGAACACCAAGAGATCTACCGTTTCATTCTAGATAAAAAAGAAAAAGGTTTAACCAGCAACTCCGACTTAGCGCAGGTTTCTTCGCGTGTCGCGACAACACAGTCCTCATTGATTGCCGCCCAAAACAATCTTTCCGATGCTAGAACAAGATTTGTACGTTTGGTTGGTCGAGCGCCGCAAAACTTAGTTGAGCCTGTTTACCCGCAGGAATTGCTTCCGAATAAGCTTGACGAAGCACTCAAACAAGCGGTTAGGTTGCACCCATCCATACAGTCGGCGATGAAAGATTTAGAGGCGGCTCGACATGAAGTAAAAAGAGAAAAGGGGGATTACTACCCAGAGCTCAAGCTTGAGCTGTCAGCCAACAAAACAGACAACGTGGATAATATTGAAGGCATTAACGAAGATGCAAAGGTTATGCTGACGGTCAACTACGATCTTTTTAACGGCTTTTCTACAGACTCCCGAGTGGAGTCATCTGCCTGGCGAGTAGAGGAGGCGAGGGCTATTCGAGCAAATGCAGAACTAGATGCGAATGAAGGTGTAAGGCTGGCATGGGACGCACATACATTGCTTCAACAGCAAATGGAGTTTTTAAAAGTCAACGTTGATGCGGCGAAAGTAACTGAATTAGGGTACATCCAGCAGTTCAATGTAGGGCGACGCAGTTTGTTAGATGTATTAGATGCCAAAGTTGAAACGTTTGTTGCGAGACGGAACTACACCCGAACAAAGTACGATCATTTGGTTGCCACTTACCGTTTATTCAACTCGATGGGGATTCTGACTTATGCGTTGCGAGTTGAGTATCCAGAGAACTGGAAGGAGAACAATAATGGATAAATTCGCAGTGACGAGTCTTCTAGTTTTCATGTTAGCAGGCTGTGCTGAATCACCGAATACGACGTTGACCACTTACCAGTACAACGACCTTAAAGACAATGATAGTGATGGCGTGATAAACCAACGAGATAACTGCGCAGATACGCCAAAAGGTGTGGTTGTTGACAGTGAAGGCTGTGCGAATTGGGTCAACGACTCGCAGACACACCTGATCAGCTTTTTCTTTGCGATGGATGAGCATCAGGTAACGCCATCTCATGATATGCCGCTAAGCGAGTTGAAAGCACTGCTTCAGAGTAACCCAAATGCGCAAGTCATACTGATAGGAGACACAAGCCCTGAAGCGTCACTCGAATACAACAAAGCGTTGGCAAAGAAAAGGACGGCAGCTATACGAGAATTGCTAGTGAGAAACGGCATTCAAGATAATCGAATTGAAGAGCAAGAGTTTTATCAGAATACGGCATTGACGGTACAACTAAAAAAACGGGAAAGGCGCACAATTGCTGTTGTAAACACGAAAGCTGAAAGTACTGAACAAGCGTGGACTATATTTAGTTCGGACAGCGAGTTGACACCTAATTCGAAGTTGGAGTTGAATTATGAAAATTAAAGTATTGCCTTTCTTTGCTCTAGCTTCATGTTTGATTTCACCGCTGGCATTTGCTGACTCTGAGGCTCGAACATCGATTTTTGTCGAACCAGAAATATTAGAAACGATAGAAACATTGATAGATGAGCCAAGTGTAAATGTAGCGCTTGCATCTCAGTCTGGTGGTTTTAACGACATGCTAAATGACGGAGCCTCTATTGCAATCACATCTAAGAAATGGTCAGATGAAAACATCTCCCGATTTCAACGAGAAAGAGGCCACAGGCCTACACGTTTGTTTTTAATGGCAAACGCTATTGTCGTAATCAATAGTCAAAAGAGTACGGTAGATAGTGTTTCCGTTAGTGAATTGAAACGCTGTGATGCAAATACGTATGCTTTCGGGGAGATGCGTTTAAGTAACCCAGATGTGAGCTCTAATGGTTGTCAATCATCGATTCAAATGCTTGATGAAGACCGATTGAAACGGGCTTTAAGCGACGACTTTTCAGCCAAAGCTTATATGCGATACTCCGATTTTAAATACTCAGAACAGTGGTCGAGCTACAAGGCTCTCTCTGTTCATCATAACGATGACTCATGCTCTTTGAGCACAGATTGCATCTATTCTCTTCGCTATCCATTTTCCGTGGTCTATTACGTTTATATAAATAAACAATTCGACACTAATCAGAAGATCAAAAAATCAAAGCTATTTGAACTCCTTACAACCGACCACAATACACAACAGGTACGAAATGCTGGGTTTATTCCACTACCAAAAGCGCTTATTAAAAGAAATAGAGTGAAGTTAGGGCTAGATGAGCCAGTTGTTTTAAACGGGTATAAATAAACTTCATACGCCTAACTATGTGGGCTTGAGTGAACGTACCGTCCTAGGAAGTTTTGCCTTGCTGCTCATTTATCTTTGGTTAACCTTTGGTCAATTGAGTTGGTTGTAAGTGGTTTTGTTGGTAATTTTTCTATTATTGTGGCAAGTTTGCTTAAAACCACTTAAGTAAATTTAAGTCATGACACAAGAAGAAAGACTCGTAGCGCTCAGAGCGAAGCTGGATCAGCAAAATAAAGTAACGTTGTCTGAAGTTTGTGAGTACTTTGGTATCTCGCGAGATTCAGCTCGTCGAGACTTAGTTAAGTTGAGTCAGCAACCTGGGTTACAAAGAATACGAGGTGGTGTCATGCTTGCGCCGATCTCTTCCCATACCGAGGCATACGCGAGTCGACCCGTGAGTGACGTTAAACATCGACTGGCTCAATCTGCCGCAGCGTTGTTGGATGAGCGCGACCATCTTGTTATTGATACCAGCACCATTTTATCTCTGCTCCCACTCTATGCAGGAAAAGCGCGTTGTGGAGAAAACAAGCTCAACGTCGTTACTAACAGCATTGATGTGCTGACCGCTGCTGAGACAAACGACACAATGGACGTTTATTTCTTAGGCGGACACTTTGACCCTTATGCCAGAGCAGTTTTAGGGGCGCAAGCAGAGCAGCAAATGCAGCATTATCACGTGAACAAAGCGTTCATTGGCGTGTGTGCATTGTCATCCCGAGGGCTGACAACAAATAGTTTGTTAGAAGCAACAATGAAACAAGCGATGATTGCTCAAGCTCAGCAGGTCATCGTCGTTTGTGAATCCCGAAAAATTGGTAGCGACAATTTCCACCACGTATGTGATTTGTCAAAGATCGACATCATTATTACAGACCATCCCCCTCAATCAGATTTTCAACAACTCCTCGATCACAATGATATTGAATGTATTGTTGTATCACCGAAATAAGGAATCTTACAATGGCTTACGATCCCGTAAAAACCGCTGTGATTGGTTACGGATATTCAGCAAAAACGTTTCATTTACCCTTCATTAAAGCGCTACCAAATTTAACGCTGAGCGCGATAAGCTCTCGTCAACAGGAGGCGGTTCAGAATGATTGGCCAGATGCTAAGTGGTTTTCTGATGCGAATACTTTACTCGATGATAGTGATGCAGAGCTTGTAATCATTACTGCGCCAAATGACGTACATTACGAACTTGCAAAGCGTGCGTTGAACAATGGGAAACACGTCATCGTCGAGAAACCGTTTGTTACTCGTATAGAAGACGGTAATGAACTTATCGCCTTGGCGGAAGAGAAAGGTCTGGTGCTGAGCGTTTTTCACAATAGACGTTGGGATGGAGATTTTCTCACGGTTAAATCTCTTATCGAACAAGGTAAGTTAGGTGATATAAAGCTATTCGAGTCACACTTTGACCGTTACCGCCCTGAAGTTCGTCAACGCTGGCGAGAGCTAGCCCAAGATGGTGGTGGTATTCTATTCGACCTTGCTCCTCATCTTCTCGATCAAGCATTGGTGTTGTTTGGCTTGCCAGATGCGATAGACGCACAATGTCGAATGATGCGCCCGGGTGCGACAACGATTGATTATTACAACTTGATACTTCATTACCCTGAGCATATTGTGCACTTGCATTCAAACTTGTATAGCCCAGAGCCGAATCTCCGCTACAAAGTATTGGGTACGGAAGCTAAATATGAAAAGTTCGGATTAGATCCTCAAGAGGGCTACTTAAAAGAAGGCCGTTTGCCGGAAAACGATGCTTGGTCGGAAGAAGATGAGGCGTTATACGGCGTCCGTTACGACGAAGACGGTGCGCAAACTATCAAAACGGAGAGAGGCGCGTACCAAGCTTACTTTGTTGGTGTGGCAGACGCCATTCGTTTGGGCACTGATAACCCGGTTCCTGCCGCTCAAGCAGTACAGAATATCGCTCTGATTGAGATGGCATTGGAAAGCAGTAAAACGGGTAAAACGATTCAGGTGAAACCATGAGTTTGACGCTTGAACTCGTGGCCCTGCAAGAGCATGAACTTCAGTTGGCGGAATTTAATCACCATATTGCGTGGTCTATCGGCCTCGCTCTAAAAGAAGAGGCTGAAGCTCGCGGCGCGGCTGTTGCTATTGAGGTTTACGGCTTTGGACAAACGCTATTTCAATACGCGATGGCAGGAACCTGCGCTGATCATGTAGATTGGGTCCGTAGGAAGCGAAACTCAGTATTGAGGTATGGCCACAGCTCTTACTATCTTTCTCTGTACAACAAGCAAAAGCAACGTGATTTCGAAAATCAGCCTCATCTCGATGCTCGTGAGTACTGCGCTCATGGTGGCGCGTTCCCAATTCGGCTTTCTGGGTCTGGTTTGGTTGGGGTTGTGACGGTATCGGGTTTACCGCAGTTAGATGATCATCAGCTAGTTGTGGATATATTAAAAACGATGACAGAGACCAAACCCTCTTAAACGCCAAATATGAAAGTAGCACGGTTTCTTTATCGTGCTACTGAATTCTCTTTTTAGCTCATAAAGTGTTCTTTAATGTGAGCAAATATTAACATTGATCCCAACTTACTACCTGAAAATCAAATCAATTTCATATAACCTATACGCTCATTCATATAGAAAGCCTTCAAAGTTGGCCATTGGCAATGTCTTTTAGAAGAAAAGAAAAACTCAATCTTAGAAATCTTATTGTCACCCTATGTGTGTTCAGTGTGCTTGTCACTTTGATCAACGCATTCTACTCGATTTATCGTGTTCAAAGGGATCTCATCATCAATAACACGTTAGAATCAAACCGTGTTTACGCCCAAAAAATGTCTGAAATGACAGACTCTTTCATAGAAAGCTCAATGTCGCAGCTAAAATACAGTGCGAACGTGCTAAAAGACAAGATGCATGACGCTCAGCTTCTTGATAAAGAGGCTGAGAGATTAAGAACGCAAACCAAATCATTTAACTCTGTGGTTGTCGTTGATGCAAAAGGGGTTATTATTTCTGTATCCCCTGAAACACTTCAGGTGAAAGGTGTAAGGTTAGTGGGTGAAAGAAAACGCCAATCTTTAAACGCTCAAGCACCAGTTGTTACTGAACCATTTATATCGCCCGCTGGAAATTACTTGTTAACCATCTCATATCCTATATTTTCTCAATCTAATGAATATTTAGGTTATATCGGCGGCACTATTTATCTAGAAAAAGAAAATATTCTCGCAGAGTTACTCAGCCAGCACGCATACAAAGATGGTTCTTTCCTTTACGTTGTCGATGAGAGTAACACTCTGATTTATCACCCAGATCAATCGAGAGTTGGTGAAGTAATCGACGATAATGAGGCAATCAAAGCGGTGACGATGGGGCAGAGCGGTAACAAAGAAATTGTTAACTCTCGCGGCGTCGAAATGCTTGCTGGTTATGCACCAGTAAAGTCATCAGGATGGGGAATTGTTGCTCAGCGCCCGAAATCGATGACGTTATCTGTGCTAGATGAACAGATGTGGAATGTTTTCCTTAAGTCGATTCCAATTGGTTTATTAACTTTGTTGCTAATTTGGTTCTTGTCCCTTCTTATTTCTAGACCACTTTGGCAGTTAGCGGGTGCTGTGCGAGGTGTCGAAGAACATTCATCATCTATCGATGATCTCAAACTGGTTAAGTCTTGGTATTTTGAGGTCTCACATTTGAAGCTTAGCTTTCTTAAAGCATTTGGTATCGTGTCAAAAACCATTGATAAGCTGCAACTGGATACATTAACAGATTCGATGACTGGATTATTGAATCGACGTGGATTAGATAAAGTGCTTGGTTTGTTTAAGCAGGAAAATACCGCGTTCTCTGTTTTGGCGCTAGATATTGACCACTTTAAGAGCGTAAACGATAACTATGGCCATGACGTGGGTGACAATTTACTTAGAGAGTTTGCGCAGTTAATGAAAGACCAAGCTCGCTCTAATGATCACCTGTGTCGTTCTGGCGGTGAAGAGTTTATGATGTTTTTGGAAAAAACAGACGTAAACCACGCTATGGATGTTGCAGAGCGTATTAGACACAACGTGGAAAAACATGACTTCCAAGTCGTTGGTAAGGTCACGGTTTCGTTGGGCGTTTCTCACTGGAAAGGCAATGACACACCAATTGAAGCGGTAATGAAAGACGCCGATAATGCACTGTATAAAGCGAAACATAATGGAAGAAATAGAACGGAGTTGGGTGACGACGCACAATAGATATTGCGCTTTATGCTGAACATAAAACGAGCCAGTGACTAATCTTTGCTGTTAATCGCTGGCGTAACCGCTACCAATTGCGCGAAACGGCAAGTTCAGCTCTAATTCTGGAATTTGTTTACCCACCCAAGCCGGGAATGTATTGCTATTTGGCCCTGGAAACAGCGTATATTCTTCAGCCCAAGGGTATTGGCTAATAACACTTTGTATTTTAGGGATAAGCTGGCGGGCCTTTTCACCTTGTATGGAGAGGATCTTTTCTGGTTTTGCACCATACCAATATCGATCTGGCGTCCCAGTTTGGTACTGATATAGAGCGGGTTGTCCGCGATTCACTCTCCAGCCGACTACTTCATACACTGTATATTCGTTCGCATTTTCAGGCTTTATTGCAAACCATGTATGAACGGCAAACCAGCCTCGCCAACCAAACGCGTCTGCGGCGTAAAACTCAATCACAGCATGCTTGACATTGGAAGGATCGGGTGCGATACCCGCAGGTTCTCTGCTTGCGGTACGCCAATCTCCTTGAGTGCATCCACCCAGCATAACCGCGATTGACATGAGCCAAATTTTTACAAGGTGAGTAAAGTTGAGAGGGTCTTTCATTTATTGCTCCTAGACCAACCGATGCTGGTAACGCTCTATTGATTTTAGCTATAAAAACGTGGCAAGTCTGATAGTTGAAATCCTCTCCTTATTAAAAGAGAGAGGGAAGTTAGTGCCATAATTCCAGTTCATACGTAATAATAAGGTAAGCCGATTTGTAACATGTGGCATAGACGATGCCGTATTTCTCGAACGATTCGTCTAGTTGCGTATGAAAAAGTAAGAGGTTGTATGTATTCCTTACACGGCCACATGAATTAAAAACATTAAAAAAACAGAGATTTACAGTGGATTTTGACTGATTGAGTGAGTTTGGGACTCTCACATTGTCTCACATTTGCTTGTTTTGGGCGGAATTTTCATCGCTCATCTTTTTGCGCGTTTAGAGTCAGCGTTCAGCTATGGCACAATAGGCGCTCACAGAACAAGTGCTGTTTGGTCATGCAAATAGCAGAAAAATAACTAGAAATAGAATAATTAATGTTTAAATCAAAAAGTATACTCGCATTAAGCATGTTCGCATTTGGCTGTTTTGCCAATCAAGATAGCGAACCAACGTCCGTTGTGCTGAACTATGGTGACTCCTCCATCAGTACTGATATTCAAGCCAATCGAAAATTTCATGTTGTCCGAGACAATGAAAGTGAGCACGTAGAATTTTCCGGCGGAATCATAAAGGAGTATTCCGATTATATTGTGAATGTTCATATCATAAGAAAAAGCAAAATACGCAGATCAAGCCGAGAGCTGAATACAACCGTACTGATGAACAGTGATCAGATTGGGAAGCCTTTAGTGATTGGCATTGAAAATGATGAGTTCACTAGTATCACTTTGCGTTAATGCTTAGTATTTATTGAATAGGAATGAGGAAATTGATGCTCTCAATACGCTGCTATCGCACCGAGGATGCCCCAACACTGTGGGCACTCTTTTACCATACTGTGCGAATCATTAATCGTCGCGATTATACGGAATCACAAGTTTCCGCTTGGGCACCATCAGATTTTGACCTCGATGTGTGGCAACGAAAAATGGACGATATTCAACCATACGTCGCGGAGATAGAAGGGCAGGTCGTTGGCTATTGTGATTTGCAAGGTGACGGCTTGATTGATCATTTCTTTTGCCATCATGAATACCAAGGACAAGGTGTTGGTCGTGATTTGATGTCTTTTCTTTTTTCACAGGCGAAAGTACAGGGGATAAAACGACTGTATTCTGAAGTGAGTATTACCGCCCGACCTTTTTACGAGAAAATGGGTTTCACAGTTAAGTCTCGACAACATGTTGAGGTTAGGGGAGAAACCTTAACTAACTTTATGATGGAAAAGTATATTTAACTTAAATAGTGAGCATTTAGTGAGCTTGAACACAGATATAAAATGTTTTCCAATGTGAAAACGAGTTCATTGATCTCGCACCAACGTTTTGTTTGAAAACAGTGTACATAATCTTCTCTGGAACGCCATTACCGCATTTCGTCTCTGAAGGCTTAAAAACAGTCTGAAAGTTTTGGTTTTGCGGCGGGTAATAGCGTTCCAAACGCCAAATGTGTCTGGCTAACCATCTCAGGAAGAGAAGTAGTACTATGCGCCCTTATCTCAAATACGTTGTTCCAACATTGATACCATTGCTTGTTTGGTTGATGCCTCTCTCTGCGTTCCCATTTGATGGCATTACTATCGTCCAGCAAAGAGTGATTGCAATCTTCTTGCTTGCCGCACTTTGCTGGGTATTCGAGCCAATTCCAATCTACGCCACTTCGGTTGTGATCATTGTCCTAGAGCTATTGCTTGTATCAAATAAAGGTATTGTGCTCTTTCGTTTGCAAGAAGGGCAGCCACATTTTGGTGAGCTATTACAATACAACGAGATAATGGCGACCTTCGCTAGTCCGATTATCATGCTCTTCCTCGGCGGTTTCTTTTTGGCTATGGCGGCGACAAAGTACAGGTTAGATGTCAACTTAGCCCGAGTGTTACTCAAACCATTTGGACAAAAACCAAAGTTCGTTATGCTGGGGTTGATGCTGATCACCGCTGTTTTTTCTATGTTTATGTCAAACACCGCAACAACAGCGATGATGTTGTCCATTTTAACCCCTGTGATAGCGGTTTTCGGGCCTAAAGACCCAGGTCGAATTGCATTCGCCTTGTGTATTCCTGTTGCAGCCAACATTGGTGGCATTGGTACTCCAATCGGCACGCCACCGAATGCCATCGCCCTAAAATATTTGGTTGGTGACAACTTAATTACGTTTGGTGAATGGATGGTATTTGGTGTGCCATTCGTTATTGTGATGATGGCGTTAGCCTGGTTTCTGATTGGCTTTTTGTATAAAGCCGAACAAACCACCATCGATCTGAACATTAAAAGCAAGTTTTTGAAAACACCCAAAGCAATAATGGTTTACGTCACCTTTGCCGGCACGATTATTCTTTGGTTGATGGGTTCTGCACATGGAATGAATTCTTACACAGTAGCATTAATTCCGGTGGCAGTGTTCTCATTGACGGGCATCATCAACAAAGAAGACTTGAAGAAAATCTCTTGGGATGTGCTTTGGTTGGTGTCAGGCGGTATTGCTCTGGGCCTTGCTCTAGATAAAACCGGGCTTGCGAAGCTGGTGGTACACAGCATTCCGTTTGATCAGTTCTCGCCATATGTTGTCTTGTTTGGTGCGGCTTTCTTGTGCTTGTTAATGGCAAACTTTATGTCGCATACTGCCACCGCAAACTTGCTGATGCCGATTATGGCTGCGTTAGGTACCTCTATGGCTTCGTTAACGCCTCTCGGCGGTGAAGTTACTCTGATCTTAGTCGTGACATTTGCTGCTTCACTCGGTATGTCGTTACCAATCAGTACGCCACCAAACGCGTTAGCTCATGCAACAGGGCATGTCGAGAGCGGCCAAATGGCTCGTATCGGTGCCGTGCTAGGCGTGATTGGCGTATTACTCAGCTTTGTGATGGTGTGGATTTTACATACTGTTGGGCATATTGGATAACCCATGTACGAAACGAAGTTAGACGCGTTAGTACAACGCTACTTTAATCACCTTGAACGCCGATTAACGGTTTTATCCGGGTCGGTGCTTATTGAGCAAGCTGGCTACAATGATCGCTTGTACTATGTGCTGTCGGGAGAACTGGCGGGCTATTACGCGGAAGATGACAAGAAACCGATTCAGGTATTTTCTGCGTCTCAAGGTGCGTTTATTGGCGTACATAGTTTCTTTTCTGGTACGTGGACTGCCTCTTCGACAGTGATTGCTCAAACCGATGTTGAATTGGCTTGGATACAGCGTGATACGCCCGCCGTGGAAGAGGCGACATACGGACCATTGACGACACAATTTATGCCTGTGATGGTTAACGAATTATCTCGTCGTCAACGGCGTGCAATGCAAGAGGCATTAGCTAAAGAAAAAGCGCTACAAAAGCTTCATACCGCAGAGCAAATGACAACGTTGGGGCAGCTTGCAGCGGGTATTGCTCATGAGTTGAACAATGCGATAGGCGTTGTAAGCAGTAAATCAGAACGGCTAGAGACAGTTATCATGGAACTGCTTGAAGAAGTTCATCCGGAAGCGAGTCAATTTTTTGATTTTGGTTTAATGCAAGGGCAGAAAGTCTCTTCTAGCGAAGCGAGAAAGCGGGGGCGCCACTTCGAAAAATACTACGGTTTAACCAAGGAGGTTGCTCGTGATCTTGCGCGAGCCGTTCCAAATAATTTCCTTTCGGAACATTGGCTAAAAAGACCAGAAGAAGCGATACGTTTCTGGCAAATGGGGCGAGATCTCCATGACTTACGCATCGCCTCTAAACATACCGTTGGCATTGTGCGATCCGTAAAACAATTGGGGCGCACGGATATCGACTTGGATGAAGCGATTAACATCAATGATTCAATCAATCGCGCCTTGGCTCTATTGCAAAGTGACTTAAGACGAGTGAGTGTTCGTTTTAGCCCTGCGGATTTACCTGCTTTTATTGGTTCTCAAACCGAACTCGTCCAAGTTTGGGTAAATATATTAAAGAATGCGTGCGATGCACTTGGTGAAACGGAGAAACCCGGTATCGAAATACATACTCGGGGGAGTAAGGGTAAAATTTTGGTCACGATTGCTAACAATGGACCAGAAATTGATGAAGCGACACGTAGAAAAATTTTCCGGCCAAACTTCACCACTAAAAAGGGGGGATTGTCGTTTGGTTTAGGGTTAGGTCTGTCGATTGTGAAGCGCATTATCGCCGGATATAACGGCTCTATTGTGGTAAAGAGCGACAGTGAAAAAACGATTTTTAGAATCAAGTTACCAGTAGAGGGTGAACATGGAGAAGCTTAATGTAATTTGCGTTGATGACCAACGAGAGGTACTAAGCGCGGTTCTACAAGATTTAGAGCCGTTAAATCAATGGTTGAATGTCGAAGACTGCGAATCAGCAGGTGAGGCTCTAGAACTGATGGATGAATTTGATGCAGAAGGCGAGATGATCGCATTGATTATTTCCGATCATGTGATGCCAGGTAAAACGGGAGTAGAACTGCTGACCGATGTATCAAAAGACGGTCGTTTTGGCTTTACGAGGAAAGTGCTTCTTACCGGGCAAGCGACGCACACCGATACGATTAATGCGATCAACTCCGCAGGCATTGACCGCTACTTTGAAAAACCATGGCAAGCAAGCCAATTAATAGAGTGCGTTAGAAACCTGGTGACCCAATATATCTTTGATGTGGGCTTAGATTACACTCAGTATCACGAACATTTAGATCAGAGTGTGGTGTTTGAACGCCTACGTTAATAGGGGGCATTAAGCTTTGTTTTCGTCACGGCCAGTTAGTGTCTGAAATCTATAGTGAATAGTTCAGCATGTTTAACGTGGCCGTGCGGAATATTGCTCTAGTATGCTTAACTCAACGAATAGCGGCTTGCACTGGCAACAGAAAGTGGCTTAGAGAACCAATAACCTTGCAGATAATCGACGCCCATTTCGGTAAAAAATTCACACATTTTGGCGTCTTCAATTCCCTCAATCACTACTTCAATATTATTTTCCTGGCACATAGTGATAAGAAACTTCAGATATTCTTGTGAAGAGCGGTTGGTTAGTGTTTTCCACGCCATCGACCTATCAATTTTGATTTGTGTCATCGGGAGGTCGAAGAAGCTATTTAATGAACTGTAACCGGATCCAAAGTCATCCAGAGAGAGTGCAAATCCTAGTTCCCTGAGGGTATTCAGAGGGGCAATGGCTGTCTGATTATTATCCAAAATAAACGTTTCTGTTAGTTCCAACACAATAGACTCAGGATCGACACCAACCTCATCCGCCATGGCTTTAATTCGCGCAGGGAATTCACTATTCATTAACTGAAGTACAGAAACATTCACGTTTACACGAACTTGGTTTTGGTAACGCTCACGGTAGTTTTTGATAAATTCACACGCTTTGGCAAAGACTTGATATCCGAGTTCGACAATCAAACCTTTGTTCTCTGCCACGGGGATGAATTCGTCTGGATAAATTTCGCCAAACTCTTTGCTACGCCAGCGAACCAGAGATTCGAAGCTCACTACTTTTGAGCTTTTGGCGTCAATAATTGGCTGAAACTTAACGCTTAATGTCTGTTTTTCTAGTGCACTTTTTAGACCTTGTTCAATAAAGAAATAACGGTCTACGGCATGCTGAGTTTTCTCACTGTAAACCGCAACACGGTCTTTATTCTGCTCGCTTGCGTACTGACAAGTTCGTGCTGCTTTACGCAATATTT
Organism: Vibrio sp. 1874; assembly: GCF_033344395.1. Classification (NCBI taxonomy): domain Bacteria; kingdom Pseudomonadati; phylum Pseudomonadota; class Gammaproteobacteria; order Vibrionales; family Vibrionaceae; genus Vibrio; species Vibrio sp. 1874. The sequence continues at coordinate 24,284 of NZ_JAWPOR010000009.1, forward strand.
CCTCTGCTGAGTGACTTGGATCTATGCAAGGATACAAACCAATACTAATGTTACTTCCTAAGTATTGGCCCTCTTCAATCACTGCCTCGTGGTAGGTTTCCTTTAAACTTTCGGCGTAACTTTGCAGCGTTTCTACCGAGCATTCATCGTGAATCAAAATCGCAAAGTCATCATCATGTACGCGATATACAGAACTATTTGGAGAAGGTAGGTGACTGAGAGTTTGTAGCAATTTTTCCACTAACCCATCGACCAACTCGCTGCCATATTGATTTAAGTAAGATTTAATCTCTTCTATCTGAATGTAACAGATAGATGCACAAGAATCAGTGGCTCGCACGCTATCTTCAATATCCAGCAAGAGATGGGCGCGATTAGCCATACCTGACGCATTGTCATGAAATGCGACTTGATGAATGTAGCTTTCCATCAGCTTGCGTTCAGAAATATCACGGTGGCTACCAACCATATAATGACCATGTTCTGTTTCTTTGGTCATGGCTACGCCTTCAATCCAGACGTACTGTCCATTGGGTTTACGCACGCGGTAGGTCGTTGTAACCCTCGTGTTGTTGGTAATGATGTGAGCATCGACCCGAGTGGAGAGTCTTTCTCGATCGAGAGGGTGAACAAGGTCTAACCATTGCTCTAAGCTGATTCGACCAGCGTTGATACCAAGCTGCTCATAAAAGCCCTTGTTATAAAATACCATGGTGCCAAACTCATCCATGTAAAAGAGGCCTTCGTTAAATACATCGAAGATATGAATGAATCGTTCTTCGACGATTTTTAGGAACTCTCGGTCACTATCTGAGACTTGTTGGTCAAATATGGTGGTCAAGATATTTCCTCCTCGAGCCTTTTAGCATCAGAGATGAGTGTTGGGGTTGATAACATAGAGTTGATCTGCTGGCGTACATTACAATCACAAAAGTGTCAGTTCAAATTGTTTGGCTATCATTTTATGCGCTACTAGGTTAATAACATACTAAGATTAGGCGGCTAATCATCGACATTTATAAAAAATAGTCAACAGTAAAAATCATTTATAAAATACAGTTATTGATGCCGTCCGCAATCTATAAATATTTATGAATAATTATCCTAAAGTTATTTTCAGTTGTGTCGGTATCAATATGCGGTTTTCTAACGTCATTTGTATATATGTTATCTTGGATAAAACCATAATAACAAAAAGGACTTAATGAGCGCGACCGATTATTAATTGACAGGATGCTCATTAATTGTAATCAATTCAAATTTATTATCACGCCAAGTAATCAAATCTCTTATAATGCGGACGTTAATATCGAGTAAGCCTTCTTTATATGCAGTACGATCCGAAAAATTCAATCAAAATTGCGCTCGCTGATATCGGCGTTGGTATGTTTGTCACCGCGATAGAGCACAACAAGCGCGTCAATTTAGCCAATGCGGGGCGAATATCTAGCCCTGAAGGCATTAAGAAGCTTGCTACAAGTGGCGTAAAGTATGTTTGGGTAGATCAAACATTATCTTCGCAGCAGTGTGTCTTCAAGCCTGTAGATGAATCAACTGATGCCACTAAAGAGACGAGAGAGCAGAAACAATCAGATTTTAAGAGGGGTCAACGAACTTATCGTTCGAGAGACATCCAACACAAGCGAGCCAAAAAGCTGATCGCCGAAGCAAAAGATTTGGCGCAGAAACTATTGAATCAAACTTTTGAAGGAAAAATCATTGAAGTTGATGAAGTAGAAGCTTGGGCTGACGATGTCATTGAAAGTGTTTTGATTGACTCAGATGCGTTGCAGTGTGTCTCTGCGCTCCGAAAAAAAGACTCTTACTTATTGGAACACTCCGTCAATGTCGCTTGTCTTTTAGTGTCATTCGGTAAGTACTTGGGCTTAGATAAACCAACGCTAAAACAGCTTGCTGTAGGTGGCATTATTCATGATGTAGGTAAAATTAAAGTCGATGATAAGATCTTGCACAAGCCAGCGAAGCTAACGCCTGAAGAATTTGAACATATGAAGCTACATCAAGTGTTCGCAGGTGAGATTATCCTTCACGTAAAAGGACTTAGTGACGTAAGCCGTGATGTTTGTTTGATGCACCACGAGAAGTTAGATGGCAATGGTTATCCTAGAGGCTTGAAGGGGGAGGAGATTCCAATTCACGGCCGTATGAGCTGTATTGTAGATATCTACGATGCGCTAACGGCTGATCGCTGTTACAAAAAAGGCATGAGTTCTGCGGAAGCGTTTAAAATCTTGTTGAGTCTAACGCCATTTCATTTAGACGCAGACTTAGTTTACAAATTCATTAATTGCATTGGGATGTACCCCGTAGGCTCCATTGTCGAGTTGAACGATGGGCGTGTTGGTATTGTTTGGTCTTCAAATGAATCTCAAGCATTAAAGCCAGAAGTGAAATGTTTCTACTCCCGCAAGTATAAACGATACATTGATGTCACGATGGTGGACTTAAAAACGAGTGCGTACAAAATTGAAAGAGCGATCGCGCCTTCATCGTTAGAGATCGATCCTAAGCCTTTTTATGATTAAGAGAAATAGATAAGCTTATACAACAGGCTTTACATCCTTGCATGTAGATCGTATTTTATTTGCATAACTATCTATTAATTTTTTCTAAGTTATTTAGATGCAAGATGGTTATTAAGACCTCGGCTTCATGGATAGAAACCGGGCGATAAAATAGTTCTATACACAATGGGCTATAAACCTCATTTTGCTGGAAGGGATGCCAATGCAAATAGATACATGGATTTTTTACACTCTTGCTATTCTCGTGCTCACAGCTTCACCAGGACCAAGCTCACTGTTGTGTTTAAGTAAAGGAGTGAGTAGTGGGTTTCGTATTGCTTTCATGACTGCGCTTGGCAGTTTGTCTGCGATTACGATCATCCTTACGCTCTCATTTACCGGGCTGGGAGTTGTCATTGCTTCATCTGAGTTAGTTTTTAATATTATCAAATGGTGTGGCGCCGCTTATTTAATCTGGTTAGGTATTCAAGCGTTGCGCTCATCTCAGACAGATTTTAATAAAACGGCAACGACTCAAAGTTCCGCGACAGCGTTTAGCGCGTTCACTAGTGGTTTCATTGTTGGCGCTAGTAATCCCAAAGCGATAGTCTTTTTCACCGCTTTGTTTCCTCAATTCATAGAACCTTCCGCACCGCTACTGTCTCAATACGCGATTTTCGCGTCTACATTTGTGGTTTTTGAGCTTAGCTGGCTAACATTTTATGCATTGTTAGGGGTAAAAGCCTCCGATTGGTTGTTTGTCGCTGGAAGAGCGAAGTTGTTTAATCGTTTGACTGGGGGAGTATTTATTGGTGCAGGCGTGATGTTGTCGACGGCAAACCGATAAATAAGACAGACTTCGGTACGCAGTTAGGTTTTCCCATATAGTAAGTTGGAATGCGCTAATTTAGCTTTGTCTTATTTCCAGAATGGAAATAGACGTTTTGTTTATTTTCATTAGTGGCAACAGCCAAGCAGGAGTAAAATCACGTTACTCTTTAGGGGTAGAGCTCGTATTTTGTCTTGTGGGCTTGTGGTTACTTTGTAGGAATATCTTAGATGACAAGCCTTTCTAAACTACAACAACGTTTTCTAGATATCGCGACCGACGTCCGTCTTTCTCCAAAACAGAAGTCGAGTTTTTTAGCTTTAGAGGCTGAAGCGTGCATTCCTTACATGACCGTATCTCCATCACTGAGACAAGCAATGGATGAAGGCATCATCTGCGATATGTTTGAAGGTCATGCACCGTTTAAACCTCGCTATGTGTTGCCTGATTACGCTAAATTTCTATCGCAAGGCTCAGACTATTTAGAGTTGTCTCCGGCTGATGATTTCGATGATGCGTTGAACATGCTGACCATCATTTACCATCATGTTCCTTCGGTAACGAACATTCCGGTTTACTTAGGCCAGTTAGATGATGTCTTGTTGCCTTACATAGGCGACCTAACAGAGAGCCAGATTTACAAAAAGTTAAAACATTTTTGGATCATGCTGGATCGCACATTGCCAGATGCGTTTATGCATGTGAATGTCGGACCGACAGACAACATTATTTGTCGCACTGTTTTAAAAGTAGATGCGGAGCTCAAGCAGATCGCACCGAATCTCACCTTTATGTACGACGAGACAGTTACACCTGATGATTTACTTCGTCAAGCGACACAGAACATTTGTGAATGCAGTAAACCGCATATCGCCAATTACCCAATGCACACGAAAGCCTACAACGGCTCACGCTTTGGTATTGTAAGTTGCTACAACTCGCTTCCATTAGCAGGTGGCTCGAACACATTGGTGCGAATGAATTTAAAAGAAGTTGCAAAACGAGCATCAGACTGTAACGACTTCTTAAACAGTGCGTTGCCTTCTTACCATCGATTAATGGTCGAGCTCATAAACGCAAGAAGCACGCACTTGCATGAAAAATCGAACTTCTTTCAAGGCTTTTTGACGCAAGAAGGGTTGATAAAAGAGTCCTATTTCGCGCCAATGTATGGCGTTTACGGCATGGCCGAAGCGGTAAACCTTCTATTTGAAAAAGAAGGGCAAATAGGGCGATACGGAAAAAATGATCGAGCAAATACTTTTGCTCATGATGTTTCAGCAACACTGGCTAAACTGGTGGACTCAACCCCGGTGAAATATGGTTTAGATGGCAAAGCGCTCTTACATGCACAAGGCGGCATTAGCTTAGATCATGATGTTACGCCAGGTGTACGTCTGCCTTATGGTGCAGAGCCAGACCCTGTCACTTATGTACAAGCAACGGCGAAGCATCATCAGTATTATCGTGCGGGTATCAGCGATATTTTGACGATTGATGAAACGGTGAAATCTAACCCAGAAGCGATGTTCAATTTATGTAAAGGGGCACTAAATGCTGGTTATCGTGAGTTTACCGCGAATGTCACTTCAAATGACTTAATTCGCGTGACAGGCTACATGATCAAACTTTCAGATGTCGCGAAATATGATAAAGAAGGTTCGAGAACCAACACGACGTTTCTAGGTGCAGAAGCAGCAAAAAATACCAAAATTTTAGAACGCTCGCCACGTGTGGTGAGTCATGAAGTAACACCGACTTACACGCAGGCATAAGTTCGGTTTAGGAAAGAACAAGATGTCTAGACGAAGTGGAAGCCTTTTGGCAAAAGTCACTCGTATCCTTCCTTTCTCTTGTGTTGATGGGCCAGGAAATCGTCTAGTCATCTTTCTACAGGGTTGTAACTATCAGTGTTTGAACTGCCACAATCCTCACACGATAAACCATTGTAATCATTGTGGTGAGTGTGTGAGTGAATGTTCAGCAGGCGCATTGAAGTTCGACGAAAACAACAACGTTGTTTGGCTTAAAGAGGAGTGCACCCACTGCGATCATTGTATAGAGATATGTCAGAACCAATCTAATCCAAAAATTACTGACTACTCTGTAGTAACAATGCTCGATTTGATACGCAAACATCGCTTTTTCATCAGTGGTGTTACTGTATCCGGTGGGGAATCTACCTTACAACTTCCTTTCATTATTGAGCTGTTTAAAGGGATAAAACAAGATCCTGAATTACGGCACCTCTCTTGTTTCATCGACAGTAACGGTTCTTTAGCGGTTGCTGGTTGGCAGCGTATTCTACCTTTTCTGGATGGCGCAATGATCGATTTGAAAGCGTGGCAGACGGAGACGCATCAGTGGCTAACTGGGCGTGATAATCATCGTGTATTTAAAACCCTTCAGTACCTTGTTGAGCACGAAAAATTGTACGAGGTCCGCTTACTGCATATTCCCCAAAAAAGTGATTTAGATATAGAAATCGTAGCAATTGGACGTTACTTGAGTACTCTTCCTGAATCGGTGATTATACGTTTAAATGCCTTTCAGCATCACGGAGTAGTGGGGGAGGCGTTAACTTGGGATATGTGCTCTCATCATGATATCGAACGCTTAAAATCAGAGCTTCGATGCTACGTGAGTAACCCTATCACAGTGCCGACAGTACTCACGTAGTACCGTTGTTTATCTATGCTTACGCATCACAGGCATCTAACATGGCGCAGGCGTCGAGTAATTGTTGCTGCAACCATTTTAAAGCGGGATCGTTTAAGCTCGCTTTGTTCCAAACGAGGCTGTAGGCTACCTGTCCGTAATCGAATGGAAGAGCTTGTTCAACCAAACCTTTTGCTTGCATTGCCGCTCTTGCCCAAAGCTTGGAGCATGTGAACAAGTAATCCGAGTGCTGACACATCACCGCAGCTGAACCAAAGTCGGCTACACGCATGGCCAAGTTTCGCTTTGAATGCCTTTGGGTGAGATTTTGCTCAAAATAAGGTTGTGACAGATCTTTATCATGAATACCGATGTGTCTTGCACAAAGGTAACTTTCAACAGATAAGGGTTGCTCAGCGAGTGGGTTCGATGCTCTCATTAAGCAAACCATTTCGTCTTTCAAAATGGTTTTCCAGACCAAGTCTTTATTTTGTGTGGGTGGTTGGCTGAGATCGTGAGGAAGCAACAAAAAATCCACTTGACCTCTTGCTAATGCATCGAAGCTCATTTCCTCTTTCGCATGGACATTCAAGTGCGCGTGGTTGCTCAGTTGTTGGGACAAGTGCTGTAGAACTGGCGCAAAGAGCTCAAATGAACTTTCACGCATTGCTAATGAAAAACTACCTTGATAGTAAGCCGGATTGAAAGAGCCTTGATGTAATAATCCATTCATACTGGAGAGTATGCCATGGATTGATGGGCCTATATGCAGCGCAAATGCTGTCGGCACTAAGCGAGTGCCATCACGGTAAAAAAGGTCATCCTTTAGCGTTTCGCGCAACTGTCCGAGCGTTTTACTGACGCTCGATGGTGTTACACACAAGCGTTCTGCCGCAAGTGTGACGCTGTGAGTGGTTAACAACATATGTAAAACAGTTAGATGTTTAAGGCTTATACGCGAAAGAGCAATGTAGTCCATAAATAGCATGGTTTCTTATGATTTTTGGCAGTATATCAGCATGAAACAAATTTTTACTATTGTTTATCTCGGAAACACGCCTGTTTCTCTTTGAGCTCAATGCATTTAATGGGTTGCATAAGGGTTGATGGTGCTTATAAGTCTAGAAATTTATCTTAGTTTTGTTGGACTTTAATGCTTTCATTTATTCAATTCTAAAGCTTCTATGTAATTTTAATCAATTTGGAGGAGTTGATTGATTTGTACACGAATTAAACTTGTTCCTTGTTAATTAAAATAGATATTGTTTTGTTGATTGTTTGGTGATTTACTCATGATCCCTCAGTAACAAAGGTATAAATAATTAATGGACGACCCCTTTAGTCGACAAAACCCTTCACCATATGTCTTCTTATTATTGGAGACATGCTCATGCTAGAACTTTTTATGCAACCAGAAGCTTGGGCTATTTTCGCCACTTTGTTTGCGCTTGAAGTTGTCTTAGGCGTTGATAACGTCGTTTTTATCTCTGTCTTATGTGAAAGACTGCCGCTGCACCAACGTAAACTGGCAAGAAACCTTGGTATTGGTCTTGCTGTTATTGCTCGTATTGGTTTAGTGTTTTCAATCTCTTGGATCATGCAATTGACTCAACCGCTATTTTCTTTGGCGAACCAAGCGTTTACCGGAAGAGACGTCATCATGATTGCGGGTGGTGCATTCCTCTTGGCTAAAAGCCTGAAAGAGTTGTGGAGTTGGTTAAATCACAACGAGTCTGCTCACTCAACTCACGCCCGTACTGGTTTAGCGGTAGTTCTGTTGCAGATTGTTGCCGTGGATGCTGTATTCTCGATGGACTCGGTGATAACCGCCGTTGGTTTGACAAGTGATGTCCCACTTATGGTCGCAGCGATTGTTTCTTCTGCTATCGTGATGGTCATGACAGCAGAAAAAATCAATAACCTGGTGTCGTGTTACCCTGGTTTTAAGACACTTGCTTTGTTATTCCTCGTTTTGTTAGGTGGTTTATTGATGGCAGAAGGCTTCGAAATTCATATCAACAAAGGTTATGTGTATTTTGCGATGGCATTCGGCTTAATTCTGGAACTTTGTCATATCCAGTTAAAAAACAAACAACGCCCGACTATTAAACGTCTTAGTCCGTTGCGAGTTCATCCAACGAGATTAGAAGCTCGTCAATAATAAAAGATATTGCCGCTCATATGAGCGGCATTTTTATATTCGTCATCACCTATTTTTGCTCTCTTTTTATTTTGTTGTCGTTTCGACAAAAAATCGCATTTGTTGTGAGGTTGAAGATTTTTTATATAGACCGCCCAACTAATATGAGTGAACGACAATAATGGATAAAATGATCGATGCGTTAGCAACCCATGGCTACTACATCTGGGATGATTTTCTTTCTGAACAAGAAGTGGCTCAATTACGAGACTGCATTCCAAGTAACTGGAAAAAAGCGCGTATTGGTCGTAATGACGATGTGACTCGTATTGAGTCAATTCGAAGTGACAAAATTCAATGGTTATCGCCCAATATGGGGCACGCGGTTACTTCTTACTTAGATAAGATGGAAGAAATACGCCAAGAAGTGAACCGTCACTTGTTTCTGGGGCTTTTTGAGTATGAAGCTCACTTTGCCAAGTACGAGGAAGGGGATTTCTACCAAAAGCATCTAGATTGTTTTAAGGGCAATGAAAACCGTCGATTGACAACCGTTTTTTACATGAACGAATCTTGGACGGAAAAGGATGCAGGTGAATTGGTGGTTTACGATCTAAATGATAATAAGATAGCAACCATCCCTCCTCAATCGGGACGCTTACTTTTATTCTTATCTGAGCAATTCCCGCATGAGGTTTTACCGACCAATGCTGAGCGTTTCAGTATTGCAGGTTGGTTCAGAATCAATGGTGTGCGAGACAATGTACTTGATATTGCAAAATGATTGGTTTGCAACCAGCATAAAATCAGCAAAGGGCGTAGATACGCCCTTTATCGATTAAACATTAGTTGATAGCTCGTAACACTCGGTCATGTTTCGCTCTAGCACTGCATAGACGTCAGAACAAAGTTCTTGTTTAGCGACTTGCTCACCCATAATCGCGGCGATTTGTGCTTGAGCCATTCGTCCTCGGTAGGGCCGGTCCTGAGACAGAGCTTGAAAAACATCGGCAACCGCGACAATACGCGATGGTACATCGAGTTCGTCTCCTGTTTTATGATAAGGATAGCCAGAACCGTCCAAACGCTCGTGATGATTAGAGGCCCACTCCGCTATTTTAGCGTTGGGAAACACTTTGTGTAATGCGAGCTGAGTATCAATTGTATGGCGTTTAATACGCGTATACTCTTGTTTATTAAGAGAGCCTTCTTTATGAAGAATCTCATCTGGTGTTTTTAACTTTCCGATATCATGCACCAACCCAGCAATAAATAACATCTCTTGGTCGTGCTCACAAAACCCAAGCTTGATGGCTAGATACCGAGATAACTCCGCCACTTTTTGCGAATGTTGATAAGTAAATGGGCTTTTTGCGTCAACAATTCGAGCGATAAACATTCCCAAACTATTCATATCTTGGATGGTGAGCTGTTTTTGAAGCCAATCAATGCTTTTAAAGTTTAATCCGATGGTTTCTATATTTTCAGACTCCATCGCGAACCAAAATGCGTCGGTCATAACGAGCTTAACCATTGCCTTAGCCATGTCTGGATTAAACAAAGTTCCAGCGTTTGCCATGATGCACTCTGCAATTAGTTCTTCATGAAGAGTGACAATGTCACAGTGGCAGTTCATGACGTATTTGGAACGCATAAAATCGAGACGGTCGGCTAAATAGAGTAGGGCAGCGACCTCTTTTTCAAAAGGCGGTAAATCAAGATATTTTAGTTCACTCCAATGTGTATGGTGGTAAAGAACAGGTGTAGCAAACTGACGCAACAAACGACACTGCTTGAGGCTTCGGTATCCTCTTAAGCAATGTGTTTTTACATCTTGTGGCACCAACTCCTCAAGTAACATTTTATGTTCTTGTGTTTCGGAGACCCCACAATCGTGGATCATCCCTGCGAAGTAGCAAAACTCCGCTTTTTCTGGTTCCCAGTTCATGACCCGAGCACATTGGTAAGCGATGTAAGCGACACGATGGCTATGGTGCGTATCATCAACACCGACATAGTCGAGTGCTCGAGCAACCCAGATAAGTGCTTGTTTCAGATCGACTTCAAAGCCCATGTCCGTATGGGAATGGCAAGAATGATTCATGGTTTATACCGACATTGCTAATTAGCCCACGCTAAACCCAAATCAGAAGGTGATAGGAAAGATTGGGTACGACAGCGAATAGACCCCAAAAAGGTGGGCGTTTAGACATAGTTTTGATTATGGGCGGGATAATAATCCTAGTTGCATAATAATATCACCTGAAGCTCATGGTTAAGAGTCAGATATTTGAACTAAGTATAAGTTTTGAAAGATTATTGTTGCTCTTGTTGACTTATTTGAAAACGACAATAAATCATGATGTAACGCATTCTTATTTTTATTTTTATTTTTGTAAATCGTGTTCGGGCTCAACCAGAGACACACGGTATTGATGTGTGATTAACAGAATTTATATTGTTGTTCTTGAAGGCAAAAAATAAGAAGACTTCTTCGAGGCTTGCTCTGTAACTAACAGAGTATTAGGTAAAGCAGCTTGTTAACAACATGACAATAGAGCGTCGTTGAAAATATTTTCTCTGTAGCTCATGTTGTTGAGGAAAGATAATAAAATGGTACGGCTTCCCAGCGATGTTAGCCTTTTTGGTGAGATAAGTTTATTGAAAATGTGTGATTGCAAAGTAAGCATAGGTGGTAAAAGTAGCTAGAATGATAGCTCTAAATGAAAAGGATTTCGTATGTTGAAGCATCGTTTATATCGGACTTACACCGCAGGGTTAAAAATAGCAGCCCTTATCCTTCCTATGCCGAGACCAACCTTGTTTTCCGGCCCTGGTTCGATGAATGAGCTATTAGAATCGATGGCCGAGCTGGGATTTAAACGCGTTTTGTTAGTAACCGACGAAGGGTTAGTCCAAGTCGGTATTGTAGATAAGGTGCTTGAGGCAGCAGCACAACTCGATTTACAGTTAGATGTTTTCTCGCAAGTTAAGCCCGATCCTACCTATGATCAGGTTGAGAGCGGTCTAGAGGCTTATCATCGTTTTCATTGTGAGGGCATATTAGCTTTGGGTGGCGGCTCTGCAATGGATTGTGCAAAAGTTATTGCTGCGAAAGTTACCAATAAACGGCCAATAAAAAAATTAGCTGGACTATTGAAGGTATGGCGAATGCCAGCACCGCTTTTTGCTATTCCAACAACGGCTGGAACCGGAAGTGAAGTTACTATCGCTGCGGTCGTGTCAGATCCCTCCTCACACATTAAAACCCCTTTAATGGATCCAAAGTTGGTGCCACTAATGGCAGCTTTAGATGCGAATTTAATGATTGGTTTACCTCCTAAGATCACGGCTGATACTGGCGTTGATGCATTAACCCACGCTATTGAGGCCTATGTATCGAAAAACGCTACTCAAGAAACGATGGCTTATTCGGTTGCCGCTATTAAACTCATTTTTAAATATCTTCCTAGGGCTGTGATGCAAGGGGATGATGTCGAAGCTCGTCATAAAATGGCTATGGCATCCTATTACGCGGGTTTAGCATTTACCAAAGCGAGTTTGGGTTATGTTCATGCCTTTGCTCACACATTCGGTGCGAGATATGGAATACCTCATGGTATGGCAAACGGATTAGCCTTGTTGCCTGTGCTGCGCTTTTCATTATCAGAGATTGAGCCTCAACTAAGAAAGCTCGATGAGTTGACGGCCGAGGGGCAGTTAGGTAACGCAAGTGCTCAGCATTTTTTGGCGAATCTGGAGTCCTTGTTTTCAACTATTGATATTGAGCAAACCAGTGCGCTCATTCAACGTGAAGATGCTGATGCGCTTGTTGATTTAATTCTGAAAGAGGCGCACTGGAATTACCCTGTTCCCAAGTTCATGAACAGGGAAGAATGCACACAGTTATTGTTAAATATCAGTAAGGTGTAAATTATAGTTTACATGTGTGGTTTTTTATCCTTACACTTTGCTTGATCTTCTGCTAAAGATCCTACAATATCGACGGCAATACAAATATGGTGTTGGTTTCGGTCCGCCGTTGCCCGATCTAATACTGATAATTTCTAATAAAGTGTAAAGATTAATATACAATGAGTCGTTCTAAAGTATTCGGTAGTACGCTAATTATTGCGGGCACTACAATAGGCGCTGGTATGCTAGCGCTTCCACTTGCCTCTGCCGGCATTGGTTTTTCAACTTCTATTATCATCATGCTAGGCTTATGGGCTCTGATGGCTTTCACTGCCTTGCTTATGCTTGAGCTCCATCAACATGCGGAGAGTAGTGCTACACTTCATACTTTGGCGAAACAGATCCTAGGTCAAAAAGGCAAGTGGGTGGCAAGTTTTGCGATGTTGTTTCTTTTCTACTCATTATGTGCAGCGTATATCGCTGGCGGTGGTGCTCAGTTCGGAGACCGCCTTGCACAATGGTTTGACCTCGATATTTCAGGGCCTACATCAACGATAATCTTTACCTTGATTGTGACTTTAGTTGTGACAGTGGGTACCGGTACGGTCGATAAAGTAAACCGAGTTCTGTTCGCGATGAAGCTCATTGCGATGGTTGCGGTGCTTTCTTTTCTTGCTCCAAACGTTACGGAATCTTACTTGTTAAGTATGCCAATCGAACAAGGCCTTGTTGTAGCGGCGATTCCGGTGATCTTTACTTCGTTTGGTTTCCACGGAAGTATACCTGCAATTGTGAATTACTTAGACGGTGACACTTCTTCTTTACGCAAAGCCGTTATTATTGGTTCGACGATTCCACTCGTTATTTATATCTTTTGGCAAATCGTGACGTTGGGTGTGGTTAGCCAAAGTACGCTTGTTGAGAACGGAGGGTTGAGCGCACTGATTGGTCAACTATCTCAGACAGTACACCAATCAAATTTGGGTAGCATTGTTGGTGTGTTTGCTGACTTGGCATTGTTGACATCGTTCCTTGGCGTGAGTTTGGGTCTATTCGAATTTTTGGGTGATACCATCAAAGGAAGTAACGATAAGCCTAATCGTTTGATTGCGGCACTAGTGACGTTTACTCCACCGCTAGGCTTCGCACTTTTCTATCCTCAAGGCTTTATTATGGCTTTGGGCTATGCAGCGATTGCCTTAGCGATTTTAGCCATCTTTTTGCCTTTGGTTATGGTGATCAAGGTTCGTAAATCGGATGATTTTACTGGGGAGTACCGCGTCGCAGGTGGTCAAGGTGCGTTAGTGATAACGGGCATCGCTGGCACTGGCATCGTATTCGCTCAGGTGTTAATTACGCTGGGTGTGCTTCCTGCTCTAGGCTAGTTGTTTAGAACGTTCTTTGAATAACTTCTAGTTACTGAATCCATCGTAATCAATCAGTATTGTTAGGCCAACGAGTTTCGCTCGTTGGCTTTTTTAATCTGGATCAAATTACCGTAAGATATCCGGTGAAAAAATTGGTAGAAATGTGCTTTTATTTCGTACACTTAAGTTGTGGTATATCGATAATTTAAGTGGAGAAAACCGCTCAAAATACCATTGAATTTGCAACACAATGAGCTTTTCTTGTTTCTCTGCTTTGGTGTGGAGGTGAAGCATGGCGCACCGGAGTTTTTACCCGTTTGCAAAACCGCTTAACGAGCAACTGCAAACGCTAAAAGGCAGGATGCAGGCGCACTTGCCATGTATTGATAGGGTGTCATTTGCAAAATATCACCCAGACCAAGATGTGCTCAAATCATTTGCAGAAAGTGAGTTCGACACTTGGTGTTTAGCCCATCACGAATCAGCATTCCGTAAACTCCACCACCTCAATATTGCCTCTAAAAACGCGGTTCCTCGTATCGTCGAAGACCTTCATGATGTTAAGCACTGTCCTCGGGTTCAAATTTTACTCAAACACGGATATCAGTCGTCGGCTGCTATTCCTTGTTATGACAATAAAGCTTTTACTGGTTTTGTATTTTTGAACTCCACTCAACGTGATGCGTTTAGTTTAGAAGCGCTGAATGGTCTTAAACCTTATTTCGAAATGATTCGATTTGCGGTTGAATCAGAAACTCAAGTAGTCAATGCGATAGAAACGCTAGCTAACCGAATGCAATGTATGATGCCAGGCTATTCACCTGAGTATTACGCGCATACCAAACGCATGAAGTACTACAGTCAAATTATCGCAACGCAGTTAGCGGATCGTTATCACCTGAATGACGAAATGGTCGAAGATATTGGTATTTTTGCTCAGTTCCATGCGCTCGGTGATAGTCAGCTGCCAGTTGAAATTGCTAGCCGCCGAACAAATTACTCTCAAGAACAAGAGGCGATATTGATTCAACATATTGAGCGTTGTATCGATTCAGCGGATGACATAGTTGCCCGTATCGGAAATCCGGTTCACCCGAGTGTGACTTTGTTTTTGCAGATGATTATTTATCAGTACGAAAATTTAAATGGCACTGGTTATCCGTATGGTTTAACCAGTGATGATATACCAATAGCCGCCCAAATTACGGCTGCCGCAAATGCCTTTGATTTTATGACAACGCACCATCCGTATAGACAAGCGTGGTCCATCCCATACGCATTGTTAGAACTTGAAAAATGGGTATATCAGGGATGGTTATCTCGAGAATGTGTTGATGCTCTGCGAGAGCATCAAGGTTATATAAAGCAAATCATCCACAAATATCCCGAGCACTATACAGGCTTGGGGTTAATGTGAAGAGCAGTAACAAAGTTGAAATGTTGACGAGGAGGAATATTTAAACAATACTGTTTTTATATACAGTAATAAGTTTGGAGGTGAAGTATGTTGTGGGAAACCCTTGAAAGAGTAAACCGCTTACGCCAACAAGCACTTGCAAATCCTGAGTTTGTTGAGTCAGCAAAAGAGCACGAACAAGCACTTCAGGAGCAAGAATACCATTATCAAACTAAGAAAAAGCGTTCAGCCAAAGACAAACAAGGTAAAAAGTCGCTGGCCGATATCTATAAAGAAGTAGAGTTTGGCGCTGACGCTCGTCATTAATGTATTCACTGCGGCATTTTTCATTTCTTCATACGCTGCAGTATTCGTTCAAATTTATGCGAGAGCAGTGGGAGACCGCTGCTCTCGTTGACCTGCCTATAATTTACTAATGAAGTTCAGCAGAGCAAATTATCACTAACACTTAGCAATTCTCTCAATGATCTTGTTTATGTAATGATAATGACAACGGTTTGCATTTGTATCTTTGTTGTTATATAAAACCTCCCTTATTAATCGTTCTGTTGAATAAGAACGGCAAACGTGATCAACGAATGAGAGCTTTGAATAACTGTTATTCGTAAATGGCTATTAGGTGAAGTAGGGATGTTGGAAGCTAAAGCACTCCAGTTTGAGATTGAAGGCAAGTCATTGCTAAAAGCGTTTGATGTGACATTTGAACCCGGAAAAACATACGCCCTTGTTGGACACAATGGTTCAGGAAAATCCACATTGTTAAAGTTGCTGGCACAGCAACAGCAATACACAGCTGGTGACGTGGTTCTGCATGGAACGAGCATTAACGATCTCTCAGCGAAAAAATTCGCCCAACATATTGCCTACTTGCCTCAGCATCTTCCGGTGACCGACAGTATTTTAGGTCGAGATTTAGTCGGTTTTGGTCGTTATCCATGGCATGGTTTACTTGGACGTTTGAGTAAGAAAGATCACGACATTGTTGAAGAAGCAATGGCGATGACAGGCACACTAAAATACGCAGATCGCTTAGTGGACACGTTATCTGGAGGAGAGCGTCAACGTGTGTGGCTAGCTATGCTGTTAGCCCAAAAAACCGAGTATATGCTTCTTGATGAGCCTTTGTCTGCGCTAGATATCAGCCATCAAGTAGATATGTTGAAGCTTATCTCTAAACTCAGTCAAGAACTGGGTTTGGGCGTTATTATCGTATTACACGATATCAACTTGGCTGCACGATTTTGCGACTACATCGTTGCATTACATCAAGGTGATTTGATTGCACAAGGCAATGTTGAACAGGTGTTTACTGAACCTAAGTTGAGGGACATATATGGGATAGAGATGATGATCTCTGACCACCCTGCGGGTTATCCGGTGGCGATGCCAAGCTAAAGGTTGGAATAATGAGCAGTACAAACACTCGACTTAAACATTTCTCTTTCGCTCTCTCACTTAGTGCGCTTTTGGTCAGTTCTTTTCAAGCACTAGCTGACGCATCACCTCGGGTGATGTCGGTTGATTGGACACAAACTGAAACGATGTTGGCTTTAGGGGTCGTACCTGTAGGCGTTGCTCAAGGGCAAGATTACGATGCTTGGGTAAAATCGCCACCGTTACCACCTCAAACGAAGGATGTAGGGTTAAGAACTCAACCCAATATAGAGCGCATTTACGAGCTCAGACCTGATCGTATTTTTATTGCCCCGTACTTCTCCTCAATGAAGCATCGCTTAGTTGATATCGCCCCGGTTACCACCATTGACTTATATGAAAGCGGGATTACGGATTGGTCGGTACTTACCAGTTTCACTCGGAGGTTTGGTGAAGAGCTGGGAAGAGAGGCGGAAGCAGAGGCGCTTATCCAACAATATGAAAAACGTTTGTCTTTATTAAAACAGCGTATAAATAAAGGCCAGCCGCCACTTCTAATGATTCAGTTTATGGATACAAAGCACGTACGTGTTTTTGGTCAAAATAGTCTTTACTCCCAGGCTATCGAAAAGATTGGGCTGAGTAATGCATGGAATGAAAAGACGAATAGCTGGGGCTTCAGCCTAGTTGGCATCGACAAGTTAGCTGGCATAAAAGCTCAAATCGTTATCGTAGAGCCATTACCTTATGGTGGAGCGGAGCAGCTCTCTCAAGACCCATTTTGGCAATATGTTGTTCAACAATCTGGTGAAAAGGTCATGCAAGTCGCGCCCGTTTGGAGTTTTGGTTCTATGCCTTCAGCCCTCCGTTTCGCAGAGTTAGTTACGGCGAGTAAGGTCGAGGAGTTAACACAATGAAAACGATGCCTTTAAGCTTTGTGGTGTTACTTTCGGCATTTACCTTTTCTATTGGTGCTTTCCAATTGTACCAAGTAAGCTCATTTTCGTTAGCTCTAAGCAGTTTATGGGAGCCTAACTTTCAATCTATCGATTCTGTTTTACTTCACTTTAGCTGGTGGCCTCGAGTCTTCACCACGATTATATCTGGTGCTGGATTAGCGGTTGCTGGGGTATTGATGCAGCAAGTGCTGCGTAACCCTCTCGCTTCACCCACGACACTTGGTGTGGCGAGTGGTTCAAGTTTTGCTTTGATGTTAGCTACGCTATTCGCACCTTGGATGTTGGATATCGCGCCTAATTTGGTTGCTCTCATCGGCGGTGTGATATCGATGGGGTTGGTGATGCTGTTGTCATGGCGACGAGCGTTATCTCCAACGGTTGTCGTCGTTTCTGGGTTAGTGATAAACCTGTACTTTGCATCATTAAGTACGGTTATTCTGATGATGAATACCGAAAAGCTGAATGGGTTAATGATATGGGGAGCCGGTTCGCTTGTTCAGAGTGGATGGGGAGATTTCTCGTATCTTGCACCTCGAATCGCACTTGCTACGGTCGTTGCATTTGTGATTGCAAAGCCGTTAAGTCTGTTGGAACTCTCCGAGCAAGGTGCCAAGAGTTTAGGTGTCTCGTTAGCTAAGTTGCGTTTTGTCTGTCTTGGGCTTGCGGTGTTAATCACTTCTTGGGTGGTTTCTGCCGTAGGAATCATCGGTTTCATCGGGTTAGCGGCGCCAGCGATTACTCGATTGATAGGTATCAATAAAATCCAGCATAAGCTTTGGGTATCAATGCTGATTGGTGCCATGTTATTGACTTTAACCGATTTGGTTATTCAGCAACTGCCAGGGCTAATGGCGAGTTTTATACCAACGGGAGCAGCAACGGCTGCATTGGGCGCTCCGTTACTGTTATGGCTGTTACCTCGTTTATCACAAAAGACGCAGGGCCATACTCAAACAGTGTTAACTCGACACCGTCAACATGTTTACAAGCTAAACCCTAAAGCGATCTCATTGGCGTTGATCGGTACGTTAATTTCCGTTGTCCTTTTTGCCACGGTTGCTGTGCAAAATGAAGGGTGGACAAACTTATTTGCTAGCCAAAATTGGATTTTTTTGGAATGGCGCGCACCTAGATTATTTGCAGCAGCAATTGCGGGGGCAATGTTGGCGATTGCTGGAACCATGATTCAACGCCTAAGTGGAAACCCAATGGCAAGTCCTGAAGTGATCGGTATCAGTTCAGGGACAGCGATGGGATTGATCATCGCGATGTTTACTGGGTTTGGTTCGTCAATTTTCACTCTTTCTCTAGGCGGGCTCGTAGGCGCATTAGCGACGGTATTAGTCATTGTGCTGCTAAACCGTAAGTCAGGCTTTCAGCCGGAGCGTATTTTGTTGACTGGTATTGCGATAACCGCACTGATGAATGCAATACAGAGCTTTATTCTAGCCACTGGTGACCCAAGAAGTTATCAAGCATTGGCTTGGTTGTCTGGGTCTACCTACTATGTCTCGGTTGAAACGTTACTCCCATTGTCTTTATCTGCGCTTGTCTTTAAAGGGTTGAGTTTTCTCTGCGTAAGATGGCTAGATATTCTTCCTGTCGGTGCCGCTTCCTCTAAAGCACTTGGAATTCGAGTTGATCGTTCACGCGCAATACTGCTTCTTTTAGTTGCTTGTCTCACGGTCAGTGCGACATTGGTTGTTGGCCCGATTAGCTTTGTTGGGTTGTTGGCTCCGCATTTAGCTCGCTTATTTGGTTTTAACAAAGCGTCACAACACATGTTATGCGCCGCGATACTGGGGGCAGGGGTGATGTTGTTGGCTGACTGGTTGGGACGACAGGTCCTTTACCCGCAAGAAATACCAACAGGGCTTATGGCGTCTCTCATTGGCGGTTTGTATTTAATGTGGGGTTTACGCCGCTTATAGAAATGAGCTAAGCCTCAACCAAGAAAGTACTTATACAAATAAGCACTCGTAGTGGCATTCGTAACCTATGCGAGTGCTTTATGCAAAACCTCTGGTTTGTCTTTTACGGAAACAACTGGCGATGCCGTAACTCGCTTTTCTTTCAGCGGTCGCTGAAGTCATGAAGGGTTGGTTTGGCTGCCGACAAAAAGGAGAAGAATATGACTCGGCAGTTTATGCTGACACCAACGTCGATGGCGGTTGTATTAGCTTTATCAACGCCAAATGTCTTGGCTCAGGAAGATGAAAATATAGTTGTGATTGGACAGCAGCAAGACAGTGCAGTTGGTCCTGATTTTAGTTATCTTGGAGCGAAGAGTCGGGCAGCGACGAAAACTGATATTGCCATCAATGAGACTCCAAGAGCGGTGTCTGTTGTTACGCGAGAGCAAATGGATGATCGTGCCTCTATTAGCATTTCTGACGCGCTACAGTACACACCAAGCATTCAAACTAACTATTTTGGCGAAGATAACAAGCAAGATTGGTTTATTATTCGTGGTTTTAAACAGGCGAACAGCGGGTTGTATCAAGATGGTACCCGTTTATATTCTTCTGGCTTCTATAGTTGGCAAATAGATCCGTTTGCGTTAGAGAGGGTTGAAGTTTTACGTGGTGCAGCGTCTGTTCTTTATGGGCAAAACCCTCCAGGTGGGGTTATCAATGTTGTCAGTAAGCGACCTCAATTTGATGGGGGGTCAGGACTTGTATCTTTGGAGTACGGTTCTGAAGACCGTAAACAACTTTCTCTTGACGTAAACTCTGAGGTGAGTGAGCAGCTAGCTTTCCGCTTTCAAGGGTTAGCGAGAAAAAATGGGACGAGAATTAGTGGGGTAGAAGCAGAGCGCATTCTTCTCTCTCCATCGATGACGTACAAATTTAATGAGACGTCTGAAATTACCTTTCTAACGAGCTATCAAAAAGACGACTCAGATCCTTATCTGCAATTTTTGCCAGTTGAAGGAACGTTAACGCCAAACAAAAATGGAAAGATCAGTGATAGTTTAGCGATAGGCAATCCTAACTGGGAGACGTTTGAGCGTGAGCAGGTGTCTTTAGGCTATGAGTTTTCTCATGCATTTAATGATACCACTTCATTTGCTCAAGCAGCTCGTTACAGCGAAATGGATGTTAAGCTAAGACAAATGTATTCGTACGTTTACTCGGCTGACGTGCCTGCGTTGGGGCCGGTTTTGGACCCATCAAATGAACGCAAAACCATACTTCGGGGTGCTTCAACAGAAGATGGGTCATCTGATGCTTTTAATATCGATAATCGTTTGATGCACCAAGTAAATTGGCGAAGTGTTGAGCATAACTTGATGTTGGGCATAGATTTTCAAATGATCAGTATCGATGGTAAAGATTTTGCCAATGACCCTATCGTTGCTAATGGTAATGCATTATTAAACACACCAATGGGAGCTTTGCCCGATCCTAGGTTTAATGTATTTAATCCTACTTATTCGGATAACATAATGTTACTCGATCCGAATACGCTACAACCATTGAGCGAAACCGATAAACAAAGAACGAAAATCGATAATCAGCAGCTCGGCGTCTACTTTCAAGATCATATGCTGATCAACGATAAATGGGCGATGTTATTGGGCGCACGTTACGACGATACAAGTAATGAAGTACATAATGTTACCACGGGTGCTCGCACGAAAGTCGATCATGGAGAGTGGACGTTTAGCGTGGGAACGGCTTATATTTCTAATTCTGGCTTCACGCCATACTTTAGTTACTCTCAGTACTTTGATCCAATTATTCAAGAAGACAGCAATGGTAAGCCAGCGAAGCCTGAAAGCGGTGATCAATTTGAAATCGGTATGAAATACCAACCGGATTCATTTGATGGCTATTTCAATATTGCAACGTATCGGGCAACAAAAGAAAACTTGGCTCGTATCTACTTGAGTGAATTAACGCAAATAGGAAAAATAGAAAATAACGGCGTTGAGTTTGAAGCTGTAGCTAATGTGACACCATCCTTAACATTGATCGGGAACATTGCGTACGTTGATGCAGAGATAAAAGAAGACATCAATAAGGCATGGGTTGGCAAAACACCTTCCCAAGTGGCGAATACCGTATCATCAGCTTGGGCACATTATCGTTTCTTTGATGGACCTCTTGATGGCTTTGCTGTTGGCTTAGGCGCGCGCTATACAGGTGAGTCATACGGAGACAATGAAGAGAGACTAAAAGTACCAAGTTATTTCTTAATGGATGCGACGGTCAGTTATCGAATCGGCGATTACAAGCTACAAGTCGCAGCTAAAAACATCGCGGATAAAAAGTACATAGCGACATGTGATGGTTTTTGTTGGTATGGCGACCGACAAAATGTTATTGCAAGTTTAACTTACGACTGGTGAGTTAACGTATAAATAAACACCCCTAACTTTAGGGGTGTTTATTTAGAAATCGGCTTTACGGACAAAGTGCGGGTTTTTGTACTTTTTCTGCGGACCAAACGATGATACGACAAGTTTGTTCCATAATGTTTTGTCAAACTCACCCTTTGGAATCGAAGGGTAGAGGGTTTCCTCTTCTTCTCTTGCAAAGTTCATATATTGTTTCTTTTTAATTTGATTGTACTTTTTGGCGATCTGGTTATGTTTTCTTACCCACTCCAGCTTGTAATTGTGGAGCACTTTTTCACCATCTTCGAGACTCATTCGAGATAGGAACAGTCGCTTGTATGAGACCTTTCTGTCCAGCATTGTGCGCATAACGGTTTGGATATATTTACCGTGATGCGTAATGGTAATGTCGTTTTCATCAACAGGAGTGACACACCAGCCTTTAGGTAAAAAGTCTGGCTTCTTAAATTGCTTATTACGCTCCATTAGCGCCTGATGTAAAACTAAATCAGAGGTGCCGCGGAACGTCTTTTGCCATTTACCGATACGAATTTGAATCGAACCAGGCAAGCGATAGATGTTAGTAAACTTATCTTTGTCCATGGACTTGTGTCATGAGATTAATGTGCATAATTAGAAAGCGGAATTCAGCCCAATGCCACAGGCAGTAGACTTAAGTACCGTACGATTTTACAACGACCTTGCGTGATATAGCGAGGGGTTATGTCAATAATAGGTAAGAAATAGAAAATTAGTTCACATTATGAAGAAATTGGAAGCTTACAAGGCTAAATTTTGAAGTTACACCAATTATGCCCATGCCGACTAAATAAAAGAGGGCACGGGCATAAAATCACACCGCTTCTTCGAGTTGCTTGGTGTCTTCTTCAATCTGTTGTAGGTGTCGGTTTGCTTGCTGTAACTGATACATTTGAGCATAACGACCATTTTGCGTTAAGAGTGCTTTGTGTGTGCCTTTCTCGACTAACTCCCCATGATGAAGAACAATGATTTGGTCTGCATCTAGGATAGTTGACAGCCGATGAGCAATAACAACGAGCGTCATGTCTTGTCTGAGTACCGCCAAGCTCTTTTGGATTAAAGCCTCTGTTCCTGAGTCAATATTTGCGGTTGCTTCATCTAATATCAATATCTTAGGTTTTACCACAAGCACACGTGCTAACGCCAAAAGCTGTTTCTGACCCGCAGATAAATTAGTTTCGCCTTGACCTAACTGCGTGTCTAGCCCGTTAGGGTAACGATGAATTTGTTCTGCCAAACCTACCTTGTCTAACGCATCCCATATTTGATTGTCATCAACCGCCCGACTGAGAGAGATGTTTTCTCTGACTGAAGCAGGGAGAATATGTGGATCTTGTTGGACCATTGCCACATCTTTGCGAAGTACGTCTTTCCCTAATGTTTTAAGTGGACGACCATCTATGAGCAGTTCGCCACATTGCGTTGGATAAAAGCCCATTAACAGTGACGCTAATGTGCTTTTACCGCTTCCTGTATGCCCGACAAGCGCGATAAAGTCTTGGTGGTTGGCCTTCAACGAAATGTCTTTTAGGACGTCCTGTTTACCATCGTAGCTAAATGTGAGATCTCTAAGTTCGATAGCACCTGACCTTAATGGTTGATGATTGTCCCCGTAAGTTTGTTCTTTCGCGTCAATTAATTCAAAAACACGTTCGCTTGATACTAACGCCTGCTGAAGTAGAGCAAGTTGCTGAGTCATCTCAATTAGTGGTTCAGTAACTCGCGCAAGATAACTGATAAATGCATACAGTACCCCCACACCAATCAACTCAATACCATTAAAACCAAAGATCGCAACCAAGCAAAGCAACGCAAGACCAGCGAGTAAGTCCATTAATGGTCTTAGCAGATAGCCGTTTAGCCGAATCACTCGTTTAGATGCCACCAGATGCTCTGCGGTTAGCTCGTTGAACTGTTTATTAAAACGCTCTTCTTGTTGCATTAATTGAATGACACTCATCCCTTGAATGGATTCACTCAGATTCGCATTTATATCGGTCAATAGGTCACGCATCTTTCGGTAGCTTTCTGTACTTAGCTGCTTAAACAAGTACATAAAGCCGATGACGATCGGCAGCAATACAAGCACAACGAGTGTGAGCTTCCAACTCATGAAAAACATAACGCCAAGCATTACGACAATCATGACCACGTTTTTCACCACGGTCGCGATCAAAAGCTCATAAAATTGCTGTAAAGATTCCGTATCGTTGGTGATTCGCGACACCAATTTTCCAGCAGGAGTGTAATCAAACGCAGATAACGGCTGCTTAATCACGCCAGAAAATACTTGCTTACGAATCGCTTTGATCGTGTTAGCCGCGACAATGCTAAATTGCAATGACTGAAAATACTGGAATGTTGCCGATACGATCTGAAGAGCGATATAACCTACTGCTAGCGAAATCAGAACATTTTGTGAATAGTCACCTTTAGCGATGTGCTCATCAATGAAATATTGAATCAACCAAGGGCCGCCGGCGCTAGCTAACGCTGCAATAAACAGCAAGGCGAGTCCTTTAATCATTGGCTTTGGTTGAGATAATGGGTAAGACATTAACCGTTTAAACGTGCTGGTCTGGTTCATTCATTATTCCTCCATCGCCTGTTCTAGTTTTTGGTACTCGAACATTTCGGCGTACCATCCCTGATGCGCTAATAAAGCGCTATGTTGCCCACGTTCAGTAATGTGGCCGTGATTCAAGACAATGATCTCGTCTGCTGCTTCCAATGCGGTGAGGCGGTGCGCAATAACGATTAGGGCTTGATCACGGTAGTGTGTTTCCAAATTCTTAAGGATTTGATGTTCGGTCCGTCCATCAACAGCGGAAAGTGCATCGTCCAAAACCAACACTTGGGCATTCAGCAGCATAGCGCGTGCTATCGCAATACGTTGTTTTTGCCCGCCGGAGAGTGTAATGCCTTTTTCACCAACTTCTGTTTGGTAGCCTTCAGGAAACTTTTCAATATCGTCATGTATACAGGCTAACTTTGCTGCTCTATAGACTTCTTCTTTCTCTGCATTAGGGTTGCCTAAGGCAATATTGTCGAAGATAGATTTGGAGAATAGAAACGGACTTTGGTTAACGACAGCAAAACGGTTGCGCCACTGTGGAAGTAGGGCATCCTTGATCTTGACATCACCGAATTTAATTGAGCCGTTTTCTAAATCATGTTGACGCAAAAGTAGTGTTAACAGGGTCGATTTTCCGCTTCCTACCGGCCCTGCAACTCCCAACATTTTTCCGGGTTCCAGTTCGATGTTTACTTCCGTCAAAGCGGGCGGTAAATCACTAGACCAATGGAAATCGTCGATATCAATTTTTAACGGAAGTGGTTTATTTTCTATTGGCTTATTGCCACTGATAATTTCTGGCTTTTCATCAAAGATCTCTTGTAATCGGTTCCATGCAGCAGAGCCTCTTTCTAAAATGTTAAATAGGAATGCGAATGCCAACATCGGCCATATCATCAACCCTAAATACATCGTAAATGCGGTCAGATCACCAAGCGTGATCTCACCTTTATCAACAAGGTAAGCACCAGCAGCGACACTAAGAAGGAAAGAAAGACCGATGGTTAACTGAATTGCCGGGTCAAATCTAGCATCGACTCTTGCGACAGCGATGTTCTTTTCGCCAGTATCATCCACAACCTCTTCAAAACGTTGCTGCTCTTGGTTTTCTAATCCGAAAGCACGCAGCATTCGCACGCCATTAAGTGACTCTTGTGTCATGTCTGACATGGTAGAAAAGGCTTCCTGAGCGACACGAAAGCGTTGATGTAGGATACGCACAATAAAGAAGATGATGATGGCAAGAAATGGCATTGGAAGAAGCGCCATTACGGTGAGCTTCCAGCTTACTTGCGTTACCATAATGATTAAAACCGCAATACCAGTGATCAAAGAGTCTGCGGCGGTTAAAACCCCTTCGCCGGCTGTCATAACGATATTACGCACATCATTAGTGCCACGAGCCATCAGATCCCCCGTCTTGTAACGTTCAAAAAAACGAGGTGGCTGTGTCGATAAATGCCTATATAGACGGTTACGTAGAATGGTCCCGAGCTCCCAGCTTGCGCCGAAAAGCCAAATTCGCCATAAGATGCGACACCCATAAATAGTAAAGATCAGTACAGTTAACCCTGAGAGCCATAGAATCAGCGTATTTGTATCTAAAGTGTTGTCTACGACGCCGTCAACTATGATGCCAACTGCTTTGGGCGGAACAAGCTGTAGTGCTGATATCACAGCGAAAAGCAGAATGGATCCGACATAGTGCCTCCACTTTTGTTGGAAATACCAACGTAGCTGCCAGAATATTCTCATTACGCCTCCCGCTTTAAATTATTGAATTTGTTATAGAACTATTATTGAGCGAAATGATGAGTTTACAAGCACAACTTATAGGCGGGTTTAAAAACGATAGATTGTTTCAATTATAGCCATGTGTCGGCGCAAATTACTGGGTTTATCTCTATGAGCTCATTGTGCGACGACATTATGTGAAATAGTTGTTAATGATGGTTTTGGAGCCATTACCTTGCAATAACGATGAAGACACCAAAAGTAAAAGTGTTACTGCCACTCTCTATGGGAATTAGCAATCGTCAGTTTGTATTTTGTATTTCACTTGGCCACCAGGAGTTTCTGGGTAGTAAACTTCGACATAACACATATGTTCTGGACCAACAGGCTTGTTTGCAAAACCAATAAGGAAGTAGGGCTCGTCTGGGCTGTCTACCCCATACCAAGTGTTGATAGTGAGTTGCGGATCAAAGCCTGCTAGCTCTTTTGCTGGAATAACATTTTTGATAAATCCAAAGTAACCAATTAGGTCGTTATGGCCGTCATTATCTAGATCAATGTTATATTGTATGCCGCCATCTACTGTCTCTTGAGATTGAATCACTGCTTTGGTGTAGACAAAGTTGTTGGCGGTCATGAGTGCTTCTCTGGCTCCATATAGAACCGACACCCTGGCATCTTTTTGTAAGCCAAGAAATTTAGGAAATGCAACGACGCTTACAATACCAAGAATGATGATGCACACAATGAGTTCAATAAGAGTAAATCCTTGAGAGCGACGCACAGCCTTTCTCCATGTTTTAGAAACGAATAGGCGGCTATTCTGATATAGAAACTTTCAGGTCAAGTATTAAAAAAGAATGATAGTAAGAGATCGGGATTGCAAATCTCAAATATAAAACAAGTTGCTTATTTTTGAGGTAGGGAGTGATTTTGAGAAAAACCAAGGAATGAACTCGAGAGGACAAAATCCTCCCGAGTAAAGCGACTATGATTCGTGTGTCAGAGCACTGCTGTTACGTTTAAAAATGAATCGCCAAATAAATAAGACAATTGCGATGTAACCTAATCCTACACCAAGCGCTTGCCAGTGCATGCCGTTATACATCGCGATTGGCATCAAAGAGATGATGAAGATGTCAGTGATTGAGCCAGGGACATAAGCGATGGCGTAATCATCAAGCACCTTGCTACGCATTTTTGGATCAACAATGCGAAGCAACGCAATACCCATGGCAACTGTACCGGTTAACCAACCCCAAGAGAAAATGCCTTTCTCGAACCAATCTTCTCCCATGATACGTGGGGCAACCCAGAAGATTAGCCATAGTGTGAAGGCGATACCGCCGATTGCAAGCACTACCATCGGCATTAAATACTGGGCTAAGACGGTAATCTTGATGGCTGAGATACCAAAGATAATCAAATAATCGGTACTGATGCCCGCAGCATGTTTGAATGCACCGTCACAAAGATAGCGTGAAGCTTTCGTTTGTTTCGCGACGATTCGCACGAGCATGCCGCCAAGGAAGCCAGTTACGAACGTAGGAATTTGTACCTTATCGTGGAAAGAAGATAAGTAGTTAGCCGCTACATACGAGAAAGCCGTTACCACTACAACCAACGCCGCGTGAATCGCGAAAGAATCGACTGACAGGGAAGACATGGTGTCTTTCATTACCGGTTCTTGATCAACAGGCTTAACAAGGCCTTTGCGTTCGTGTTCATCCATGCTGTCGAAGGTCGTAAAGCTACGAATCCAACCCATCTTCAATGCGAATTGCAGCATGAGCATGCCGACAGAAATTGAAATGAAAATACCCACGGTTGCGAACGTTAAGCCAAGTGTGAAGCCATCTTCCCAGCCAAGCCCCGTGAAGATTTCACCAACAACAGATGCAGAGCCATGTCCGCCCATAAAACCCGCAGACATTGTCACACCAAAGCCGGGATTAATCTCTGGCCAGAAGAAGGTAGTGATCGCGAGACCAAACATTGCTGCAAACAACCACTGTGAAACAGAAGCGATTTGGTTGAATGCCCACAATGAGCCAGCGCGCTGTGCTACGGTTTTAGGTGATGGAACATCCGTTGCCAGACCTAACGCAGAAAAAAGTGCAGCAGTTAACAGGCTTGCGTTAGCGGTAAAGGTATCGGTCCAAGGCAGTACGTCTAGCAGGGCTGGTCCAAAAATTAGACCGAATAATCCCGCGAGAACCGCCGATGGAATGTACATACGCTGTAGTAATGGCGCGTGAACGCGAATGACTTTTGCCAAAATCAATAGTAAGCCAGCGATGGCTAAGTCAGTCAGCATTAGACCTTTAGGCATCTTATCCTCCAGTAAATGCAGTCAAGGGGGAGCGTCCTTGTGACCTACCTTGAATAAAAATCTCTCTCAAGCCAAAAAGTCACATACGTGACTAAAAGCGTTGAGAAATCAATGTCGTTTTCATAAGCAAAGGAATGTGCTTATGCAATTTGAAATGAGTGTAAATGTTGTGATTGCACACGAACAGGAAGAGAAATTAGATTAAATTTCTCGATATTTTTTGATAGTTCACTCAGGAAAGGCGGCAATCCTAGTCACTTTGTCAGAGCAATGCAATTGATGGGAATCAACAAATAGTGTTCACTAAATGAGCGTTCTATACTAACGGCCTGAAAAATAAAGACAATTAACAAGAAATAATATTTGTCATATCGACAATAAAAGTTGATTGAGTGGTTAAATTGTCGCCGCTTTATGAGGTGGTGTTACGGATTCACATGCGAAAGAACAAAATCAACCAAGGTGCGGTTTTTAAGGGAAAGCTGTTTTGAACGGTAAAGCAGGTGGATCGGTTTTGGCTTGGGAGTATGTTGCTGGAGAATTTCTACCAAGGCACCAGATTGAATTTCCTGTTCAACTAAGATCTTTGGTTGAAGAAGAACACCAGAGCCTTTTAACGCGGCTAACTTAAGCACATCACCATTATTAGACGTTAATCGGGTGTTGCTGTTTCCAAAGGTATTAGATGGCATGTTCACCACCTGTTGGCTTTCCCCTTGGTGGTACTGAAATCCCAAACAATGATGATGTTCAAGGTCATCAAGCGATTGGATAGGGGCATGTTGTTCAAGATAAGAGGGTGAGGCGCAGTAAGTCATGTCGTATTGCCCGAGTTTTCTTGCAACTAACGATGAATCGACCAACTCACCAATACGAATAATCACGTCTGCTTCGCTTCGATATGGGTCAATCAAACTGTTATCCAACATTAACTCAACGTTCAGTTCGGGAAATTCTGCTAAGAAGTCAGCCACGATGGGCGCAATCACCTTTTTACCATAGGTAACTGGGCAGTTAACTTTTACTGTTCCAGTTGGGCGGTTGATCAGCGTCTGGATTAGGTTCTCTGCGTTGGTGATGTCTTCAATAATGCGGTGGCACTCTTGATAGTAGAGTCTGCCAGCTTCGGTCAAGGACTGTTTGCGCGTGGTGCGATGAATCAACTGCGTACCTAAGCTTTGCTCAAGAAAGCTCATGTGCTTGCCAACCATGGTCGGTGAAATATCAAAGTGGTGTGCAGCATTACGAAAGCTGCCGTGTTCGACCACGTAAGCGAAAACTTTCATGCTTGTTAATTTATCCATTGCACACCCAGAGTTGATAAAGAAATAACTAAAGCAGAGTTTATCAATCAAACGAGGTTAATTACAGTGGGCGTATGATTAAGAATGGAGAAAGAGATCCATCATGAATGAGACGATTTTTGTTACCGCCGAACTGAAAATGAATGCCGATAAGCCAAGACAACAAGTAGTTGAAGCCATTGAACAATTTTGCCTTGATATGCAAAGCGAAGCGGGGTGCTTGCAAGCGAATGCGACCTACGATTCTAAAGATCCACAACGTGTGATTCTTTGGGAGCGATATGAAAACCGCGCCGCGATTGAAGCGCATTTTGCTATGCCGCATACACAAGCGTTTATTGCGGCTGAAATGGCAGAGTTAGTTCAAGCATTCGAAACCCAAGCTCAATAGGAGAGGCGAACATGAAATGGGGCATTTTAGGCACAAGCTTTATCTCAGGTGTCATGGCTGAGGCAATCCAAGGCGATGACAAGAGTGAACTGTACGCGGTTGCTGGGCGTTCGAAACAAAACTTAAAGGCATTTGCTGAGCAATATGGCATCGAGAATACGTTCAACGATTACGATGCGTTGATTGCTGATGAGCAAGTCGACATTATTTATATCGCATTGCCAAATCACCTTCATCATGACTTTATCGTCAAAGCGGCTGAGCAGGGCAAAGCGATCCTGTGTGAAAAGTCACTGTCGGTAGATATGGAAAAAACCGAGCTGGCACTTCAAGCCGTAGAAGCGCACAAGGTATTCTTTGCTGAAGGCTTAATGTACTTGCATCACCCATTGATCAGTGAGTTGGTTTCGGTGCTTAAATCGGGAGAGATTGGTGAACTTCGCTCCATCCATACGTCTTATATTGCGTCGATTGCGCAGTTTGTTAATCCAGACAGCAAAGGTGCTTTGTATAACTTAGGTTGCTATCCAATGTCATTAGTGCATTTGGTGGTTAAAACCATGTTGGGTGAACAAACCTTTGAGAACCGTTCAATGAAAGCGATTGGCCGACGAGGTAATGATGGGAATATCTGCGAGTCGAGCTTGATGATGCAATTTGGTGAGCAACAAACGGTGAGCGTACATACTGCCGAAGATCATGGATTGAAACACCAGTTCACCATTCTGGGTAGCAAAGGCTGTATTACCTTAGACTCGAATCCATGGCTACCAACGCAAGATAACCAGTTTAGTGTGGAAATTTACGAGACGTCGAAGCGGGAAGTGTCTGTACCGGCAACTGGGGACGCTTTCTTCTATCAAGTGCGCAATATTCGCCAAGCGGTTGAAGAGGGGCGTACCTCGTTAGAAAACCCTTGTGCAACATGGGAAGACTCTCACCGTATTATGCAGCTACTGACTGAGTGGGAATCACTGGCTTCAAAGTAAGTGTGTACTTGAACCAATGAACATAAAAACGGTGCACTAAATCCAATGATCAGTGCGCCGTTTGTATTTTGGGTTCAGTCTGGATTAAATGCGATTATCGCCGGTACTGAACGCAATGATTTGGCTGATTTCAGACAGGCTTCTGCCACTTTCTTGCTGCCATTGAACAAACGCTTTGTTGGTTGCATCGAGCGATTTTTTCGTATCTTTGCCACCTTCAATGATCTTGCAATTACGCAGGTAAGCTTCCACGTCGCTAGACAAGATAAAGGTATCAACGCCCATTTGACGAAGTGTGTAAGGGCCAGTATTTCCGCCTAGGCGATTGCCGCGTTTCTTCAAATACGCCCATAGGTCGGTGATTTTCTCTTGCGGCCAATCGGCAACCATTTTGCCAAACGAGCCATATTCGATTTTTGCTTCGTGGATCATACGAGCGTTGGCAGGAATCGACATGACTTTAGTGAGGTGGCGAATGATGCGTTTGTCGGTTGCTTTGGTTTCCCATTGCTCATCTGACAGCATCAATAGCGGCTCAATCTTAAACCCAAAGAACACTTCTTCGAAGTTCGGCCACTTGTTGCGAACCACGCTCCACGAAATCCCACTTTGGAATACCTTCATCGAAAAAGCGGCTAGCCAACGGTCGTCGGGAATCGCTGCCAATTCTTCTTTGCTTAGTGGATGAGACAAAAGCGCTTCAAGTTGATCTTCACCACCTTTACGCTCGGCAGCGCGCTGATAAATCGCGTCAAATTTTTCGATACTCATAAAAGAAGTTAGTCCTAGTTTATGTCGATATTTGTGAAACATACTACGCTTAAGTGGCTGAATCGTAAATTGATGGAGTGTCACAAATGAAGAAGGTCACATTAACGTTTGTCGGGGAAGGTTCGGATCGTATTGCAGAAAAATTCTATGCGTGGATGACGGACGGTGGGTTAGAAGACAGCATGATTGAGAATTTATCTGACCGTGAAATCTCAGTTGTCGGCATTAGTGATATGGATAATGAAACGCGTGATGTGGTGATCAATACGGAAATGAACTAACGAGTCGTTTTTCGTCAGCTATTAGAATCAGATAAAACAAAGCCCTTCACGAGAAGGGCTTTGTTGCGTTTATAAGCGTGAGAGCCTAGTTATTTACCAGTGTCAGACCGCTTGGCAGTGCATCACCGAAGATACGTTTCGATTCGCTCTCAGATAGCTCTTTGACTTCTTCAACCAGTGATACCCAAGATTCAGGTACCTTGCTTTGCTTCAACTTAGCCAGTACCTGCTCACGGTAGTCGTCTGAGATATCGAATAGGCGGTCGCCCGTCTTACGACAAATCATTACGGCTGCGAAAGCGATCATTGGCTCTTTCTGCCAGTTCTGCTCTAGCAGCTTAGGCAACCACTGTTCCGCTTGTTCACGAGGAACGACGTTATGCTGACTGCCATATAAAGGCGTACGTGATGCCAAGCGACCCATTGCCCACCAGTGTGCTTGTTCGAACTGGTTATGGTTGATGGCTTTGCTCAAGAACCACGTTGCCAATAGAACTTTGTCTTCGACTTCTAAATGCTCCAGAGAGGCAGACAAGCGCACCATCGACTCGTAACCCATATCTTGTGCCGCTTTGGCGGATTGTGGGTTTTTCATCGCACCAGGATGTAGGTATTTCGCGATGTCCGCCAAGATGGTCTCTTGTTGCTCTTGGCTTAAACCACCGGCAATACGACGCCAGAACACCCACCAGTCGGTCCAACCTTGATGGTTCTTAAACTGAATGTTTTGTTGGTAGAGACCCCAAACTTGCTCAATACGCCATGAGTCGGTTGGATCGCCAAAGCCCGGACGCAGTGCAAAGCCAGCCAAACGAAGCCAGTTTTTCTCGTGTTGTTCTGAACGGCGGCGACGCTTACGACCTTGTGCAAAGGTATCGAACAGTTGACGTAGGGTCGTGAAATCCCATTCATCGCGTTTGCCAAGTTTCTTCTCAAGATCTTTGGCTAAGGTTTTGATCTCTTTGCTTTCCGCGCTTTTCTTATTACCGCTGTAAAGGCGAGCGATCAGCTCCTTACATTCGTTCAACTTAGGGTGAAGTTTAACTTGCTCGCTGTCATCGGTTTGCTTGTTACGAACTTCGAATTCTAGCTCCCAACGTTTGTTGTCGTCTTCTGCGCTGACACATTCCATCTTAAGCGTGCCGACTTCAGTCAACTGACACGCCAGTTGCACTTCTACGCGCTCTTTCTGGTTGGCTTGCAGTTCGGCACCTTCACCTTCAAGGGTGGTGATATAAGGCGGCAGGGGAGCAAACAAGTCCGGATCAACGTCAACCATTACACCGTTTTGAATGGCGGTGTTATTGGTTAAGGTGTCGTGGGTAGAAGTCAGCAGGTTAAAGCGAACGGGTTCACCCAAGGTAAGCGAGAAACGACGACCACTTAAGCGGATCTCGTGACCTTCTTCTGTCCCTTTTGCAAGCAAACAGAGCGCTTTGCCCATCTTGTTCTTTTCTTGAAGATGCAAGAAGTAAGAACGCGCTGCACCACCACCAATTTTTAGCTGTGCACCACGACGTGCTTTACCAAACGCAACAGCACCTAGTGCAACAGACCAATCTGGATGTGGGTTATCTAATACCGTAACCGGAGCGCCGCGCCAATCGGACAGTAGGGTAGTGACTCGCTCAATCACAAGTTCACTGTTGAACACACCACCGTTAAGTAGCAAACCGACTGGAATTGCATTTTGTTTGTCGTCTTCAATGCGAAGAGCGGCACGAGCAACTTGTTGGTGCTGAGTTAAGAACTCGGCAACGTGTTTGCTCACCGCTGGGTCAGCAACGTATGGAAGACCAAACTCGACAACCGCGCTGCGGCGTTTGTCCGGCACTTCACTGAAATCAGAAAGCGGGAAGAAGCCATCTAAAGCGATTTGGTGCACTTCTTGTTTGCTCAGCCCAATACTCTTTGTTCCGCCAAGAAGTTTCGAGCCGCTGCCCAGCATGGTGATTTTTACTTCTTCAGGTGCGCTCGATGAAAGTAGGTTTTCTTTCGCCTTGCGAGTTTGCTGAATCAACTTAGTCAGGCTTGCGGCAGTGAGCTTCTTACTTTGTTCCCCTTTATTTTGAGAAAGGCGGCTCTCCGCAAGGTGCGCTAATGCTAAGTCGAGGTTGTCACCGCCCAGCATTAAGTGTTCGCCAACGCCAATGCGGTCAAGGGCTAGCTCATCTTGAGAAGAGAAACTGGCTTCAATCAAGCTCAAGTCGGTAGTACCACCGCCCACATCACACACCAGAATCAGCGGCAACTCTTTGAGTTCATCAGCAGCGGTCTGCTGGTGGCGTGCGTACCAGTCGTAACATACGGCTTGTGGCTCTTCGAGCAGGACGATTTTCTTTAAACCTGCCAGCTGTGCAGCTTCAAGCGTGAGCTTACGAGCGGTTTCATCGAACGAAGCTGGAACGGTCACAACCACATCTTGGTCTTCTAACTTATTGCTAGGATGACGGTAGTTCCATGCTTGACGAATGTGGTTGAGGTAGCTTGCGCTGGCAATAACGGGTGAGACTTTATCTACGTCTTGCGCACCGGCCCAAGGAAGAATGTCTGAACTACGATCCACTGCTTGGTGCGATAGCCAGCTTTTAGCACTGGATACCTGACGTCCTTCCACCTTAGCGCCTAATTCACGAGCCCATTCACCCACGATCACATTACTAATGTCGCCAGAGACAGGTTCGTTTTCCCAAGGGAGTGTTAGGTCAGAAGGGGAGATTTGACCAACCGCAGGGTGATAGCGGAAAGAGGGCAGTAAGGGTTTACGAACCACTTCACCGGGACCAATCAGTTGGTCGATGTCAAATAGGGATACTTCGGATTGTTCAAGGTTGTCGGTGATTTCACAATACGCCACCACAGTGTTTGTGGTGCCAAGGTCAATACCAACAAGAAAACGAGGAGATGCCATACAAACCTTCGTGTATTTAAAAACGGCACCCGATTGGATGCCGTTTGATTTCTATTTATTCTTCTTCGTTTGAGTTGCTTTTCGCGTCTTCGCGCACATCGAACTCAACATGCCATTTTTGACCGTTATCAGCGGCAATGGCTTCTAAGTAAAGCGTACCAAGCTCTGTGACGCGAGAGGCTAGGGTTACCGGAACCACTTCACCTTCACGACGACCTTCAGATACAGGTAGCGTTACTTGGATTTCTGGAAGCTCTTCAAGCTCTTCTGGTGCCCAGTAGTCTAGGTGAGTACCTGCTAGGTCATCACGACGAACCGTTGAGCCAAAGAATTGGAAGTTAACCGGCTGACCGATGATCAAACCAAACTCTTGGCTTGGTACGTCAACGCTGGAACCTTCTTCCATACCAAATGGTGCAACGCAAAGTGCTTCCATTGGAGGCGCCATGCCAGGAATCGCAGGCATCGCACTTTCGATACCCACGTAGTACGCCGAAGCAATACCACCACGGATACGAACGCCTTGACCACGACGTACAGAGCCGTAGTAAGCCGCACCGCTAGCAACCGCAAGGTCTAGATCCACACCTGTTAGGCGCTTCGCCATTTCTGCATCTGCTTCAATTAACCATTCGTTGATCGTGTCTTCTAGACGAGTTGCTAGAAGTTTCGATTTCAGAACACCACCGTTGAATAGGATTGCCGTTGGCTTGATGAAGTCATCCGATTGCGCTGCATCCGAACCTGGCATACCAGGCATGTTAGCGAATGGGTTGAAATCTTGAGCTGCTGCTTCTGCGCCATTTCCTGAAGCAGAAAGAGCATTGGCTTGCTTAGACAAGAACGCTGCAATGTGACGAGTAATGCCTGCATCTTGTGCGTAAGGCAGACCCATTTGCGTTAGTGCACCACGGTTACGTTGAACAGGATGGTCAGTAATTGTAACTTGAGGGAAGAAGCCATCAACCAGTGTTTGTTGTACTTCTTCTTGAGTCAGTTCTGTTTTCAGCGTTGCGCCAAGCAGTTTAGAACCACGGCTTGGTACTACGATTGGCACTGACTGAAGTTCGCTGTCGTTCAATAGCGCTTCTTTCGCGTCGCGACATGCGTGTGTCATTGCCTGAACTTGCCATGGCTGTAGCTCTTTACCTTCTTGGGCTAGCTTCATCTTCAAGCGGTACGCAAGTGCAAGATCCATGTTGTCACCGCCAAGTAGGATGTGTTCACCTACCGCGATACGGTTCAGAGTTAGGTTGCCGTCGTCTTCAGTTACTTCAACCAAAGAAAGGTCGGTTGTACCACCACCGATATCGACCACAAGTACGATGTCGCCAACTTCAACTTCGTCGCGCCATTTGTCGTTGCTGTTATCGATCCAGTTGTAAAGTGCAGCTTGTGGCTCTTCTAGAAGCGTTAGGTGCACAAAGCCAACGTTGCGTGCTGCTTCTGCAGTTAGATCGCGAGCAGCAGGATCAAAAGAAGCAGGTACCGTGATAGTCACGTCTTGATCGGCAAGGTTGTGATTTGGATTGGTGTGATTCCAAGCATCTTTTAGGTGCTCTAGGTAAAGCTCTGTCGCACGAAGAGGGGATACTTTTTCCACTTCTTCTGGGCTACCTGCTGGTAGGAAAGCATCACGACGATTCACACCTGCGTGGCAAAGCCAAGATTTCGCACTTGCAACAAGGCGAATCGGTGTTTTTGAACCTAGGTTACGTGCAATTGCACCAACTAGAGCTTTTGGCTCGCTCGACCACGGAAGAACGCGTGATTGCGGGTTCATTTCGTGTTCGTGCGGCTGGTAAAGGAAAGAGCCTAATTGGCTGCGAGTCTCTACCGTACCCGGCGCAGTCAACTGCGGGATAGGCATCACTTCAACGCGAGCGTCTTCGTCGTGAGTATCAACAAAAGACATCACACAGTGTGTTGTACCTAAGTCGATACCAACACTGAATTTAGGCGTCTGTTGAGTTTCAACAGACGCTTCTTGAGAATGGTTTTCTTGGTTCATGTGTTCCATTACAGCTCAACCTCAGCTGGAGCGATCACAGATGCGTCGTAGTTCTCAGCCAGTTTAGGCAACGTCATTGATGTTGCCTTCCAACCTTTGTGAACTAGCGTGCCGTTAAATGGCGCGCTGCCTGTTACGTTGCCAGTTAGGCGGATTTCTTGTGGGTTGAAGCCTTCTTCAACCGTAATGCGAGTTTCTTCGTCTTCGTTACGAACGTGCGCTAGCGTCACGTAGTCGTTCAGTACTTTCTGACCGCCAGTGTGGATTACGCGAGCAGCTGCGCCTACTTCTTCATCAGAGAATGACGTTAGGTCTTCTTTTAGGAAGTCAATCAGACGAGCTTCTTGTTGCATGATAGAAAGCAGCTGCATTGCAGAGTCCGTTGATGCGGTTGCAAGTTTTGATTCAACTTCTACAACACGCTCTACGACTTTCTCTACTTCCACTACTTTTTCTACTTCAACGATCTTCTCAACTGGTTTCTCAACCTCGACGATTTTCTCGACTGGTTTTTCTACCACTTTCTCGACCACTTTTGATTTGCGCGACACTGCAACTAGAAGAAGCAAAACGCTCGATGCGGTTAGGCCAGCGTGAAGCATATCGAACGTTTGAGGAATTAGGTTCAAATCAATGTTCATGACGTTTTTTCTCTTTCTATTGATTTATTGGTGCTCAGTATTGGCTCATATTTGTTCACTAAAACGATCGTCTTTGCGATCTTGCACCAAGTTTAGACATTAAAATGATGACGGATGGTAGCATATTCAAGGCTTAAGGCTGTAATAATTCGTGACTATACCGTACGAACAGCGTGAAAAATCGACGATCAGACTCCCCAATATAGGTTGTTGCTTGATGTTTGTGCATTGCTAACGCAGTATTTCAATAGATCCCGAAGTTTAACTTACGGAAGTATCAAAAATTACGATATGACACAAAGCACCGCTCATAAGAGCTTTATAAAACGACATTCAGACTCTATCTTAGCTTTTTTGGCGACTTTATGTGTCACTGCTGGTGTAGTTGGTGCTGCTTATACAATGCAGCAACGGTATACACAGACGACGTTTGATACTTTAGCCGACCGACAAGCAGAATCACTTAAAGCAAACGTCGAGAATGATCTAAAGTTCATTGGTGCGGGCGCAAACTTTTTCCATTCGATTGAGCGAAGCTATTGGCCATCGTTTCCCATGTATGCGGAACAAGTGATTAACAGCTCGCGAAGTCTCATTGGACTTCAATGGATGCAAAAGGTCGAATTCGAAGATCTTGATGAACATATTTTAAAGACCCGTCAAAAATTTCCAAACTTCCAACCGTTTACCGTTCCTAAAGATGGTCCCAAAACCTACGGGTACATTTTTGAACACAATGAGCCAATTTTTATCGCGTCGGATATCTACCCAAGAACACCGGAAAACCTTTCTCTATTGGGTTTCTATTTTTCGCGCAAACGCTTCGATTTAATCTTGGATGATATTTCCGAAAATGGGCGAGCGAATGTCTCGGATAAAGTTCGCTTACTGCAAGATGGTTATGACAAGTCCATACCTAAGACTGGGTTGCTGGTGTTCCATCCAGTGTTCGACTTCGAGAACAAATATTTATTAGGAGTAGTGACCGGTGTTATCCGAAGTACGGTTTACTTTGAGGATTTGATTACGAAAACCGCGACGGAGCTCGATATGTCGGTGCGCGTAGAAGATTTGGGATTCGACGCAGCAGATGACCCTGTTCTCTTTCAAAGTGCTAGCTGGGATAACATTCGAGGAACCGTTATAAGCCGAACCATTCAACTGCCTAACCGTGAATGGCGTATTGACTTTAAACTTTCTGACGCAGTCTCAGCTTGGGAGCGTTCTATTTTAGCGGGCACGACGCTAGCCGGATTGGTAATCGCCTTTTTGATCAGTTGGATTGTGAATTTACAGTCTCGAGAAAAAGAGCGCTTAGCGGTCATGTTGGAGCTCAAAACCGTTGAATTAAAAAGAATGGCAGAGCGAGACCCTCTAACTCAACTACTGAATCGCCGAGCATTCAACGATCACTTGCTTAATCAGATAAACAAAGGTGTTAACTTCGCCTTGGTTGGTTTTGATATCGACCACTTCAAAGTGATTAATGACAAACACGGCCATTTAGGTGGAGATGAAGCGTTGCAACATGTCACTAAGCTGGTCAGTGCTAATTTAAAACCGGGAGATAAGTTTTACCGCGCTGGTGGTGACGAGTTTTGTATTATTTCTAAAGTCATTGATAGAGCAGTGCTAGAAGCTTACCTAGAAAAGTTACGGAGTGTTGTGGCAAGTACGGCTTTTGATTATGGTGATGCGTCAATCATCTGTACGTTGAGTATCGGTGCGGTTATCCATAAAGAAGAAGATCCTGAGAGCTTGTATCACAAAATGGACAGTCAACTCTATTTGAGTAAAAAAAACGGCCGTAATAATGTGTCGATCGGCGATTAAATGGGCGCACAAATTCGAGTTTTACGCCGTGTTACGATAGAATCGCACGCTTTAAATTTTTATGTTAGGAACCAAGGCAAACTATGAACCATAACCGTATTGTATGCTTCGATTTAGAAATGTGTTGCTGGAACGAAAATGGCGTCGGCAGCACGGGTGAAATTATCGAAGTGGGGTTAGCTGAAATAGATTTGTCTAAAGGTGAGATAGTCAAGCGTGCTCAATACTACGTGAAACCAGAACACGATGAAGTGTCTCTGTTTTGCGCTGAGTTAACGGGCATCACACCACGTAAGATTGAAAAACAAGGACGCCCACTAGAAGAAGTGCTTAAATCCATGGTTAAGAACTTCGGTGGTCGCAACAAAATCTTTGCATCTTGGGGGCGAGATGACCTCATTCTTCTAGAAGAGTGTAAGCAAAAAGGTATTGAAGCACCGTTCACAGAGTTCATCAACTTAGCGACACTCTACCGTATTCAAAATCGTCTTAAAGATAAACGTATAGGCCATCGAGCCGCTCAAGAAGCAAAAGGAATAGACTGGGAAGGGCGTCAACACTCTGGCTATGTAGATGCATACAACTTAGCTAAGCTTGCTTTGACCATGTTTTAGTTATTCGAACCTAGCTAGCTTGTAATTAAATAATCATCCAACCATTGTTGTTTTGTCATGCAGTCTGTTTAGTGTGGAAAGAGCTAAACACATACCTTGACCAGTATTTTAATAACAATGTCGTTGGCTTATTGAAAAACGCGCAGAGTGCGCGTTTTTTTATGGCTACAGAAGCGATATCTGTTGTCATTCTAGGGGTAGCTTAGAGTTAGCCAGCGACTTATATACTCATCTCGTCACTTTACTGAGACTGTAACTTCGCTCGAATGAACTCGCTGTGATCAACATAGAGTAGCTCTGCTGTTTTACGGATCACCGCGTCTTCTAGCGGGTCAATTTCGCCGTCTGCGTAAGCGACTTCCCACATGCTTTTGATTAAGTTGTAACGAGTTTCTTGAGTCAGTTCTCTTAGTTGAGAGGTAAAGTCGTACAGCGAAGCGGAATCTTTTATTTTCTGTTGCGCTTGCTCTAACAAAGTATATGATTCTTCTTCATTTAACGAAAGCAGTTTCATCAATAAAGAGCGCTTTGTTTCTTGTTCTCTATCATCGACACTATGGTCTGCGCCAGAAACTTCACAAAGCAAACACGCGATAGCCATGTTAGGGGAAAGTGTGTTGGTTTGGCTTAAATCAGAGCCATCAATGAGTTGTTTAAATAATGATGTGAGAGAATTAAACATAATGAACACCGAGCTATTGTTTATTTGGTTAACATGGTAATAAATACGGAAGATCTCAAGGTGCGATACCAAATTTAGCACGCCGTTGACATTTAAGAACGGCCACTTTCTCCCCAAAAAACCTAAACTCCTGAGTTAGTTCAAGGTGACTTGCCTCTTACAAAGGGCAAGTCATTTGGGGATTGATACTCAGCTTTCAGCACGTGTCGGTGGAAAATGAACTTCGTCACCATCACTCGTCAGAATACTAATTTGACTTGGTTTGCCTTCATCATCAAGGCGTAGCTCACCAATGGCACTATGGTTAACCAAGCGATAAAAGTTGTGCGTACTTGGTGCGCGTTTGTAAATCTTGAGTCGTTTACGTTTTGTGAACCAGTTTAAAGGTGAGCGAGGGCTGTATAGCAGTCTATCTAGGCCATCACAAATATTGAGCAGTTGTGTAGGGAACTGATTTTTAATTCCACTACAGGTGATTTGATAGATATTCGGACTGTTTTTTCGATAGCGGAGCTTAATATCGTATGCAAAAGAGTAGTGTACGTCGCCAGAGAGAATAACAAAGTTAGTTGGTGTCTTTGTGTGTGTGAAAATACTAATAAGAGTATTCGCACTTCCGGGGTGAGCC
This sequence comes from Vibrio sp. 1874, assembly GCF_033344395.1. Taxonomy (NCBI): domain Bacteria; kingdom Pseudomonadati; phylum Pseudomonadota; class Gammaproteobacteria; order Vibrionales; family Vibrionaceae; genus Vibrio; species Vibrio sp. 1874. Next base: position 65,549 of record NZ_JAWPOR010000009.1, read on the forward strand.
ATCCAGTTTTCAGCATCAACCATCAATGGTTTACCAAGCATGGTCACCACACGTTGTAGTGCTTCGATAAATTTCACACCAAACATTGGCGCGGCAGAAACAATAACAACTTTGTCTTGGTGCACGAGTTCTTGGTGGAACTCAATCATCGCTTCCCAGTCCATTAAGCCAGAAGGTTTGTTCATTTTAGACTCAGAACGCCAGCGTCTGGTTCGTGTATCTAGCACGACAACTTTTGGTGTCGTAGGAATGGTGTAGTGCCAATTCTCAAAGCGATATAAATATTGAATAAATGCATCTTGGGTTTGCGAGGTTCGCTCATCGATAAAGCGTTGAGCGAGGCTCATAAATTCATCATTGAATTTTTCTGGCGCATTTCCCCAACCTTGGCAAAGCCAGTAAGCAATCAAGCTATTACCGATAATGCGTTTTGCAAACGTGTTGCTGTATGCGGCTTGTTCCCAGCCTATGGTGAGATTCCAATCGTCGGTGACATCGTGATCATCAAAGATCATATAGGTTGGAATGTGAGCGAGTAAGCGTTGAACCTTGTCCAGACCTGCGACGAATTTATCAATTTGTTTTTTTTCTTCGCGCCATTGCTGCTGCCATTTCGGTTCAAGAACTTCTCCGCCGACAGTAAATTCGTTTTCTAATAAACGATCCGTTCGAACAAGCTTCCACAAGGTCGGAGACCAAACCAATAAGTACATTGCAAAGCACTCAGCAAAGCTTATTAGGTGATTCTCACACTCTTTGGCGCTGAATATTGGTGTCCCTCGGTGTGGAAAAAACTTACTTAGTAAACTGTCATCACTCACATAATGAGGCAACAATTTATCTCGACCATAATAGCAAGCAGGGTGTTGGTAGAGGTCATTGGTATTTTTTATCGGAGCTTGATCGAATTCTTCGCCTGGCAAACCCAATAAAGCTATGACTTGCTCAATGGCATCGAGAGTGGGGCCTGCAACATGGTCTGCATAGATTTGATCACCACTCATGATGAGCATATCTGGTCTTTCTTCAATGGATTGAGACGCGATTTTATGATCCGCAGCGACCAATGTATCATCACTGAAGTGATGGGGATTACGGCAAGAGCCATGTAAGAGATAATCCGCTTTTTCACTAACGAGGAACTCAATACCCAAGTTTGGCGTATTATCTCGCTCATAAGTTAGGTGAGGGAGCAGTTCCGTCACTAAGCCATATTGCGTTTTTATTTGATAGCGTAACGCTTGATGGGTTGGAAACTCGCCTTCTAATTTAAGTAAGCAACACCACGCATTGAGGCCGATTTGAAGCTGTTCTTTTTGTTCACTTAAAGGGGCTTGATAAAGGATGGAGGCATTTTCATCCGTAATTTGCACCATACCCTCCAAGCGTTGGGTGGTGACTAGCCAAATATTGATTTCAGTTGCGGTCACTTTACGTAGGATCGGACCTGCAACGACAAGAGGAAGTGAAGAAATTTCAGTCGTGTTCATCAATGCTGGCAAAACGGCTCCTTATGTGTCAGCTTCTTCTTCTAATATTTCGATAACTTGCGAGCTACTAAGTTCATGTCCCATAAGGAACAAACCAAGCATCGCATCGGCTTTTGACGCGTTATCACTGTCTTCATCCAAAATTTGCTGAAGCCGAGTTCTAATTAGGTCGATTTCGTGTTCGACGAAGCCACGCCCTTCTTCGTCACCTTGACCATCTTCTGGTGCATTATCAAAGTGCAAAAACAACATGTCACCATCGAGTTGAGTCCCTATCAACCTCTCTGGCAGCCATGCTTCTCCCATCACAATGTCTGGGTCTGTATCTGCGGGTAAATGATTCAAGGTAGAGATGAGTTCTGATGCTTTCACTTTTTACTTCATTATGTTTGATTTAGAACTAAGCTAGAGTTTAAGCGCTTGTTGTGATGGTAAAATATTCGCAAACAAGCTCACCTAGTCGTGCAATATTAATATGATCTTGGGACTCAAACTGTCACGAGGATGACAACATTTGCCATTGTAACGGCTATCATCAGCAGAACATAAGCTTTTAATGGCAAATCATTGATGTTTGCCTGCTTCTCAACCAACATTTTTCGAACTCATGAAGAGATTAATTCTAACAACACTCGCTTTACCTTTAGCTGCGGCAGTTTCTTCTGCGCATGGTTCAGAAGAACAAACGTGGGGGATTGCTGCGATGTATCGCACAGCATCGATTCCGTTTTATACCGCCGATAATGACTCTACGGTGAGTACATTTGTACCAATGATGTTCTTTGAAAACCAACATGTGTATATCAATGGCATTGAAGGTGGCGCTTTTTTGTATAACGAGAGTGATTCCGACTGGCGCGCGAGCGCACTCATGCGATTGAGATTTGTCGATATTCCCATGTCGCTACAAAATGCTAATGAAGGGGACAGAGTCGATTTCGGTGGGCAAGTGCGTTATAGCATTAACGACAATTGGCGCGCAGAAGTAGAGTTGATGACGGACGACGAACTCCAGTTTCACTCTAATTACCGCCTTGCTGCCAATTATGTATTTGGTGATTGGGAATTAGAGCCATCGATTACGATTCGATACAAAGACGCTGATTTCAATAGTGAATACTATTCCTTTAAGGATATTACTGGCGAGAGAATTGGAGCTGGACTTGACACCAATCTTGGTATTAAAGCTCGTTACCATGTAACTTCAAATTTGTATTTATTGGGTGAGACGAGTGTTACTCGCTTAGATGATAACGCCTACAACAGTCAGCTTGTAGAAGATCGATATCAGGGAGAAGTGTTTGTCGGTTTTGGCTTTTTCAACGATAAAAGCAAAGCTCCGAAACCGACACTGAGCAATAAAGCATATCTACGTATTGCGCATGGTTGGGCGACGCCTTCGAACATCGGTGAAATATTTAGCTTTGAGAGAGAAAAAGACCCATACGACAATCAACTTACTTCATTGTTTTATGGGCATCCATTAACGGATGAGCTGTTTGGTTTTCCTCTTGATATTTATTTAACGCCAGGGTTGGTTCATCACTGGTCGTCCAGTGTTCAGTCTGCGAGCACAGAATACGTCATGGCGATTAAGGCTTATTGTACGGTTAATTGGCCTACGACTTGGCGATTTGGTGTAGCGGAAGGTGTGTCATACATTGATAGCATTACCTATATTGAAGGCACAGAAATGGAAGACAAGGGTTATACACCAAGCAAGTTGCTCAACTACTTAGATTTCTCGTTTGATGTCAATGTAGGCGATCTCTTCAACCAAAAGAGCTGGAACAATATGTGGGTGGGCTATTCATTGCATCACCGCTCGGCGATTTTTGAAAGCGCTTCCCAGTTTGGGCGAATTAAAGGTGGGAGTAACTACAATACTATTTATTTCCAGTTCGAGTTTTAGCGCATCGCGAGATGCATATAAGTCGGATTTGCAACTGACTTATTTATCGCCCATTATGAGTAATGATGAATAATACTATGCTGCTTTCAACGAGAAATTTCGTATATCGTGCCAGAGTTAAGGCTGTTTGTGATGCATCTGATGAATCGGATGGGATGAGCACCATGAGTATCGACTCCTCATTCAATCTTCAAATTGAAGCGATAAATTGTACCAACGCTGAATTTGCCAAACGCTTTTTTGCCATTCACGGAGAAGGGCACTTGGAGGGCGATGAATGGTTGGTGTTGTACGTCAACTCTCTTGACGTTAAGGCGGGAGACAATATAGAAATCCGTAGCGATGTCGCGTTTAATGCGATGATCGAGAATATGATAAGCGAAGCTGAGCGGTCTTTAGAAAAAGTCTACCTCGATGCAATACGCAACTTGGAGAAAGTGAATCGTTTTTGACGATGTAAGAGACCCTATAAATACGATCAAGGCATCAGGATCCAAAAAGGGATTGGCGCGAACCAATCCCTTTTGTATTCTGGTTTATTCTAACTTACGCCATTGTTGCAAGTTGGCTTTGCGCTTCTGAAATGCCTTTTGCAGCTGCATCTTCACCCATGTTTAGCGCTTCTGCGTAAACAAATTCCACATCAGTGATTCCTACAAAACCCAGTACAGTGCGTAGGTACGGCGTAACGTTGTCAGTTGGTGAATCTTTATGAATACCACCACGAGTCGTTACTACAATCGCCTTTTTACCTTCAATCAAACCTTGAACACCGTTTTCTGTGTATTTGAATGTCACGCCTGCACGAGCAATCAAATCAATCCAGTTTTTAAGCTGAGTCGGGATGGTGAAGTTGTACATTGGAGCGGCAATAACCAAAGTGTCTGCGGCCTTTACTTCTTCAATAAGGGTGTCAGACAAGTCGACTACCGCTTGCTGTTCTTGTGAAAGATCTTCCGTAGCGCGCAGTGCAGTCGCAACGGCGAAGTCCAAAACAGGTAGCGGGTTTGCAGCCAAATCACGAACAGTAAGCTTGTCTTGGTCTACATTTTTGATGAAGTCTTCAACCAATTTGTTTGATTGAGAGTAATCGCCAAGGATGCTTGATTTTAGAGCTAGTACACGAGACATAATGGTTATTCCTTAAATAAGTGCTTTCGACTATGGGAGCCATTATAAGCAACGTAAGTGAGTTCAAAAGCCTAGCGATTCGCTGAACATGTTCGAAAAAATTGAATGAGCTTTCGGTTATCTTGTTACAGATCTTGTGTGATACAATCCGCGCAGTTTTTGTAATGAAAAGAATAGGAAACGCTTTGACTTCGTCACAGCCCCCAAAAAAGAATCTAGCTGAAGAGCAAGCGACACCGTCAAATGGTGCGCAAAAAGCGACAGCGAAACAAGCTCAAACACCTCAGGCTCAAGTGAATAGTGCTGCATCTCTGCGTAAAGCGCTGAATCAGTGCATGATGCGCGACCGTTTCCGCTTGAGTAAACGTATTTCTGGTGCAAGCAAAATTAAGAAGGACGCAGCGCGTAATGCTGTGTTCGACGAAATCGCATTAGACATCGCAAAATCCATGATGGTTGCAGAGCAGCGCAGCAACTACAAACCAACGATTGAGTACCCAGAAATCCTGCCTGTAAGCCAAAAACGTGACGATATTGCGAAAGCGATCGAAGAAAACCAAGTGGTTATCGTCGCGGGTGAAACCGGTTCTGGTAAAACCACTCAGCTACCAAAAATCTGTGCTGAGCTTGGTCGCGGTAAATTTGGTCTGATTGGTCATACTCAGCCTCGTCGTCTTGCAGCGCGTTCGGTTGCTAACCGTATTGCCGAAGAGATGGAAACCAAGCTTGGTGAGTTTGTTGGTTACAAGGTTCGATTCAACGATCAGATCTCTGAAAATACCCAAATCAAATTGATGACGGACGGTATCTTGTTGGCTGAAATTCAGCATGACCGTTTCTTGAATCAATACGACACCATCATTATCGATGAAGCGCACGAGCGCAGCCTCAACATCGATTTCATCTTGGGTTACTTGAAAGAGTTGCTGCCACGTCGTCCTGATTTGAAAGTGATCATCACGTCGGCAACCATCGACCCAGAACGCTTCTCAAAACACTTCAACAATGCACCAATCATTGAAGTATCGGGTCGTACTTACCCGGTAGAAACACGTTACCGCCCACTAAGCGGTGATGACGACAATGATCGTGACCAGCTTGAAGGCATCTTCGAAGCGGTAGATGAACTGTGCGATGAAGGTTTAGGTGACATCCTGATTTTCATGAATGGTGAACGTGAAATCCGTGATACCGCAGATGCATTGTCCAAACGTAATCTGAAGAGCACGGAAATTGTGCCGCTTTACGCGCGTTTGTCGGCAGGTGAGCAGAATAAGATTTTCCAACCTCATACTGGTCGCCGAATTGTACTGGCAACCAACGTGGCAGAAACCTCGCTAACTGTTCCGGGTATTAAGTACGTTATCGACCCGGGTACGGCGCGTATCAGTCGATACAGTTACCGTACTAAGGTTCAGCGTCTTCCAATTGAGCCAGTTTCTCAGGCGAGTGCGAACCAGCGTAAAGGTCGTTGTGGTCGTGTGGAAGAGGGTATTTGCATTCGTCTGTACTCAGAGGAAGATTTTGAGTCACGCCCAGAGTTTACTGATCCTGAAATCCTGCGTACCAATCTAGCGTCGGTTATCTTGCAAATGACGGCACTTGGTTTGGGTGATATTCAAGCGTTTCCGTTTGTGGAAGCACCGGATAAACGTAACATCCAAGACGGCGTGCGTTTGCTGGAAGAGCTTGGTGCGATTAACTCTGAGGTAAAAGATCCGAAAAAACGCCTGACTTCCATTGGTCGCCAATTAGCGCGTTTGCCAATCGATCCGCGCTTGGCGCGTATGGTATTGGAAGCGCCAAAATATGGTGCGCTTAAAGAAGTGATGATCATCGCAGCTGCCTTGTCGATTCAAGATCCACGCGAACGTCCTTCAGACAAACAACAATCGTCAGACGATAAACATCGTCGCTTCTTCCATGAAGAGTCGGACTTCCTGACATTTGTGAATTTGTGGGAATACATCCAAAAGCAGCAAAAAGCCTTGTCTAGCAATCAGTTCCGCAAACAGTGTAAGCAAGACTATTTGAACTACTTGCGCGTTCGCGAGTGGCAAGATGTGTACTTACAAATTCATCAGTCGATGCGTGAGATGGAATTCAAGCTTAACGACGAGCCCGCTTCTTACCATGGCGTACACAGTGCCATTTTGGTTGGTTTGCTGTCGCACATCGGCATGAAAGACCAAGAAAAGAATGAATATCAAGGCGCGCGTAATGCTCGTTTCCATATCTTCCCTGCATCAGGTCTATTCAAGAAACAGCCTAAGTGGATCATGTCTGCTGAGTTGGTGGAAACCTCAAAACTTTGGGGTCGTATCATCGCAAAGATTCAGCCAGAATGGATTGAACCGTTAGCTAAACACCTTATTAAACGTAGTTACAGCGAACCACATTGGTCGAAGAAACGCGCTGCGGTGATGGCGCACGAAAAAGTGATGCTTTACGGCGTACCAATCGTACCGAAACGCTTGGTCAACTACGGCAGTATCGATTCGACCGTAAGTCGCGAAATCTTCATTCGTAGTGCATTGGTTGAGGGTGAATGGGAAACCAAACACGCGTTCTTTAAGCAAAACCGTAAGCTTCTGCAAGAAGTGGAAGAGCTTGAGCATAAATCTCGTCGTCGAGACATCTTAGTGGATGATGATGAGCTGTTTGATTTCTATGACCAACGTGTTGGTACTGAAGTCGTTTCTGGCAAACACTTCGATACGTGGTGGAAAAAGGCATCTAAAGAAAATCCGGAACTGCTGAACTTTGAAAAAGAGATGCTGTTCAAGGGTGATGCTAGCCATGTGACCGATTTGGATTACCCGAACTTCTGGCATCAAAATGGTTTGAAGCTCAAATTGAGTTACCAATTTGAACCAGGCGATGATAGTGACGGTGTCACAGTACATTTGCCGTTGCCGATTTTAAACCAAGTTGAACCAGCGGGTTTTGATTGGCAGATCCCAGGTTTACGCCATGAGCTTGTGGTTAGCTTGATTAAATCGTTGCCAAAGACAATTCGTAAGAACTTTGTGCCTGCGCCAAACTATGCCGATGCATTCTTAGCACGTGTCACGCCAATGGAAGCGCCGCTGCTAGATTCATTAGAGAAAGAGTTGCGACGCATGACGGGCGTAGAGGTACTGCGTGAAGACTGGAACTTGGAACAAGTACCTGAGCACTTGAAAGTCACGTTCCGCGCGGTTGATCATCGAAATCGTAAACTGAAGGAACATAAAGACCTTCATGAACTGAAAGAAAGTTTGAAAGACAAAGTTCAAGAAACGCTTTCCAAAGTTGCGGATGACGATATCGAACAGCAAGGTCTGCATACGTGGAGTTTTGGCGAATTGCCGAAAGTGTATCAACAAAAACGTGGCGGCTACGATGTAAAAGCGTATCCGGCACTTGTTGATAGCAAAGACAGCGTTGAAATCAAACTCTACGAAACAGAGTACGAGCAGATAACGGCAATGCGTGCTGGTCAGCGTCGCCTAATTTTATTGAATGTGCCGTCGCCAATTAAATATTTGCACGCCAACTTACCGAACAAATCGAAGCTGGGTCTGTACTTTAATCCATACGGCAAAGTGCTTGATCTGATAGATGACTGCATTGCCTGTGGTGTCGATAAGCTTATTGAAGAGCAGGGTGGTTTAGTTTGGGAGCCAGAGAAGTTCGAAGCGTTGAAAGAACACGTTCGTGCTGAATTGGGTGACACCGTTGTAGAGATTGCTCAACAGGTTGAGACTATTCTGACCACGGCGTTTAGCATCAATAAGAAGCTAAAAGGCAAGATCGACTTCACAATGGCGTTTGCTCTGTCCGATATCAAAGCACAAATTGAAGGCTTGATCTTCAAAGGCTTTGCAACGGAATGTGGCTGGAAGCGCTTGCCGGATATTCTTCGCTACATGCGCGCGATAGAGCGCCGTATGGAGAAGTTGCCAATCGATCCAAACAAAGATCGTTTACATATGCTGAAGATTGAATCTGTGACTCAAGACTATAAAGAGTTGCTGAACAAGATCCCGAAAGGTGTGGCCATTCCTGAAAATGTAAAAGAAGTGCGTTGGATGATTGAAGAACTTCGCGTGAGTTACTTTGCTCAACAATTAGGCACTCCTTATCCTGTTTCTGATAAACGAGTCAAAAACGCGATTGATGCTTGCTAATCAACCAGTAAAATAGTGTCAGATTTGTAATTATCGCTTAAGAAGTTGCTGGTACACTAATTGCTAGTAACTCAATAAGCATTATTTTTTAGTTCTGGGAGGCAATAGTTCGCCTCCCTTTATTTGTAGTACCAACGACTGAGTTATGCAGACGTGGGAATAATAAAGAGTAAAGGTAGATGATGAAAAAAACTCTATTAGCAGTGGCGCTACTTGGCGCATCTTCTGCGGCAATGGCGGATTCTTGGATTTACGGTGGTGCAACAGTAGGTCAGTCTGACTACAAAGGTGATACGGACACATCATACTCTGTTCACGTTGGTACAGGCATTCTACCTATCATTGGTGTTGAAGCTGGTGTAACACAGCACGGTGAGTTCAACGTAAATGGTCAAGACACTAAGCTAACTTCTTACTACGCAGCACTTAAGCCAAGTATCGACTTCGGTCCGCTACACGTGTACGCAAAAGGTGGTTTCCATCAGTGGGACAAAAAAGTGAAAGGTGGCAAAGACGATGACGATTTGGACCTAATGTACGGTGTGGGTGCTGAGTACTTCATTTTTGGCCCAATGTCTGTTGGTGCTAGCTACATGAACTACACTGCTGGTAAAGACGATATCAGCACGTTCTCTGTTAACGCAACACTACATTTCCTATAAGCGTCAAGCTTTCTAACACCATATGAAACACACCGGCTTTATGTCGGTGTTTTTTTGTCTGGAAGTCACAAAACAAAAGTTGAACATAAATTATTCACTTTTAGAGTCTTAAAATGCCTATGCTTTCCAATATATAGTGGCGATTAAATGCGCATATTTGCGTAATGTTTCGCTTAGGAATCGATCAGGAAGGGATAGTATGAAAAAAACACTCTCGTTATTCGCTCTAACGTTGTGCTCAACGTCAGCAATGGCTGACTCTTGGATTTACGCTGGTGGCCAAATTGGTCAGTCCGATATCGACAGCGAAAATGATACAACTTATGGTATTCATGTCGGTACTGGTATTTTGCCATTCATTGGCATTGAGGCAGGCTACTTTAACCACGGCAAAGTGGATTTATCTTTGAGTGGCAGCAGGGGTAGCGCTGATTTTGATTCATTCTATTTAGCGGCGAAACCTAGTATCGACTTCGGCCCGTTACACGTTTACGCAAAAGGCGGCATCAATGCATTCAACGTTGATTATGACGGTGGACTGAGAAACTTAGACAAAGATGATGGCGTCTCTTATATGTATGGTGTTGGTGCCGAATACTTCTTGCTTGACAATGTGTCTGTGGGCGCGAGTTATCAAGCGTTTGGCGTGGATATTGAAGGCGATAGCGATACCGTTAGCAGCGTAACAGGGAACATCACCTTCCATTTCTTATAACGCTCGCTGGATGAAAGGTTTGCTGATTTGGTTTCGTCGTTAATTGTGAAACCAAATCAGCGCAGGTCTTCTCTATTTGCGCAGTGACTGGCTATGAACTTAAGTATTTCTTGTGTCTTTTCTAGTCTACAACCTACGACAAAATCAATCGTTAGACCTCATAATTTTTGTGTTGATATTATTTCCCCTTCATCTGTCTCGAATTGAGCTTAAAATGCAATAAATCACGACTTTTTGCAAAAATATGTGATTGCTGCTAAAATTCTTCCCGCTTTAAAACTTTAGAGTTCAAATTAATGGAGGGCGGTATTGGAGTTCTTCTCACCTGAGGGGCGTTTCAAATTCACGTTAAATTTGTATTTATGGATAATGCATTTAAAAAATATAGTATTGATACAACCGATTATCAGGTTGGACAGGATAACGTTCAAAAGTGGGGATTCGATATACATAACCCGGTTTTTGGCATTAGTGCGGGGCTCGTTGTTTTCTGTCTGATTTCACTTCTTCTTGTTGAGCCAACCACTGCTCGAGACGTATTAAACGGTCTAAAAAACGGAATTATCGAACAGTTTGATGCGTTTTTTATGTGGTCGACAAACTTCTTCTTATTGTTCGCCGTTGCTCTTCTTTTTTCTCCGCTAGGTAAAATCCGCTTAGGTGGCAAAGAAGCAACGCCGGATCACTCAACCGTTTCTTGGTTGTCGATGCTTTTCGCCGCGGGTATGGGTATTGGTCTTCTGTTCTGGAGTGTGGCTGAGCCGACCGCGTATTTCACTGATTGGTGGGGAATGCCACTGAACGCAGTACCATACACCGAAGAAGCAAAATCCCTCGCGATGGGTGCCACTATGTTCCACTGGGGTGTGCATGGTTGGAGTATTTACGCACTCGTTGCACTAGCATTAGCGTTTTTTGCATTTAACAAAGGTTTACCACTTTCATTGCGCGCGGCGTTCTATCCAATTTTTGGTGACCGTGCATGGGGCTGGTTAGGTCACGTTATTGATATCCTTGCCGTTTTGTCGACGCTATTTGGTCTTGCAACGTCGCTAGGTCTGGGTGCTCAGCAGGCGACCAGTGGTATTAACCATGTCTTTGGTCTAGAAGGCGGCATTGGTACACAAATGATTGTGATCACCTTCGTTACCTTTATCGCGGTGCTATCAGTGATTCGTGGTATTGATGGTGGTGTTAAGCTACTGAGTAACGTCAATATGGTGGTTGCGTTTGCGCTGCTTATTTTCATTACCTTCATCACGTTTGATACGGCGTGGAGCTCGCTACGCGACACAACAATGGCTTACATTGAAAATATTATTCCATTGAGTAACCCTCACGGTCGTGAAGATGAAACTTGGATGCACGGCTGGACGGTATTCTACTGGGCTTGGTGGGTATCTTGGTCACCGTTTGTTGGTATGTTTATCGCGCGTGTGTCTAAAGGTCGTACGGTTCGAGAATTCTTATTCGCAGTCATCGTTATTCCTACAGTTGTTACTTTGATTTGGATGTCTGTGTTTGGTGGTATCGCGCTTGACCAAGTGGTGAATAAAGTTGGTGAGCTAGGTGCAAATGGCCTAACTGATATTTCATTGACTCTGTTCCATGTTTACGATGCGCTTCCGTATAGCTCAGTGATTTCAATGCTTTCTATCGTGCTGATTCTGGTATTCTTTATTACATCGTCAGACTCTGGCTCACTGGTTATCGATAGTATTACCGCCGGTGGTAAGATTGATGCACCAGTACCGCAACGCATTTTCTGGGCGTGTATTGAAGGTGCAATTGCAGCCGTAATGCTTTGGGTTGGTGGTAAAGAAGCCCTGCAAGCATTGCAATCAGGTGTTGTTGCAACAGGATTACCGTTTACTTTTGTTCTGCTGTTGATGTGCGTAAGTTTGGTGAAAGGGTTAAGAACAGAACTGCCAGCTTACAAATAAATACAACACGATCCATGATTGAGTTTAAATGCCGAGCCTAATGTGCTCGGCATTTTTTATTTCTACTTTTCTTTTCCAATAATTTCGTTACAGTTTAGGCTTATTCCCACCTCATTAAACTGCATTATGTCACTGGCTAAACTCATTCTTATTCGTGGACTTCCGGGTTCAGGTAAAACAACCTTAGCAAAACAACTAGCGATAGAGCTTGGTGCTAAGCATTTTGAAGCTGACATGTATTTTGAAAATGATGAAGGTGATTATCACTTTGAACCAGTTCAATTACCTCAAGCGCATGAGTGGTGTTTTCAGCAAACTAGAAAGTGGTTGAACAAAGGGAGAGTCGTGATTGTGAGCAATACGTTTGTTCGACATTGGGAGATGAAGCGTTACATGGACTACTGCATGAAGAAGCGCATCGAGGTGGAAATTAAAGTGTGCCACGGAGCGTATCAAAGCATTCATGATGTACCACCAGCGACGATAGAAAAGATGCGACGCCAGTGGCAAGAATGACCGTTACCAGAACCGGAAGTTATTGACCTCGTCCGTCAATCATCACAACGAATGTTTTGCTCATGATTGAAAGGTCCATTGAAATCCAAGAGTAAAACGAACCTAAGCTTAGTGCGTAACTGTGGTCAAACCCAACTTTGCGTCTTACATCTTCAATGCATGCATCATAGCCTTGGTTAACCTGAGCTAAGCCTGTGATACCTGGTAACACGCCATATGTGCGCTCTACAAAATAGGGGATTTCATCTTCCAATTTCTGGTAGAAAGCTGGGCGTTCTGGGCGCGGCCCAATCATCGACATTTCACCTCTCAACACATTAAACAGTTGAGGTAGTTCATCTAAACGCGTTTTGCGTAAAAAGCGTCCTACTGGCGTGATGCGGGGATCATTTTCAGTTGCCCATACTGCGCCAGAGCGTTGCTCTGCATCAATATACATGGTGCGAAACTTCATGATTTGAAAAAGATCCATTTTTTCTGGTGTACAGCGCCCAACACGCAGTTGACGATAGATCACTGGGCCTTTCGATGTGATTTTTATAGCTAGCGCGATAAATGGGAATAGCGGTGCAGTGACGACCAAAATAAGCATTGCAACCAGTACATCAAACGTTCTTTTCGCGTGGCATACATTTGAATCGTAGCGTGAGTTTTTCATGATGCTTTCCTTATTGGTTGACGCGTTTCCAACGTCCATTTTCCATTCCGAGTAAATACTTCATACCGCCGATAAAGTTGGCGAGATGACCAATGACGATGTAGCTAATCAGCTTAAAAGGTTTAATTGTGTTAAGTGCTGGCATCAAGTAAGTGATAAGCGCGATGCTATAAATACCAACTTGTGCGGACAGCATTACTTGAAACAGCGGATTGTGTGCCAGTAGTAGTGAGCAAATAAAGCAAACAATCATCAAATAGGGTGTTGCTAAGCGCAGAACCTTTCCCGATAGAAATGCAAAGGCAGTGCCACGATAACGAGGTAGCAGTAATTTCTTTAATTGCATGAGCTGCTGCATGTTACCCGCTGAAATTCTTAGGCGCCGCTTGAAATCTGCGTTGTCTGAGCTCTGTTCTAGTTCAAGAGCCAGCATGTTTGGCTCGTAAATAGCGCTATAGCCTCGCAAAACGATTCTCATAGGGAGAATAAAGTCGTCATTAATGGTGCTAACTTCCAGTGGTTCAAATAAGTGAGTTCTGAAAGTGTAAAACGCACCGTGGGAACCAATCGTTGAACCTAACAAAGATTCTTGGTGCTTTACTCGAGACTGGTATTGCCAATACGCCGCTTCACCTTGGTTATCAGTGCTCATTATTTGATATGTTGCGTTAACCACTCCAACGTTCTCATTTTGATAATGCTGACTAGCTAGCAATAGAGAATCGCAAGAAATCAATGCCGACGTGTCACTCAGTGCGGTAATGTCCGAGCTAACATGACGCATTTCTTCGTTGAGTAGGGCAACTTTACCACGATTGACTTGGTGATCATTAATAATGAACAGAGTATCAGAGCAGATTGCTTCTTGAATTGTCGCTTGAGCAATCTCGGCTGTGTTATCTGTGCAGCCATCACATGCGATCACTACTCTTAATTTATCCCTCGGGTAGTCTAGGCTCGCAAGGTTACGGATCTTCTCTGCTATCCATTGTTCTTCATTGTAGGCGGGCACGATGACAGTAATAGAGGGTAGCTGGCTGTCTGTTTTGGAGGCTTTGTAAGCTCGCTCTACAAATGGTGCTTTGGCTTCGTCTTGCTGTTTTAAAGGAAGCCACTTAAGGAGCAGTGGGTACCCAACGTGATGATAGACAATCAAAAACGCGGATAAACCAAACCCTATAATCCAAAGTAAATCATTCATAACTAGCCTCCTTGGCCAAACGTGAGTAGCGACTCACCATGTCTCTGATATCAAAGTGTTTGAGAATAAAAGTTCGAGGAGAATGGTGTGATGATTCCAGTTGCTGTGATAACGCTTCGGCCAACGAAAACACGCGATTTGCTTCAACCAGTGTGCTGTTGTTCGGACAGAGCGTCTCTTTCACGCCGCCAACATCCGTCGCGACGCAAGGAATGTCACATGCTTGAGCCTCGAGGGTTGAGAGAGGAAATCCCTCTTGAAGTGATGGTAAGCAAAACAAGTCTAGGCTTTGGTAAAAGCTGGGCATATCGTCGACCAAGCCTAAAAAGGTTACTCGATCTTCAAGTTTTAACGTTCTAACTTGTGCTTCCAATTGAACTCGCTGAGAACCATCTCCAGCAATGGCTAGGTGTGTGTTTGGCGTAAGATGAGAGAATGCTTCGATAAGCACTTTATGGCCTTTAACTGCTTCTAGACGCCCGGCAACGCCAATCACGATTTTGTCGGTTGGAAGTTCAAACAAGTGTCTTGTTGCCGTTTGGTCACCGCTTTTAAACTTCTGACAGTCAATCCCGTTATGGATAGTACAAATTTTGCGATACTTTAACTTAGTCTGTATTTGATGGGCGACAAAGTTAGCATCCGCAACTACTTGCGGGCGAATCATCGTTAGCAAAAGGGACTGTAGTCGAGCTGATTTTTTGTTATTAAGGTGCCATGCGTCGTGCTCGGTATGAATCACTACAGGTACGTGCGCTAAACGTGCAGCAATACCACCATACAGAAGTGGGCCGATATGATGGGTGTGGACCACGTCAGGCTTAAGTCCTTTGAGCATGGAAGTCAGCGTACTGATGGTTTTTCCGCTGAATCCAGGTTTCTTATTAAGAAAGTGCAGTTGGCCTTGGTAGGGCAATAGTTTTTGCCAGCCTTGTAGTGCATGTTCTTTGCTTCCTTCTAAGCTCACGACAAAAACGGAATGGTTGGGCTGCGCAAAACGAAGCATTTCTAGTACGAGCGTTTCTAAACCACCAGGAGCTAAGTGTTGCACGACGTGTAATATCACTTTTTTGCTGTGCTTAGTGTTATTGTGTTTTTGTCTGAATTCCATTTTCAAACCCTCGTTGAGTTCTTTGTTTATTTAGGAATTGCAGACTGCGTGCCAAAAAATTAATCATTTAAAAACAATAAGTTAATATTGATGTTTGTGAGGCTTTATGTTTATTCTCAATTTGAGATTCATATTAGTGGACATGCTATGAGGCTGTATAAGGCAGTAGTAAAAGAAAAGCACTCGCCGACCGAGTGCTTGTAAATGAGTTCTTATGGCGGTTAGTTTCCGTACACTACGTTAGGTAAAGTGGTGATGACAGGAACACCAAGGTGTTTTTCTAATGCTCTTTTAGAGCGGATAGAGTTATCGGCTAACTCTAGTATCGTCGCTAATCCAATGCCTAAACCAGCGCCACCAATAAATCCTAAAATGACAAATACAAAACTAGGTAAGTTAGTTGGAATCGTTGGCGTGAACGGTTCATCAATGATTTTTACGCGCTTATTCTCTTCAAACTCTCCCAAAGAACCCGTTAGTTGGGCCATCTCATAGCGTTCGACGAGTTCATCATACATTTCTCTCTTCACTGCGACGTCACGAGCTAAGCGGTTGATTTCTGTTGCTGTGCTCCCAAATTGGTGCGCATTTCGCTCTAATTCTTGGATCATGTCTCGCAAGCTGTTGGTTTCTTCCGTAAGTGCTTCAAAACGTCCGCGCATCATTTGTAATTGATGTAGTTGGGAGACAAGTAGAGGCTGTGCTTCGCCAAGACTGTTTACTGTGGTATTGCTCGCGATATCCCATAGTTGAGCACTGTTTAGTTCTGGTTGTTTAGAGTTCAAGAGTACCGAGCGTTCCTGCTCCAACCGGTTTAATTCTCGCAACTTACCTTGCACCAAACTATGCGCCTCTGTGTATTTAGCGCGAAGCAGGGTAAGTTCACTACGAATGTCGATGATTTGCTCTTCCAGTTTACCGATAACCGGGTTCGTTTTGGATAGTTGTTGATCCAAACTGCCTAGACTTCGTGAAACACCAGCAAGCTCCGCCTCCTTTTCGGCTAACGTTTGTTTGAGGCTAGCAAGGCGAGTAAGGCTTTGAGCTTGCATTTCGGGCGTCGCGTCTGAGTAAGTATTTTTATATTCTGCAAAGGCTTGTTCAGCCTTGTCTAGTTCTTCCCTGCGTTTGTTGATATGGATAGTCAAAAAATGGCTCGAATCTTTAATCGAAGAACGCTCAGGAGCCAAAAGCTGTTCGACAAAATGCTCTCTGACAGACAGCAGCATCGACTCCATTCCTTCTGATTTACCACTTTGCAATTGAATTTGAATGAAGTCTTTACCGAGTGGCTGAACAGACAGGCGCGACGCGAGATCTTTTATGATGAACTCTTGCTCTTTTGCACTCATCTCGTCATTGATCAACGATTGTTCTTTTGCGACTGAATACAAAACGTGTCGGCTTTTTAGCAGAGTACTGAGTGCGCTCAATCGGTCTTTCAGCATTGTTGAGACGGCAAGGTCTTGAAGGAACGGGTTCATTTTCGCTGTCTCTTGAATAAGCATGCTGGTATGAGCAACATAAGTCGTCGGAACCAGTTTACTTACGATGAAACCCAGCACCGGCAAGACAAGCATAGGAATAACGATCATGTAGCGACGTCTCCAAGCTCCATGTAACAGTACGCTGAGGTTTTCTCTTAAATCGTTCATAGCGCCCTCACTAATTTATCAACTTGGTTGGCTCTTGCTTCCCAGCTTTGCTGTTGAACATATTGCTTTGAGTTTGCCGGGGGTGGGATCAGGTGATCGAGACTGGCGCATACATCTTCGACATTTTGAACTATGTGGAGCATATGCTTGTACGGCATTAATGCAGGAAACGACGTGCTAATAACGGGGGTTCCTGTTGCCAAGTACTCAAGAAGTTTAAGCGGATTACACGCTTTGATTTGAGCGTTATCAACAAAGGGCAACCAACTGGCATCCCAGTGTTGAGAGTAACGTGGCAGAGTGTGATGCGCTCTCGGGCCCAGGTAGTATATGTTGCTTCTTTGTGGAAGTGGATTGTCACTGAACTCGTTGGGGCCGATGAACACGAGATCCCAGTCAGGCGCTTGGTCTGCGACTTGGGCAATTAAGTCGTAATCTAACCATTCAGACAAACTACCATAAAAGCCCAGCACTTTGCGGCCGTTGTCAGGCAAGTCTTTGGCCTTCGGTGCTGGCTCAGAAAACAGACTAACGTTGACACCATGAGGCAAAGTGACGGTTTTATGTGATGGAAACTTGGTGGAGAGTGTTTCGCTTGCCGTAAAGATAACGTTGGCCGCATTAACAAGAGTACGTTCGTGCTTTGTTACCGTGTCGTGGTCAACACCAGCTAAAGCGCTAAAGTCATCGCCACAATAGTAAATCAGTCCACGTGGGTTCATTTCTGCACAAACATCGGCAGCAGTCGGGAGCGACGTCCAAAATACAGGCTTATCAAAACCAAGAGCTTGTAATTGTTTGTTGAGTTGGTGTTTCATCATCTTAGCGGCCACTTTTCTTGCTAATGCAGAATTAGGGGCAGGAATGGTGAGCAAGTTGATGATGTGAATGTTTGGGTTTGTTTCAGAGTCCAATGTTGGCTTGTGTGAGCCTACGTTATGAAATACACGAGTGAGTTTGTTTAACGCACGCTGTATGTCTTTAGAATCCAGCTTAGGTTGACGAAGGCCAATGGAGTTAACCCAAAGGATTCGATGGTTCGCTGCTAGTCGCTTGACAATATGCTGAGTGGAAGAGGGTAACCCACCAAAATCTTCTCCAAATACTACGATGTCCGTCATGTGGCTCTCCTTGAGTCTTGGTTATTTGATTACTAATTAAGTGAGTAATCACAATGCGTGCCAAGGAATTAGCCATTTTAAAACAGTGATTTATGGGTTTTGTTTATGTTTGAAACTAGGATTTCTCATTTTGACAGTCACTTTGAACAATTCGGCTAACGACAACTGTTAATGCCGCTAGAATGTAAATTGGCCAAGTGAAACCTTGAGTCAGAAACGTGCCTGATACGATGGTACCGATAAGCCCACTTAACACGGCGTTTGCTCCTACAGAGAGGGTGTAATCTGATTTTGGTGTCAGCAATGAGATGGAATGCAAAGAGGTGCGGATCAATGACACAATTAAAGTAATGAACACCGCGAGCCCGACAAAACCCGTTTCTGCTAACACGCCAAACCAAGTACTATGGACGGCGTGGTTGATACCATCCCAGTGTGGGCTGTAGAAATAGTAATTAAAGTAGAAGTTATCTAGACCTACGCCAGTCAACGGGTGATGCAGTGCCATTTTAAATGCCGCTTCCCACGCATAAAGTCGCCCCATCGCAGAGGCATCTATACCATCCTCAGCGGCTCCCCCCGATTCTCGTCCTGAAATACCAGCGAATGCGTAGAGTACGATCGCTGCGATGGCGCCTAGTACCAAGACTAATGTTTTGCTTTTGATGTGTTTAAAAGCAAAGTAGGCAAATACAGACAGTGAACCTAGTAACCCACCGCGGCTCTGCGTCTCAATGATCGCAAAGAACAAAACCAAACAGGTGATAAGGGCAAAGAGCCTGAGATGCTTGGGGGAATGCTTCTCCATCAATTGACTAACGGTAAAGGCAAGGGGAAACATCAGCACTAGTGCCAAATCGTTAGGATCGCCAAGTACGGAACCTATGGATCGTCCTATCGACACGCGCGTTCCTTCGACTAAATCAATGCCATTCGCTGCGTTTTGTAATGCCACTAGACCAATCAATAATCCGGCGAAAATAATTGCTTTTGACATCTGAGCGAGCTGTGAAGGTTTAGTAATAAGCCAGGTGATGGCCAACGTCATAATGATGATTTTCCAATAGGTGTTTTTGAACACCGTTATTGCGATATCACGACTGGAAGCGAATATGATTCCGATGATCACCAGACCCCAAAATATACACAGCCACTTTAATGAAGGGTGCCAAAAAGCTGTAATCTGGCGGCTTATAAGAAGGTGAAAAGAGAGTGCGGCGAGTGCCCCCAGTGATAAGAGTAATGGGATCTTGAAGTTATAGATAACAGGAAAGGCTTCGTGAATACGAAAGAATGAAAAAATAACGAACAGTGTGACAAGCCAAAACGTTTGATTGAGAACAAACAGTAACGCGAGTGGTGCGAAACACAACGCAACAATCAAAATGGGATGAGGCATAACAATCCAAAGCAGGCCGATACAGACTGTAATCGTCAGTGCTGCGATGGACTGTTTTGTTCTCACCTTGGTTTCATTCATAACGAGTATCTCTTCACCTGTCCACGCCGTTTCACTATGTATCGAGTGAGAGCATTGAGCGTCTCTTTACTCATGTAGCGAGTGGCTATCCCTGCCAGCAAACTGCATGTCAAAATGCAAATTGCGATGGCGATTCCTATTGATTGTGAAGAGTGAAGCAGGAACAGTGCCACACCGGATATAATCTGTAATAAAACCATCAGACTGAGGTGAAAAGGCAACGTCATACATTGTTGGCCTACTACATAAGTCAGGCCCAACTTACACAGTTGTGCGTAATAAAGCGCAATGAACACCCCATAAATACCCAGAGAAGATAAGCCAAACAGCAAAGCAATCGCAACGCACGCAGAGACGACATTTATACCCAGTAGCCAGCGAGTACGACGCTTGTACAAAATGGAGATGTTAATCAACTCACTCCATTCTTTTAACATGGCGATAGGTAGCAAGAATAAGCTGAATAGTACCGCCTCATGATAGGTTTCTGGCAGTAAGTAGGTGATCATCACCATTGCTAATGTGCCGACCACTACACTCAAACCTGTAATGTAAATCATACCTAAGTGTGTGATGCGCACTGCTTCAGTGCTCTTGCGCCCTTCTAAGTAGTTAAATCGACGTGGCATCCACCACATGCCAAACGGCTGCACTAAAATACACATGCCCACTGCAAATTTTACCGCTATCGCGTAAATCCCTAACGTCGCAAGAGAAGTGTTGGCACCAATGAACCAGCGTTCAGCGCCATTGAGACAAAATGCTACTAAACCGGCCATCATCATTGGTAGGCAGTAGTTTAGGTATTGTTTTGCCAATGTCAGCTTAGGAAGGGTGACATTGTAACGGTTAACGATGTGCAGCCAAACAAATTGAGTAATAGCAGCCAACAAGCCCCCCCACAAAACAGAAATAACATGGGGATGAACAGACAGCGCCGCGACGATAAAAATGACCTGAAAAATGGTGGTAGTGACCATGACGTTAAGCAGTGTTCTTGCTTTGTCGTCTTGTGTTCTTAACCAGGCAGTGCCGATTGCAATACTGCCTTCTAGAACGATGGCAAACATAACAATAGCAAATTCGACTCGCGTAAAAGGCGCGGGAATGGGGGCGATTAAAATGATAGTGAGCAAGCTAAGAGCGACGACGCCAGCGATGAGTAAAGCAAGTGAGTACAGCTGGTTTAGTAGGCTTGTGCGCGTATTTTGATCCTTTTCAACGCCGACGAATCGATAAAGCGCTTCATGCAAAGCGAAACTGACAAACAAGGTCGTAACAACACCAAAGGTTGTTAGAAGCTCAAGCTTGCCCATTTGTTCTGGTGAGAGAAAGTGGGGCAATACAGGCAGCATGATTAGGCTGATGCTTTTATTGATCACTAAGGCGATAGCAAATAGCGTCATGTTGGTCATTGCTTTAGACATGATCATATCCTTTGATGTCTCGCGGTGTCTTGAGTGTGCAATCATTGTTGGTAGCAATTTCGGCAGCAAGGTGCTGGGCGATTGGCAAATAACAACGTTCGGCTGTGTATAGTTGAGAAACATTGAGTGCTTCGATACCCATCGTTACTTTCATCCACGGCGATTCATTCAAAAGGCGAATTGCGTTGTGTAGCGAAGCCACATTGTTAGGCGTGTATTTAATACAATTTCGGCCGTGAGTTAACACGCGGTCCCAATAACTATCATCATGTGGAATGACGACACACATACCTGCAGCGAGAGCCTCCAAAATAGATAACCCAAAAGGTTCGTTGAGACTGGTGGAAACAAACACACCACACTGTGAACGCAATTCATCTAAGTTGTTTGGGCATTCATGCCATTCAACACCTTGTGTGTTGAAGTCCGGTGTTGAATATTCCACACCTGCCACGTTAGGTTTGATGTAACACACGGTGGATTTGATCTTTTTCGACTCATCAAGTGTTAAAGCATCAAGCAAAAGATCGATGTTCTTCCATTTTAGTAAGCTAGCTGCCCAGAAAACGCGGCTTGAAATCGGATTCGCTTGTTTTGGCCAGCGATCTTTCGATAATCCATTAACAAACGTAGATGTATTCAAACCACACCAATAGCGTTCGGTGGCTGGCTTCTCTGTTTTGAGGTAGGCCTGTAATGCTTCTACCATTGATTCGCGGGTGTTTGCCAAGTAGTAAATTGCCGATGCTTTTACTAAGCAGTAGCCAGCAGATCTCGATCGTCCAATAGGGCCATGAACCATCTGTACCACAGGCTTTTTGCTAATTAATCGTAGTAAGTACAAAGGCATATCATTACTTGGGCAAGATAGGCCCAAAAAGCTATCTATCTTTGGAAGCTTCATGCACGCGTAGAGAAGTTGGAGAAAGTAGTAAGCGTTCATCAACCAGTAGGTCAGGCCATGAGTCGAGTTAAATGGTGACGGTTTTATTTTTATAACTTGCACACGCGGTGTATCACTAAGCAGTGACGCCCAATGCTCTGGATTTGTAGTGAGTAGGTAACCAATCACGCTCAGCTTATCGCACTGCTTAAGGAGCTCTGCATTCGCGATTTTGGATCCACCTTGCATTGGGATGGCGTCGAACATCAATACACGTTTCATGACCGGGCTCCTCAATTGATGCTCAACCAGCGTGAAAGAGGCTTCATGCAGTGAGTCATTGGCATTGGTGTAATGGCGTTGTTATTAAGTTCACCTTCGTAAATACGTTCAATAGCGTTGATAGATGCAGTCGTCGTTAAGTGCTGGCTAGCATGTAGGTAAGCGTTTTCCGCCAGCTTGTTTCTTAATGCCGCGTCTTGCATGACTTGTTGAATCGCGTTTAACAGGCTCGCCATTCCACTGTTCTGGTACAGCAATGCAGAGTGATTATGCTCGAACAACTCAGGAATGCCTCCCGTTTTAGGAGCCACGATAGGCAGTTGAGCTAAAGCCGCTTCCCCGAGCACGAGACCAAAAGCCTCTTCATAGGCGCCGCTAATAAAAGCGTCTGCATTACCACACATCCACGCTCCGGCATTGTGTTGCTCTCCGACAAAGTGCACTCGTTCTTGGATACCAAGATCTGCGGCAAGCTGTTGCAGTGCTTCTCTTTCTTCGCCGTCACCAACAATAACAAGGTGAGGGTTGTGGTGGTGGTAGTTGTGCATGCGCATTGCCCGAATAAGGCGGTCAAACCCTTTGCGCTTAATCAGCGAACCCACCGACAGAAAGGTAAAGGCCTGTGATGGGATTCCGAGGCGATCTTTAATGTCTATGGGTGTATCCACGCCTTGAAGTGACACGCCGTTGTGTACGACATGAAGTTGGTTTTGTGGGTAGCCGTCCTGAAGAATTTCGCGTCCAACATCTTTGCTAACGCAAATCAATTTTGGAGAGAGGTGAAGTCCGAGAGAGAAGCGATCGCGCAATGTATAATGGCAATGAAGTTGCGTGACAAGTGGTATATGATTCATGCGAGCAGCCAAACACATCCATTGACAAGGGCCGCCGCTATTGACGTGTACCAAGTCGATGTTGTGCTTTTCGATCAAATCTGAGCCTTGTTTGATAAGGCTATTCCAACCGCTAATATCCCAGCGCGGAGCGCTCCAACCACCCACCAAATTGAAGGCTGAATGTTCCGCTTCAATTCCGAGCGATTGGCACTTATCGATTAATGGTTGGCAGTTGGACCATACGAATGGCTCAAACTTATCGCGGTCGATTCCTGAAATGAGATCCAGAAGCACCACTTCACTGCCGCGAATCCAATTATCACCATAATGAACATATAGAATGCGTTTTGGCGTAGTCATAAGTCACCTCTGTCTCATCATTAATCTGCGTTAACTGCTGAGCTGCAATAGAGATGCCAAAATATGCCATTAGTTTATGTGATTGAATCTTATATGATATTTATGTTTGGAACTCATCATTCTCATATTGAGAACCAATATGGATTAGTGATCCGTTTCAATTTGATATTTTTGTAGCAATACGGGAATCACACTTTGCGCTGAGAAATCATCAATGATGGTTTGTCGAGCATTCTGGCGAATGAGTGATTGTAGCGCTTCACCAATCGACATCCAGTCATGAAGACATTTAGCAAGAGAGGGAATGTCTTCGACGATAAAACCATTTTTACCCGTTTGGATAATATCTGGAAGACGACCTACACGTAAGCTCATCACGGCAATGCCTCTCGACATGGCTTCAAGCGCCGCCATTGGAAGACCCTCATAACGAGAAGAGATGATAAGTACGCTGATATTTTCCCAAACACCTTCCATATCGGTTTGATGGCCGAAGAAAGTCACATTTGGAGGGGCAGTTTGATTAAGCGATTCTTTTTCTGGGCCATCACCGTACACACTAAACTGTAATGTTGGACAGAGCCTCGCTACCTCAATAAATTGATCGGCGCCTTTTTCCTGACTCAATCGGCCGACAAAAGCGATCTCCTGATAGTTGAGTTGACTGTTGGGAATCGAAACAAAGTTATTCAGCAGTTCTGAAGAACAAAAAACTTTGCGCTGAATACTTGGACTGACAGCAAAGCAATAGTCAGATAGGCTGCCTGAGCTTCTATCAAGCCAATCGTATAGCCATAGCTTCCCTGAGGACGATTCACCAGCATGATAAGTTGAAATCAAACGAGGAAACGTACGGGTGAGCAGTTTGGCGCAGCGCGACAAAATCGACGCTTTATAACCATGGGAGTGAACCACTGAGGGTTGGTGATTGGCGACGGCGCTTGTTAGGTGTTTAATTTTTAAAGCTTTATTGGGCTCGCCAGACAAATAGTTTAAGTAACTCACAGGGATCGCGGCTTCTTTTGCCTTCTGTACAATCTGAGCAGCTGGTGAATACTCAGTGGTTAGCACAACTCGAGCTTTGTGTCCAAAGGCTATTAATCCCCGAGCTAGCTCGATAACGTGACTTTCAATGCCACCGAATAGACGGCTATCAAGCAAGATCCAAATTTCACCAATGGCAGGTTTATCAAGATTGTTCGAGATTAATTTCATCCGCTTCCCACGCTTGTTTTTTTCGGTAAACCGTAGATGGGCTTAACTCCAGCATGACAGCGGCGTTGAGGACGTTGCCATCACAGTACGCAATTGCGTTTTGAATTGCTTCACGCTCTACTTGCCACATAGGGCGAATGGTTCCATCAGAGTTAAAGTACGGTGAGGTAGCAGCAGAGGACGGTGTACCAGGCAGCTCCGCTGCGGTAATCGACGGTTCGACCGCAGAAGGTGAAGGTTCCTCAGTATAAACAGGTGGTGGTGTGATTGGTGCAATGTTTGCTGACTCTTGAGCAACATGCGCAGGTGTCGTTGTTTTCGTAACTTTTGACTTTTTAGTGAGTTGAGCGGGTAGGTGGCTCACCGTGACTTTTTCGTCGTTATTAAGCACCACAATGTTACGTATGATGTTTTGTAGTTGCCTTACATTACCCGGCCATTCGTAATGCTTGATGATATGTTGAGCTTCACTGTCGATTGTTGAGAATTTCTTTTTGTCCTGTTTGGCGTAAGTGGTCAAGAAGTGCTTGGCAAGCGTGACGATGTCACTTCCTCGTTCACGTAATGGGGGCATATCGATAGGTATAACGTGCACACGGTAGTATAAGTCTTCACGAAAACGACCTTCTTCTACTTCTGTTAATGGATCTCGGTTAGTGGCACAAATGATTCTCACATCCACTTTCATTTCTCGAGTGCCACCAAGAGGGGTGTAAGTGCCCGTTTGTAGAAAGCGGAGCAACTTCTTTTGCATCTCAAGTTCCATTTCACACAGCTCATCAAGAAAAAGCGTGCCACCATGTGCCAGCGTCGCCGCACCTTTTCGATCTGTTGTTGCTCCAGTAAAGGCCCCTTTAACGTGACCAAAAATCTCACTTTCCATCAAATCTCGTGGAATAGCCCCACAGTTAATTGCAATAAAAGGCTTGTCTTTACGGTCACTCTGGCGGTGGACAGCTTCAGCACAAACTTCTTTACCTGTGCCGCTTTCTCCCACAATAAACACACTGGCAGAAGTTGGCGCAACAGCATCAATGGTCTTGTATACCGCCTGCATCGGGAGGCTTGAACCGATGAATCCGTGATAGTTGTGGCGATCAAACTTGGACTGAATATTTTCCACCAAATCTTCCAATTTGGCGCGTTTAAGGTGCAATGCAACTGACGTTTTTAGGCGATCAGCGTTTATGGGCTTTTCTAAGAAATCTTCCGCACCTTTTTGAATTAGATTAACGGCTAAGTCGACGCTGCCGTGTGCCGTAGCAATAATAACGGACGTAGGAATGTCATTCTGGTTGATCCAATCCAGCACGTCTTCGCCAGACATGTCGGGCAGTTTCAAATCGAGAATGATGAGCTGAGGTTTGCTTCTTTCAATAAATTGAATCGCTTCGCGACCTGTCTCGACATGAAAAATGTCATAAGGTTCGTCTTTCACATACTGCTTATAAAGTATGGCTAGTGAAGTAGAGTCCTCTACCAGTAATACCCTTGGTCTCATAGTCCCATCCCAACGTAGTTTGTTTCATTTTTTATGATTTTTGTCAGCACTACTATTTGGCATTATGAGTGGTTTATAGCTCTCTAGTGCTGAAAATTCTCAATTTGAGAAAAGCGTTATTTAAGTATTAGCACAAGGTAGGAAATTTGCGAAAAATCCATACTTTTTAATTGATTAAGTTATGCCCAAATAATTTCAAGGTGTGTGGCTTGGCGAGGATGACTGAATTTGGAGCCTAAATTTCTGAGATGATGTCGGCATCGCGCTTTATCAAACGCGATGCTTCGCTAGGGAGTAAGACACTGATACTACTCAAACCCTTGAGCTTTTCGCTTTTCTAACGCATCAAACGATTCATTGGCGAGTTGAGGAAGTGTTTCACAAAGCTCCAATGCTTTTGGTATTTTTCCTTCGACACAGTACTTCTCAATCATTCTTGCTTGTCTTGAAAGCGTTCGATTGCCTAGAGCGAGAGCAGAACTGCCCAGTGTGTGAACCTCGAACTCTAATGTTTGAAGGTCTTTTGTGCTTAATGCTTGCTCTATTTTCTCCATGCGATCGCGTGACTCTTCGACATAGTGATCAATCAAGGTAGGGATGATTTCGGCGCACGTATCTTTGATCATTTGCTGAAGAATATGCTCATCCACTAATTCTTGCTCGATAGTCAATGTGTTATTTATCGTCATAATAGCGCTCCCTATAACATAAACAGTTCGCTTTTTTTAATTTGCTGAGACAGTTTTTCTTTCCACTTTTTTGGTAAGAAACGCAGCTTGGAAACTTGGCGGATTAACTCATCTTTCAGGCTTGGAGTGTGCTTCATGTTCAGTACAGAACCAATCAAGTTCGCATCGCTAGCATCGAGTAGCTTTTTGGCTTGCTCGAGCTGGGTTGCAGTCGTAGAGCCATAATGCGCTACTAACAAAGTAGCATCACATACGCCAGCAATCACTTGAGGCGCAATATTGCTTCGGTTGACACTGAGAAGTGGTGATGTATCTATCACGACGCGCTCGTACTGCGTTAACCATTGTGCAATGTTTTGTTTCAGCGTTGTTGGGTCTCGGTACGCTAACTGAGTACTGGCGAGAGATGGAGCAGGGAGGCCGACTAAAGTTTGGTGTGTATTCTCTCGTGTGATCAAATGGCCAACCTTCTCGTCATCATCAAATTCGTGAACAGTGTGATAAGCGGGTTTGAATAAGTTAAGGTCTACATACAAAGTATTGTGGCCTGCTAAAACCAAGCGCTCTGCAAGAGATGAAGCCACGGAAGTGACACCATCTTCAGATTTACAACCCACAACACAAATCGTTTTGTGGCCTTTCTGTTCACTCTGAAGATAAATTTGCTCAATCTCAGCGTGAGTTGCAGGAATAGTCATTACAACGCTCCTATTAACACGATGGTTGTGGTGATTTGTAAAATATCTCTTAGTCCGGCCCTCGCTTTTTCAACAAAGCTTTCGTCTTTATGGGGAATGTAAATTGTGTCGCCTGCGCGAATGACTGGCAGCTCATAAATGTTGGCTGTTTTACTAAAGTTCACCAAATCAAATGTTCGGGCTTGGCCTTGGCAGCAAGACATATTGACCACACTGATCTTTTCAAGGTAGGCATTATCAGTTGGTCCTCCTGCTTCCGCTAAGAGATCAAGCACAGTCATGTTGTCATTGAATACGTACCGCCCTGGGTCTCTTACTTCACCTAATACGCGTACCGTGGACTCTTTTGAACGATCTAACCAGTTTTTGTTTTTTTCTGGAATGTAAATGGTATCACCGGGACGAACGTGGGGCAGAATTGACTCATCGCCTGTTTCAAAGTACATCGATAAATTCAATTTACTCACTTTGGCATAACCTAGGCCTCGGTGTGTGACACGGATGTTGTGAATATCTGCATCCATTGTCGGTCCATCGGCGGCAGACAAAATATCCAGAAAATGCATATCTTCGGTGAAACGATAGCGCCCAGGTGCATTGATTTGCCCGAAAACGTATATCGATGCGTCAGAGCTTTGGCTTACCCATTGCGACTTATTATCGGATGGGTCGTCAGGCAATGCATGTACCCTTACGACTGTACCAGCGGAAACTTGAGGTAGGCTTGATGTTGGTGAGCCATCCAGAATGTATTGGTCTAAGTCAAATTGTGTCATTTGACCGTTATTGGCGACTTCAATTTTGGTGGTATCAGCTCGTCGAGTTGGGCCTCCAACGTGTGCAAGCAGGTCAATCAAATCCATTTCGTCTGACCACTCGATGCGTCCAGGGCGAACAACTTCTCCCATCACTGCGACCGCTCGACTAGGTGCTACTTTTAACC
Organism: Vibrio sp. 1874; assembly: GCF_033344395.1. NCBI lineage: Bacteria > Pseudomonadati > Pseudomonadota > Gammaproteobacteria > Vibrionales > Vibrionaceae > Vibrio > Vibrio sp. 1874. The sequence continues at coordinate 94,150 of NZ_JAWPOR010000009.1, forward strand.
AAGACTTCTCATTGAAATCGGTTTTCTCCGGTACGAAAATCGCGTCTCCCGGTCCAACATTTGGTGGTCTGGCTGAAGATAGTCCTTCTGTATGCGCGGTAAGATCGAATTTGATTACTTTGCCATCGGCTTTTATAACGCGAATTTGGCGAGATTCTGCGTAGCGAGTGGGCCCGCCAGCGTTGGCGAGGATATCCATGAAGCTAGCGCCTTGCTTGCCTTCGTATGCCCCAGGATGGGCGACTTCACCCATCACGTAAACCACATTTGCACCTGCTTTGATTTCTTCTTCCTGTTTTGGGACAAAGATGGTGGCACCTGGCAGGATCTCCGGCAATAGGCTTTGGTCTCCAGTATCAAGGTACTTTTTCAGGTTAAACATGGTTGGGTTATTGTTTGTTATCACGCGAATTTGCTCAACACTGGCATATCGTGTCACGCCGCCAGCTCGCATTACGACATCAACTAGCGTGGTGTTTGGCTTGTATGAGAACGAGCCAGGTGCGTTGACTTCACCAAAGACTTTGATTGCACGAGCGGAATCTGCGCTGTCACCTGAATTCGCGAGTTTTGCTGCATCAAACTCTTGCTCAATATTCCCTACGAGTGGGGAAGCGGGGACAAATAAGACATCCAGTGATTCTAGTTTTGGCAGTTGGCTATTGTCACCCGTATCAAGGAAGCGTTTGTAGTCAAATTCAATGTTTTTATTTCCACGTTTCACGATCATTTTATCAAGCTGAGCCCCAGCGCGCAGGCCGCCAGCTTCGTACACAAACATTTGAATGTTGGACCCAGAAGGTAAGGTATATTCACCGGGTTTGACCACGTAGCCTTGAACGGACACTAACAACTGTTGCTGTTTAATAAAAACTCGAGCGTTGTTAACGTCACGATACACGGTCTTTAGCCTGTCGATAATCACGTCTTGGAGTTGTTGTTCATTGTAGCCGGCCACTAATACAGGGCCGACTTCTGGTAAATTAATTCGTCCACGACGATCAACCTGAAACCCTTGGTTTAACGACGCCTCTCCAGGTAAGTTAATCTGTATTAAATCACCGACCTTAACAGTATTGCTCTCATCCGCTATGGAAGAAGGTACCCACGCGACCAGACACAACAACATTAAGAGGATAAATGGTTTCATCGTGTTCATAGCGCGCCTCCTGCCGTTGGGTTGCGGTTTATTGAGGTATCGCTATCTGAATTAGGGCTAATAACCTCGATGCTTACTCGACGATTAGTTAAACGCACGGCGGATGTTTCACCTTCATAGAGTGGCAGGTTATCTCCGACAGATTTGGTAGTGACTCTCTCTGAAGTGATACCAAATACGGTTAGGTAACGCTTTACTTGTTCCGCACGCGCTTGAGCAAGTTTCTGGTTGTAATCGGGTGTTCCAGTTGCATCCGCATGCCCCGTTACTACAAGAGATAGGTTAGGGTGGTCACGTAAAATGTAGGCTGCTTCTGCCAAATGTCCCATGTACTTCGGGTTGATTTCAGCTGAATCGACAGCAAACTGGTTGTCGATATTAAGAAGTGCATAGATATCCGAGACTATGTTTAGGTCGCTACGCAGCGCTTCAATATCATCGGGCGGTGTGCAAGTGGTTTGGCTCAGTACGTAGTCGAGTTGTTGTTCGAGCTGGTTTAAGCGTCGACGCTGAATCACAAGGTCGTTGGCAGCGTCGAGTAAAAGCCCACCTTCCAACTCGCGCGCAATTCTATTTTGTTTTTCAAGGGCCTGAACAACTGCCGCAGGAAAACACCAGCGCGCTCCCTCTTGGATTAGTGCGTCTAGATGTAACTTGGTCAATTGCCAATCAAACCTTAACCCATGTTCTGGACCTAAAGGCTCGTCAGGCATCACTGGGGAAAACTGATAATTCTCGATCGAGATATCTTGATAGCTTTCCGCCAAGCCACCTTTCCCGTGTTCTGGGTAGTCAAACGACGAACAACCAAACATGCCGACAACAAGACCGCTTACTGCATATCGTCGTATAAGATTTACCATGCCAACCTCCGTTTAAACCGGTATTTTTAGTGTCCTTTTGAGTTAACGGGAATGGCATGGTTGATACGAAGCAAGCTCATGATTTCTAAAGGTTGGCCTGATACGTTTTCAATACTCATGCTTCTTTCACGTTCAACTAGACGCTTATATAAGTAAACAATGGCACCAATCCCTGAAGAATCAAGAAATTGGACGTGCTGTAGGTTAATTTCGACTTCTTTGTGATGATTGTTGTGAATTACTTCATCAATGTGATGTTGTGCTTGTCGACAGCCACTTGCGTCTAAGTCACCAAAAAACTCAATGGCTAACTTGTCTTGATTGATTTCTAGTTTGCGTAATTCCATGACTCTGTCTCCGTTTGTTTTTCTAATTGGATATAGAGCAGGTAACGTGCCAATTTGAAATTAATGAAAAATCAAACAGTTAAATATTGTTAATGATATTGTTCAATTTGAGAAAGGACTGATTCTCAAATTGAGAATCAAAAATGCACAGAGAAATGGTTTGCTTATAAGAGGTGTTGAACCTAAAGAAGTCATTAGAGCGGGGGATCTCGTCATGATTAGATTCCAACTCGATTGACGAACCATCCGCCTTAAGTGAATAACGTGTAACGACTAAATGCAAAACCTGTCTAAAGTTTATGATTATCTTTGCAAATTATTACTAATGTTGATTGTTATGAGTCGAAGAACAACTAGTAATAAATAGGTCATCGAGAGGACTTACGTTTCAATAAAGACGATTTTTTGTACAAGGTCTTCTTATGCCATTAAAAATGACATTAATTGCGCTGGCTGTTATGGCAGCGTCTTCACAGCTTCAAGCGGATACTTCTCTCGCACCACCAGCTTCTCTTGCACAAAGCTATCAGGATGGCATTGATGTGTCTGAATATTGGTATAGCGAAAAACTTGATGGTGTTCGCGCTTATTGGACTGGGCAACATCTCGTGACGAGAAATGGTAATCGAATCTACGCCCCAGATTGGTTTACAGGACCTTTGCCTGATTATCCGTTGGACGGTGAACTTTGGGCTGGGAGAGGTAACTTCCATCTTGTTCAGCAAACGGTATTAGATAAAACTCCTGTAGAGTCTGCTTGGCGACATATCGACTTTATGATCTTTGATATGCCATATTCCGCTGGTGATTATCGGAAGCGTTATTACAACATCAAAGATTTAGTGCTTGAAGTCGACCAGCCTCATATCAAATATGTCGAGCATCGAGCGATTCAAAATGAAGCTCATCTGTTTACACAGTTGGATAAAATTTCAATATCCGACGGTGAAGGGGTGATGTTGCGGAAGGTATCAAGCCGCTATCAGGCTGGACGCGGTAGTGATTTGCTTAAACTAAAACGATACGCAGATGATGAAGCGTTAGTTGTGGGTTATAAGCCAGGAACAGGGCGCTTATTAGGTATGATGGGAGCAATGTTAGTTCGCTTACCAAATGGCATTGAGTTTTACATCGGTAGCGGATTTACCGATGAAGTGCGTCGCCAGCCTCCGAAAATTGGTTCAACCATTACATTTAGATATAACGGTTTTACACATACTGGTAAACCACGTTTTGCTCGATTCTTGCGTGAAAGGCTGAAGGAATAGAACGCTCTGCACTTACTAGTTGCCAACGGTTACGCCACATCGTTTGAAGAGACCCTGCCAAAACTGAACGTGGTTTAGGGTTTCTTGCCTAAATGTCCTATGTGCCTCAATTATGCCATACTGGTGACCATGGAGTTGCATACGGTTCTCCACCAAAGTGGCACCATCATTAAGTTGTTGATAGGTACTGTCTAAATAAGCCAAATAAGGTTGCACTTCTTCAACGTAAATGGATTGAAAGACATTTCTTAAGTAGCGGAACTGGGTGGTGTCTCTGTTCGGCCCGCACAATACATTGCTCTGGTTCTGCTCAAGTAGCTGAGTTGTCGCTTTTAACCAAAGGGATGTGTTTACCATTGAATAGTAAAGTCGTCCGAGTAAACGAGATTTCTCTAACTCTTCTTGATATTGCGTAACTTCCACATCGGGTAGACGTGAGACCGCGCGGTGGGGTAAATCATACATTTCGCTGAAAATACGATAGACATCGTTAATGCGTGCAATATCATTCGTCGTGTCTTGAGATAGCCAATCAGAGGCAGTTAGTTGCTTCTGCATGGCATCACTTACGAGTAGTAAGTTGTCGAGATGAATGTCTAAATGTTGCCACTTGGTTGAGTAAAGCTCTGTCAATGTCGCGCGTTCTTCATCGCTAAGTGGAAATTCGGATAAACATCGATGCATGACTCTTAAAAGGGCAGTTTGATAATCAAAATCATGAAAGGCATCCTGCACCTTTCCAAGTTGCGAGTTTTTCTCAGCAAGTAAATTGAAGAGTCCGCACTGTCGTAATTGATAGCTCTCTAGCAGGCCAATAGATAGCCTTGGCAATGGCTCGAACAAAACGCGTTTCGCAGGAATCGTTACCGTAGACTGTAATTCTATTGGAATAGCAGGAACGTCCAATACATTGGCTACACGTTGATGATACTTATCAAACATGGCGTTCTCTGGATTGAACCAGTTATCACAACCATTAAGAATCAAGATTAAGAACAATAAAATAGACCGCACAAATATCCTTTTTTATAACTTCGTATCCGTTGTCTAGAGAGCAAAATCAACCGCTTCGTAATCTTGTTATAAGTATACTCAACCGTGTGATTATTCGATCAAAAAAGCCAGCGGATGCTGGCTTTTTTTACTTTTTATTGAACTGAAAAGTTCAATTGCACTTCTGGCTCTTGGCGATGCATCCAACGCATTCTGACGCCTAACATAAAGGCCGCAGAAGATAGGCCGATGATAAAACCAAGCCAGAAGCCTTGTGCTCCCATTGGCTCAACAATCCAGTCTGTACGGCCAAGGACGTAACCAATTGGCAAGCCAAGAATCCAATAAGCAATAAAAGTACGGTTGAAGATGGCTCGCATGTCTTTATAGCCGCGTAATGCACCAGCTGCGATCACTTGAACCGCATCCGTACATTGATAAACAGCGGCAAACACGAGCAGGTGCATCGCTAGAGTGATTACCTCTGGGTTGCTAGTATAAAGCTCGGCGATCCACTCACGAGACAAGACGGTTAAAATCGCTGTGAGAACGGACAATGCTAGACCAACCATAATGCCGACTCGTGACGCTACGCGCGCGCCATCGACGTTTTCTTCACCAAGTCGATGGCCGACACGAATGCTTACTGCTGCACCAATACTCATTGGTAGCATAAATACCAACGAGGAGAAGTTAATCGCGACTTGATGCGCTGCCACAATGATAGGACCCAGTGGTGAAACGAGCAGTGCAACAACAGCAAACAGTGTCACTTCAAAAAACAGCGCTGCTGCAACAGGAAAGCCGAGCTTGAATAGACGAACTTGCGCTTTCCATTGTGGGCGATGCCATTCTCCAAATAGGTTGATGCTTTTCAACCGCTCTGATGTCATCACATACAGCAATAGCATGGCAAACATGACCCAGTAAACAATCGTGGTTGCGACACCACATCCAACACCGCCTAATTCAGGTGCACCAAACTTGCCGTACACGAAAATCCAGTTTAGAGGAATGTTGAGCAGCAAACCGATAAAGCCAATAACCATTGCCGGTTTCGTCAATGACATACCATCCGTAAAGCTTCTAAGCGTTTGGAAAAGTAAAAAAGCGGGTACTGCTAGTATAACGGCATGAATGTATCCCACCGTTTTTTCAGCCATCAGTGCTTCAACATCCATCAGCCCGAGAATAAACTGGGTTTGAAGCAGGACTGCAATTATCGGCACACTGATCAGCAATGCCAAAACGACGCCTTGCTGAATTTCAAACGGGATTTTCACTCGACGACCAGAGCCATTTAACTGTGCGACAACAGGGACCAATGCCATTAATAAACCCACCCCAAACAAAATGGATGGTAGCCAAATACTTGAAGCGACAGAAACCGCAGCCATGTCGGTGGCGCTAACGCCGCCAGCCATTACGGTATCAACAAACCCCATACCAGTTTGAGCGACAGATGCGATCAATACCGGGGTCGCCAATTTGATAAGACTTGATGCTTCTTCTTTATAGCGATGCACGAAAAATACTCCAGAGCGGAACAATAAGTTGAAAGAATGAGAGTACTCGAGGGCAAAAGATGTGGTGAACGGATCTGATGGTTGATTTTAGTCACGATAAGGTGAAAAAATGCCTCGGAGAAACTCCGCGCAAATGATAAACAATTGTATGTTTATATTCCATAGCTAGGTAGTGAATAGTCGATAACACTGACTGGACGCTCTCCACGCTAAGGATACGCTTTTACTGAGAACAGCAGCGAATCATGGTAATGTTGAAGCATGCATGAGAACAAACCAGTGTTCATTAAGCCATGGCTTTATCGCCTGAGGTCTTTATTTCCGACCTGTAGCGCAGTGTTTAGGGCTTAGTCTTCGACTACAGTTGGTATTAAATCAATAGGTAAAAAGAAATGTTTACAGGAATAGTTCAGGGTACGGCGAAGGTCGTTAAAATTGATAAAAAAGAACGCTTTCAAACGCACGTTGTCGAGTTAAGCGATGAACTTTGTAAAGGGTTAGAAATTGGTGCATCCGTTGCACACAACGGATGTTGTCTAACTGTGACTAAGATCGAAGGCAACCTTACCAGTTTTGATTTAATGCAAGCGACATTGGCTCTTACTAATTTAGGTCGGCTGGTGGAAGGGGATAGCGTAAACATTGAGCGCGCGGCTAAGTTTGGTGACGAAATAGGCGGGCATAGCATGTCTGGTCATATTAGTTTAACGGCAGATATTGTCGATATCATCGATACGCCCAATAACCGCACGATTTGGTTCCAACTGCCGCAAGAATCAATGAAATATGTATTAGCGAAAGGTTACATTGGTTTAGATGGCTGCTCGCTAACTATTGGTGAAGTTGAAGCGTGTCGTTTTTCAGTACACCTAATTCCAGAAACCTTGCAGCGAACGCTTTTCGGAGTGAGACAAGTAGGGGAGCGTGTTAATATTGAGTTTGATCCTCAGACTCAAGCAATTGTTGATACTGTTGAGCGCGTTCTTGCAGCAAAACAGCTTTAGAATGAGAAAAAGGAGCCTAGTGCTCCTTTTTCATTTAAGCGTTTTTATATTTCTGATGTTCACATGCTCGAGCTGTTATTCGTAATTGTCATCGATAAATAGTTCGACCTTATCTTGTAACTCATCCACTCGCATATTTAGGTGGATAGCGTGGCAACAAGCTGGGCAATCATCATAAAACTCTTGGTCACCATTACTTGCATCCAATGTAATGCCGATAGAGTGTCCGCAATGCGGGCACTTTACATACCTTTCGGTATAATTTTTCATACAACAACTCCTAATCTCGCAGGGCTTTTAAACACACTATTCATCAAGGAAGTACAGCCCTTTACTTACTTTGCCTACAAGGAAAATAGGCACAATCCAAAGTTAAGTCTCCTTTGATATTAGGTCGAGTTGTTGCTAATTGAGTCGAAATAAGTACAAAACTTGACCCCAAACTCAACCTTGAGCTTAGGGTGATCTTCTGTAGTGATGTGCCTCGAGATTTTACATCTTGAAATATGCAGTGGCTTCCAAATTAATAAGAAATGATTTTATTAATAACCAGTTGAGCCTGTTCCAAGTAATGGCCGCCAAACAAATTACAATGGTTGAGAACATGGTAAAGGTTATAGATATCTTTACGTTCCTCATAGCTTGAAGAAAGTGGCATAACCGATTCGTAGCCTTGATAAAATTCTGGTTGAAATCCACCAAAAAGCTCTGTCATCGCAATATCACACTCCCTGTCCCCCCAATAGCACGCAGGATCGTAACAGATAGGACCGAATGCAGTGAGTGCCGCATTTCCATTCCATAAATCGCCATGCAACAAAGAAGGTTCCGGAGCATGGTTTGCTAGCCGCTGTTTTACGACATCGATAAAGTCATCGATATCAACCAAGGTGACGCCTTTTTCTTTAAGGAGCTGTAATTGCCAACCTATGCGTTGCTCAGCAAAGAATACACACCATTTCTTGTGCCATTTATTGGGCTGTAGAGTCGAACCGAGATAGTTGTCGGTATCAAAACCAAACTCTTTTTGCTCGCCCCACTGGTGTAGGTGAGCTAATTGCTGCCCAAATTTAAAGCTGTTGGGACCATCTTCTAATGGTTTCGTTGGAAGGTAGTTAAGAATTAGGAATGAGGCATTTTTGGTTTTACCAACCAATACCACCTCAGGTACAAATAGGGTGGATGTTTCACGCAAAAGATGCAGGCTTTCAGCTTCTACCTCAAATTTAGACAAAAACTCGCGATCGTTAATTTTCACAAAATAACGTTGCTCGCCATCATTGATCATGTAGCTTTCACTGATATCCCCACCAGACAGCCTTACTTTTTCCGTGATCTGGTAATCGAACAATAAAGTATCAGAAAGCTGTTGCGATATTGCTTGCCACATACAAAACCTCGCGAATCTATTTGACCACCAATAGTTTAGGATAAATAGCAGGGAGTTGGCGCTATGTTGAGCATACTTAGTGAAGAAACCTTCCTCTTAGTGCAGTCAATTTGTATAAATGTGAATCAAATCGCTTATAAGCCTCTGATTTGTTGGCTTAGCATATGGAGATGAACGTTTACAACAGGTATTATGATTTTTTTGACGTTAGTTCCATTGGTGGCATGAAAATACTGATATGTGATGACTCAGCTGTTGCAAGAAAGCTTATTGCGCGTTCTATCGTACAAGATACATCATTGCATCTTATTGAAGCGCAAGATGGTTATGAGGCGCTTAATATTCTTGCTGAGCAAAATATCGATATTTTGTTTCTCGATTTAACGATGCCCATAATGGATGGTTTTGAGGTCCTCGAATCATTACCTGTTAGTCAGTACCCGACCAAAATCGTCATTATTTCTGGAGATGTTCAACAAGAGGCAAAACAGCGCTGTCTCGATCTTGGTGCTCAAGCTTTTATCGCTAAGCCTCTGACAGAAGAGCAGGTGCTCCCACTATACGAACAATTAGGGCTGCATTATGCGTTCAAACCTAGTCATTCGGTTGATTCTAAAAACCAGGGTTGCGAAGAGCTTTCCTTACTAGCCAAATTCCGTGAAATTGCGAACATTGCCCTTGGTAAAGGGGCTGCGATTATGGCTGACCATTTACATGAGTTCATCCAACTTCCTGTTCCTCATGTTGGACCTTTGTCCTACGGCGAGCTTCATATGACACTGGTTGATGTGGTTGGGCGTGACAGTTCCGTTGCGGTAGCGCAGAGGTTTGTCGGTGGCGGTATTCACGGGGAGGCACTGGTGTGCTTACGTGGTAGGGATATCAATCAGATTGGGGAAAAATTAGGTTACCTCCTTGAGTTTACGCCTCATAATGAAATCATCTTGAATATCTCTAACCTACTGGTTTCGTCATTTCTCACGTCGTTAGGCGATCAACTCGACAAGCAGTTCTCACTTCGTCAGCCAGGCATTGTGGATACCTTAACACCTTATTGTGAAGAGCAAGGCGAGTTGGGTGAGCTCTTTACTATCGAATACACCTACATGGCAGAAGCGCTCGATTTCGAGTGCGAGGTACTGTTTTTAATTGATAAGCCATCCGTAGAAATTATCTATGAAATCATGGAGCTAATCTAATGTCCGATATCACGCTGGACATAGCAGACTTTCATTGGGTCACACAAATTCTCGATACGATGGATTCAGGGCTTATTGTTTTGGATCAAGAGTATAAAGTGTGTGTGTGGAACAGTTTTATGCAGTCATACAGTGGCGTTCTATCACAAGAAATTCTTGGTGAATGTTTATTTGAGCATTTTGAAGAGCTGCCAAGAACTTGGCTAGAAACCAAGATAAAAGCTGCCGCCGATCTGGAAACTCGTTCTTTTTCTAGCTGGGAAAACCGACCGTACCTTTTTAAGTTCAACAATTTTTCTCCGGTTTCAAACAGCAGTGATTTTATGTATCAAGATATCGTGATCACGCCGTTAATTGGGCTTTCAGGAGAGGTCAGCCACATAGCGATTCAAGTCAATGATGTTTCTGAAACTGCGAGAAATCGCATTCATTTGAAAGAAACAAATCAACATTTGTCGGAAATCAGTCGCAAAGATGGTTTAACAGGTTTATTTAATCGCGCTTATTGGGAGCAATCATTGAAAGATGAGTTTGCTCACTTAAAAGTTATCGACGGACCATGCTCATTAGTAATATTCGATATCGACCACTTTAAGAAGGTGAATGATACTTATGGTCACCCGACAGGGGACGAAGTCATTCGTCGAACCTCTGCCTTGTTGAGAAAAACAGCAAGAAGCAGTGACATCTGCGGTCGTTTTGGTGGTGAAGAGTTTACGGTACTACTTCCTCACACAAACCAGGAGCAAGCTTGCTATTTCGCAGAGCGTTTGCGCAAAAGAATTGAGCAAGAGATCGTGAAAGTGGAAGATTTTTTGATTAATTACACGATAAGTATTGGTGTTTGCGAGTATAAGCCTTATTTTGAAACTCACACTCAATGGTTAAAGAGTGCCGATGCTGCGCTGTATCGTGCAAAAGAAAATGGTCGTAACCAAACCTGTTTGCATGAAAATGACTGAAATATAAAAAGGTTTGAAGAAACCCTGTATCCGAATTCAGTGAAGCAAAGCTCAATTGTTTGAAAATCATCCAGTTGGTTCGTGAATGTTTGTTAATATGAAATAAGTTAATGAAATTTTCTCGGCATGTCTTACTATTGAAACTATTCTGCTTTCAGCTTCGAAGGCTTGCAATAAACGGAGAAAAACAGTGGTTTTAGAAACCGATGGATATCTCGCTCTTATCGAGCACTTGTCTCTAAATCTAGATATTTTTACGACCGAAATTGGCGACACTGGATCCGAAAGCATCGAAGATGTTGTCACCGATATGGTGGCTTCAAACATCATGGCGATTTTTGAGCAAAATCCAGAACTTCACTCGAGCGTACGCTTCAAATTGTTGAAAGAGGCTGATGCAGTTGTTGAAGATCTTGGTGAGATATTGGCTGGGGTATGGCATAAAAAAGCGACCAATGAACAGATCACGTTCCTTGATGAATACATCGCTCTGGTCAAAAATCTGTTCGATAATGCTGTTGCGACTTACGACTGATATTGTTTTAACTTACAGCAATGTCCGGTTAAAGAGTGAGAGGAGTTACATTGTAACTCTTCTTATTTGCCAAAACTTAGATGCCCAGTATGGGTTGTCGATTCTTGAAATAATCACACCTCTAGACGTCGATGCATGCATGAACTGCTTGTTACCCAAGTAAATTCCGACATGATAAGTTGTACGTCTTGTTTTAAAAAACACTAGATCCCCTTGCTTGGCATCCGTCCAACTTAACTCCACACCTTGCTTTGATTGCTGCCTCGTTGTCCTTGGTAACGAGAGCTGATAAGCCTCAATAAACGCTTTTTGTACAAATGCTGAGCAATCAATTCCAGATTTCTGTGTCCCGCCTAAGCGATAAGGCGTGCCGTGCCACTCTGTGTAAAAGTCGAACAAGTCAGGGTTGTCCGACAATAGCTGATTTGTAGGTGCTGTCACCTGTGCTTGCTCACTAGGCTCAGGCCCAGAAGAGCAGGCGCTTAGTAGCACACTGATTATCAAAGGAAAATATACTCGACGCAAATCACCACCTGTCATCTCTATGACTCACAACTGAAATATTAGTGTCATAACCAATCCATAGTATGGGCTGCAAATCACGGTTTTGTCTCACAAATGTGACGGAATCACTGCAGAACCGATTCAACCTTAAGAAAGAATAAAAATTGATTATGGCAAAGCGAAAACGCTCACGCACATCACTTTCACTGATTCAGGCTGTCAGTGCAACATTTTTAACTATCATTGCTCTTGTTATAGCCCTTTCTGTCTCAAGTTTCAAAGGAATGGAACAGGTAGGGGAACAATTTGAAGACTTGTCGCAAAAAGCATTACCAATCGCGATGGCAAACGCAAAGTTAACCAGGAATGTATTGGAGATGGTTAAGCTACTCAACCATGGTATGCAGATTACTGAGCCGAAAGAGTTGCCTCTCATAAAAGAGCAAATCGACTCTCTTGCAACTCAAAGCACAACTTTGGTTGTGAAAGCGTCTGGTGTAGCTCAGCAACTCTCGGAGGAGTTAGACACCAAACTAGCGCGTTTACATAACATCACGCAGTCCATTTTGTTGAAGCAATCTTCGGTGATACAAATTCAAATGGATATTGATGCCGCTGTTGGTGGTTTTCGCTATGGGCTTAGCTCTATCGGCCCGGAAATGAATCGAATCAGTTCGTTCCTTAGTGCTGATAATCCTGAGTCGAGCGATGCCGCTAACCGTTTCATTGCTTCTGCAAGCTCAATGGAAAGTACGTTCTTAGTCATGATGATGCACTCAGAATTAAACAAAGCCGAAAAAGAATACCGAGAAATGCGAAATCGCATAGCAGGTATTAAACTCGCCTATGAAGACTTCCAATCTTTTCATCCTGAAGTAAGTGAATATGCAAGCTTAACCGCACCATATGAGATGGTGAAACAAGGCTTTAGTGAAAAGGGCGTGCTGCGTTTGATCCTCGCCAAACTAGAACAAGGGGAATTGCAACGTTCAGAGTTTAAACAGGCTTCGATGCTTGCGGATGAAACCATGCGGTTACTTGATCAAATCTCCCAAACCGCTGGTCAGTTGATCGATGAAAAAGAGCGGGTGGTCAACGAGACCATTGAATCGGTGAGCGTTGTGCTCGTGTTTGCGGCGTGTGTGATTTCTTTTATTATTCTGGTTACTTGGTTTAGTCTCAAGTCATGGACAAACCGAGGGTTAAGGAATGTACTAACGCGTCTTTCAGCACTTACCGAACATGATTTTCGTGACAAGGCAGAAGAAGTCGGCCCTTATGAGCTGAAAGAAGTAGCACGAAAGTTGAATCAAGTAATCGATTCCACACACGACTCCATTCAAACGGTGACGCGCAATTGTGAAACGCTTTATCAGACGGCAGAAGTAAGTCACAGTGCAGCCGAACAAACAAGTGATGGGTTGGCAACACAAAATGAAGCGTTGTCTAGTATGATCACGACCATAACGCAGCTTGAAGCCTCTATTCGTGAAATAGCAATGGTGACAAATGCATCTTCACAGGACTCGCTCCTTGCAACCCAGCACACTGAAAAAGGGGTTCAAGTCGTGGAACAAAACCGCGAACGTTTGGAGTCATTAGAAAGCTCTTTGGATGTAAATGAACAGTCAATGTTAGAGCTAGACCAGCGTGTAAAACAGATTCGTGAAATGGTCGATATGATCAGTGGGATCGCGGACAACACCAACTTACTTGCTCTCAACGCAGCAATAGAGGCTGCCCGTGCTGGTGAGCAAGGGCGTGGATTTGCGGTTGTCGCTGATGAAGTTCGCAAACTTGCAAGTGATACCTCTCAACAAACTACGAACATCCGAGAAATGATGAGCGAGCTTATTACTGCCGCAGAGCGTTCGCGCCAAGCAGTTAATGATTCAAGAGAAGAAATGACCCACGCGCTAAAGTCCGGCAATGAAGTGAAATCGACATTCTCTGATATCAACCTCGCGGTTAAGTACATTCAAGAACGTGTTGAGCAAATCTCAGTTGCTACAGAAGAACAAGAACGAGCGACGGCAGATGTATCTCAATCCATCACACATATTTCTGATCTTGGCGAACGCACAAAGCTGCAGCTTGAGTCTATGGTTGAGAGTTCTGAGCAAGTGGCGGAAATTGCTGGGCACCAGCAAGCAATGCTGCACAAGTATGAGCTTCATCAGACTAAGTAAATGAGATGTTTCCACCGACTAAAAGCAGAACCTCGGTTCTGCTTTTTTGTTACGGCTACTCATTTAATGGCTCCTATTTGCATTGCAAAAGTGAGTTACATCTCATCTCGTTCATTTCTAAAGGGTTTAGTTATCACAACGTGATGTTAATGCTTTGTTCGAGGGACTCGTTGACTAGAATGTCGCCAGAATTCAAAGGAATGAATCATGCAGTTATCACAAAGAGCCAGCCTCATACTAGTTAATCATCACCAAGAACTTTTGCTTATCCATCGCGTTCGAAACGACAGACAGTATTGGGTTTTCCCTGGAGGCAGTGTTGAAGCAGGTGAGGAACCTGTTGAAGCTGCTAAAAGAGAAGCGCGGGAAGAAACCTCAATAGAACTTGGTTCGGTTAAGAAAGTTTTGGAACTCGAAAATCAAGGTCGCTTAGAAACCTATTTTCTTTCTTATGTAGGGAACTTAAAAGTGAAACTAGGGAGTGGGCCAGAGCAAATCAGAAAATCAGATGTTAATCAGTACCATTTGAAGTGGGTGCGTGTAGAGCAACTTCACTCGATTTCTTTATATCCAGAGAAAGCTAAAGCCTTTTGCTTGAACCATAAGGAGTGGTTTTGTGATCGATAAAGTTTGCCCCGTCGTTCTACGTAATCAAAATCAAGAGATCCTACTTTTTAAACATCCGTTGGCGGGTGTTCAGCTCGTCAAGGGCACTGTTGAAGTGTTTGATGAAAGTTACATCATAGCGGCCAAGCGGGAGCTCGCTGAGGAGTCTGGTATCACACATGTTCGTTCCGCACGATATTTATGCTCATGGGACAGTGGCTTTCAAAATCAAGTATGGCATTTTGTTTTGTGTGAGTGTGCTGACCTCGCTAATTCATGGCTGTTTCATACGCAAGACGATGGTGGACATGATTTCGCGTTCTTCTGGCACGATGTCGAGAGCGGCCTTCCCGCGAATGCACATACTGTGTTTCAGCGCGGGCTGGAAAAGGTACGAGAGTTGATAAACCAAGGCGTGATTTAAAGGAGGATTCTGTCGTTGCATTGGCGGATTTGGGACAATGACAAAGCAAACACTATGCTAAATAAAGAAGGTAGAGCAGCCGTTTCTGTTCTCATCGTGTTGATAATGGCACTGTCGATCTCAAAAATGGCGATGGGATTACAAATGTTTAAGTGACTTCTATATGCTTTGCTCATTCATTCAGATAAGGAAACGGTAATGGATAAATTCGTCGTGTTTCTCTTATGCCTTTTTATGACAGTTGGCGGAGTGGTTCATCTTTATGACAACATTGTTGGTGGCTTTTTACCTTACGATTTTGCGCCACGCTGGTTGAATATGTATTGGAGCGCTTTGGGACTATTGGACTTATTAGCAGCGTATCTATTGGTCAAGCATCGCCGCTCTGGCCTAGTCGTTATGTTATTGATTCTTATAACCAATGTTATCTTTAGTTCCCACGCTCACTATACATTAGAAATATTAGATAACAACGTCGCCCTACAAATGAAGACACTGTTTTTAGGGTTCTCATTTGGGGTATCTATCTGGTTATGGAATGCGCGAAAACATAGTCAATCGCGCCAAATATTTCGTTAATTATTATTTTCACAACACTCGATTAAGGATTGTAAACAGGGACTCGTTATGAACGATTTTAAAGACTTGGCCAGTTTTGCTGGTTTCAGCGTACTGACAGGTTTGAGCTTTGCCACCACTTTCTTCAGCCTTGCTTTTCTATACAGCTCAATGGAGGCACAGCAAGTAATGAACACCAATGCTTTGGCATGTGCAGTGCTTGGTGTTGTTGGTTTATTTGTTGGTATTACTCAGTTAAACAAAAAGCGTCAGCTAGCAGAAAACTAATCTGTTCTTACACATCATGAGGATGAAGTAGTGTTTAACAGGGGTTTAGGCTTGGTCTATTCGTTTTGTTGACATACTTCATCCAACAATATTTTTTCAACCATTACTTCTTCTCTTTATTGTAGCGAAAGGGCTGCGTTAACAGCTTATCTAATCTTTGCTCTTCTTCGTCTCTAATTTCCGGCACACCAATAACAACATCTTCATGACCCAACTTAGGCTGAGCTCGGTATGTCCCAAAAAAGCGGTCCCAAACTGAAAGGAAAAAACCAAAGTTTGAGTGGGTCTCTTTTACTATCACTGAATGGTGCACGCGATGCATGTCTGGTGTAACGATGACGTTTCGCAGTTTTTGGTCCATAGATAAAGCCAGTTTTGCATTACTGTGATTAAACATCGCGCTCGCATTAAGCACAATTTCAAATACCACAATTCCGATAGGTGAAACACCTAAGATAAACACGGCTGCAATTTTTACTCCCATTGAAATGATTATTTCGAAGGGATGAAAGCGTGCGCCTGTGGTGACGTCTATGTCGAGATCGGCGTGATGCATTCGGTGAATCTTCCACAGCGGTTTTACATGATGAAAGACAACATGCTGAGCGTAAATGACGAAATCAAGCAAAATGACGGTTAGAAAAATATTTAACCAAGCGGGGAGGGACAGAATATTCAGCAGCCCCCATTGTTGCTCCTGAGCTATGACCGCAGCTTGAAAGGCGGCGATAGGCATGATTAAAGCAATAACTAGGCTGTTAAAAGCAACCAATGACAAGTTATTGACCCAGCGAAACCTGCGCGAAGCGGTCAGTGTTTTTCTAGGCAATTTGTTCTCCCAAATGGCACAAAGCAATAATACGCCAAGGAAAAAGCCTAATCTGAGCCATGAGGGTTCTTGAAATGTCGTTTCTGTCACTGTCATTCCCTTATTTATTTCTTTATCTATGACCGAGATAAGAGTGAAATTATTTCAACACACTGCTGATGGGCTTATCTTGAGGCGAAACCATAATATCAGTAGAATCGCGCTCTACTTTTTACTTGGCATTACTTACCATGAGAATTCACGCTTTCCACCGTTTATATCAGTACCGACAATCTATCTCAACCAAGCCTTTCAACGCGCGTGGATGTAAAGTGGTTCGTTGCCAATATTGCCAGGTTTCTGAGCAACACTGTTTGTGCGACCTTCAGCCAAACATCAAGGCCAATATTGCATGTATGTTGATTGTTTCTGAAAACGAAGTGTTTAAGCCAAGTAATACCGGTCGTCTAATCGCTGATACGATTCAAGAGACTTACGTGTATCAATGGAACCGAACAGAACCGTCTGAAGAGATGCTCGCGCTACTACAGGATGACAGCTACCAACCGGTGATTGTATTTCCTGCAGACTATGTGGATGATCCCTCTCGTTTAATTGAAGATCTAGAGCCAGCGCGATTGGTAAAAGAAGATGTCGAGAACAAAAAATGGTTGCTGATCTTTATTGATGGTAGCTGGCGTGAGGCCCGAAAGATATTCCGTCGTTCTGATTTTCTTAAATCTTTGCCTGTGCTTTCCATTGAGCCGGAATCTCTGTCTGAATACATCATGCGCCGCTCCGAGAATGAGCAGCATCTTTCAACCGCCGAAGTCGCGACATTAGTTTTAAAACAAGCTGGTGAGCCTAAAGCTGCGGAATGCCTTCAATTGTGGTTTGAAGCCTTCAGAGAAACTTACATGCTGAGCAAGACTCGAGTCAAAAACGACCCTAACCAGCCACACTTGAAACGTTTCAAAGAGTGGATGAAAACCGAGAGCTGACTCTAAGGAATGAGCTTTTGTTGATGGTATGTTGTTCAACTGGCTTCGGTGAGGGGATAAATCTGCATTCGGTCACGGTTTGCAGGCGTACAGATATGGATAATGCCATCAGTTTATACTTTTGACTCTAGCCATTTTTGAGAGTCGTTTGAAGCATTTTTTAGGAGAGAAATACATGTATTACGGCTTTGATGTCGGTGGCACTAAAATTGAATTTGGTGCATTTAACGAGAAGCTTGAGCGTGTAGCGACGGAACGTGTACCTACACCAACAGACAACTACGAGCTGCTGGTTGATACCATTGCGGAATTGGTGAACAAATACGATACAGAGTTTGGCTGCGAAGGTACGATTGGTCTTGGCTTGCCAGGTATGGAAGACGCCGATGATGCAACGGTACTAACAGTTAACGTTCCTGCGGCAAAAGGCAAACCACTTCGTGCTGATCTGGAAGCTAAAATCGGTCGCAGCGTAAAAATTGAAAACGATGCAAACTGTTTCGCGCTTTCTGAAGCGTGGGACGAAGATCTTCAAGATGAACCATCTGTACTAGGTTTGATCCTTGGTACTGGTTTTGGCGGTGGCTTTATCTACGAAGGTAAAGTATTCTCTGGCCGCAACCACGTAGCGGGTGAGGTGGGTCACACACGTCTTCCTATCGACGCATGGTTCCACCTGGGTGAAAACGCACCATTACTTGGCTGTGGCTGTGGCAACAAAGGCTGTTTAGATAGTTACCTATCTGGTCGTGGTTTCGAGCTTCTTTACGCGCATTACTACGGCGAAGAGAAGAAAGCGATCGACATTATTAAAGCGCACGCAGAGGGTGAAGAGAAAGCAGTAGAGCACGTCGAGCGCTTTATGGAGCTGCTAGCAATCTGCTTTGCAAACCTGTTTACTGCAACAGACCCACACACCGTTGTACTTGGTGGAGGCTTATCTAACTTCGAATTGATTTACGAAGAGATGCCAAAACGCATCCCTAAACACTTATTGTCTGTAGCTAAGTGTCCTAAGATCATCAAAGCAAAACACGGTGATTCAGGTGGTGTACGCGGCGCTGCGTTCTTAAACATCAAGTAGTGACTGAAACCTTACTCGATACAAAGTAAGAAGAAATTTAAAGCCCCGTTTAGACCATCAAGGTAAAACGGGGCTTTTACTTGTATATCGAAGTAACTTATATACCCAAGTAACTTCTATATGCTTGGGTATAGAGCACGAAAAAAAAATAGCATGCATAAAAAACTCGCGACGAATCGCGAGTTTTCTGTTTGCAGATAAGCTTATTTGTTCTTTTTGCCTACGCCTAGGTTTTCTTTTTGAGCTAGGGTGATTTTACTAAAGCCTAATTTTCTGAAGTAGTTGTCGCGGTAGTTGCGCACTGCTTTAGTGTCAGACACTGCTTCGATTTGTTGCTCCATCTTTAGGAACTCAGTGATATCGATACCTTCTGCCTCGGCAACTGCTTCTTGAATGTTGCGGTGTTGCTGGTATGAGAATGTCAGTTCTTTGTCTTGGTCTTTGTAAGTGTAAAGAATGGTGCGAGCCATAGCTGTCTCTCTGAAAAGGTTTCTGTATTAAACAAAAAGGCCAGACTCGCTGACCTTTGAATTTCTAGTTTGAGCTAGATTCTGCCTTGAAGTGGGATAATTGTCACGCTTTCTCCCGCTTTTACTGTATCAATAGCTGGGGAGATTTCGATCAAACAGTTTGCCTCACTCATTGAGCGCAAAATACCAGAGCCTTGCTTGCCTGTTGTACGAACGGTTAAACGGCCAGTTGCATCCAGTTCATAGACGCCACGGCTAAACTCGGTACGACCTTGTCGAGAGCGAAGGTTTTCAGTCGCGATGGCATTCACTTTCAGAGGCTTCCAGCCTTGTTCGCCTTGCATCTTACGCAGTGCAGGCTCGACAAAGTTGATGAATGAAACCATCACGGCAACAGGGTTGCCCGGCAGACCAAAGAACGGCTTGTTGTTGATTTGACCAAACGCTAATGGACGTCCCGGACGCATGTTGATTCGCCAAAAATCTATTTGACCAAGTTTATCCAAGGCAAGTTTGATGTAATCCGCATCACCAACAGATACGCCACCAGAAGTCATAACCACGTCCGCTTGCGCCGATGCGTTTTCCAACGCTTCAATCATTAACTTTTCGTTGTCTTCCAGAATACCGAAGTCCAAGATCTCGCAGCCGAGCTTTTCAAGCATGCCCATGATGGTAAAACGGTTGGAATCGTAGATAGAATTCGCTTTTTGCTCTGTTCCCGGCGCTTGTACTTCGTCACCGGTGGAGAACACGGCAACTTTCACTTTGCGGAACACATTCGCTTCACCAAAACCAAGCGAAGCGATCATGCCCATTTCTGGAGAGGCTAGGCGAGTGCCTGCGGTAAAGACGTCACTGCCGATAGCGAGATCTTCACCTGCTTGACGAACGTTTTGGCCTGCTTTGATATTCGCACCGTTAAAGGTGACCTTGTCACCTTCTTGAGAGGCTTGCTCACGCATGACCACTGTGTCGCCGTTACGTGGTGTTGGTGCGCCAGTCATGATCTTCACCGCTTGACCAACGTCCAGAGGTTGATCGTAAGCATGACCCGCCATCACTTCAACAACCACTTGGTAGCTATCACGGTCAACATCATCACTGCGGATGGCATAACCGTCCATCGCGGAGTTGGTGTATTGCGGCACATTTACTGGTGAAACGATATGTTCCGCAAGAACGCGGCCATAGGCGTTTTCAATCTTGCATGCTTCTATTTCCGAAACCGTGTTCACCAAAGAAAGGATTTTCTCTTGGCCTTGAACCACAGAAAGGAAAGCAGGAGAAAGTGTGTCGCAACATGCGGCTTCTTTCTCTTTGTTTTTTGGTGCTTTCGCTTCTTGAACATACTGAATAACGAACTGAGCAATCGCTTCAAGATCATTGATGTTCATTTGTGGCAGTTCAGAGTCCAACTCGCCGCCGTCTGAAGCGATAGCGATGATGTTTTCATCGTTTGGATAAAGCCAAGGCTTGCCGACTTCTTCACGGTGCAATTCGATTTTAGGAAACGCGATGTTTTTGCAGCCTTCGACCAAAACCACATCAAGCATGTCTTCATCAAAACGTGTTAATAGGAATTCAAACTCCGCTTCGGCTTCTGGCGTTTCTGTCATTAACGCAAAACGGTTGCGAGAAGCAATCAGCATTTGAGATGCGCCAGCTTTGCGTAAACGGTAGCTGTCTTTACCCGGCTTATCGACATCGAAGTTGTGGTGCGCATGTTTTAGCATGCCAATGCGTAAACCTGCTTCGGTCAGCTTTGGCAATAGGGCTTCAAGTAGCGTGGTTTTGCCTGTGCCTGAATAAGCTGCAAAACCAAGAATAGGAATGTTTAGCGTGTGTTTCATGATTCTAATTGTCCAAATTGCGCCAGTTCTTCCGGAGTGTTCAAGTTGACGAAACAGTTTGGTGAGTCGCTAAAGTCAACGTAACTGGTGTTGCACTCTTTGTAGAGCAGAATGATTTTGCGGTCGCCACGTTCTAAAAACGCGGTGAGTTTTGGCAGTACGCGCTTGTGGTAGAGCGTAAAAACAGGTTGCTGATGGTCACCATCATGCGCGACCAAAATATCGCTGTCTTCTTTGACAAACTGGCAGAAACGCTCGACAAGGTCGGTGTTAATTTGTGGACTATCGCAAGGTACAAATCCGACCCAGTCAGTTTCAGCATGCATCAAACCCGCGTGAATACCGCCCATAGGCCCAGGGAAATCTTTGAATTGATCACTAAATACGAAACCAAATTTGCTGTACGCATCTTGGTTTCGGTTGGCATTAATTAAAATGCGTGGAGTTTGTGGAGATAAACGTTCAATAACGTGTTCGATGAGTGGCTTCTGATTTAACTCAATCAGACCTTTATCTTTTCCACCCATACGGCTGGCTTGGCCACCAGCCAAAATGACCCAACTAGTTTGTGTTGGTTGAAGCATATGCATTCTCTTGGGATGTTTCTTTTGGTATGACATACAACAGAGGAGACTCTATCAAAGTCTTGTCTTTAATCCACCACTGTTTTTTACATAAGTCGGTCAGTGCGTTGGCCTGATGGCTTGTCACCACGATACTGGAACCACGATCCAAAAGATCTTTCGCCATCACTACCAATCGTTCAATGGATTCTTGGTCTAAAGACGCACTTGGCTCATCCATCAATAAAATCGACGGCTTTAAGATCCAAGCCCTTGCCATGGCAACGCGCTGTTTTTCACCGCCGGACAACACGGAAATATGTTCGTCCGCTAAGGTTTCTAAACCTACCATGCGCAGCGCGTGAATAACTTGAGCTCGCTTATCTTTTTGCGTATCTTGTTGATATTTCACTCCATAGACTACGTTTTCATATACAGTGCCGTCAAAAAGGTAAGGGGATTGATGGAGATAAATCACATCGACACGACCATTGCGACGCGTCAGTCTTTTCAGCCACGTATCTTTTGGCGCAACAACATCGCCAGTAGAGGGTTTGAGCAAGCCAGCAAGGATTTTGAGTAGGGTAGTTTTGCCCACACCATTGTCACCCTTGAGATAAATGGCATCATTTGGGCCGATGGCTAACTCAGGGATGTGGAAAAGCACACGCTCTTTAAAGCGCATGGATAACTGTTCGGCGGTGATTTTTATAGTCATAATTCGCCTCGACATGGGGTTAATGGTGAGTCGTTTGTTTGCTTCATGTTCTATGTTCTGAGGTAGCCTTTGCCTCTCATACTTGATAAGAAGAAGTTTAGAGCCAACGCTAAAGATAGTAATACAATTCCTAATGCAACTCCTTGCGCAAAAGCACCTTTACTGCTTTCCATTGCGATAGCCGTGGGAATATTTCGCGTCACGCCCATAATGTTCCCACCAACCATCATTGAGCAGCCCACCTCGGTCACGATACGTGAAAACCCTGCAATGATAGCCGCAAGTAGAGGAAAGCGGGTTTCCCAAATCATCGTAGCTGCCAAGCGCGGAATGGAGACGCCCAGCGTGATGGCAGTTTCCACTGCACGACGGTCGCTAGATTGTAATGCACCATGCATCATCGATACCAAAACAGGGAAGCAGATCGCCATTTGGCCGAAGATCATTGCCTTCTGAGTGAACAGCATTTGCCAGTCTCCCCAAGGGCCAGCACGCGACAGCAACATGTACAGCAACAGGCCAATCACCACGGTAGGGACCGCTTGCAGCGTATTTACGATCGACAACAAAAACCATTTACCGCGAAAGTCGGTATACGCCAGTACAAAGGACATCAACATAGCCGGCAATACCACTAGGGATATTGCCGTGATAGAAACACTAAAGGAGACCGCAACGATCTCCCATAGGTCAGCATCAAAATTCACCAGTAAGCGAAGCGCTTCCAGTGTTGTATCAGCAAGATTCATATTGCGTTATTTGCTCTCAGCATTCGCAACAAACAGTTGTTTACCGTTTAGGCGGAAACCATTGATAAGTTCCTGTCCGCGAGGGTTTACCAACCAATCACTGAATGCCTTCGCACCTTGATAGTTGATCGTTGGGTAACGCTCAGGGTTAACAAGAATAACTTGGTACGGGTTAAACAGTTTTTCATCGCCTTGGAACAGAATTTCTAGATCCAATTTGTTTTGGTAAGCCAGCCATGTGCCGCGGTCCGTCATGGTGTAGCCTTGCATTTCAGACGCCATGTTTAGAGTTGGGCCCATACCTTGACCTACGCTACGGTAGCCACCAAAGTTCGGTTCGATTTTAGTTTGAGCCCAGAAGCCCATTTCTTTTTTGTGCGTACCAGAATCATCGCCGCGAGAGATGAACGTTGCGTTTTTGTTTGCGATCTCTTTGAATACATCTAACACGCCTTCGTCATTTTTGATTGTTGCTGGGTCAGCTTTCGGGCCTACAATCACAAAGTCGTTGTACATTAGCTTGCGAGGTAAAACGCCGTAGCCTTTCTCAACAAATGCGCCTTCAGCTTTTGGTGCATGTGTCATCACCAAATCTACGTCACCGTTTTCGCCCATTTTTAAGGCTTTACCCGTACCTGCAGCAATAACATCGACTTTGTAGCCCGTGTCTTTTTCAAATTGTGGAAGCAGGTAATCAAGTAAACCTGAATGGTAAGTACTGGTTGTGGTTGCAAGGCGAACATGTTCTCCGTCTTGAGCAGAAAACGCAGAGTAACTTACAAGCGTGATAGACGTTGCAGCCAGAGTTAGCGCAATTTTTTTCATTTTTATGTGTTCCTTTCCAATGATTCTTTGGAATCTCTCCAGGTTTTAGGGAGAAGCCTTTTTGGACGAGAGCGATTAGCGTAATACGCAAGTTGTCTTAGGGTGTTGGAATAAGCAAACATCAACATCCTGAGATCACTTAAATGCGCTCCGTATCCACCTTATAGCAAACAAGATGCCAACCTTTTACAAGCTTAAAGTGCTTGGTTTATGCACTAAATCATGGGGTTATTTGCATAAAAGTTTGCGTTGGTACAAAATGTCGCACTTTTTGTAGGGTATCTCTGTTTAAACTTGGTACACTCTGTCCCATCGAAATCCATCTGGGGTAAATATGTCTACTCAATCCCATCTTAGTACAAACCAACAATATAGCGCCTTTTCCGTACTGGTCGTCGATGATGAATTAGGCATGCAAGCCATCTTGAAAAAGGCATTGGGTAAGCTTTTTTCACATGTCGATACAGCTGGTAGCATCGAAGAAGCAGAACAACTGCGTAATTCTCGACATTATGATCTGATCTTGCTGGATATTAATCTGCCAGGGCGTTCTGGAATTGAGTGGGAAGAAGCGTTTGAAGATGATGACAAACGTGCCGATGTGATTTTTATGACGGGTTATGCGGATTTAGAAATTGCCATTCGAGCGCTACAGCTCGGTGCTTCCGACTTTATCCTCAAACCATTCAACCTTGAGCAGATGTTAAAAGCGGTCAGTCGCTGTATGGATCGCCGTTTGAACGAACGCATGCAGTACGCCATGACACGCGATTACCAACGTCACAATACCTCAGAGATCATCGGCGGCTCAGAAAAAACGCGTCTGCTTAAGCAACTTATTAACCAATTTGCACCATCACGTGCTTCTGTTTTGGTGGAAGGTGAGTCGGGTACGGGTAAAGAGCTAGTTGCACGAGGTATCCACCAGGCGAGTGGGCGAACGGGCCCGTTTGTGCCAATCAACTGCGGTGCGATTGCACCAGAGCTTTTAGAAAGTGAGTTATTTGGTCATACATCGGGCGCGTTTACCGGTGCAAAAAAATCGCGTGAAGGTTTGTTCCGTGTTGCGAACGGTGGCACCTTATTTCTTGACGAAATCGGGGAGATGCCACTTGCAATGCAGGCATCATTATTACGTGTGTTAGAGCAGCGTACGATTCGCCCTGTCGGTTCAGAAAGAGAGATCAGTATTGATGTCCGTATCGTAGCGGCAACCAACCGAAACCTGCAAGAAGAGGTCAATCAAGGTAATTTCCGCAGTGACCTCTATTACCGTTTAAACGTTCTGAAAATTGAAGTGTGTCCGCTGCGAGAGCGCAAAACCGACTTATTTGAGTTGGTGCCATTTTTCAGCAACATGCTGACGCGCGAGCTCGGTATGCCTGCGCCCAAATGGGCGCACGAGGACATGGAAGCCATGAGTGAGTACGATTGGCCGGGAAACATTCGTGAGCTGAAAAACTTGATTGAGCGTTGTATCTTGCTTGGCAAACCACCTGCACACTATTGGCGAGAGCTGAATGGCGGGCATTCACTGCCTAATGTATCGATTACTGTTTCTCACTCTGCTGAGTTACCAACCTTTAGAGAAGGCAAAGAATTTACTGGCGAAGGCTATCCAAACAGCTGGACGTTAAAAGAAGTCGAGAAAGCACATATTAAACAAGTCGTTAACTTGCATGAAGGCAATAAGTCTGCTGCTGCTCGTGATTTGGGCGTAGCTCGCAAGACCTTAGAACGTAAATACAAAGAATGGGATTCTGAGGATGAGGAATATGCCGACTAACGGCCCACAGTACAAAGGATTGTCAAAATGGACGCACCGTTTTAAAACCATGGTGCGTTATCGCTTGTTATTCTTAACCTCTGCGCCGATTTTCCTCACATTGTTAGCTCTGATCGGCATTACCATTTATTGGTCTATTCATTACACGTGGCAAAATGCGCTGCTTGATGTCTCGGAGCGTCTTGGTGTTGCAAATAACAGCGTAACGTTGTTACAGCAAAAGCAAGCCAATTACGTGCGGGCGTTTGCCGATTCGTACGATTTCCGTATTCGCATTAATCAAGGAACGCCACAAGGTGACCTGCAAAAGTGGGTCACAGAGCAGAAGAAAAGATATGCTTTAGATTTTCTCTCTTTCCAACGCGTTAATTCCATGGAAAACAAATTCCGCTTTATGGATCTCACCAAGCGCGAATCGTTTTTTGATGTACTCAATAAAGAAGAACTCGAACGCCTCGATCCTGAACTCGCCAAACGAGCTGAAGTGCCTATTCTTGCTGATGGTGACAGGGAAGTGCGTGGGTTAGTCAGTCGAACCGTGATTCCGGTATACAGCCAAGCGAACGATTTGATCGGCTTTCTTGATGGTGGTTTGCTCCTTAACAACAGCACAGTGCTGGTGGATCAAATCCGCGATCTCATTTACTTAAGTGATAATGACCGCCTTCGCCCTGTGGGTACGTTGACGGTATTTCTCGATGATTTGCGTGTGAGCACCAACGTTCCTCTAGACAGCGATCATAGACTAGGGCGCGCCATAGGCACTCGCGTGAGCGCAGAAGTGTATAACCAAGTACTTTCGAAGGGTGAACAGTGGGTTGACCTAGCATATGTGTATGACGCTTGGTATATTACGGCGTATCAACCGATCAAAGACCAATACGACAACGTCATTGGTATGCTTTATACCGGTTACCTAATGTGGCCATTCGTTAAAGCCTACATGACCAACATTGCCGAAATCAGCTTGATTACGGTTATGTTATTGCTGGTTTCTGGCGTGATGGTATATCGCGGTTCTTATGATCTGTTTCGACCGATCGAACGCATTCACAAAGTGGTGAAGCAGGTCCAACAAGGTAAAGAAAAACGGATTGGCCCGTTAGGATTAGATGCCGATCATGAACTTGCGCAGTTAGCCAGACAGTTTGATGATATGTTAGACGCGCTAGAAGAGCGCAAAATTGAACTGAAAAACTCCGCAGCTCAACTTGAATGCAAAGTTCAAGAGCGTACGGCAAGCCTGAGAGAAAAAACCCAAGATCTTGAACTGCATATTCAATTGCTCAACCAAACCCGCGACAAACTCGTTGTTCATGAAAAACTGGCAGCACTGGGAGAACTCACCGCGGGGATTGCTCACGAAATTAATAACCCAACCGCCGTGATTCTTGGCAACGTAGAATTGATCCATTTTGAATTGGGTGACGATGCAAGTCGAGTACAAGAAGAAATTGATGCGATTCACGCGCAAATTGATCGTATCCGCAATATCACACGCAGTTTATTGCAATACAGTCGCCAAGGCGGTGTTCAAGATGAAATCACTTGGCAACATGTCAATCCTATCATTGATGAAAGCATCACCTTGGTTAAAACTGGCACCAAGAAACGCGACGTCGAGTTTGTGACTGATCTACAAGCACATACGTCAGTTGAGATAAACCGCCATCATTTGCTACAAATCTTAGTTAACCTGCAAATGAACGCCATTCACGCAATGAGCGGTAAAGGAACATTAACAGTAGTCAGTGAAGACTGGATTGAAGAGGGCGAAGTGAAAGGAGCCGCGATTCATGTTATCGATGAGGGCTGCGGTATTAAACCAGAAAACTTGAGTCGAATCTTCTCGCCATTTTACACAACGAAACGAGAAGGCACAGGGTTAGGGCTATCGGTCTCCCAAAGTATTCTCAGCCAAACGGGTGGTGAGTTAAAAGCAGAGTCTGAATGGGGAAAAGGCAGTAAATTCAGTATTTATTTACCTAAAAAAGCCGAACTGATCCTAGAGGTGACGAACATCGCTTAGTCACTTTTTTGAAGTATTAATGGAAAAAGAGCCACTGACGATAGTGGCTCTTTTTTGTATTTGATGAAGCATTTATGTTTACGCTTTTGCTTCTTAGAAACCTTACAATGATTTCACTTGGAGTGAATTAATAAAAACAACACTTGCAGTATGTAGCATGAACAAGTACCGTTGCCCGGTTTTTCTAAATACACCCCAATTGCTAAGGTAAAGGTTTTGATCTCCACAGCGAATATTACTCAACAATTCGGCGCTAAGCCGCTATTCGAAAACATTTCAGTTAAGTTCGGCGAAGGCAATCGCTATGGCTTAATTGGAGCTAACGGTTGTGGTAAATCAACCTTTATGAAGATCCTCAGCGGCGAGCTTGAGCAAACCAGTGGTAACGTAAGCTACGATCCAAACGAGCGCGTTGCAAAACTGAACCAGGACCAGTTCGCTTACGAAGAATTTACTGTAATCGATACCGTTATCATGGGTCATAAAGAGCTATGGGAAGTGAAGAAAGAGCGTGACCGCATCTACTCACTTGCTGAAATGAGCGAAGAAGACGGCATGAAAGTGGCTGACTTAGAAGTTCAGTTTGCTGAAATGGACGGCTACATGGCAGAAGCCAAAGCGGGCGAGCTTCTTCTTGCTGTAGGTATCCCAATGGAGCAACACTTCGGTCTAATGAGTGAAGTAGCACCAGGCTGGAAACTTCGTGTGCTTCTAGCGCAGGTTCTATTCGCAGACCCAGATGTGATGCTTCTTGACGAACCTACCAACAACTTGGACATGGACACAATCCGTTGGTTGGAAGACACGCTAAACGCGCGTAACTGCACAATGATCATCATTTCGCACGACCGTCACTTCCTAAACTCAGTATGTACACACATGGCTGACTTGGACTACGGTGAACTACGTGTTTACCCAGGTAACTACGACGAGTACATGACGGCGGCTTCTCAAGCTCGCGAACGTCTACTAAACGACAACGCTAAGAAGAAAGCACAAATCGCTGAGCTACAAACTTTCGTTGCGCGTTTCTCTGCAAACGCATCGAAAGCAAAACAAGCGACATCTCGTGCGAAGCAAATCGACAAGATCAAATTGGACGAAGTGAAAGCGTCTAGTCGTCAAAACCCATTCATTCGTTTTGAACAGTCTAAAGAGCTGTTCCGTAACGCTCTGATTGTAGAAAACCTGAGCCAAGGTTTTGAAGAGGACTTGTTCTCAGACTTCAATGCAATTTTTGAAGTGGGAGAGCGCGTTGCGATCATCGGTGAAAATGGTGTGGGTAAAACAACACTTCTAAACACGCTTGCTGGTGTACTTGAACCGCGTGCTGGTGAGTTCAAATGGTCTGAAAATGCAAACATCGGTTACTACGCGCAAGACCACGCGCATGACTTTGCAGAAGATATGAATCTAACGGATTGGATGGGTCAATGGCGTCAAGAAGGTGATGACGAGCAAGTCGTTCGTGGTTTCCTTGGTCGTATGCTGTTTGGTCAAGATGACATTAAGAAGTCAGTAAAAGTACTGTCTGGTGGTGAGCAAGGTCGTATGCTGCTTGGTAAGCTAATGATGCACAAGCCAAACATGCTGCTAATGGACGAACCAACCAACCACATGGACATGGAATCAATTGAATCTTTGAACACCGCGCTTGAGCAATACAAAGGCACGTTGTTCTTCGTCTCTCACGACCGTGTATTCGTAGACTCGTTAGCAACGCGTATTATCGAAATCCGCGATGGTAAAATCACAGACTTTAAAGGCACTTACTCTGAGTTCCTAAAATCTCGTGGCGTTGACGCGTAATTACTCGCAAAGCGTTTAAAAAGCAAAAGCCTCGCTATTTAGCGAGGCTTTTTTGATATTTGGCCTTAATCCTTAAACTGACCGGTTATATACGCATAGAGCCCGACCACGCCAAAGGTAATAATCATAGAAAGCATGATACCGCTGGGCGTAAGCAGAAAATTCCACAATTGGTCATTATTCATAGTCCACATCCTCTGTGAATCCGCATTATTGGTTTTAGTTTACACTGAAAAGGTGTTATTGGTTGCCTTTTACATCAAATTCAACCTTGTCGGCTCCTGTAAACACTTGGAAGCGCAAACCTTTCGCACGCGCAATGGTCGTAATACCAAATTGCTTCGCTAGATCTAACCCCATTTGAGTAACGCCAGAGCGAGAAAGCAGAACAGGAATGCCCATTTGAGCCACTTTAATCACCATCTCTGATGTAAGGCGACCAGTTGTGTAGAAAATTTTATCTTCACCTGTTTCTTCTTTGAGCCACATCTCACCTGCAAGTGTATCCACTGCGTTGTGACGGCCGACATCTTCCACAAATGACAACACTTCATTACCTTTGCAAACCGCACAGCCGTGTACTGCGCCCGCTTTTTTGTAGGTGTCGTTGTAATGAGTTAACGCTTCCAGCGCAGAATAAATCTCTGACTGCTTAAGAGGAACTTGAGGCACTTGATAATTTTCAAGCTGCTTCATCACGTTGCCATACATAGTGCCTTGGCCACAACCTGAGGTGACGGTTTTCTTTTTCAGGGCGCCTTCTAAGTGTTCAGTGTTTTCTTTAGTAATCACCGCTGCGGAATGCGTTTCCCAGTCAATAATAACGGATTCAATCGCGGCTGGATCGGACAGGAAGCTTTGGTTTTTTAAATAACCCAGTACTAGTGCTTCTGGACGCGAACCTAGCGTCATGAGCGTGACCACTTCTTTCCAGTTCAGCATGACCGTAAGAGGACGCTCGCAAGCGATTTGCTTCGTGAGCTTTTCGCCGTACTCGTCGTACACATCGACTTCAATGGTTTGCAGGGGATTTTCACTGGTTTTAATAATATTTGGTTTCAGCACAGTCGTGTCCTAGTGATTAAGAGCGTTAGGTTGCTACGCATTTTAGCTTTTTAAGTGGCTAGCAAATCTCATTCCAAAATAGCGGTTCCCACAGAAATTGCGAGGTTTTATGTCAACAATGCATTAAAACTGCGAGTTCGCAGTAATGACACATCAATACATTTGAGTTTCGTCTAGTTTGGTACTTATAGCCTGAGGGAGTATATAGACTAAGTTATATCAGCTTGGCGCGTTTATTGCTTCGAAGACAATAAAAATGGTCGAAAACGGGGGCAAAATCTCTTGTGTGTTTTCAGGCCAAAAATAGAAAGACTGGGTGAGTTATGTCGGATAAGAAAGATTTCGAAAAAAATTACGAAAAGACTGAGGATACATGGCCAATCGGCGTAGAGCTTGTTGAGCATGAGATCAGTACAGGGATTTGGGTGACAACCCAATGGCAGTTGACAGGATTTGCGCTGAATCCGACGGAAGAGACTCCAGATGTTTGTCCGTTGCAATTACATAAAGATGAACGTACAGACTACCGCTTTAACTTAAGCTCTCAGCAACCTAAACTCTTTTTAGTGATGGATAACGTCGAGTCTGGTGAAAAACCAGCGATACAGTTACTGACGGCTTCACAATCTGTTGCGGCGCAATATATGGATGGTGATAACCTTGTACTATCTAACGATATGCCGTTAGCCGTTCAGGCTTGGATGGAAGCCTTTATTGGTCGTCACGGTGAGTTGTTAGAAGTAAGACGCAAGAAACGCAAAGGAGCAGGCAGAGCAAATGGCAACTAGTTTTTTAAGCCGTTGGTCGAAACGTAAACTAGAAGAATCTTCCCAACATGATGAAGAGATTACGCCGATAGCAGAGACGGAGCAATCCGAAGATAATGTCACAGCGCTTTCAAACGCTGACGAAAGCTCAGATGCTTTGAACATCGATGAGGATAGTCAGGCTCCAGACATTACCGCGAGTGTAGAGACTGAAAAAACCGAAGAAATGTCTGTGGCGCAACTGCTGGTTTCTGAAGCTTCAGAAAGCGTTAAGAAAGCCGCGCTGCGCAAAATGTTCTTGTCCGAAGAATTTAACGTGCGTGACGGCCTAGATGATTACGATGATGATTACAGTAACTTAAAGTCACTTTCTCAAGACGTCGCTGAGACGCTGCGTGATTGGGTTAAAGACAAAGTGGAAGACGAACCAGACGCTGAAACTGCGCAAGGGTCTGAGCTTAATGTTAACGATATCGCATCTGAGGTAGTTGAAGACGCAGAGTCAAACACCGACAAAAATGCCCAAATTACTCAAGATGAAAATGAACTGTATATAAATACAGTGCTTGGCGAAAGTGATACTTTTGCTGAAGAATCACCGCCTAACGAGGTGAGACAAAATATACCACACAAAGAATAGGTACATTTTGACTAAACACTCAATGAGCCGGCTGAGACAAAATGTCTCAACCGGTTTTTTTATCCCTACTATTTGTCAGTAAAATTGATAACCTATTGATTTTTAGTTGATATTTTATTGGCATGACACTTGCTATCTGTTGCTCAATACCAATCTGGTTGAAGTTAGTACGGACGCACTGCGTAGTATTCATCGCCTATAGATGGCGGAATAAGAATGCTCATTGATAAGTTAATCAGCAGAATCTCCGGCGCTAACTACACTAAGAGATGGAAAAGACTATCCATGTTCATAAATGGAATTGAGCAATGCTGAAACAATTATTAGAACAAGCAACTTCCAATAACGGTAAAGCGAGGCTGTACGCTTTCGAAAATACCGTAGAGTTGACCAATCTTATTCCACCAACCGTAAGCTATGAAAGCGGCGGTAATACTTTGATTGTGGGCCCAACAGCAATCATCGAAAGTGCGGCAGCGCAATTGTCGCAAATGAACAGCCTAACGCTGCTTTCTACCGATGGCGAAAAGGGCACAAATCCCGAGCTTTATTACGCCAATTCGGTTCAGGTTTCAGGGTTCTTAGGTACGTTTGAAGTTCTGATTGAAAATCATGGTTCGACCAACAATCTTGCCAAGGTCGCGATCAATAGCGATTGTTTCGATATCGTACTCGATCTTTGCCTTAACAGCTGCATGTCGGAAGAAGTCCCAGTACCGGGCTACTACCCAGTAGGTCGTGGCTATCCGAAACTGGCTGAAGCGTTGGAAGAGATTCCAACCTTAATGGGGACGTTCGATAAACCGAAATTCTTCCGTTTAGATACCGATTTATGTGCACACAGCTCTCGTGGCGTAAAAGGTTGCGAACGGTGTGTGGATGCTTGTCCGGCAGGGGCACTATCGAGTGAAGGCAGCGACAAAACGGGCCATCGCATCGAGATCAACCCATACCTATGTCAAGGCGTGGGTACTTGTGCTACAGCGTGTCCGACAGAAGCGATTCATTACGCACTGCCAAACCCTGAAGATACGCAAAAGTTTATTGAACGTACGCTCGCCAACTATGAGCAAGCGGGTGGTTTAGATCCTATCGTATTGATTTGCAGTTCTCGCCACGAGAGCTACAACGTGATGGCACTAAAAGCACTGCCAGATAATGTGATTCCAATTGTGGTGGAAGAACTGCCTTCGGTTGGTATTGATACTTGGTTCGCCGCGCTTGTGAATGGTGCTACTCAGGTGCTGTTTGCGGCTTCACGTTTTATGCCTCAAACCATTATTCGTGTGCTTAATAGCGAAGTAGGTATTGCTCAAGAGCTGCTCGGTCAGCTTGGTATCGCCAAAGAAACCATCGACATTCTGTATCTAGAGTCACTACGTGAAGGTGCTCCGACACTTTGTACAGAGTCTTTTGATTTGGCATTAGGTGATTTGCAAGGTAACAAACGTCAGCGTCTATTTACGGCGCTTGATGCGATGTCGTCTTCTCGTATTCCAGTTGAGAATATTGTTGAACTGCCAGCAAACGCACCTTACGGCACTGTTTCTTGTGAGAGCAAAGATTGTACGTTGTGTATGAGCTGTGTGGCGGTGTGTCCAACACGTGCATTGCATACGGACGGTCGATCTCCGTCACTTAAATTCGTCGAGCAAGACTGCATTCAATGTGGGCTGTGCGAGAAAGCGTGTCCAGAGAAAGTGCTGACGCTTACTCCTCGTATGAACTGGGTGAAAGAAGAACGCCAGAAAGCGGTTGTGATTCATGAAGAAAAGGCAGCCGAGTGCATTCGTTGTCACAAGCCTTTTGCTCCGCAATCGATGATCGACATGCTACAAAACAAGTTACGCGGTCACTCTCACTTCTCTGATGAAGCGGCGATCAATCGTATCGCGATGTGTGAAGACTGCCGTGTGATCGACATGTTTGAGTCGATGGCAGAAGACCCAATGAAACAACTGAAATACTAGGAGCTCGCAGTGGACACACAACAAGAACAAACACTGAGAACAGACATTTATCTCGTTCTATCTGCACTTTTTCGTAGTGCGCCTAGTGATGAAATGCTGGCGTTCCTGAAATCGCTAGAAATTGAACCGTCTGAGAGCGCGATGCAAAAAGCTTGGCTCGCACTGCAACAAGCCGCGAACGAAGCGCAGCGAGAAGCGTTAGAAGAAGAATATCAAGATCTGTTTATTGGCATTGGACGTGGTGAAGTTGTGCCATTCGGATCTTGGCATCGCACTGGCTCGATGATGGAAAAACCGTTAGCGGAAATTCGTCGCGATTTGGATCTTTTAGGCATCGAACGAGAAGAGAACGTGAAAGAGCCTGAAGACCATATTTCTGCACTGTGCGAAGTGATGGCAATGCTGACAGGTGAAGAGGAAGAACTTCAACAAGCGGTGTTTAACAAACACATTGCTCCTTGGTTCCAATCTTTTACGCGCCAACTAGAGAGCGCCGAAAGCGTGAACTTCTACAAGCCAGCTGCACAGCTTTGCGATGCATTTTTAACGTTAGAGCAAGTCCGCTTTAGCGTGAACACCAAAAGCAGTAAGAACAAATTAAAAATTGATGTGAAAAACGTCACTGATTACGAGTAATCGAGCAGTACTTGGTCATATCGATAGAGAGGCATGAGTCTCCAAAGATCTACCGTAAGGTAAGGAAGCAATGATGAAAGATAATAAAGAAATAAACACAAGCCGTAGGGATCTCCTAAAAGGCTTCACAACCGCTGCCGTTGCCGGTGCTGTTGTTGCGGGAACCACGAAAGTGGCCGTTGCTTCAGAAACGGTTGAGCCTTCTGAAAACGACGTGAAGAAGAAAGGGTATCGTGAAACTCAACACATTCGCGATTACTACGACACACTTTAGGAGATAACGGATGAAACTTGTCAAACGCTCCGACAGTGTGAGCAAAGAAACGAACCAGCTTGGCGTATCTCGTCGTGCATTCATGAAAAACACTTCGCTTGCCGCTGGTGGCGCAGTGGTTGGTGCTAGTCTATTCGCACCGGGAATGATGAAAAAAGCGCAAGCAAAATCAGTCGATCCAGAAGCGAAAACAGAAGTAAAACGTACTATCTGTTCTCACTGTTCAGTGGGTTGTGGTATTTACGCAGAAGTTCAAAATGGTGTTTGGACGGGTCAAGAGCCTGCATTCGACCACCCATTTAACGCCGGTGGTCACTGTGCAAAAGGTGCAGCACTGCGTGAACATGGCCACGGTGAGCGCCGTCTTAAATACCCAATGAAGCTTGAAAACGGTAAGTGGAAAAAGCTTTCTTGGGATCAAGCGATCGAAGAAATCGGTAACAAGGTGATGGACATCCGTAAAGAGTCCGGCCCTGATTCGGTTTACTTCTTGGGAAGCGCAAAGCACAGCAACGAACAAGCGTATTTGTTCCGAAAAATGGCATCACTTTGGGGTACGAACAACGTTGACCACCAAGCGCGTATTTGTCACTCAACAACCGTGGCGGGTGTAGCGAATACTTGGGGTTACGGTGCGATGACCAACTCTTTCAATGACATGCACAACTGTAAGTCGATGCTATTCATTGGTTCAAACCCAGCTGAAGCACACCCAGTAGCGATGCAGCACATTCTGATCGCAAAAGAGAAGAACAACTGTAAGATCGTCGTAGCGGATCCTCGTCGTACACGTACGGCAGCAAAATCGGATCACTATGTCTCACTTCGTCCTGGTTCTGACGTAGCATTCATTTGGGGTGTGTTGTGGCACATCTTCGAAAACCAATGGGAAGATAAAGAGTTCATCCGTCAACGTGTATTCGGTATGGATGAGATCCGTGCTGAAGTGGCGAAATGGACGCCAGCAGAAGTTGAGCGCGTAACAGGCGTAAGCGAAGAAGACGTTTACCAAACAGCAAAACTGCTTTCTGAAAATCGCCCGGGCTGTATTGTTTGGTGTATGGGTGGTACTCAGCATACTACTGGTAACAACAACACACGTGCTTACTGTGTGCTTGAGCTAGCGCTTGGAAACATTGGTAAATCAGGCGGCGGTGCAAACATCTTCCGTGGTCACGATAACGTACAAGGCGCAACCGACCTTGGCGTGCTCTCTGACACGCTACCGGGCTACTACGGCCTTTCTGAAGGCGCTTGGCGTCATTGGTCAAAAGTGTGGGAAATCGATTACGAATGGATCAAAGGTCGTTTCGATGACAACGCTTATAGCGGTCAGAAACCAATGCACAGTGCAGGTATTCCTGTATCTCGTTGGGTTGATGGTGTACTGGAAAACAAAGACAACATTCGTCAACGCGAAAACATCCGTGCAATGTTCTACTGGGGACACGCAGTGAACTCTCAAACACGTGGTGTTGAGATGAAAAAAGCGATGCAGAAGTTGGACATGATGGTGATTGTGGACCCATACCCAACGGTTGCTGCGGTAATGAACGACCGTACCGACGGCGTTTACCTGCTTCCTGCAACAACACAGTTTGAAACACACGGCAGCGTTACCGCATCTAACCGCTCTCTACAATGGCGTGATCAGGTGATTGAACCTTTGTTTGAATCAAAACCAGACCACGAAATCATGTACCTGCTTTCGAAGAAACTGGGCTATTCCGATCTTCTGTTCAAAAACATCCGTGTTGAAAACAACCAGCCGGTGATTGAAGACCTAACGCGTGAATTCAACAAAGGCATGTGGACGATTGGTTACACAGGCCAAAGCCCAGAGCGTTTGAAAGCGCACCAACAAAACTGGCATACGTTCCACAAAACCACATTGGAAGCGGAAGGTGGCCCTGTCAACGGTGAAACCTATGGTCTACCTTGGCCATGCTGGGGCACACCAGAAATGAAACACCCAGGTACACACATTCTGTACGATACGTCTAAGACGGTTGCAGAAGGTGGCGGTAACTTCCGTACGCGCTTTGGTGTGGAATTTGAAGGCAAGAGCCTTCTTGCAGAAGACAGTTATTCGAAAGGCTGTGAAATCAAAGACGGTTACCCAGAGTTCACTGACAAGTTGTTGAAACAACTTGGTTGGTGGGACGACTTAACTGCTGAAGAGAAAGTGGCAGCAGAGGGTAAAAACTGGAAGACTGACCTTTCTGGCGGTATTCAGCGTGTCGCGATCAAGCACGGTTGTATTCCATTTGGTAACGCGAAAGCGCGTGCGATTGTTTGGACGTTCCCAGACCGTGTGCCACTGCATCGTGAACCACTTTACACACCACGTCGTGACCTTGTAACGGATTACCCAACTTGGGAAGACAAAGATGCAATCTTCCGTGTTCCTACGTTGTATAAATCCATTCAAGAGCAAGACAAATCGGGCGAGTACCCAATCGTTCTGACTTCTGGCCGTCTGGTTGAATACGAAGGTGGTGGTGAAGAGACGCGTTCAAACCCTTGGCTTGCCGAGCTTCAACAAGAAATGTTTGTTGAAGTGAACCCGAAAGACGCGAACGATCTTGGCTTTAGAGATGGTGATGATGTTTGGGTTGAAGGTGCAGAGAAAGGACGAATCAAGGTGAAAGCGATGGTAACACGTCGTGTGAAACCTGGTTTGGCGTTCATTCCGTTCCACTTTGGCGGTAAGTTCGAAGGTGAAGACCTACGCCCTAAATACCCAGAAGGTACACAACCTTACGTTGTTGGCGAATCGGCTAACACGGCAACCACTTACGGTTACGACCCGGTTACCTTGATGCAGGAAACCAAAGTAACCCTATGTAACATTCGTAAAGCGTAAGGAGTCTGACAATGGCACGAATGAAATTTCTATGTGACACCAAGCGCTGTATCGAGTGTAACGGCTGTGTTACTGCATGTAAGAACGAAAACGACGATGCGCTTGAATGGGGCATTCAACGTCGTCGCGTGGTAACACTAAACGACGGTGAAGCTGGTGAAAACTCTATCTCTGTTGCTTGTATGCACTGTACCGATGCACCTTGTATGGCAGTTTGTCCAGCAGACTGTTTCGAACATACCGAAGACGGCATCGTTCTTCACAATAAAGATCTGTGTATCGGTTGTGGTTACTGTTTGTTTGCTTGTCCGTTTGGCGCACCTCAATTTCCTAAACAAGAAGCGTTTGGTGAACGTGGCAAAATGGATAAATGTACTTTCTGCGCGGGCGGCCCAGAAACAGAGCCTGGCTCTGAGGAAGAACGTCAAAAATACGGTGCGAACCGTATCGCAGAAGGCAAGTTACCGATGTGTGCATCGCTTTGTTCAACCAAAGCGCTGCTTGCGGGTGACGCAGAGAAAGTCTCTGACATTTTCCGTCAACGTGTGGTAGAACGCGGCGCGAAAAACGCAGGTTGGACAGACGGAAACGATCTTTCTTACGATGCGACGAAAAGCTAAGTAAGGAGAGGCACATGTTAAACACGCTTAAACGTGCATCTCTAGCAATGCTGTCAATGATGACGGCATTGCTGCTGACTTTCGCAATGCCTGCTTCAGGAGAGGAACAATCTTCTAAAGTTATTCAACAGGAGATCACGCAACTCGCCGGGGCAGACTATTGGCGCGAAGTCAGAGAGGGGCAAGAAGGCTACACCACGTCCCAATCGCCAGAACATGGCGTATTGATCAGTAAACCTGGTGAGACTTGGTACATTCTAAAAGAGAAATGGATGTCTCCTGCTGGTGCTGTCGCGATTTTCGGCAGTATCGCGATGGTTATCATGGCTTACGTATTCGTTGGTCCTTTGATGCTTAGCAAGCCGCGTACTGGTAAAAAGATGAAGCGTTGGTCTCGTTTAGACCGCGCGCTTCACTGGAGTATGGCGTTTACATTCTTAACGCTGGCATTCAGTGGTTTGATGCTGGTTTACGGTAAGCACTTCTTAAAACCGTACGTTCCTACTGAGTTCTGGGGCTTTATCGTCATGTTGGCGAAGCAGTACCACAATTACATGGGACCATTGTTCTTCATTTTACTGATGCTCGTGCTCTTTAAATGGTGGCGCAAGTCGATTCCAAACATGACAGATGTTCGTTGGTTTATGAAAATGGGCGGCATGGTTGGTAAACACAAAGGCACACATCCGTCAGCTGGTTTCTCAAACGGTGGTGAGAAGGCAATCTATTGGTTGTTAATCTTCTTTGGTGCTATCGCGGCAGTGAGTGGCTTAGTTCTGGACTTTCCTATCTTTGGCCAAACTCGCCGCGACATGGAGCTTTCTAACTTAATTCATGCGATTTCGGCGCTGATTCTAATCTGTGGCTTTATCTTCCACATCTATATTGGTCTATTCGGTATGGAAGGTGCGCTAGAAGGCATGGTGACAGGTGAAGTTGATGAAACATGGGCGAAAGAGCATCACGATCTTTGGTATGAGGAAGTGAAGTCCAAAGAAGCGATGGGTGAAACAGATACGGCACAAACGGAAGTAAAAGGAGCGAAAGCGAATGAACAAACCTCATAACGGGATTTGGGTTGCGTACATCCTGAGCTGTCTGACCCCGTTTACGTTTCTGATCTCAGGCGTTATCGCAATTATCTATGCGGGTTACCGATTAGATAAGGGAGAAGACAGCGACGTAGTGATTTCTCATTACTACGGTTTAATTCGCACCTTCTTTCTCTACCTGACGTTTTTTGTTGTGTTGATCGTCACCGTCGCGACTTCTAACGGTGTACTCGTTGGCGTGAGTGATTATTGGTTGCATAGTACTTTGCTTGAAACCATCGCTTACTTTATTCCTTGGGTAGGGATGGTGTTTGCTGCATTAGCCATCTTGGTGTGGTTTATGCGAATGTTTCAAGGGATGCAGCAACTGCTCAATAACCAACCACACAGACCATCGACAGGTCCAAACCTTTAATCAGTATTCTTTAAGAAAAACCGCCGTAATAGGCGGTTTTTTTGTTGCTGTTTTGTCTCAAATATGAAGCGTTGAGTCGCAGTGGTGATACTTGATGCAACTTATTGAGTGAATTTACGTAACTGGGCAGAAAATCATAGTTAAGTAAGAAACATGTAAAAAAATCGCGTCACGATGAGACATTAGTCTCACTCACGCTATTGTTCATTTACTCAGGATTCATCGTCCCGTTAAAGTACGCTGCGCTCAGAAATTCAAAGAGTTGCATACGTGAAAATTGCCATCAATACATTCAGTCTACGCATACAGAGGAATCTCTATCGGAGGATGTTTGATTAAGGCATCTTGCTCTCACAAATAAAAAGAGCGAAACGAGCATTAAATGATGCGGCAAGGTAAGAAAAGGACAAACACGTTACGGCTATGATCCCTCAATTCGTCATTCCTATCACGAATCGCTTTGGCGAAAGTTATCACTTCTCTGGTCAGTTACTTACTAGCGGCGAACCTAAAACATTCGTGACCAAACAAGAGGCAATAGAGTTTCTTGAGAGCTTTGGTGAGCTTGACCTTCGCTATGTCGAGGATTTGTTCTATGCGATTGGTCAATTCAAGCCAAACATACCTGACGGTGAGCTTACTTCCCAACACTATAATTCAACGTTTGCCAATGCTTTGGTGAACGGTGACTTGCATGTCGCTCGAATTGTACCTACCGGCGAAAACTACGCACTCTCGTCGGCGGTTACGCCTCCACCGACTCAAAATACCGTCAATGCAAAACCATCGAAGGGAAAGGGGAAGTCGAATAAAAAGAGTGGCAGAAGTGCCGCATCCGCCAAGCCTCAGCAACAAAGCAGCGAAAAACATGAGAAAGCCGGTGATCCTGTATCACTTGTGACGGGTGAAGAAATTCTCGAACTCTATGATATCGAGCTACAACAAGGTACTACTTGGCAGCGTACTTACCGCTCTTCGCAGTCGGATGTAAATCATGGAATGGGCTTTGGTTGGCGACATGCATTTCAGTTTGAATTACGCGAAAAGACGAACGAGAAAGACAATGTTATCGCTTGGGAGTTTGTTGACGATAAGGCCGATATCACAGAATTTGAGCCAGTAGATATTGGAGCAACAAGTTATCAAATATACGCTGGTGCGAGCTGTTATTTCCTGAGCTCAACAACTCGGATTGTAACGCTCGCTAATGGGCATCAATATCGGTTTGAGCAAAAAGATGATCGCTGGCTTGTTAAACAAGTTAGAAATGGCACGTTTTCAACGTTTCAATTGCAGTATTCTCGAAACCATCGATTGATCGAGATCGCATATAACAAGCGTCCGGTTCTTGAATGTCAATATGATAAGCAAGGACGCCTTGTAGAACTGCTTAATGCAAAGTCCCAAAAAGTTCTGACAACTTATACCTATGATGAGCACGATGATTTGGTCAGTGCAACTAATCATTTAGGCTTAAAGGAACAGTATCAATACCGCGGCCATTTAATTGTTAAGCGTGTACGACCAACTGGCTTTACTCATTATTTTGAATGGGATGGCGAAGGTGCTAACGCGAAATGCATCAGGAACGTTGGGGACGCAGGAATTTATGACTATCGCTTCCATTATCAGGGAAATCACTCTTCTTATTCTGACTCGTTAGATCATCAATGGTCTTTCTTGCATGACGAGCAGGGTAACTTACTCGAGAAAATAAGCCCCACAGGTAAAACTTGGCGATGGCAATATGATGAATTAGGAAGAAAAGCACAAGCTATCTATCCTGATCAGTCAACGGTCAATTATCAATATAATCAGCATGGTCAATTGGTTTCTAAGTTTCATTCCTCTGGCAAAGAAATTCAATATGGCTATGACGGCTTAGGTAAGTTAGTTAAAACGGTTTCGCCAGATGGGGATATCGAGAAGGCTTACTACAATAGCCTCGGTCAAAGAGTTTGGGATACCGACCAGTTTGGCTGTGTCACGGAATATGATTACGATAAACACGGGCAAGTCGTCAAAAAAGAGTCTGAAGATGGTAAGAAAAGTCAATGGTGGTGGGATGAACAACAAAGACTTATCGCGAATGAAATAGACGGTACATTACTTCGTTACAGCTACAATGAAGAAGATTTAGTGAATGGCGTTGCTTATCCCGATGGGTGTATTGCTCAACTCGCTTATGATCAATTTGGCAGGCGTACATCAGTTCGTTATTTTAACGACGAAGACAAAGCCGGTTATAGCGAAGAATATTCTTACGATGAGCACAGTCGTGTTGCTCAGATTCGGACGCCAGCAGGCATTACCTCGTATCAATGGGGAGCACTCGCGCAACAAGAAGCAGTCATCTTTCCCGATGGCAGCCATATTTCTTACGAATACGATCAACAACGTAACCTGACTAAATTAGTTCGGAGTGACGGCTTAGAGTTCGAATTCCTGTATGACGATGAAGGCCAGCTATCAGGAACTATTGGGTTTGATAATCTACAAAGCCAATTTGATTATGATCATATGGGGCGGCTCCATCGTAAGCAAGTCGCCGATAGAACGGTGCTGTATCGCTATGACGCTGCGGGTTATCTCATGCACGTCAAAGCAGGAAATGGTAGCAGTATTGTAGAGAACCACTTCAATTATACGCTTGGTGGGCGACTTACTTTAGCATCCAATCGCCATCAAACATTGCAATACCAATACTCTTCATTTGGGCATTTAACAAAGCGCATTCAAGGCCAGTTTGAGATAGCGCAGGAGTTTAACAGAGTTGGCCAACGCGTATCTCAGGTACTGCCAGATAATACGGAACTGAACTTCTCTTACGATCGATATGGGCGTTTTTCAGCGATTCGGTTTGGAAACCTAGATTTACCTCAAATCAAATTTCATTACGATGAAATGGGACGAGTTTCCCAAATTGAAACGGCATATTTTAATGAGCGCATCATTTATGATGGTGTTGGTCGTTTGGTTGAACAGCATTGGCCAGATAGAGAGAAAAAGTACGTTTACAACGCACAAAACCGTATTTCATCAATCATTGATAATACGGCAGGAGCAACGCACTATCAGTACGATACCTTAGGGCAACTTAAACGAGTCAATGCTTCCGGAGATGTGACTAAATTTGAATACGATAGTTTTGGCAATCCTACTTTGCCAACTTCAGATGTATTCGCTGATCGTATTGAAGTACACGATGATGTACGGTTCAAATATGACGCGCAAGGAAACCAGACAAAACGTGAGGGGCAAGGACACGTTCAGACTCGCGTATTTGATGCGTTAAATCAGCTCATTGAAGTTCACACCGACGATGGTATCAGTCAATATGAATATGATGCATTAGGGCGCAGAACGAAAAAAATTACACAAAAAGGCGTTAAGGAGTTCCTGTGGGAAGGTGAACGTTTAATTGGTGAACGCTCTTCAGGTGCTTTCCGTTGGTACCTATATCAACCCGAAACTTACACGCCAGTGGCACTGCTAGAAAATGACGTTATTTATTGGTACCAGTGCGATCAAGTTGGTAAACCAGAGCGACTAATCGATTGCGAAGGGAATGTTGTATGGAGTGCCAGCTACGATGCTAACGGCTTTGCTCATGTACATATTGAAAAAGTAGTAAATCCATTGCGTTTTCAAGGACAGTATTTCGATCAAGAAACCAACTTACACTACAACCTCGCTCGGTATTACGACCCTAAGCTAGGACGTTTTATCCAACAAGACCCGATATCTATTGCTGGTGGCATTAACCATTACCAATATGCAGTCAATCCTATCCAGTGGATTGACCCAACAGGTTTTCTTTGTGAAGAAGGGCTAAAACGCTTACAGCAAATGCTGACTGAGTATCAGGCGCAAAGCGATGTTCCCCAAGAGGTTTGCGATCAGATTTTAGAAGCAGCAAAAGAGTCATCTGTCGGAGAAGGTGGCGTTCGCTCGCAAGTCAAAATCCGAAAACCCAATGGTAAAAACAATATTCGATATGAATACGATTTAGACCATATTGATTGCGAGAAGAACGAGATTACTTTTTATCGCCACATTAATCATTCTGACGGAAGCAAACATGAAGTGCAGTACGTAGTCGGGATAGAAGAGTTTGTTAATGCTCACGTGTTTGATTCAGAGAAGGTCGGTGGCGATAAGACCTGCACCATCTTCACCGAGGACCTAGTGCTGAATAAAGCGGATTACAAGGATAACTCAGAATTCGAATTCAATAATAAGGATGAGGATGAGAAATACAAACTTTCTGAAGAATGCAAACAAAAGGTTGATAAGTGTTTAGCAGAACGTCAAAAGGCAATGGATGCGCGTAGCGGCGAAGAAGGGCATAACGCCCAAATTGCTAAAATTAACCAGCAGTCAGCAAAAATTGGTGAGTTGGTCGCGGATGACTTTGTTCGGAATATACGCCCTAATGCTAAGTTGATCCATCCCAAAGACCTTGCAACTTCGGGATCGAAACCAGGTGATTTCGATATGGTGTACCTCTCAGATGATCCTGAAGAAATCATCATCGTCGAGGCTAAGGGTGGCAGCAGCCCGCTCGGCAGTCGTAAAATTGGAAATATGGCATATCAGCAAGGGACAACTGAATATACAGCAGCAATTATTGGTGAGATGTCTAAGCAAGAACAAGGTACAACGGAAAAGATTGCTGCAAATCACATCAAATCCGCTATCAAAGATGATATTCCGATTCGTTATATTCATACACAAGCAGAAATATCTTCAGATGGTAAAGTCTCGAAAATTAAAGCGAAAGAATTTGATATAGACATGGGAGAATTTGGAAATGTTTGATGCCA
This sequence comes from Vibrio sp. 1874, assembly GCF_033344395.1. Lineage (NCBI taxonomy): Bacteria > Pseudomonadati > Pseudomonadota > Gammaproteobacteria > Vibrionales > Vibrionaceae > Vibrio > Vibrio sp. 1874. The sequence continues at coordinate 138,791 of NZ_JAWPOR010000009.1, forward strand.
AGGAATTAAAAAAGATTGAGCGATTGGCTCATATTAGTCTAACTCAAGCGGCAATAGATGCTTACAGAGAAGAAGTAAAAGAGAACTTAGATAAACGAAAAAGGCGCATTGCGATAAAAAGAGAAAACTTGGTTTATTTGAGTGATGATGTGTCTGAGCAAATTCGCCTGTATACATGGCTACCTCCATTAAATGATGATGAGAGAACCGGCACACTATGTCTATATGAAGCATCATTAATGCGTGCATTTTATCATCAGCTCGCCATGAGACCTGACGAGCCTCAAAGTATTCAATTACCTGGATACCCGGAAGTAACCTGGAAAGGTGAAGGTATTTTAAAAACGGGGTGTTTACACCCTAACCGATGGCTTGATGCTTATTTCACTTCGGTGATCGTGCGTGACAGGCCAAGTATGGACGTATTGGCGAGCTTTCCGATTTCTCTGATGAAACAAAGTTCTACGAAGGCTGGTGAGCTTTCTTACATGCTGGTGGATGTGATTCAGTCATTCCACAACCGCACATCGGATTACCCCGATAAGCTAGTCGCAGCAATGGACGCTGCAGTTGCTCAGGGTGATGACTGGGCATTAGAAATCGCCATGGGCATTTTAGAAACCTTTGCCGCCCTGACAACCGATATTGATTATGACTTTGAAGAGGTACTCATTAAGAACCTGCAGTTCCAGGAGCAATATCAAATGCGCTTGGATGCTCCTAAAAAATTGATTTCAATCGAAACCTTCATCTCTTTCCCTCTGCTTGGCATGGCTTGTATGTGGTACGACAAAGGTAACTGTTTATCTGTTGAAACCGGTTGGCTTCCTCCTTATCTCGTTGAAGGGCGTTGGCTAGAAGATGTAAAAGTAGGGAAGATCACACGATAAATTATCATTTATATAGAAATTCAGTATATAAGCCACCTTTCACGAGGTGGCTTATATGTTTACCGATATTCAATCAACCCCATCCAGTGGATTGACCCAACAGGTTTTCTTTGTGAAGAAGGGCTAAAACGCTTGCAGAAAATGCTGGCTGAGTATCTGGCGCAAATAACGTTCCCCAAAAGCTAAAAATCATATCCGATATGAATACGATTTAGACCATATCGATTGCGAGAGAAACGAGATTACTTTTTATCGTCATATTAATCATTCAGATGGCACCAGACACGAAGTGCAGTATGTTGTTGGGATTGAGGAGTTTGTCAATGCGCATGTTTTTGACTCTGAGAAAGTTGGTGGGGAGAAAGGTTGCACGATCTTCACTGAAGATCTTGTGCTGAATAAAGCAGAGTATAAAGAAAACTTAGAACTCAATATGAGTGATTATGAGCTAACAGAAAAAAACAAAGCAAAAATTGATGAATGCTTGAAAGAGCGTCAAGAGGCAATGGACGCTCGAACTGGCGAAGAGGGATATAACGCTCAAATTGGCAATATTAACCAACAGTCTGCAAAAATTGGTGAGTTAGCCGCGGATGACTTTGTCCGGAGTAAACGTCCTAATGCTAAGCTGCTTCATCCCAAAGATATTGGAACCTCAATTTCGAAGCCGGGCGACTTTGATATGGTTTACGAGGTGGAAGAGCCACCACCAGGTGAAATTATCATTGTTGAGGCCAAAGGGGGGAGCAGTCCTTTGGGTAGTAGAAAAATTGGAAATATGGCATATCAGCAAGGGACAACGGAATACACTGCAGAAATCACCAACCTAATGTCTGAAAAAAAGGAAGGGACGACTGAAAAAATAACAGCAAGAAAAATTCAACATGCAGCTTCGTTCGGTATACCTATTCGATATATACATACTCAAGCAAACATCCCTGAAGGTGGGAATGTCTCAGATGTAAAAGTAGAAGTGTCAGAATTTAAAATTGATTCCAAAGGACTAAGTTAAAATGCAAAGTAAAGTTGTAGAACACAAAGCAAACCCTGAGTTGAGTGAAAGTGGAGTTTCTTCTGAGAAAGAATTTATCAATAAGATACTAGATCAGCGAAAAGAGGGTCTTAAAATCAGGCGGGAAAACCTGGTCAGTCTTGGTGATTTCGCCATTGACCAGGTTCGCTGGTATACCTGGTTTCAAACCTCGCATGAAGACGAACAAATTTGTACATTACGTCTTTACGAAACTTCTCTAATGGGCGCTTGTTATCATCGACTTGCTAGGAATCCCAATGGTGAATTAACTATAAAGATTCTCGACTATCCTGAAGTAAAGTGGGACGGGGAAGGTATTTTAAAAACGGGGTGCATAAATCCTAATAGATGGATTGATATGTATTTCATATCGACAGTTGTGCGTGACAGGCTAAGTTTAGACGTATTGGCGAACTTTCCGATTTCTTTGATGAGACAGAGCTCTACCAAAGCGGGTGAGCTGTCTTATATGCTAGTAGACGTCATTCAGTCGTTCCACAATCGCACATCGGATTATCCTGATAAGCTGGTTGCAGCAATGGACGCAGCGGTAGCTCAAGGGGATAACTGGGCGTTGGAAATTGCGATGGGGGTCCTAGAAACCTTCGCAGCGCTCACTACTAATATTGGTTATGATTTTGAGGAAGTGCTCGTTAAAAACCTACATTTCCAAGAGAAATACCAAATGAGGCTCGATAAGCCAGAGGACTTGATTTCTATAGAAACTTTCATATCTTTCCCTCTTCTTGGCATGGCCTGTATGTGGTACGACAAAGGCAACCGTTTGTCAGTTGAAACTGGTTGGCTTCCAGCTTATCTCGTCGAAGGACGTTGGCTAGAAGATGTAAAAGCAGGGAAGATCATTCGATAAACTCCTTTAGCAAATCAATATACAAGCCATCTCTCATGGGGTGGCTTTTACGTTTGAGGTGGGGAGCTTGTTGTTTGTTGAACGCTCCATCATTGGTGGCATTACCAATATGCAGTCCACCATATCCAGTGGATTGACCCAACAGGTTTGGGGCAGCCAATACTGGCATAGTATAAAAAAGTCTGAACTCAATACGAGTGATTATGAGCTAACAGAAAGAAACAAAGCAAAAATTGATGAATGCTTGAAAGAGCGTCAAGAGGCAATGGACGCTCGAGCTAGCAAAGAGGGATATCACGCTCAAATTGGTAATATTAACCAGCAGTCTGCAAAAATTGGTGAGTTGGTCGCGGATGACTTTATTCGGAATATACGCCCTAATGCTAAGTTGAGCCATCCCAAAGACCTTGCAACTTAGGGATCGAAACCAGGTGATTTCAATATGGTGTACCTCTCAGATGATACTGAAGAAATCATCATCGTCGAGGCTAAGGGTGGCAGCAGGCCGCTCGGCAGTCGTAAAATTGGCAATGAAGCATATCAGCAAGGGACAAGCAAATATGCGGCGGAAATCGTTAAATTAATGTCTGAACAAAAAGCTGGTACAACAGAAATTGATGCTTCAGATGGCGTATCTAAAGTGAATGTAAAAGAGTTTGATATTAGCCTCGAAGAATTAGGTTAAGGGAAGTAAAGTTAGTATGAAAAAGATAAATAGAAAAGCAGCCTACGAGTTGAATACTGAGGAACTTAATTACTATACAAAACAAATAGAAAAAAACTTAGAGAAAAGAAAACATCGTATCACAATAAAGCGCGAAAACTTGATATATCTAACAGACGGGGTTTGGGAGCAAGTTAGGTTATATACTTTGTTTCCAGTGTCTGAACTAAATGACCGAATAGGAACGCTGCGTCTATTTGAAGCCTCGATAATGCAAGCTAGCTATCATCGACTAGCTCAAAAACCTGAAAGCCCTTTGACGGTTAAGGTACCTGATCATCCTGAAATAACTTGGAAAGGCGAAGGTATTTTAAAAACAGGTTTCATTTGTCCTTCAATGTGGCTAGATGCGTATTTTACCTCTGTCATCGTTCGTGATAAACCCAGCATGGATGTATTGGCGAACTTTCCGATTTCTTTGATGAGACAGAGCTCAACCAAAGCGGGTGAGCTGTCTTATATGCTAGTAGACGTCATTCAGTCGTTCCACAATCGCACATCGGATTATCCTGATAAGCTGGTTGCAGCAATGGACGCAGCGGTAGCTCAAGGGGATAACTGGGCGTCGGAAATTGCGATGGGGATCCTAGAGACCTTCGCAGCGCTCACTACTAACATTGGTTATGACTTTGAGGAAGTGCTAGTCAAAAACCTACAATTCCAAGAAAAATATCATCTTCGAGAATTAGGACCAGATAGGACAGGCATCCGCACTTTTATTAACTTCCCTCTGCTTGGCATGGCTTGTATGTGGTACGACAAAGGCAACCGTTTATCTGTCGAAACTGGTTGGCTTCCTCCATATCTCGTCGAAGGGTGTTGGTTAGAGGATGTAAAAGCCGGAAATATAATTCGCTAAGATTCAAAGGGAGCTAGGTCATCATTTCTGACGTTTTGTTGCGTTACACTTGGCATTATGTGTCCTTTTTAAAGATACCTAAGCCCTTTTACTCGAATAGCTTGAAGCCCTCAGACGTAGTAGTAGAAGTAGTAGAGTTTAAAATTGATTCAAAAGGATTAAGTCAAAATGCAAAGTAAAGAATCGATCAAGATTGTAGAGCGCAAAGCAAATCCTGAACTTGACACACAAGCCATTGTGAGTAAAAAAAATTTTATAAACCGGGTTTTAGATAACAGAAAAGAAGGTCTTAAGGTCAGGCGAGAAAACTTGGTTAGTCTTGGTGATTTTGCCATCGACCAGGCTCGCTGGTATACCTGGTTTCAAACTACGCATGAAGACGAACAAATTTGTACATTACGTCTTTACGAAACTTCTTTAATGGGAGCCTGTTATCATCAACTTGCTATGAATCCCAATGAAGAATTAAGTATCCAGATACTCGGCTATCCAGAAGTGACATGGGATGGTGAAGGTATTTTTAAAACAGGCTTTATTTGTCCTTCAATGTGGCTTGATGCTTATTTTACTTCGGTGATTGTGCGTGATAAACCTAGCATGGATGTATTGGCGAACTTTCCGGTTTCTTTGATGAGACAGAGCTCTACCAAAGCGGGTGAGCTGTCTTATATGCTAGTAGATGTCATTCAGTCGTTCCATAACCGCACGTCGGACTACCCTGATAAACTGGTGGCCGCGATGGACGCGGCAGTTTCTCAGGGTGATGATTGGGCATTAGAAATCGCCATGGGTATTTTGGAAACTTTTGCGGCCCTGACAACTGACATCGGTTATGACTTTGAAGAAGTACTCATTAAGAACCTACAGTTCCAAGAGCAATACCAAATGAGGCTCGATAAGCCAGAGGGCTTAATTTCTATAGAAACCTTCATATCTTTCCCTCTGCTTGGTATGGCATGTATGTGGTATGACAAAGGCAACCGTCTATCTATTGAAACCAGTTGGCTTCCTCCTTATCTCGTCGAAGGACATTGGTTAGAAGATGTAAAAGCAGGGAAGATCACTCGATAAATCCTTTAGTTAGCAATTCAGTAAATAATCCACCTTTCACGAGGTGGATTATATGTTTACCGATATTCAATCAACTCCATCTAGTGGATTGACTCAACAGGTTTCCTCTGTGAAAAACGCTTACAGCAAATGTTGGCAGAGTATCAGGCACAAAATAACTTTCCCCCAAGAGGTTTGCGATCAGATTTTAGAGGCAGCAAAAGAGTCATCCGTCGGAGAAGATGGCGTTCTCTCGCAAGTCAAAATCCGAAAGCCAAAAGGTAAAAAACATATCAGAAGCTCTAGTCAAAATTCCAGTCAATGAATTAATAAAACTAACGGTATCTCGCCCTTTTTGGGGGCATTAAGCGTTGGATGGGAGCCTACGAGCGATTTTTACCCAGCAGTCGGTGAAGGTGGAGTTAATCAATTTCTAGGAGAAACTAAAAGTTGGGACGATAGCTAGGTTATCCCATTACAAAGTTGAGGATAAAATGAATTTTGAAGATGATCTTGTGACTATACTCATAAATTTCAGAGATAACATTATTAATGATATGGCTCTTAAAAAGTGGGTTACTAATAATGAGTGCGATTTAAAAGCCTTGCTAGGAAAGTCAGGACTTACTTTGAAAATAAATAATGGTGATAGAAAGGCAGTTACGTCTGTAATTGCTCAATATAGTGGCTCGGAAAAAACTTATTTTATATAAGGAGGGCCCCTTCAAAGGCTTGACCGACGTTGAGTGCTGTGAAACAGCAATTGCTATGGCAGTTTCTAATGGAATTCTAAAAAAGTGCCTCAACCTCATTGGTTTCAGCCGTCCACTAAAGAGATCGGGGCCGCCGAGTTTTACGAATCTATAGGCAGTAAATCTGTTTGGAATCTGGTAATCCCAGAGCGAGCATCTAGAGGGTACTGGAAAAAATAGGTTAGATCTCTATTTTTGGCGTTCATGTTTCGTGACACATGGCATTTTATGGCTAAGACTCAACGGTATGTCACTTAACTAGGAGTTGTCCCCTAAAAAATAATGGCGTGTTTTCTTACAACCAGGAGACTACGGTATGGCCTACCTTGTAGAAGAACCCAAAACCCAGGGAAATTATTCTCGTAGACGTTAAGAGGTATTAGCCCACTAGACAGCCGTAAGGTTGGAAATATGGCATATCAGCAAGGGACAACTGAATATGCAACTGCAATTACTGATCTAATGGCTCAAAAGGACAAAGATACAACCGAATAGAAAGCGGCCAGAAGTATAAAAAGCATTGAGAAAAAAAACTCCTGTTAGATATATTCACACCGCAGCGGCTATTTCTGATGCTGGAGAGGTTTCTTCAGTTAATGTAAAAGAATTTAACGTAGAATTAGGACTGGATTAAATGTCTGATAATAAAAAGAAAGTTAGCATGAGGAGAAAGGCGGAACCTCAATTGACACCAAATGATGTCGCTGACTACCAAATGTATATCAATGAAGATTTAGATGAGCGCAAAGAGCTAATAGCAATCCGCAGGGAGAACTTAGTCGCTCTTAGCGACGACGTTTCAGAACAAGTGAGGTGGTATAGTTGCTTTCCATCTTCAATAGAAACTGAACAAATCGGAACGCTTTGCCTTTATGAGGCATCATTGATGCGTGCTTTTTACCATCAACTTGCCATTAAACCAAATGAACCTCAAAGCGTTAAATTACCTGATTATCCAGAAGTGACATGGAAAGGCGAAGGTATTTTGAAAACTGGATGTTTACACCCTAATCGATGGTTAGATGCTTATTTTACTTCGGTGATTGTGCGTGACAAAGCTAGCATGGACGTATTGGCAAACTTTCCTATTTCTTTGATGAGACAGAGTTCTACCAAAGCGGGCGAGTTATCTTATATGCTAGTAGACGTCATTCAGTCGTTCCACAACCGCACATCGGACTACCCAGATAAGCTGGTTGCAGCAATGGACGCGGCGGTAGCTCAAGGGGATAACTGGGCGTTGGAAATTGCGATGGGGATCCTAGAAACCTTCGCAGCGCTCACTACTAATATTGGTTATGATTTTGAGGAAGTGCTCGTTAAAAACCTACAGTTCCAAGAGAAATATCATCTTCGAGAATTGGGACCAGATAGGATAGGCATCAGAACTTTTATCAACTTCCCTCTGCTTGGCATGGCATGTATGTGGTACGACAAAGGCAACCGTCTATCTATTGAAACCGGTTGGCTTCCACCCTATCTTGTTGAAGGACGTTGGCTAGAAGATGTAAAAGCAGGGAAGATCACTAGATAAATTCTCTTTACTTATAAGCCATCTTTTACGAGGTGGCTTATAAGTTTATGGTGAGGGGTTCGTTGTTACGCGATTACAAAAGAGGCAGCGAAGCGTTTTACTTCAAAGCAGTTGTTCAAAATGATTAAATCAGGAAGACTTCTCGACGGATTTAATCATTCACCATAAGACCTCTTTTATTTCGGAAAGGGGATAACTCGTTCAATAACTTCAGGGTAATGAATTCCAAGCCTCATCAGAAGTACAATAAGCGATTGCACTGGTACGATGAAGGCAAAATATATATCAAAAATAGAGTTTTAAATATGAGAAGCTTAGACGTAATGCTCGATCAATTCACCGAAAAAGAAGGGTTTGAGTGCTTTGGAGAGTTGAATGACGTATCAATTCATGAAATGGAAAATCAGCTAGGATTATCCTTTCCGGAGCCATATAAAGTTTTTCTAAGAAAATATGGTTACGTTGAGTGGTTTGGTCATACGATTTATGGATACTCTGAAGATGAGGACTATCTTACAGTTGAGCGCACTCTTGAACTTCGCGAGGATGAGATACCGAGTGATTTTGAGAAAATACCACAAAACGGTTGCGTATTAGAGCGCTATGCCGGAGGTGGCTACTACTTTTTATTTTCAAATGAATCAGAAAGATCGGGGCAAGTAGCCCTTTTCATAGATGAATTGTTTGGTAAAGAAGCCCAATCATGGACAACATTTGAGGCATTTTTGGAATATATGCTCAGCCTTTGAACTGTTGTTACATAGAGCCTCAATTTCGAAGCCAGGCGACTTTGATATGATTTACGAGGCACCAACTGAAATTACATACACAAGCAGAAATACCCTCTAGCGGTAAGGTTTCCAAGTTCAAAGCAAAAGAGTTTGATATAGATATAGGAGAGTTCAGAAGTGGTTGATAGCTCAGAGGTAAAAAAGGTTGAACGAGTAGCTCATGTTGAACTAAGTGATTTTGAAAGAGAAGCTTATCGAGAAGAAATAAAAGAGAGTTTAGACAAAAGGAAAAGGCGCATATCTATAAAAAGAGAAAACTTGGTTTACTTGAGCGATGGTATTTCTTATCAGCTCCGTCTGTATACATGGTTACCTCCATTAGACGATGATGAGAGAATCGGCACGCTATGTCTATATGAATCATCATTGATGCGTGCTTTTTACCATCAACTTGCCATCAAGCCAAGCGAGCCTCAAAGCATTAAATTACCTGATTATCCAGAAGTAACATGGAAAGGCGAAGGTATTTTAAAAACAGGCTTCATTTGCCCCTCAATGTGGCTAGATGCGTATTTTACCTCTGTCATCGTTCGTGACAAAGCTAGCATGGATGTGTTAGCGAACTTTTCGATTTCTTTGATGAGACAGAGCTCTACCAAAGCGGGTGAGCTGTCTTATATGCTAGTAGACGTCATTCAGTCGTTCCACAACCGCACATCGGATTATCCTAATAAGCTGGTTGCAGCAATGGACGCAGCGGTAGCTCAAGGGGATAATTGGGCGTTGGAAATTGCGATGGGGATCCTAGAAACCTTCGCAGCGCTCACTACTAATATTGGTTATGATTTTGAGGAAGTGCTCGTTAAAAACCTACAGTTCCAAGAGAAATATCATCTTAGAGAATTAGGGCCAGATAGAATAGGGCTCCGCACGTTCATTAATTTCCCTCTGCTTGGCATGGCTTGCATGTGGTACGACAGAGGCAACCGTCTATCTGTTGAAACCGGTTGGCTTCCACCCTATCTTGTTGAAGGACGTTGGCTAGAAGATGTAAAAGCAGGGAAGATCACTCAATAACACCCTTTAGTTAGCAATTCAGTCTATAAGCCATCTTTCTCTTGAAATGGCTTTATATTTATGGTGGGGAGTTTGTTGTTTGCCGAACGACCAATCATTCGTGGCATTATCAGAAAACCCAAAGTTAAAAATCATATTCGATATGAATACGATTTAGACCATATTGATTGCGAGAAGAACGAAGTTACTTTTCATCGTTATATCAATCATTCAGATGGTAGTAAACGCAAAGTTCAATATGTTGTAGGTATAGAGGAAATTGTCCAAATCATCCCCTTAAATAAAACTCAAAGGAGGGGAGTGTTGCGAATTATTATGGCGGTTCTTTAAGAAGAGGTTGTGGGCTCAAGTTAAATAACGAAATAGTTGGCGGGTTACCTGAAAACCATGCTGGAAATCACCAAATTAGTATCAATATTGCTCAGGAATATCCGGTCATGCATAGAGCTACCGAACTTGATTACAACATTAACAGAGGTGCAAATGGGATTGCACTTCCAACTAATATTAAAACATCTGTCGAAATAGGCCTTCCCTGACACGTGGGTAGACATCTAAGTGCAAGGCACCAAGGTTCTCAGGTGCTTTAGTTCGACGAGAAATGAGAGCGTTGTAAACTAAGTATGGTCGTGGTTTGATCGATGATATGATTTTTGTAGATGAAATTGGAAAAACAGAAAGTAACATTAGGAATGCTCTGGAAAAGAATGAAGCTCGATCGCAATTGGATGATCCGCAATGGAAAAGTAGGAAGTAGTAATGACACTTAAAATTTGGACCAACAAGGTAGATAGAGACTCCGATTTTACTCAAGGCAAAGTAACGCAGTCTAGTGTATTAATAGGATTGAATCTGACGGGAGGCGTTGCCCTAGGAGACAAATGGCCAAAAGTTACTATTGATGTCATATCAGATGACAAGCCTGCGGATAGTTTTCTTAGTGGTCCTTTATTAATCGTGAGTCGACGGTTATCTGATTTAATTTCTAAGCACACACAAACGAGTGAAGTTGAATTCCTACCGATTGAGGTTAATTACCAAGGTAAAAGTTTTGGTGAATACTATTTTTTAAATGTTCTTGCGATTTGCGATTTACTGGATAGAAATCATTCAATATTTAGTGAGTTTGATGGAGAGGTTGATTCAATTGATCGAGTTGTCCTTAAGAAAGATATTGAAATGCAGAAAACTATATTTCAACTGGATGCTATCGAGTGGTTATTATGTGTCGATGAAAAACTGGCTGAATTAATCGAGAACAAAGATTTTTCAGGAGTGGTATTTAAGTCAGAAAGTGAATGGCGTCCTTTTTAGAGCTCCTCGGGTATTTTTTTAGCCATCTCTTACGAGGTGGCTTTTATATTTATGATTGGGAGCTTGTTAGTTGAACTGTCAATAGTGGCATTACCAATATGCAGTCAATCCTATCCAGTGGATTGACCCAACAGGCTTCTTGTGTGAAGAAGGGCTAAAACGCTTGGGTCAAATGTAGGCAGAGTATCAGGCGCAAAGCGATGTCCCCCAAGAGGTTTGCGATCAGATTTTAGAGGCAGCAAAAGAATCATCCGTCGGAGAAGATGGCGTTCGCTCGCAAGTCAAAATCCGAAAACCCAAAGGTAAAAATCATATTCGATATGAATACGATTTAGACCATATTGATTGCGAAAGAAACGAGATTACTTTTTATCGTCATATCAATCATTCAGATGGCAGCCGACACGAAGTGCAGTATGTTGTTGGGATTGAGGAGTTTGTCAATGCGCATGTTTTTGACTCAGAGAAAGTTGGCGGGGAAGAAGGTTGCACGATCTTTACTGAAGATCTTGTGCTAAATAAAGCAGAGTATAAAGAAAACTCTGAACTCAATACGAGTGATTATGAGCTAACAGAAAGAAACAAAGCAAAAATTGATGAATGCTTGAAAGAGCGTCAAGAGGCAATGGACGCTCGATCTGGCGAAGAGGGATATAACGCTCAAATTGGTAATATTAACCAACAGTCTGCAAAAATAGGTGAGTTGGCCGCGGATGACTTTGTCCGGAGTAAACGTCCTAATGCTAAGCTGCTTCATCCCAAAGATATTGGAACCTCAATTTCGAAGCCGGGCGATTTTGATATGGTTTACGAGGTGGAAGAGCCGCCACCAGGTGAAATTATAATTGTTGAGGCCAAAGGAGGGAGCAGCCCGCTGGGCAGCCGCAAGATTGGAAATATGGCATATCAGCAAGGGACAACGGAATACACTGCAGAAATCACCAGGCTAATGTCGAAAAATAAAGAAGGAACGACTGAAAAAATAGCAGCAAGAAAAATTCAACATGCAGCTTCGTTCGGCATACCTATTCGATATATACATACTCAAACAAGCATCCCTGAAAGTGGAAATGCCTCAGACGTAATAGTAGATGCGGCAGAGTTTAAAATTGATTCCAAAGGACTAATTTAAAATGCAAAGTAAAGTTGTAGAACGCAAAGCAAATCCTGAGTTGAGTGAAAGTGGAGTTTCTTCTGAGAAAGAATTCATCAATAAGATATTAGATCAGCGCAAAGAAGGTCTTAAAATCAGGCGAGAAAACTTGGTTAGTTTTGGTGATTTTGCCATTGACCAGGTTCGCTGGTATACATGGTTTCAAACTTCACATGAAGACGAACAAATTTGTACATTACGTCTTTACGAAACTTCATTGATGGGTGCTTGTTATCATAGACTTGCTATGAATCCCAATGATGAACTAACTATAAAGATTCTCGACTATCCTGAAGTAAAGTGGGACGGGGAGGGTATTTTAAAAACGGGGTGCATAAATCCTAATAGATGGATTGATATGTATTTCATATCGACAATTGTGCGTGACAGGCCAAGTTTAGACGCATTGGCGAACTTTCCAACTTCTTTGATGAGACAGAGCTCTACCAAAGCGGGTGAGCTGTCTTATATGTTAGTAGACGTAATTCAGTCGTTCCATCAACGTACAGCAGACTACCCTGATAAACTGGTGGCCGCGATGGACGCGGCAGTTGCTCAGGGTGATGATTGGGCGTTAGAAATCGCCATGGGTATTTTGGAAACTTTTGCTGCCCTGACAACTGACATCGGTTATGACTTTGAAGAGGTACTCATTAAGAACCTACAGTTCCAAGAGCAATACCAAATGAGGCTCGATAAGCCAGAGGACTTGATTTCTATAGAAACTTTCATATCTTTCCCTCTTCTTGGCATGGCCTGTATGTGGTACGACAAAGGCAACCGTTTATCAGTTGAAACTGGTTGGCTTCCTCCTTATCTCGTCGAGGGGCGTTGGCTAGAAGAAGTAAAAGCAGGGAAGATCACTCGATAAACTCCTTTAGTTAGCCATTCAGTATAAAAGCCACCTCTCATGAGGTGGCTTTTATGTTTATGGTGGGGAGTTTGCTGCTTGTTGAGCTGTATGGTGCGCATTATGTTGGTGCACTAAAACCACATTGGTGCATTTATTAGCGTGTTAAGCACCATTTCAAGAATGCATAATTTTATTAAAGTTCATACAAAACAATAAATTAAAGTGTAAGTGTTAGAAATGTAAATTATGGAATGAGAATTGCTCTGTTAGACGCTCTATAAACTAAGTTCACCAAATTAGTGATGAGCCTAACTTTGATGCACAGGATAAGTGCGCTACAGATCAACGGAGACAATCATAATGAGTGTAACTGCCAATCAGGTACACGGCGCTGTACAAACTCTCACGCAAAGTTCCGACACACTTTTCTTACTACTTGGCGCAATCATGGTCTTTTTGATGCATGCTGGTTTTGCTTTTCTTGAAGTAGGAACCGTGCGCCAAAAGAACCAAGTTAATGCTTTAGTTAAAATCTTGGCCGATTTCGGTATTTCCGCCATTGCGTATTTTTTCATTGGATACTGGGTCGCTTATGGCGGCACCTTCTTTGCTGATGCAGAGACATTATCTCAAGGCAATGGTTACGAGTTGGTGAAGTTCTTTTTCTTGCTGACCTTCGCTGCAGCGATTCCTGCTATTGTTTCTGGTGGTATCGCAGAGCGAGCTCGTTTTTATCCGATTCTTATCGCAACATTTTTCACTGTCGGCATCGTATACCCGTTATTTGAGGGAATGATCTGGAACGGAAACTTTGGTGTTCAAGCTTGGTTTGAAAATACCTTTGGTTATGACTTCCACGATTTTGCAGGTTCAGTCGTTGTACATGGTGTTGGCGGCTGGATAGCGCTGGTTGCCGTTGTGTTTTTGGGCATGAGAAAAGGCAGAGTTCGAGCAGGAAAGCATACCAACTTTGCACCTTCGAATATTCCGTTTTTGGCTTTGGGAGCTTGGATCTTATGTGTGGGGTGGTTTGGCTTCAACGTCATGTCAGCTCAAACTGTGTCAGGCATAAGTGGCTTGGTGGCTATGAACTCATTGATGGCAATGGTCGGGGGCATTGTCGCGTCACTGTTGGCTGGTAAGAATGACCCTGGCTTTATTCATAACGGCCCACTAGCTGGCTTGGTTGCTGTATGTGCGGGCTCAGACTTAATGCATCCTATCGGTGCTTTAGTAACAGGTGCGATTGCTGGCGTGCTATTTGTTTATCTTTTTACCCACCTACAAAACAAAACCAAGATTGATGATGTGCTAGGTGTCTGGCCTTTACACGGTGTATGTGGCGCTTGGGGTGGTATTGCCGCTGGGATTTTTGGTCAAAGCGCATTGGGTGGGCTAGGTGGCGTGAGCATTATCGTTCAGCTTCTAGGAACGCTTTTGGGCCTTTCCATCGCTGTGCTTGGGGCACTTGCAGTCTACGGCGCGATTAATACCAGTATGGGACTAAGGCTTTCAGAAGAAGACGAATTCAATGGCGCTGACCTAGCCATTCATAAAATATCTTCGACCAACGAGGATTGAGGCCAATATGGGAGCGGCATAAAGCCGCTCTTTTAGCAATTGCCTTTCTTGGCTTGGCCAGGAGGACAGAAATTACCATTACCTCGATGGTCATCATCATTGGTGCTGACTCTTACCTTTACATCATCGACTTCGCCTTCAACATTGGTAAGTTGACAGCCTGCCAAAGTCATAAGCAATATAAACGCTAGAGATACTTGTCTCATTGCTGTTCCTCTTAAATTGTAATTCTAATAGTGACCATTACGACTATGGTCTAATCCATATTACTACTGTTGCTATTCTTTCAGTGTTAAGCTAATGAAAAAACAGCAAGGATGAGTTATGAATTTCCCTTATAGAAATATTGTAGTACTTACTGGTGCAGGTATCTCGGCCGAATCTGGTATTCAAACATTTCGTGCGCAAGATGGCCTATGGGAGAATCACCGTATCGAAGATGTAGCAACGCCTGAAGGGTTTGCTCGCGATCCGGACCTTGTTCAAGATTTTTACAACCAACGCCGCAAGAAACTTCAAGATAATGCGATAAAGCCTAATGCAGCGCATGAAGCATTGGGTCGTTTAGAGGCTGAGTTAGAAGGTAAAGTGACGGTCATCACTCAAAATATAGACAACCTTCACGAAAGAGGCGGCAGTCAGAATGTGATTCACATGCATGGTGAGTTGCTCAAAGCCCGCTGTAGTGAATCTAACCAAGTAGTAGAGCACAATGAGGACATTAAGACCGGCGAGCTTTGTCACTGTTGTCAGATCCCTTCACAAATGCGACCACATATTGTTTGGTTTGGTGAAATGCCACTGCGAATGGGTGATATCTACGCGTCATTAGAAGAAGCAGATTTGTTTATTTCTATTGGGACTTCTGGCGTTGTGTATCCCGCAGCAGGTTTTGTTCATGATGCAAAAATGCACGGCGCACATACCATTGAAATTAACCTAGAACCTAGTGCGGTAGAAAGTGAATTTGAGGAAAAACGCTACGGAAAAGCAAGCGTTGAGGTTCCAAAATTAGTTGACGAGATACTGGCTCTAGAAGGAAAAGAAAGAGCGTAATAACTTCAACAGGAAGAGTTTTTTTCTTGTCATTAAGAACAAAAAAGCGGCTCATGAGCCGCTTTTTCATATCTTTAAAACTAACGAATTAGTTGTTCACTTTTAGCTTTTGGAAGTACTCATCGTACATTACGCTCGCTTCGCCAACTTCATCTTGCCAAGTACCGCTGTCCATCACTTCTTGTGGTGGGAAGATGCTTGGATCATTAGCAAATTCTTTCGGTAGCAGATCGTGTGCCGTTTTAACTGGCGTAGGATAACCAATCTCAAGTGCAATCTTAGCTGCGTTCTCAGGACGTAGTAGGAAATCGATCATCTTATGAGCTGCGTCAACGTTCTTCGCACCAGCTGGAATTGCTAGGCTGTCCATCCAGAAGATAGTGCCTTTTTCTGGCCAGATGATGTCGATGTTCGCGCCTTCTTGACGAGCCATGTATGCAGAACCGTTCCAAAGCATGCCTAGTGAAACTTCACCCGCAAGGTAAGGGTTTGCAGGAAAGTCTGAGTTAAATACTAATACGTTTGGCATTAGCTTTTTCAGTTCTTCGTAAGCGGCTTTGATTTCTTCTGGGTTAGTCGTGTTTGGTGAGTAACCAAGCTTAGTCAATGCAATGTGGAATACTTCGCGAGAATCATCCATCAGCATTAGTTGACCTTCCCACTTGCTATCCCAGAAATCATCCCATTTAGAAACCGATGACTTGTCTAGCATGTCAGCATTGATACCAATACCGGTCGCACCCCAAATGTATGGGATAGAGTAGTTGTTGTTCGGATCGAACGGTTTGTTTAGGAAGTTAGTATCAAGATCGGCAAAATGAGATAATTTCTCTTTGTCGATCTGTTGTAGCATGCCTTCTTTACGCATTTTAGAGACGAAATAGGTAGACGGTACTACCAAGTCGTAACCAGAACCTTGAGTTTTTAGTTTTGCGTACATACTCTCGTTAGATTCGTATGTAGAGTAAATAACTTTGATTCCGGTTTCTTTTGTAAAGTCTTCAAGAACTTCGTTTGGAATGTATTCCGACCAGTTGTAGAAATACAGTTCTTGATCAGCAGCCATTGCAGGGGTAGCGATGAGCGTCGCTGCACATAGAGCGCTTGCGTAGAATTTACTTTTCATTTGTTTTCCGTTTTGTTTCGCGATTGGACAAGTCAATACTAGCTGGAGTTATCAAGTTGAGCCAAATCGCAGTAAGCACAAATATGTTCATTTAGCTTGAATATCGTTGTCTCCTTGTTATGAGACGATAAATCTATGATACCAAGACAAATAAACCTAGCAACGCGCGATTATATCAGCCTAAGACAAAAATAGGCAGCGTATTGCTGCCTATTTTCCTATGGTTGATGACTTGTTACACAAGCTAGATTATTGTCCCGCTTTCAGCTTGAGGAAGTAATCTTCGTATTTAACGGTTAGATCACCAACCGCATCTTGCCATTCAACGCGGTCAAGGTCTTCTTGAGAAGGGAATAGTGGGGCAACGTCTTTAAACTTAGCATTCGATTCCTCAACCGCCGTTAGGTAGCCAGTATCACGAGAGATTTGCTCTGCGATTTCTGGGCGCAGTAAGAAGTCGATCATCTTGTGAGCGGCTTCTACGTTCTTCGCACCGGAAGAGATAGCGAAGTTATCAACCCAGCCGATACCGCCTTCTTTAGGAAAAACGAGTTTAAGGTTCAGGCCTTCACTTTGTGCGGCTGCAGCGCTACCGTTCCAAAGCATACCGACGCCCACTTCACCAGACATGTAAGGTGCGCCAGGGTTGTCAGAGTTGAAAACTAAAACGTTAGGCATCAACTTTTGTAGCTCAGCGTACGCTTCATCGATTTGCTTAGGGTCTTTTGAGTTACCTGAGTAACCAAGTTTACGCAGAGCGATATGGAACACTTCACGAGTGTCGTCCATCAACATTACTTGACCTTCAAGCTCAGGCTTCCATAGGTCAGCCCAGCTTTGGAAGTCGTTTGGATCGTACATGTCTGCGTTAACCGCTAGGCCTGTAATCGCAACAACGTGTGGGATAGAGTAGTCGTTACTTGGATCGTAAGGCTTGTCTAGGTAGTTTTTATCTAGGTTGCCGAAGTTTTTCAGCTTAGTCTTATCGATCTTTTGTAGCATGCCTTCGTCACGCATCTTCGCTACGAAGTACGTTGAAGGTACTACTAGGTCATAACCTTGGTTATGGGTTTTTAGCTTTGCATACAAAGTTTCGTTCGACTCGTAAGTCGAGTAGATCACTTTGATGCCAGTTTCTTTAGTAAATTGCTCTAGGATATTACTGTTGATGTAAGGACCCCAGTTCATAAATACTAGTTCTTTATCATCCGCTGTCGCTGTACCAGAGAACAGAGAAAGCGCACATGCACTACCAGCTAATAGAGTAGCCCATTTTTTCATTGACGTTAGCTCCAAACCAAACGTTGTCCAATTTTGGACGATAGATAGAAAAACAGAATGGCATGTAACCATTCTGTTTCGTGATGTTAACAGGTGCGGATTCTACTTCACTTTTTCTCTTGCTAGCAACTGAGAAATTACTACCAAGACCAAAGAAACAATCAACATCACCGTTGCTAGGGCGTTCACTTCTGGTGAAATGCCCACCTTAACCATGGAGTAAATCTTCAATGGCAAGATTTCGTATGTTGGACCCGTTACAAACGAGCTGATGATCACATCGTCCAAAGACAGGGTAAAGCTCAATAACCAACCTGCGGCAACCGCTGGTTTAGCGAGAGGAAGGATGATCTGTTTCAAGATAACCCATTCGCTTGCACCAAGGTCTTTTGCAGCTTCCAACATTTTCACATCAAAGCCATTTAAACGGCTGTACACTGTTACCACAACGAAAGGTAGACAGAAGGTGATGTGAGCAATCAATAGAGTAAAGAAGCCTAGCTGTGCGCCCAATACAAGGAACAGAGCAAGTAATGAAATCGCCATTACGATATCTGGAGACATCATTACGACAAACAGCATGCCGTTTACCGCGCCTTTACCTTTGAACGAGTAACGGAATAGGGCAACAGCCGTCAAGCTACCAATGATGGTTGCTGCTGTCGCTGAAAATACCGCTACGTTCAATGAATGCCATGCAGCCTGCATTAGGCTGTCGTTATTTACTAAGGTTTCGTACCATTTCGTGGTGAAACCGCCCCATTTCATACCAAATTTGTTGGCATTAAATGAGTTAACAATTAGGACGATGATCGGCAGATACAAAAATGCATATACCAGCGCCATAAAGCTAAATCTAACTGTGCGTCCCATTAGTCTAGCTCCACTTTCTTATTCAATAGTTTGCCTGCTCTGTAGTAAGCGTAAAGCATCACAGCCATTGCGAAGGTGAGGGCGATACTGGTCGCAGCACCAAATGGCCAGTCACGAGCGTTCAATACTTGGCTCTTAATGACGTTACCGATCAGTAGGTTCTTCGCACCACCAAGAAGGTCAGAGATGTAGAACATACCTAGTGCTGGTAGCAGAACCAACAAACAACCACCGATAATGCCAGGCATTGTAAGAGGTAGAATCACTTTCGTAGTGGTTTGGAACTTGTTCGCACCAAGATCTTTCGCCGCCTCGATATAAGTGTTGTCCAACTTCTCGATTGCCGAGTAAAGCGGCAGAATCATAAATGGAAGCAGGATGTACACAAGACCAATCATTACTGCTGTTTCGGTGTACATAATACGTAATGGCTTATCGATGATTTCCATCGCCATTAATGATTTGTTCAAAATACCTTGTGTACCCAGAACAATCTTCAGGCCGTAAGTACGGATAAGAGAGTTTGTCCAAAAAGGTACGATAACTAAGAACAACATGAATGGGCGCCATTTCTCTGGCATTTTCGCTATGATGTAAGCAAATGGGTAACCAATTACTAAACACAACAACGTCGCCACAATCGCCATGTAGAACGAGTGCATCAGCACTTTCGCATACAAGGGGTCGAGTAGACGTAAGTAGTTGTCGAAAGTAAATGTCATTTCGATTAAGTTTGCTTCATCACGCGTTAAGAAACTCGTACCGATAATCATCACATTTGGTACCAACACGAAAAGTGTTAACCAACCGACGATTAAGGTAATGATCGCGTTTTGAAGATTAATCTTCTTGCTTATCATTGAGGACTACCTCCCAACTCTCAACCCAAGTGATAGCGACTTTCTGGCCAAGTGAGTGGTCCACATCAGGATCATCTTCGTTAAAGAATTCGCTAACCATTACACGCATGCCTGAATCCAATTGGATAACGGAATCAAGCGTCATACCTTTATAGGTACGCTCTGTTACGTGACCTACGATGCCTTTTTCTTCAGACTCTTTGATCTCTTCGATACGTAAGTCTTCTGGGCGAAGTAGTACTTGCAGTTTGTCACCTGCTTGCGCTTCCTGATCGTAGTAAACAACAGACTCGACACCTTCGATTTCTGCACGGATACGTTTCTCGTCGATACGCTCTAGCATGGTTGCGTTGAATACGTTGATCTCACCGATAAAGCGAGCAACAAATAGGTTCTTCGGCTCTTCGTAAATCTCACGTGGAGAACCATCCTGCTCGATAACACCGTCGCGCATAACAATAATGCGGTCAGACATCGATAGGGCCTCTTCCTGATCGTGCGTAACGAAGATAAAGGTAATACCAAGTTGACGCTGAAGCTGTTTAAGCTCGATTTGCATTTGCTTACGCAGTTTGTAATCAAGTGCAGATAGAGATTCATCTAGCAGCAGTACTTTTGGTTTGTTAACAACCGCACGCGCAATGGCGATACGTTGTTGCTGACCGCCAGAAAGCTGATGAGGCTTACGCTGAGCCATTTTTTCTAGGCGCACCATGCGTAGCGCTTCCATTACTCGTGGTTCAATGTCCGCAGTAGGCGTTTTCTGCATACGAAGACCAAAAGCGACATTCTCATATACGGTCATGTGTGGAAACAATGCGTAACTTTGAAATACCGTGTTGACGTGCCTTTGCTCTGCAGGAACCTGTGTTACATCCTGGTCATCCAAAATAATTTGACCGTTATCTGCCGTTTCAAAACCTGCAATCATGCGTAAAACTGTTGTCTTACCACAACCAGAAGGCCCGAGAATCGTCAGAAATTCACCATGATTAACATCCAGATTTAAATTACCGATGATTTCCTTACCATCGAAACTTTTACTAATACCAGATAAACGAATAACTGGCTTTCCTGCTTGCGGTTTTGCGTTCAACGTCTGTATTTCCCCCACGTTCAAGCCGGGATTATCCCAGCTGATGTGACACTAACCATTCACTTTTGAGGCGCGCATCATAATCACCAAAAGTGTGAAATTAAAGCATTTTCTTATCTTGAAACAGAAATAATTTTGCAGGAAAAAGCCATCATTCCTTACCATACTGTTTTTATGAGATTAATTGGCATCTAGACACAGTTTGATAGCACTAAACTTTGTTCAACAATTGTTTCAATTTCATGACCTTGAAAGTGGTTAATTATCAACCATACAGTTGAGATTGCAAGGATTGTAGGTGAGTTGTGATGTTAGATGTGGAAAGATTTCTTTATAATGACGATTACATTAATTGACTGGAATTCCAGTCAAAATTTTACAAGTTAGTCTTGGATAAACTATGAACGACGATTTTGAGAAAGATTTCAATCTTGGGGGGAGTGTAGAGCGAGCTTTGTCTGGCAACTACGAGCTTAAAGCTGGCGCGGTTTTTAACGAAGCTTGGCGAGCAACCATCCAGCACTTTTTATCATTTTCTCCTGCCATTATTGTATTGCTTTTTGTCCAATTAGGTATTTTCTATATTGCATTAAAACTGCAGTTGGGCGATTTGACCGTTATTCTTGATGCATTTGAGAACCCAGAGTCGTTCACAAACGATATTGTGTCTTCTATTTATGTCGCGAATTTCAGTTATGAGGTGATTAGCGCACCAATTTATGCGGGGATCAGCTTGATGGCTATGAGCCATGTCGCTGGCCTGAAGACTAAGTTGCGCCATGTTGGAAAGGGGTTGCAGTTCACCATTCCTGTTATTCTAGCAACGCTCATGAGCTTAATGCTACAAGGTGTGGTTGGTATGATTTTTCCTTTACTGTCGCTGTATCTTTCCTTGGCATTTAGTCACTCTATTTTGTTGATTTGTGAGAAAAGGGTGCCACCAATGCAAGCGTTGCTGTTATCACTTCGCGCAATCAACAAGAAGATTTTTGTGGTCGCGGGGCTTTACTTAGGCGTGATGTTAATGTTTATTATTGCAGCAATGTTCTACGGTATTGGCTTGATTTTTGTGCTGCCATTCTTCTTCCATTTGAAAGGCATACTCTACCGCGAAATGTTTGGAATTAAGCTTAAGATCGTTACAACACAGAAAAACGATAATGATCACGATGGTAACTCACAGGTGTTTGATGCCTAATTCTTTGAAATCAATAAGTTTACGAGTGGCGGCAACCTGTATAGCCGCCACTTTCATTTCTATAGGCCCATATTTACACTACGAGAAACAGTTTAAATATGTGGAAAATCCTGACGTACTCTCTGGCAAGATTAAGCATGTCGATTTATCACACTTGCCATACATCGGTGATATCCCAGACTTCAATTCAATAAAAGATACGAAAGAGAAAAAAGCTGCTTTTTTTGATTTTTTAAGGCCTAAAATTGCTCTTGAGAATCAACGAATTCGTCATGAGCGGGCCTTTCTTACCTCTTTAAAGGTGGGACAAGTGACGCAAGAACAACAAGAGTATGCTCAGCGGTTATCATCTCTGTATTCGTTGCCCTTGAGTAACGATAAGATTGATCAAGCATGGCTAGACGAGATGCTTGTGCGAGTGAACGTCTTACCTGAAGCCTTGGTTCTAACTCAAGCGGCAAATGAATCTGCGTGGGGCACTTCTCGTTTTGCTACTCAAGCAAACAACTTGTTCGGCCAATGGTGTTATAAAAAGGGCTGTGGAATTGTTCCAGCGCAACGTGGCGCTAACAAAGTTCATGAAGTTGAAAAATTCGATTCTGTACAACAGTCTGTTCATGGCTACTTTATGAATGTTAATCGAAACCCAGCGTATGCAGACCTGCGTGAAATCAGAACATCTCTGGCTGAAAAGAACAAGGGCTTGTTAACGGTTGCAACCGCGTCAGAGTTAACGCATGGGTTGCTAGCCTATTCTGAACGTGGCATCGCCTATGTACACGATCTTCGCGCTATGATTCGTCATAACAACGCCTACTGGACGCAATAAAATAACGGATAAAATGAAAAAGTTAAGCCTAAGTCTATTGGGAAGTGCGGCGCTAATTCTTGTATCGCCGATAACCCAAGCTCAAGAGTACATGTTCACGTACTCAAAGTTATACACTCAACTAAAAAACAACAATAAAGAAGGGCATGACGATGTGAAAGTTGGTGTCTTTTTTGTGGACGCAAAAACTAAACAAATTTGTACGATAGAAAAAGCTTGGATGGAAAAAGAAGAGCACTATGAAGAGTTTGTTATCCCTGCTTCACAAGAGTTGCCTTTACCTGTTGATAAAAACTTAAAGTCAGCGAATCCGTTGGTTTTTATCGATACCCAAAAAGATACACGTTGCGATTACTCACTTGTCGTGATGACCAAAGAACCATTACAGGGTAACGTTTCTTACGAGCAACTTAAGCCTCTTCTACCTCAAATGCAGACGATGCTGGAAGATTTAGGCGGTATGTTTGCGGGTTGGTTTACACCGGAAGTTCAAGGTGTGACGATGGAGTTTGCAAATCAACTGAATGATAAAGTGATTTTCTCAAACGGAACCGAAAAGCCAATTGTCAATGGCAAGATACAAGTCGCACTAAGTGAAATAGGGCAAGGTGGCACAATGACACTACCAGAACCGACGATGCGAGTGTTACCTTATCTACCTAACGCAAAGAAATGAACACTGAACGTTTAGAAAGGGCTGCAATCGCAGCTCTTTTTTCATTTGTGACCGTAACTAAAGTATCTTTCACACTCTTTTCTTAAAGACTCAATAAGACAAGCATTTAATCCTGTGTAAAAAGCTCGTATAATCCACGCCCCAAAGAAACCCATGTTAGGAAGTCCTAGTCGATTTATCGGCGATGTGAGAGCCCGCAATGAACCAAATAGATACAAGAAAAGAAACCCTAGAATTCAACAAGCTTCAGAAACGCCTGAGAAGACATGTTGGAAATGCCATTACTGATTACAACATGATCGAAGAAGGCGATGTTGTGATGGCATGTATTAGCGGTGGTAAAGATTCATTCGCGATGCTTGATATCCTGTTGAATCTTCAAAAAGCTGCGCCAATCAAATTTGAAGTGGTTGCAGTAAACCTAGACCAAAAACAACCGGGCTTCCCGGAGCACATTCTGCCAGAGTATTTCGAAACACTGAATATCCCTTACTATATTGTCGATAAGGACACGTATTCCGTCGTAAAAGAGAAGGTACCAGAAGGCAAAACCACTTGTGGTCTGTGTTCACGCCTGCGACGTGGTACGCTGTATTCATTTGCAGAGAAGATTGGTGCAACTAAGCTTGCGCTAGGCCATCACATGGATGACATCGTCGAAACAATGTTCTTGAATATGTTCCACGGCTCTCGCCTTAAAGCGATGCCACCAAAGCTACGCTCTGATGATGGCCGTAACGTGGTCATTCGTCCATTGACTTACTGTCGTGAAAAAGATCTGATCAAATACGCTGAGCACAAGGATTTCCCAATTATTCCGTGTAACCTTTGTGGCTCTCAAGAGAACCTTCAACGTCAATCTATAAAAGCAATGTTGATTGAGTGGGATAAGAAGACGCCAGGGCGTGTAGAAGCGATTTTTAAATCAATTCAAAACGTAAGCCCAAGCCAACTAGCAGACCGCGAATTGTTCGACTTTGTTAACTTACCGCTAGATCGTGAAGGTAACCGCGAAGAGTATGAATTTAATGAGGCTGTCGTTTCTTCGACGAATATTGATGAATCAATGTTCATCGATGTTACGAACATCTAACTCGTAAAAAAGGAGGTCAATTAGACCTCCTTTTTTGTACCCAACGCTTTAACTGTTCCCAAACAAAAATCCCCCTGTATTCGGGGGGATTTATTAGCGCTTATTTGAAAGCGCTCAATACATAACAATACTAAAGAGAGATTAGGTTGCTGTATTTGGATCGAGAGGACTAATGTAGCCTTTTGGTTTTAGAGCCAACACGTCGCAATTTATTTTATCAATTACGTGCTCCGCTGTATTACCAATAAAGACAGCAGAAAGCCCTGTTCGCCCTGTGGTACCTAAAATAACCATTGCTGCGTTCAAGCGCTCTGCAGCTGCCGGAATGACATCTTCAGGTAAACCTTGCTCAACTATCGTTTGTTCTTCATCAAGACCATGTTTTTGGCGTAGTGCTTTCATAGCCGTTAAATGATGACCTCGCACTGCATCGGTATAAGTCGTTGGGTCAAATTCAGGAAGTTCAATCGTAATGTTCGCCGGTGTAACGGGGTAGGCGTTAACAAGATATGGCTTGGCCTCAAGCCGAGTGGTGATTTCTTTTAATCGCTCGACCATCGTATCGTTGAGATCAATATGAGTCGGGTTTTCTGAGCCCACATGTACTGAGGCAAGGATACTTGCTTGTTCCGGCCAAGCAGCATTCTTGATAAGAAGCACTGGAATAGGGCATTTTCGCAACAAGTGCCAATCTGTCGGTGTGAAAATGACAGACTCTAAAACATCATGCTTACGTGTGCCTTTGATGACTAGGTCATGATTGCCTGCATAGACTTCAGCAATAATCGCCTCATAAGGGCGGTTGTGCCAGACAACACAAACATCAAAGTCGAAGCCATCGTTTAGGTATGGTTGAGCAATTTTACGCATCCACTGCTCACGCTGATGAATGACACCTCGACGCATAGCATCTCTTTCATCCACTGATAGCATTGACGTCATGTCATACGAGAAATCGTAAATGGATAAAAAGAAAGTGATTCGGCTTCTAGATACACTTTTCTGAGCTAATTGAACAGCTCTTGCAAGTGCGGGCTGCTCATCATTATTGATGTCAGCTACAACAAGGATCTTACTGTATATACTCATAACTAAGCCCACTTCTATTGCAAAACCAGATACTGAATGTAAATTAAATCAGTATTTTGGAGTACTCACCGTACATTTTTACTGTAGCTTAGTTTGGAGAACTTTTTGAGGACTTTCGAAAGGAATTTATGAGAAATATGATGTAGCTCATTTTCGAGCTACATCAATAATTAGGGTGTATTATTCTTTAGTTACACCAGCAAGTTCCATCAATGCATCGTGGTCTAAGATAGTGATATATTTGCCTTTTACGCTTAGGATCTCAGATTTCTGGAAACGACCTAACAAACGACTGATCGTTTCGACTGTAAGACCAAGGTAGTTGCCAATATCACCACGAGTCATAGTTAAACGAAACTCTCTAGGGCTGAAGCCACGCTGAGAAAAACGTGTTGATAGGTTGTAAAGGAAAGCAGCTAGTCGCTCTTCTGCATTCTTTTTAGAAAGAAGCAAAATCATTTCCTGATCACCTTTAATTTCGTTACTCATCAAACGCATGATTTGCTGGCGAAGTTTAGGCATCTTACCCGATAGATCGTCTAAAATTTCGTATGGGATTTCACATACCATCGACGTTTCGAGTGCTTGAGCAAAGCTAGGGTGGGAGTCACCAGTGATAGCATCGAAACCGACTAAGTCTCCAGCTAAGTGAAACGCTGTGATTTGCTCATCACCTTGCTCTGTGATCGTATAGCTCTTGATGGTACCAGAGCGGATAGCGTATAGCGATTTTAGCTCATCACCGGCCTTAAAAAGCTCTTGTCCTTTTTGAATAGGCTTCTTACGTTCGATGATTTGGTCAAGCTGATCAAGTTCTGCCTCATTTAGAGTGAACGGGATACACAGTTGACTAATGCTACAATCTTGGCAATGAATGGCGCAACCGCCTGATTGGATACGCTTTGTTGCAGGTTTTTCAGAAATCATAACAACCTTTCACTATTTGATATACATCAATATTTTAGCATCGCTTAATCCTAAAGGGTAGCAAAAATGTCACCTCAATAGAGTTTAACGTTATATGAAACCGAGTAACGCTAAGGCTCCTACAGCGGTATACGTACCATAGCCAATAAGGATTAATGCTGAAATATTTCTAAATATTAATGATTTTTGTAATTTCTGAAAATGATTGGCACCGTATCCAATAATAAGCATTGCAGGTAGCGTTCCGAGCCCAAACGCAAGCATAATTAGGCCGCCGTTCATCGCACTACCAGAAACCGCCGACCAAGTAAGCGCTGAATAAACTAAGCCACATGGTAACCAACCCCAAATAAAGCCAAATGGCAACGCGTGAAGAGGATGCTTTAGTGGCAACAGATTCTTCCCTGCCGGCGAGATAAAGCGCCAGATATACTGCCCTAGCTTTTCTATTAAAAGTAAGCCTTGCCACCATTTAGCAATATACAGCGCGACCAGGATCATGAATAACGCAGCAATCAGCCTTAACCAAGCAAGAGAGTGCGTTAACCCACTAAGCTCAGATAAACCTGATATAGCACCACCCACTAATGCACCTATTAAGGTATAACTGATCAATCGTCCGAGGTTGTAGAAGAGGGGGATAAGAGGGGTAGTTTTATTTTTAGCAGAAGAGCCCATGGTAAGTAGAGACGCGATACCACCACACATACCCATACAATGACCGGCTCCTACTAAGCCGATCATCAACGCACCGATAAAATCAGGAGTCATAAAGGTCGCTACTTTTTATCACTATTAGATTGGTCTTCTTCGTCGAGAAGAATGTTGTGCCCTTGCCGTTCAAGATCTTCAAACTGATCGCTTCTTACCGCCCAAAGAAAAACGGCGACAGCAACACAAACGAGAACGATAGCGATGGGAATCAATATATAAAGACTTTCCATGTTTGCTTTCTCTACTTATTTCTCTTTGAGCAGGCGCAAAGAGTTAGATACAACGATAATTGAGCTTGCAGACATGCCAACTACTGCAATGTAGGGAGCCACTAAACCTGCGACCGCCAAAGGCAAAATTAACAGGTTGTAACCCAAAGACCAAGCCAAGTTTTCTCGAATAATCTTTCTTGTACGCAGTGCAAGCAAACGTGCTTCTAGTAGCTTTTCGAGATTATCCCCAAGTAACGTCATATCTGCAGAAGCTTTAGCGACATCTGTACCACCGCCCATTGCGACAGAAAGGTGAGCTCCGGCGAGAGTCGGCGCGTCATTGATTCCATCACCAACCATCATAGTGATACTGTTTTCGTCCAAGCTCTTAAGGTATGCAAGCTTATCTTCTGGCTTTGCTGACGCGACGATGTGATCGATACCAATTTCATTCGCCACTGGTTGGGCGTTTGAGAGAGAATCACCAGTTAGCAGGGTTGTCTTAATTCCAGCGTCAGCAAAACGTTGAATAAAGGCTTTGCTTTCTTTTCGGATAGGGTCGCGGTAGTAAAAGCTAGCGACATGCTTGCCACCAACCGACAGATAGACCGCCTGGCTTTCACCACTTTCTTTGCCTTGAACAAAAGCAGCACTACCTATCTTAACGATTTTGCCATTCCACATACCCTCAATCCCTGAACCAATCACGTTTTGCACGTCAGACACGATAAAGTCATCATTGGTGTAAGTTGCAAAAGAACGAGCGATAGGGTGGTTTGCATGAGCCTCTAAAGCTGCAGCTAGTGATAGACAATCTTTCTGTGGGAGATCACTAAGTACCTTTGTTTCACAGATCTCAATATCACCTTTCGTTAGAGTGCCTGTTTTATCTACAACTAAGTGGTTGATCTTACATAGTGTCTCAAACACATGGCCTTTACGAAGCAAAATGCCAAAATTACCCATTCTAGAGGTAGCACAAGTGAGAGCGGTCGGAGTAGCCAGAGATAGCGCACATGGGCATGTAGCGACTAACACAGACAGCATGATCCAAAACGCATCATCTGGTTTTGTTTGATGCCAGTAAAACCAAGTACCAGCAGAGATAATAAGAATCACACCAACAAAGTAACGGGCGACAATGTCTGCAATTTCCGCAATTTTAGGTTTGGAGTGTTGAGCTTCATCTTGTAAACGCACGATGTTAGAAATCATTGAATCGGCCTTTGAGCTTACTACCTCAAGTTCAAATGATTCGTCTCCGTTTAGCGTTCCCGCATAG
This sequence comes from Vibrio sp. 1874, assembly GCF_033344395.1. NCBI lineage: Bacteria > Pseudomonadati > Pseudomonadota > Gammaproteobacteria > Vibrionales > Vibrionaceae > Vibrio > Vibrio sp. 1874. The sequence continues at coordinate 167,525 of NZ_JAWPOR010000009.1, forward strand.
ACGACATCGCCTTCTCGTTTCACAACGTGCACTGACTCACCCGTTAACATGGATTCATCAATATGAATACGGCCTGAAATAACTTTACCGTCAGCGGGGATATGTTCACCAGGTAGAACGCGAATACGATCGCCAACTTTTAGCGTCTTCACGGGTATCTGATCACCGTCCAGCGTTGTAGCAATTGCAGGAATCAACTTAAGAAGGTTACCACTCGCAGCAGCAGCTTTGCGACGAGCGCGCATCTCTAAGAATCGACCTACTAACAAAAAGAAGGTAAACATCGAGATAGATTCAAAGAAGACTTCGCCTTGTTCAGTTACTGTTGCAACTAAACTTGCAACATAGGCAAAGATCAACGCGATAGAAACCGGGACATCCATACCAAGGGTTCGGCCTTTGATACTGCGCCATGCGTTTAAGTAAAATGGAAGAGCGGAATAAAGCAAAACAGGAGTAGCAAAAATCAAACTTACCCAACGAAAGTAACTTTTAAACTCTGGCTCTAAATCACCAAAGACTTCGAGATACAGTGCAACGGCGAGCATCATGACCTGCATGGTTGCTAAACCTGCAATACCTAGCCGATATAGATATTGCTTCATCATTCGATGGTAAGAGGCTTCTTGCTTATCTGCTTCAAAAGGTGCAGCTTTGTAACCAAGTTTATGAATAACGGAAAGGAGCTCGCTTAACCGTACCTGAGTTTTATCCCAGGCTAGTAACGCTCGATTGGTGGTTGTATTAACACGGATAGATACCAACCCGGCCGTATTAGAAACTTGCTTTTCGATTAACCACGCACAAGCGGCACATGAAACGCCTTCCAAAGAAAGGGTTACTTCAGAAACATTTTCGCGATTTCGTACGAATTCAGATTGTACATCCGCATTGTCATAATGAATTAAAGCTTGGAGTTGCTCTGGTACTAGATCTGCCTTTTCTGCAGGCGCAGTGCGGTATTGGTAATATGATACAAGACCACTATCGACAATAGTCTGCGCCACAGTTTCGCAGCCCGGACAACACATGTCGCGAATTTCACCCAATATTTCTACTTTGAAATCCGTGTTGGCTGGTACATCTTCACCGCAGTGATAACAGGATTTACACATATGCTTACTTCATTAACGGTGTTGAAGAGGCAGGAAACTCAACTTTACCTTGGATCATCCATTGCTTGTCGTGTGGTTGTAGTTCAACAAACCATGGTCCTTGAATAGATTCCTCAGCTTTTAGTCGGTAATTACCAGATGCATCCGCTGTTACAAGCTTTGTGAAGTCACGATCAGGAAGAGTACGATGAGTGAAAGTGGCCGTTAGAGCAGGGTAATGAGGTAGCTTCCCTTTAGCGAAAACAATCACAACATTGTTATTTTCAGAGGAAATCTCAGCGTTAAGACCTAGGTCACGAGCGACATTCATTTTACTAATGTCGATATTAATGCCTTTGCCTTTTTTATAGTAATCCTCGGCGACTAAAGAAACAGAGTTGTTCGAGAAAACGACCACAGTAATCACAGTCCAAACTACGACAGTAAGAGGAAGGATGATTAGGAACCACGGCCAAAATTGTTTATACCAAGGCTTTACCATAAAAAAGTTCTCAACAGCTAAATGAAAAAATGTAAGGCGTTAAATTTAAAGGAAAGACAGCCCCTATGAAAGGGGCTGTTATTGCTATGTTACGTAATATCTCAGTTACTTACTCTCTGAGTTACTTAAACTCCAGACATATGAGGCAACGAGCTGAACTTTATCTTCACCCAAAATGTCTTTCCACGCAGGCATTACGCCTGAGCGTCCGTTCATTACGGTTTCTGTTACAGCTGCACGAGAGTCACCAAATAACCAGTCTTGGTCTGTAAGGTCAGGCGCACCGACTGCAGGGTTACCCTTACCATCGGTACCATGACAAGCAGCACACACTACGAAGCGTGCTTTACCTGCCGCGGCTTCACGAGCATTTACTTTACGACCAGATAAACTAAGTGTGTAACTTACAACTTCTTGAACACCTTGCTCACCAAGGGCATCTTTCCATGCTGGCATTTGACCAATACGGCCGTGCATGATGGTTGTAACGATCGCTGCTGGCTCGCCACCATATAGCCATGCATCATCAGTCAGGTTAGGGAAGCCTTTCTGACCACGTGCATCAGAGCCATGGCATTGAGAACAGTTTTGCAAAAACAAACGCTGACCAACTTTTAATGCTTCAGGATCTTGCGCAATTTCAGGAATTGGGCGTAGACCACTGTCATTGTGCGCAAGTTTACGGAATGCTTCGCCGAAGTAAGCGTCGGCATCATCCAGTTCTTTTGCATATTGGTTTAGTTGCTTGTTCTCTTGTGCTGCAGCGATGGCTTCTTTTGACTCTTCTAGTGAGCGAACGGTTTGAGCCGAACTCTGCCAGTTTAAAAAGCCCTTGAAGCTACCTAGACCTGGGAATAGGGCAAGGTAAACTGCTGCGAACACAAATGTGCTTACAAACAGGTAAGTCCACCACTTTGGTAGAGGGTTGTTTAGCTCGCGAATACCATCGTACTCGTGGCCCATGTCTTCCCCTTCCTCGACGCCCATTTTATCTTTAGCGCACCAAGTCAGGAGAATCGCACAGCCTACTAGCGTACCGACAGTAATCACGATAATCCAGAGACTCCAGAATGTAGTCATTACTTCTTCACTCCTTGGTTATTAGGGGTCTTTTGTTCTTCGTCAGCAAACACCAAGTTGGCATCTTCTTCAAAGCGTGCTTTACGCTTTTTACTAAATGCCCACCATACGATGCCAATAAAACTAGCGAAGAGTACAACGGTATAAATACTATGAATTGTACCGAAATCCATATGATCCCCTTACTTCATTGCATGACCAAGAGACTGAAGGTAAGCGATGATTGCATCCATCTCTGTTTTACCTTCTACTTCTTTAGCCGAATTCGCGATCTCTTCATCAGTGTATGGAACGCCGAACTGATCACGAAATAGCTCAAGTTTCTTCTGAGTTAGCTTACCGTCTAAAACGTTTTCAGCTAGCCACGGGAAACCTGGCATGTTTGACTCAGGTACAAGCTCACGAGGATCTAACAGGTGAACACGGTGCCATTCGTCAGAATAACGACCACCAACACGAGCTAAATCCGGGCCTGTACGCTTAGAGCCCCAAAGGAATGGGTGTTCCCAAACACTCTCACCAGCAACAGAGTAGTGACCGTAACGTTCAGTCTCTGAGCGGAAAGGACGAACCATCTGGCTGTGACAGACGTTACAACCTTCACGGATGTAGATATCACGGCCTTCCATCTCCAAAGGAGTGTAAGCGCGCAGATTTTCTACAGGTTCAGTCGTTTGCTTTTGGAAAATCAGAGGAGTGATCTCTACAAGAGCACCCCAACTGATAGCAAACACGATAAAAATAGCCAACAAACCGACATTACGTTCTAAGATTTCATGGCGATTATTAGAATTATTACTCATTCTTAAATCTCCTTATGCCGGATGTGGGATAGCTTTTAGGCTTTCTTTAGGTGCACTTACCGTTTTGTACGTGTTGTATGCCATTAGGAACATACCAGATAGGAAGATAAATCCGCCAAGGAAACGTACAAAGTAGAACGGATAAGACGCTTCTACAGATTCAACAAAACTGTAAGTTAGCGTACCGTCAGAGTTAACCGCGCGCCACATAAGACCTTGCATTACACCAGAGATCCACATCGCAACGATGTAAAGAACGGTACCGATTGTTGCTAGCCAGAAATGCACATTAACTAGACCAACAGAGTACATACGCTCTTGGCCAAATAGGCGAGGTACCAAGTGATATACAGAGCCGATAGAAACCATCGCAACCCAACCTAACGCACCAGAGTGAACGTGACCAATGGTCCAGTCTGTGTAGTGAGAAAGTGCGTTAACCGTCTTAATCGACATCATCGGGCCTTCAAAGGTAGACATACCGTAGAACGACAGTGAAACGATTAGGAAACGTAGGATAGGGTCATAACGAAGCTTATGCCATGCACCAGATAACGTCATAATACCGTTGATCATACCACCCCAAGAAGGAGCAAATAGAACCAGCGACATAACCATACCTAGAGACTGAGTCCAGTCTGGTAGCGCTGTATAATGAAGGTGGTGAGGGCCTGCCCAAATATATAGAGAAATAAGTGCCCAGAAGTGAACGATAGATAGACGGTAAGAATAAACAGGACGTTCAGCTTGTTTAGGAACGAAGTAGTACATCATACCTAGGAAACCAGCGGTCAGTAGGAAACCTACCGCATTGTGTCCATACCACCACTGAACCATCGCATCTACTGCGCCCGAGTAAATCGAGTAAGATTTACCAAGTGACACAGGAATAGCCATGCTGTTCACGATGTGAAGTACTGCTACTGTGATAATAAAGGCACCGAAGAACCAGTTTGCCACATAAATATGTGACGTGTTTCGCTTCACTAGTGTGCCGAAGAACACCACCGCATATGATACCCATACTAGCGCAATTGCGATATCAATAGGCCATTCTAGCTCAGCATACTCTTTACCCGATGTTAAACCGAGAGGCAAAGTAATGGCTGCTGCCAGGATGATTGCTTGCCAACCCCAAAAGGTGAAGGCAACGAGTGGGCCACCAAAAAGACGTGTTTGACATGTGCGCTGTACAACATAATAAGACGTTGCGAACAGAGCACTGGTACCAAACGCAAAAATTACCGCATTAGTATGCAGTGGACGTAAGCGACTGTACGTCAACCACGGCGTATCAAAGTTTAGCTGTGGCCAAACTAATTGAGCGGCAATCAAAACACCAACAGCCATACCAACTATGCCCCATAAAATGGTCACAAGGGTAAATTGGCGAACGACTGTATAGTTGTAGTTTTGTTCAAGCTGCTTTACTTGGCTCATTTGCATGCTTCCAATTTCTAATTAACTACACTTTTACTTCCAACACGACTTGCGTCGTAACACCACCCAAGTAAACTCTAGAATTCAAGTGTTATCATCACCTTATTTCCATTGCTGACTTTAATAAAAAGTGGCATTTTCAGCGTGACACTATACTTGAATTAACAATTCAATGACAGGGTAGTAACCTTACTGGACCTCTGGAAATCATTTTTTATTTAAAAAGTTTGAAGTTTGTAACAAGGATATTAGTAATTATGCCTGCACAAAAGTTAACAAAGGCGCGACTTGCACAAATCTTAATCATGCTCAGTGTTTTAATAGGCGCATTTTTCTGGCGTACCTTTACACACGAGAGTGTTAATAGCGTTGACTGTTCACAAAAAGAACGATGCGATGTAACAATTGAAGGAGAAATAATCACGATTAATCGTGACTCAATGGGAATTTCGCTCGAAACGACAGAAAGTAGCACTCTAAAAATTGATCTAAATCAATCTGGTAATTTTATCAATCTCAACGAGAAGCATAAGTCAGTAGAATGGGACATCATGCCTGAATCGAAAAAAATCACCTTTAAAAAAGGTGAAAACATTGTTGTAGTTCAATTATAAATACGATCTATCACGAGATAATCGTAACTTATTAATGAAATTAACACCTTCTTACCTAGAGAAAATTGGTTGGAATGGTATAACAGCAGAGTGATATCCAATTATAAAATCGTATGCATTGCCAATCAGTTTTTACTCATATTAAAGATGAAGACTCAGCGATAAAAACGCTCAGGTCCGAATTGACACAACAGAGCTTGTCTTACGTGATGTGTTACTACACGGAAGAATACAATTTTGAGTTGATTCGAGAAGCGTTTCTTGCGCATTTTCCTGGTGTGCCTTTTCATGGCGCCAGTTCATGTCAAGCCGTAATGACAGATCAGGGCTTTCATACAGGCCCAGTAATTGCGGCACTTGCTGTTTATGATACAGGTCCTCATGCTTATGGTACTGGTATTTCTAATCACAACTCAGGTGACAGCGTCACCAAGGCTTTGGATATGGCCCTTGAGAACGCAAACCGTGTAGGAGAGGTACCAAACTTAATTCTACTTCATGCTACACCAGGGCAAGAGGAATCAATCATTGCGTCTATAGATGAAAGATTTGGAACTCTAATTCCAATTATTGGTGGTTCGGCCGCTGATAATAACATCGCTGGGAAATGGTCTGTGATAACCGCCCAAGGCTCTCAAACTTCAGGTTTAAGCTTAACTCTCTTTTACTCCTCTCAACCTGTTGATATCGCTTTTAGCGCTGGGCATACACCAACTAATATCAAAGGTGTTGCAACCAAGACCAACGATAGATGCTTACTTGAAATTGATAATGAACCTGCGCTCAATGTTTATAGAAGGTGGACAAATCACCAGGATAACCAAGTAGGTAAAGATAATATGCTGTTTACAAACTCGAGTGCTTATCCATTAGGGCGGATCGCAGGTCATCTCTATGATCGCCCATATTACAAGTTATCCCATCCGATCCGTGAGACGCCAGATGGTGGAATCGAGTTGTTTACACGAATAGAAGAGGGTGACGAGCTCACATTAATGAAAGGAAGTCGTGAGCATCTCGTTGCGCGCGCTGCAAAAGTCGTCAATGCCGCTTTTAACCAAAAATTAGAAGAGTCTCGAAAAATTGGAGTGATAAATATCTTTTGCGCAGGTCCCATGTTGCACTTAATGCAAGACATGAATAGCGTTTGTGAACAAATTAACCAAGAACTAGAACATTTGCCTTTTATTTGCCCTTTTACTTTCGGCGAGCAAGGTAGATTTATTGGTGGTGAGAATGGACATGGAAACCTGATGATTTCATCGGCTATATTCCATAAACCTTATGAAAGATAAATACTTAGACATATATCAACAGGAAGCGCTTCAAGAAGCGTTAGTTGAGCTAAAGCAGGCTAGACAAAGAGAACGACTACTCGCTGATGAAAACAAGGCCATTCTTTCCGCGATATCTGCGATGAGTGAGGCAAAGAATCGGCATGAGATATTTACGGGATTAAACAATGTCCTCAAAAAGTACATCAACTTCGATGATTTTATTGTACTGACTCGCGATGGTGAGCGATATCCCTTCAGGACATTGATATCAACTAATAGCGTATTTGACAATGTATCCTGGTTACACGGTAACACCTATCAAAGAGCTCTCAATGGTGAATGCATTCTACTGTTCGAGCCAGATAAACTCGCTGAGTTTGTTAACTTAAACAGCTTTATAAAAAGCCATGTAAACTCGGTCGTTTTAACTGGTATACGTTCAGAAGTAACGCAAACCGTAATCCTACTTATTGGAGCTCAGAAAGGGCACTTTAGCATAGAGAATAAGGAAACCTTGAGGCGGTTTCGTCCCTTAATTGAAAGGGCGGTCATTGATATCGAGACCAAAGAGAAGTTACAACGTATCGTTGAGGTAAGAACAACTCAGCTCGCTAAAGCAAGAGAAGAAGCAGAGCTTGCGAACCGCTCTAAGTCGGAGTTCTTAGCGATGATGAGCCATGAAATAAGAACCCCTTTAAATTCCGTTCTTGGAATGCTAGATATACTGAAGCAATCAACCTTGTCAGAAGAACAAATTGATGCGTTGAGCCAAATGGAGTGCTCTGCAGAGTTACTTCTCGCGATAATCAGTGACATTCTTGATCTCTCTAAAATCGAGTCTGGTCGCTTTCAGCTCAATGAACAATGGATTAATTTAAGAGACACTGTCACTTTTGTTATTTCTCAGCAAAAACAAATAGCTAAGAAGAAAAATCTCCAATTTAAACTCAACTGTACTGTCACTAATGACAAACAATTTTGGATTGACTCCACGCGGTTATCTCAAATCCTGTTTAATCTAATAGGGAATGCAATAAAGTTTACAGACGAAGGTGAAGTAAAAGTTTCTGTATCTGAGCAAGATGCTGAACTTGTGATCTCAATATCTGACACTGGAATTGGTATATCTAAAGCAAAGCAAGAGCACTTGTTTACGGCATTTCATCAAGGAGACCGTTCCATCACGAGACGCTTTGGTGGTACAGGACTGGGACTCGCAATAACCAAGCATTTAGTTGAAATGATGCGTGGCAAGATTGCCGTTAAAAGTGATGAGCATGTTGGTTCAACCTTTACGATTTCGATTCCAGTTTTGACTCGTTGTAATCAAAATCGTCCAGTTAGAATCGAAACCAATCAACCGACAAAA